>JAPLAA010000107.1 GCA_026393475.1 Actinomycetota bacterium
GCTCGCTCTCCAGGATCGACGCGATATCGTCCTGGCTGAGTTCCCGGTCATCGACCGCAGCGACTCGGTCGGTCTCGAACGTGGCGCATCCGACGGTCCCCACCGCAACGAGGAGCGCAGTTGCGACGACGAGGGAGCTACGAACGAATCGACTTGTCACGGGAGCAGACGTTAGCGGTCGGCCCACCGGCCGACTCAGTCTCCGGCCTCGTCGGCCTCGACGTGTGCCACGGGCAACTCCTCGGGCGACTCCTCGGGCAACTCCGCGGGGCGGGCCATGTCGGCGGTGATCGCCTGGAGCTCCTGGGTGAGGGGCGGCAGGGTGATCTGTTCGTGGCGGGCCGGGGTGAGGACATTGCGCACGTACGAGTCGATCGTGTCGGCCATGCCGACGTCGTAGCCGGCCGCCTCGGAGATGAACCAGCGGTGTTCGAGCACCTGGTGGTACAGCTCGGCCGGTTCGAGCTTGCCGGCCAGGTCGCTCGGGATCGCGGCGATCGTCGGTTCGAACCGCTCGTCCATCCAGCGTGCGGCGGCGACCGCCTCGCGGACGCGCTTGCCCGAACGGCCCTCGAGGGTGGTGCCGTAGCGCCGGATGTCGTGGAGGAGCCGTCTCGCCTGGTTCTCGCCGGCGACGATGCCGGTGAGCGCCTTGAGTCGTTGGGCGTGGAAGCCGTGTTCGACCACGCGGGGTACGAGGCGGAGGTGGGTGCCGCTGGCGACGCTCACGAGCTCGAGCTCCGACGCGTCGAAGCCGAGGTCGTGCAGCCGGCGGAGGCGTTGGTCGACGCGGAAGGTCTCGTCGACCCGGAACTCTTCGGTGAGGGTGAGCTCGGCCCACAACCGGGAGTAGCTCTCCTCGATCGCGAGCGCCGTCTCGATCGGGTCGATCCCGTCGGCGAGGAGCCCGCCGGCCTGGAGATCGATCAGGTCGCCCGCCACGTTCTGAGTGGCGATCTCGAGGTCGAGTCGACGCTGGCCGTCGCTGAGCGACTCGTGCAGCTCACCGGTCTCGACGTCGATGATGTACGCCTGGAGCGCGTCGGCGTCACGGCGGAAGAGCGTGTTCGACAGCGAGCAGTCGCCCCAGTAGAAGCCGGCGAGGTGCAGCCGCACGAGCAGGCCGGCGAGTGAGTCGAGCAGCCGTTCGCCGAGGTACGGGATCTGCAGGCCGCGACCGCTGAGGAGGATGCGGTAGGGAAGCGAGTAGTCGACGTGGCGGGTGATCAGCAGCCCCTCGCCGGGGCCGCCGTCGTCGTCGACCCGACCGGTGACGACCCCGACCACCTCGGCGGTGGGGAGGCCGTGTTCGACCAGTTGGCGCAGCAGTCGGTACTCGCGCTCCGCGAGCAGATCGGGCAGCTCCTTGACCACGTAGGCCGTGTCGGGGGTCTCGACCATGCGAACGACGTGTCGGTGCAGGCCCATCACCGAGTGCATGCCGTCGATGTCCCAGTCGTCGAGCCGCGTGGTGAGCGGCCACGACACGACCGCGGTGTGCTCGGCTGGTTTGGCGAGCTGGAGGCGCATGGGTCAGCGGGGCCGGCTGCTGATGACCCGGCCGCCGGCGGGAGCGGGGATCGACTCGGCAACGGTGTTCGGGCCGCCCGTCGGCGGGCCGTCGGGCGGGATGAGCTCACGCAGGAGACCGACGATGAACCGGGCAGGGGTGGCGCCGCGGGCGATCGGCACCACCAGCTGATCGGTGTCGTCCTTCAGGATCGCGGTGCGGGCGAGACGCTTCAGGCGCATGTCCTCGCTCACCTTGAGCCGCAGCGGCGCGAGGCGAGCGGCGTTCGACTGGATGCTCACGTCCTTCAGGCCGAGGCGGTGGCACTCGGCCCGCAGGTACCCGACATCGAGGAGGGCGTCGGCCTCGGGCGGCACCGGGCCGTAGCGGTCCTCCCACTCGGTGCGGATGTCGTCGACCTCGGACGCGGTGGTGACGCCGGCGAGACGGCGGTACGCCTCGAGGCGCAGCTCCTCCTTGGTGACGTACTCCTTGGGCAGGTAGGCGTCGGTGGGCACGTCGAGCTTCACCTCGCTCACCGGCTTGGGGGCGTCGCCCTTCATCTCGCCGACGGCCTCGGTGACCATCTGGCAGTAGAGGTCGTAGCCGACCGCGGCGATGTGGCCGCTCTGGCTCTCGCCGAGCAGGTTGCCGGCGCCGCGGATCTCGAGGTCGCGCATCGCGATCTTGAAGCCGCTACCGAGGTCGGTCGCCTCGCCGATGGTGCGGAGGCGTTCGTACGCCTCCTCGGTGAGCCGCGCGTCCTGCGGGTGGAACAGGTAGGCGTAGGCGCGTGAACCGCTGCGGCCCACGCGGCCGCGCAGCTGGTGCATCTGGCCGAGGCCGAGCAGGTCGGCCCGCTCGACGACGAGGGTGTTGACGGTGGGCATGTCGATGCCGCTCTCGATGATGGTGGTGCACACCAGCACGTCGAAGCGGCCCTCCCAGAAGTCGACGACCACCTGTTCGAGCGATCCTTCGTCCATCTGCCCGTGGGCGATCGCGATGCGGGCCTCGGGGACGAGCTCGCGGAGACGGTGGGCGCACTCGTCGATCGAGTTGACCCGGTTGTGCACCCAGAACACCTGACCTTCGCGGAGGAGTTCACGGCGGATGGCCTCGACGGCCACGCGCTCGTCGTACTCGCCGACGAAGGTGAGGATCGGCTGGCGGTCGGCGGGTGGGGTCTGGAGCAGGCTGAGGTCGCGGATGCCGACCAGGCTCATCTCGAGCGTGCGCGGGATCGGGGTGGCGGACAGCGTGAGCACGTCGACGTTGGTCTTGAGCTTCTTCATCGACTCCTTGGCCTGCACGCCGAAGCGCTGCTCCTCGTCGACGACGAGCAGCCCGAGGTCCTTGAACTCGATGCCCTCGGCGAGCAGACGGTGGGTGCCGATGATGCAGTCGACCTCACCGGTCTTGAGACCCTCGATGACCTTCTTCGCCTCCTTCTGGGTGAGGAAGCGGCTGAGCACCTCGACGCGGATCGGGAAGCCGGCGAAACGGTCGGCGAAGGTGTTGCCGTGCTGGGTGGCGAGCAGCGTGGTGGGGGCGAGGACCGCGACCTGCTTGCCGTCCTGGATGGCTTTGAAGGCGGCGCGGACGGCCACCTCGGTCTTGCCGAAGCCGACGTCGCCGCACAGGAGCCGGTCCATCGGGAACGCTCGCTCCATGTCCTGCTTGATGTCGTCGAGCGCCTTCAGCTGGTCGGGGGTCTCCGCGTAGGGGAACGCGTCCTCCATGTCGACCTGCCACGGGGTGTCCTGTCCGAATGCGTGGCCGTGGGCGTTGACGCGCTTCTGGTAGAGCACGACGAGCTCCTGCGCGATCTCGCGCACGGCACTGCGCACCCGCGACTTGGCCTTCGCGAAGTCGGCGCCACCGAGGCGGTGCAGCGACGGCGTCTCGCCGCCGACGTACTGGCGGAGGGTGTCGATCTGGTCGCTCGGCACGTAGAGCTTGTCGCCGCCCTTGTACGACAGGAGCAGGTAGTCGCGCTCCACACCGCCGATGGTGCGCTTCACCATGCCGTCGTACTGGCCGACGCCGTGCTGGTGGTGCACGACGTAGTTGCCGGGCTTCAGGTCCTCGAAGAAGCCGGCGCTCTGGCGCTTGCGCGGGCGCGACTGTCGGTGTGCCCGGCGCCGACCGGTGAGGTCTCCCTCGGCGACGACGGCGAGTTTCGCCGCCGGCAGGAGGAAGCCGCGGTGCAGCGGCGCGGTGACCACGTAGCCGCCGGGCTTCGAGAGGTCGGTGGTGTCGGTGGCGGCCTTGAACTCGAGGCCGCGGTCGCGCAACAGCGCCGCGAGCCGTTGGGCCGAGCCGTCGCCGTCGGCGGCGACGACCACCCGGTACTGGTCGACGAGGAGTTCGCGCAGGCGTGTGGCCAGCCCTTCGCCGTCGCCGACCACGGGCCCCCAGCCGCTGGCGGACACGGTGGGCGCATCGGGACCGGACGGGGTCGAACTGATCGTCCACGTCTGCTGGCCGGCGCCGAGGACGCGGTCGGTCTCGGCGTGCAGGCGGGGGAACTGACGCTCGGCATCGCGGGCCCACGTGCTGGCGAGCGTGCGGGCGAGGTCGTCCTCCTCGGCGAGGAGGTCGTTGGCCCGGTCGCGCATGCGCCGCGGTTCGAGCAGCACCACCTTCGCGGTGTCGGGGAGCACGTCGGTGATCAGCTCGTCCTCGCGGACGAGCCACGGCACCCAGCTCTCCATGCCGTCGAACAGGCTGCCCTCGGCAAGGCGCTCCCAGTGTTCGCGACCCCAGGGCTCCTCGCCGACGAGCTCGGCGGCGCGGGCGCGCACGGCGTCGCTCGGCATCAGCTCGCGGGCCGGGAAGATCAGCACCTCGTCGAGGTCGTTCGTGCTCCGCTGGTCGTTGACGGTGAACTCGGTGAGGCGGTCGACCTCGTCGCCCCACAGGTCGATGCGGATCGGGGCGTCGGCGGTCGACGGGAACACGTCGATGATCGCGCCGCGCCGGGCGACCTCGCCGCGGTGCTCGACCAGTTCCTCGCGCCGATAGCCCATGTGCACGAGCCGGGTGAGCACGTCGTCCGCGTCGAGCATGTCGTTGGGCCGGATTCGGATCGGCTCGACGGAGGTGGCGTCGGGCCCGAGCTTCTGCAGCAGGGCGCGCACGCCGGTGACGACGATCGCCGGCATCCGATCGGGGGTCCGCAGACGCCACAACACCTCGAGCCGGCGTCCCATCGTCTCCACGCTCGGGCTCACGCGCTCGAACGGCAGGGTCTCCCACGCGGGGAACAGCACCACGTCGCCGCGGGGCATGAACTGGGCGAGATCGTCGAACAGCTGACCGGCGTCGCTGCCGGTCGGTGTGGCGACGAGCAGGGGACGGCGGCCGCCGAGCTGGGCGAGGGCGGCGATCGCGACGGCTCGCGCCGACTCGGGCACCGCGACGAGCGCGTAGGGGTCGCCGAAGGCGTGGGTGAGCCCCGGATCGGCACGGAGCAGCGGTGGCAGTTCGGCGAGCGACATCTGGCCCCCGAGGGTACCCACCGCGACCGCCCGCAACCCCGTGCCAACCGTCGCCGCCGACCGGTGCTTCGTGAGCGAAACGCCGCGTCACGCGGCGTTTCGCTCACGAACCGACGACGTTCGAGAGCCGGATGCGCCGATATGGCGCATGTCGCTCACGAAGCACATGGCAGGATGGGGTCGTGCTGTGAGTCGACGTTCCCGAGCCCGTCCCGCCGTCCGATGTCCGATGCCCGACGTCGCGGCCCTTGCCTCCAGGAGAACCTCGTGACCACCGCTTCGCTCCACGCCAAGCACCTCAAGCTCACCCTCGGTCGAACTGTCGTGTTCGACGACACCGAGCTCCAGCTCGCCGCCGGTTGGCGCGTCGGACTCGTCGGCCCCAACGGCGTCGGCAAGAGCACCCTGCTGCGCGTGTTCGCCGACCTGCAGCGAGTCGACGAGGGCAAGGTCGTGCGCATGCCGGCCGACGCGACCGTCGGCTACCTCCCGCAGGAACCCGACCGCAGCGATCACGAGACCGTGCTCGAGTTCCTCGGTCGACGCACGGGCGTGGCCGAGGCCTCGGCCGAACTCGACGCTGCGACCGCGGCGCTCGCCGGCGGCGAACCGGGCAGCGACGACCGGTACAGCACGGCGCTCGACCGCTGGCTCCACCTCGGTGGTGCCGACCTCGACACCCGCATCGGGCCCGTGTGGGACGAGCTCGGCCTCACCCCGCGACTGCTCGATCAGGCGATGGCGACGCTGTCGGGTGGTGAGGCCGCCCGGGTGGGTCTGGCCGCGTTGCTGCTCGCCCGCTTCGACGTGTTCCTGCTCGACGAGCCAACCAACGACCTCGACCTCGACGGCCTCGCCCGTCTCGAACGCTGGGTGCTCGACCGCCAGGGTGCGGTCGCGATCGTGAGTCACGACCGGGCGTTCCTGCGACGAACCGTCACCCATGTCGCCGAGCTCGACGAGTTCACCCATCGCATCACGGTGACGGGTGGCGGCTGGGACGCCTACCTCGCCGAGCGCGAGGTCGCGGCACGCCACGCCCGAGAGCGCTACGAGGAGTACGCCGACAAGAAGGCGACCCTCGCCGGCCGCGCCCAGCGCGAGCGTGAGTGGGCCACACAGGGACTCAGCAAGGCCAAGCGGAAACCCGACGACGGCGACAAGCACATCAAGTCGTTCAAGGTCAACCAGAGCGAGCAGCTCGCCGGCAAAGCGGCCCGCACCGAGAAGGCGATGGAGCGCCTCGAGGTGGTGGAGGAACCGCGCGAGGCATGGCAGCTGCGGCTCACCTTCGGCGAGACGGCCCGCAGTGGCGACGTCGTCGTCCGACTCACCCACGCCGTCGTACGTGCCGGTGACTTCACGCTCGGCCCGATCGAACTCGACATCGGTGCGGGCGAGCGGATCGCGATCGTCGGCCACAACGGCAGCGGCAAGAGCACCCTCATCGACGTGATCCTCGGTCGACGCCCGCTCGACGAGGGCGAGCGATGGTTCGGCCCGGGTGTGGTGGTGGGCGAGCTCGAACAGCGGCGCGAGCAGCTCGCCGACGACGACACGGTGCTCGACGCGTTCATGCGCGCCACCGGCATGACCGTCCCCGATGCGCGCACGCTCCTCGCGAAGTTCGGCATCGGAGCCAACGAGGTCGGCCGGCCGACGGTGTCGCTGTCGCCCGGTGAGCGGACGCGCGCGGTGCTCGCGCTGCTGATGGCCAACGGCACCAACTGCCTCGTGCTCGACGAGCCGACCAACCATCTCGACCTGCCGGCGATCGAGCAGCTCGAGATCGCGCTCGACGCCTTTCAGGGCACGGTGCTGCTCGTCACCCACGACCGCGACCTGCTCCAGCACGTGCGCCTCACACGTACCGTTCGGCTGGAAGCGGGCCGCATCGTCGAGGACCGGCCGGCCGGCTGACGTACCGCGGCGCGGTCAGCCGCGGGCCATGACCATGAAGCGTCGGAGCTCGCCGGCGATGTCGGGTCCGGCGGGCTGGTAGGCGATCTCGGTCGCTCCCCGCGTCGCCTGGTGCTCGAGGTGCGCCCGCCAGGCGTCGGCGGTGCGGGCGTAGCCGAGCATCGCCAGCAGATCGCCGGTCACGACGAGCCGGTCGCGTTCGTTGGCCTCGATCAGATGGCCCTCGTGCTGCGCCAGGTGACGCTCACGCTCGGGGAACTCCTCGAGTGCGGCGATCCACCGGTCGCCGCCGGGCAGCGAACCGGCCTGGCCGCGCAGGTGGAGGGCGTGGAACGCGAGCCCTCCGGCGTGGCCGGCGGCGGCCATCGCCCGGTCGCTCCCCGCGTCCTCGCCGTCGTCGAGCACCGTGCCGAACGTGAGCACCGAGCACTGGTCGAACCCATCGGTGGGCGAGGTGACGAACACCCCGTCGCCGAGCTCGTGCGCGACGGCCTCGCCCTTCGGGCCGCCGGTGCCGAGGATCATCGGCACGCGCACCGGGCGCGGCGCGCCGTACCCGTCGGGATGCATCATCCGGATCGGTGCACCTTCCCATTCGACGGTGTCGCCGGCGAGCAGGCCCTGCACGGCGAGCACGTACTCGCGGACGAACGACCACCGGAGCGGCTTCTGGCCGAGCGTCAGCCGACCGGTGAAGCCCGAACCGATCGCCACGTTCACCCGACCCGGCGCGAGCGCGGCGAGGGTGCCGATCGCCGCGGCCGTCACCATCGGGTGCCGCAGCGAGGGGATCGCGACGCCCGGCCCGATCTCGATGGTCGACGTGCGCCGAGCACACTCGGCGAGCACCATCCACACGTCGGGATACAGCGCGGGCGAGTCGTACAGCCAGGCCCGGCGATAGCCGAGCTCCTCGGCCAGGGCCACGTGCTCGGGGGTGGCCATCGATGTCGCGAACGCACAGGAGATGTCGACCATCGCTGGAACGTACTGCGTGGTCGAGGTTGCTCGGTGCAGCGCGAGCGGCAGGCTCAGTCGGGGATCGGGTCGAGCGTGGGGGAGTTGTAGATGCGCTGCGCGGCGTCGATGCCGTCGGTGAGGAGCACCTCGACCGCGTCGGCGGCGTGTTGCACGGCGACGTCGAGCAGCGCCCGCTCCTTGGGCGGCATCTTCGACAGCACGTGGCCGGCGCCCTTCTCCTTCGACGGCGGCTTGCCGATGCCGATGCGGACGCGGAGGTAGTCCTGTGTGTGCAGATGCGCGGTGATGCTGCGCAGACCGTTGTTGCCGGCGAGGCCGCCGCCGGCCTTCACCCGCACCACCCCGGGCGGGAGGTCGAGCTCGTCGTGGAGCACGATCAACTGGGTCGGCTCGGTGAGCCCGTGCCGCTTCATCAGCGGTCGCACCGCCTGGCCGCTCTCGTTCATGTAGGTGAGCGGGAAGGCGAGCACGACGCGGACACCCCGGAGGGTCGCGTCGGCGACCGTGGCCTGATCGCGGCCGGGCTTGAGGACCACGCCGGCGCGGCGGGCGAGCTCGTCGATGACGTCGGCGCCGACGTTGTGGCGCGTGCGTTCGTACTGCTTGCCGGGATTGCCGAGACCGACGACCAGGGCCTGGACGGACACGTCAGGGGACCGATCGACTCAGGTGACGGCTCGGGAGACGAGGAGTGCTCAGCTGGAGGTGCGCCCGAAGGCGGACATCACTCGGCGGCAGCGTCGCCGTCGCCGGCCTCGTCGCCCTCGGCGGCGGCCGCAGCGGCGGCTTCGATGCTGGCACGGTTCTGCAGCACGGTGACGACCGGCATGTCGGGATCGCCCACGGCGGTGACGCCGGCCGGCATCGGCACGTCGGCGAGACGGATGACGTCGTGCGGCTGCATGTCGGTGATGTCGATCACGAACTCGTTCGGCATGTTGTTCGGGGTGGTGAGCACCTCGATGGTGTCGACCGACGGGTCGACGATGCCGCCGGTGGCGACGACGGCCTTCGACTCACCCTCGAGGCGAACGGGCACCGACACGGTGATCTCCTCGTTCATGTTGACCTGGAGGAAGTCGATGTGGCTGACGGTGCGCTTGATCGGGTGGCGCTGGAGCTCCTTCACCACGGCCGGGTAGCTCTTGCCGTCGACCTCGAGCGAGAGGACGGTGTTGGAACCGGCCGGGCCGCTGAGGGCGAGGCGGAGGTCGCGACGCTCGACGGTGACGCTGATCGGCGACATGCCACGGCCGTAGAGCACGCCCGGGATGTGGCCCTCGGCGCGCAGGCGGCGGGACGAGGACGAGCCGGTGGGGCGGCCGGTGGTGGCGGAGAGCTTGGTTTGCGACATGACAGAGCCTCGATCAGAGCGTGCATTCAGAAGCGATGCAGAACAGCCCGCAATGTTATCGGGGCGTCCACCGGAATCGCCACCCGCTGCCACGGGCGGCAGGGGACGGCATCTGACCTGGTCAGGCCTGGTTCTCGCCGCCGAAGATCTCGCTCACGCTCGTGTCGTCGAAGACGGCGTTGAGCGCATCGGCGATCAGCGGGGCGATCGAGAGCACCTCGATCTTGTCGATCTGCTTCTCGGGCGGCAGCGGCAGCGTGTTGGTGAGCACGATCCGGTCGATCTTGGAGTTCTTCAACCGGTCGATCGCCGGGCCGCTGAGCACGCCGTGGGTGGCCATCGCCCAGACCTCGGTCGCGCCGCGGGCCATGAGCACGTCGGCGGCGGCGCAGATGGTGCCGCCGGAGTCGATCATGTCGTCGGTGAGGATGCACAGGCGGCCGTCGACGTCACCGATGACCTCCTTGGCCTCGGCCACGTTGGTGGTGCCCTTCGGCCGGCGCTTGTAGATGAATGCGAGGTCGGCGCCCTTGTCGGTGAGGTGCTGGGCCATGCGCTCGGCCACCTTGATGCGGCCGGCGTCGGGCGAGACGATCACCGGATTCTCGGCGTTGGTCCGGATGTAGCTCTCGAGCACCGGCATCGCCGTGAGGTGGTCGACCGGGCCGTCGAAGAAGCCCTGGATCTGACCGCTGTGCAGGTCGATCGACACCATGCGCTTGGCGCCGGCCGCCTTGAACAGGTCGGCGATCAGCTTCGCGGTGATCGGTTCACGACCCTCGGCCTTGCGGTCCTGCCGGGCGTAGCCGTAGAAGGGGCAGACCGCCGTGATGCGCTTGGCCGACGCCCGGTGGGCGGCGTCGATCATGATCAGTTGCTCCATGATCGAGTCGTTGATGCTGCGGCCGTCGCACCCGAAGTGGGTCTGCATGATGAACACGTCGCTGCCGCGGATGCTCTCGGTGAAGCGGGGGCGCATCTCACCGTTCGCGAACTCGACGAGGTTGGCGTCTCCGAGGGAGATGTCGAGGTGCATGGCCACCTCCTCCGCCAGCGCGGGGTGTGTCCGCCCTGAGTAGAGCGACATCCGCTTGGTGGTGACCTTCTCCATGGTCGAGGCTGCTTTCTGCGTGGTTCGTGCCTGCGGCGTCAGGCCGTGGGTGCAGTGTAGAACGCACCTGTCGTGGCGCCCGCAGCGACAGCGCTGCCGACGGGCAGATGGGCGTACGGGCCGACGTGTGCGCCCTCGCCGATCTCCGCGTCGTGGCCGACGGTCTGTTCGACGACGGCCTCCGCACCGACCCGGCAGTCGACGAGGCGGGTGTCGGGCCCGATCTCGCTGCCGTCGCCGACGACGGTGTCGCCCTGCAGGATCGTGCCGGGGTAGAGCGTGACGTCGCGGCCGAGCGTGACGGTGACGTCGAGGAAGGTCTGGCGAGGGTCGAGCATCGTGACCCCGGCGAGGAGCCACTGCCGGTTGATGCGGTTGCGCAGTTCGCGCTCGGCGAGCGCGAGCTGCCAGCGGTCGTTGACGCCCTGGGTCTCGGCCTCGGGGGCCTCGAAGCTGCCGACCCGGTGGCCCATGCTGGCGAGCACGCCGATGACGTCGGTGAGGTAGTACTCGCCCTGCGCGTTGTCGGGCGAGAGGTGCCGCAGCGCCGGGCCGAGCAGGTCGCGGCGGAACGCGTACATGCCCATGTTGACCTCGCGGATCGCCCGCTCGTCGTCGTTCGCGTCGCGTTGTTCGACGATGCGCAGCACGCGGCCTTCACCGGCCTTCGACGGGCCGCGCACCACGCGGCCGTAGCCCGTGGGGTCGTCGAGGACGCTGGTGGTGAGCGTGGCCGCGTTGCCGTTGGCGAGGTGGGTGGCCACGAGGCCCTCGAGCGTGTCGGGGGTGAGCAGCGGCGTGTCGCCGGGGAGGATGAGCACGGTCGAGTCGTCGTCGAGGTCGTCGCCGGGGATGACGGTCATGCCCACCATGGCCGCGTCGCCGGTGCCGCGCTGCACGGTCTGCTCGACGAACGAGACGTTGGCCCACGCCGGCGCCTGTTCCTGCACCTTCTTGGTGACCCGCTCGGCGCCATGGCCGACGACGAGGACGGTGCGGTCGACCTGCAGGCCTTCCAGGGCGTGGATGACGTGCATGACCATGGCCCGCCCACAGATCATGTGGAGGGGCTTCGGGCGCGACGAGCGCATCCGCGACCCTTCGCCGGCTGCGAGGACGATGGCAGAGACTCCCATGTGACCGTTCTATCGCACCGACGGCGTGGCCGAGCGGCAACGATCCGACGGGTCCCGCCCGGGCCCCGCCGTGGTTGCGTCGTGGTTGCGTCGTGTCGTGGTTCCGGGGAGAGGACTCGAACCCCTATACGCGGCACCAAAAACCGCTGTCCTGCCATTGAACGACCCCGGATGGACGGCGTCAGGTTATCGGCGAGCCTCCGTCGAGCATTTGCCGCACACCTGCCACGCGATCGGCGTGCATTCGTCGCGCATTTGGCATCGCACGCCGCGCCCGATAGCGTCTCACGAGCTATGGGTTCTCTGATCAAGAAGCGTCGCAAGCGCATGCGGAAGAAGAAGCACAAGAAGATGCTTCGTCGGACTCGGCACGCGCGCCAACGCGGCAAGTAACCAACCGTCCCCGCCGGCTCACTGCCGGCCTCCACACGCCTTCGGCCCCCGCAGCAACCGCTGTGCCGGGGCCGCTGTCGCGTCTCGGGCCGGATTCGTCCTGAGCCGTCGAGCGGCGCTCGACGTCGGTCAGACCCGGGTGCGGGTGAGCACCACCATCGCCTCGGGCTCGAGCGCCTGCAACGCCGGATGATGGCCCTCGACGAACCAGGTCGCGCCGCTGCCGGCGAGCACCGGGGCGATGCCGGCCAGCTCGCCGATCCGGTCGCGCCATCTGGCCAGCTCGGGCACCACGGCGATGGCCGCCGGTTCCAGGTCGTTCGGTCCGTCGGCGGTGGGGCCGCCCAGGTCGTCCCACGCCCGATACGCGGCGGGGGTGCTCACCGCGAGCGGCGGGATCACCAGCGTGAGGTCGAGCGCGACGGTTGGCAGCGGCTCGAGCACCTCGCCGATGCCGGTCACCCGGGCGCGCCCGCCGCGGAGGCAGAACGGGATGTCGGCGCCGAGCCGCGAGCAGGCGACGAGGTCGTCGTGGCCGGCCCATCGCAGCACGGCGGCCGCGTCGGCCGATCCGCCGCCGAGGCCGCCGCCATGGGGGATGCGCTTGTGGAGGTGCACGTGGGCGCTGCGCCCGGCGAGGCGGAGGGCGCGGGCGACGAGGTTGCCGTCGTCGAGCGGTACGCCGGCGGCGAACGGTCCGTCGGCCGACAGGCCGGTGCGGGTCGGGTCGATCGTGAGCAGGTCGGCCACCTCGAGGGTGACCATCTCGGCGTCGATCAGGTGGTAGCCGTCGTCGCGGACGCCGGTGATCCGCAGGGTGCGCGTGAGCTTGGCCGGGGCCTCGACCGTGACGGGTCCGTCGGTGACGGGCGGGTCGTCGCTCATGGCTGGTGTGCCGCCCACACCTCGGTGAGGCGGCCCCACTCGACGACGTCGAGCTCTTCGGGGCGCCGCTGAGCGTCGATGCCTGCCTCCTCGAAGACCTCGGGGGCGACGACGCCGGCGAGCGATCGGCGCAGCATCTTGCGGCGCTGCCCGAACGCGGTGCGCACGAGCGGGAACAGTTGGGCGAAGTCGGCCGTGGTGGCGGGCGCATCGCGGCGGGTGAGCTCGGCGAGGGCCGACTCGACGTTGGGCTTCGGGACGAACACGCTGGCCGGCACGAGACCGGCGATGCGGGCCGTCGCCCAGTACGCGATCTTCACGGTGACGGCGCCGTAGGCCGGTGTGCGCGGCGAGGCGCAGAAGCGTTCGGCCACCTCGCGTTGCACCATCACGAGCATCCGGGCGATCGCCGGAACGTCGTCGAGCAGGTCGAGCACGAGCGGTGTGGCCACGTTGTACGGCAGGTTGGCCACGAGCACCCACCGGTCGTGGCCGGCGAGCACCTCGGCCCAGTCGAGCTGCATCGCGTCGCCCTCGATGACGGTGACGTTCGGGCAGTCCTGCACCACGGTGCGCAGCACCGGCACGACGCCGCGGTCGACCTCGACCGCACGCACGGTGGCGCCGGTCTCCGCCAGCGCCAGCGTGAGTGATCCGAGCCCGGCGCCGATCTCGATCACGTGATCGTCGGGTCCGACGTTCGCGAGGCGTGCGATGCGGCGTACGGTGTTCGGGTCGCCGACGAAGTTCTGGCCGAGGTCACGGCGCGCGGCGAGGCCGTGGTCGGCGAGCAGTCGGGTGACGTCGGCGCGGGAGAGCACGAGGAGGCGGTGGCCGGGGTGACCCGGTTACCAGGACAGCCGGATCGGGACGGGCGAGTCGACGAGGTCGGCGATCTCGATGAACAGATCGGTGTCGATGCCGACCGTGATGCCGTACGGGATGGACACGCCCATCGTGTTCCGGCAGGTGATCGACAGGCCGTTGTCGATGTTGGTGATCGTGAGCAGCACGCCCGAGGGTGCCTGCGGCGCCGAGCACTTCTTGTCGATCGTGGGATCGAAGTGCTTGTAGCTGGCGGTGCCGGTGATCTCGTTGGCGCCCGGTGCATCGGGCAGGGCGACGTCGATGACGGCCGGGGCGACCACGACGACGGTGTTGTCGAGGAAGACGGGGACCTCGGTCTCGACGGTGATCTCGGCGGGTGCCTCGGTGACCTCGGGGCCGGGGATGCCGGCGGCGGCGATGCTCGACGAGGCGGCCGGATCGTCGCGATCGAACAGCCAGATGGCGGGGAGGGCCACGAGGGTGAAAGCCGTGGCGAGGACGACCCGCCGGCGCTCGTGAACGTCCATTACGAAAAGGCTACGAACTACAACGGTGAAAGGCAAGGCATGCCGCCCTCTGATGTGTCACGTTGAGTGTCACGTCGAGTGTCACGTCGGGTGACACCCGGCCCACCGGACGTCAGCCCAGAGCGGGGAACGCGGTGCGGGTGGCGGCGACCGTGGCGGCGGCGAACGCAGCCAGTGGCTCGTCGCGGAGGTCGGCGACGAAGCGGGCCACGTGGCCGACGAAGGCCGGCTGGTTGGTGCGGCCGCGGTGCGGCACGGGCGCCAGGTACGGGCTGTCGGTCTCGACGAGCAGGCGGTCGGCGGGGCACAGGCGTGCCGCGGCCTGCAGGTCGGTGGCGGTCTTGAACGTGACGATGCCGCTGAACGACAGGAAGGCGCCGCGATCGAGGCAGGCGCGCGCCTCGTCGGGCCCGCCGGTGAAGCAGTGGAAGATCGTCCGCTCGGGCATGCCCTCGGCGTCGAGGACGTCGAAGGTGTCGGCCCAGGCATCCCGGGTGTGGATCACGAGCGGCAACCCCCGCTCGTGGGCGAGCTGGATCTGGGCGGCGAACGCGGTGCGTTGCACGTCGCGGGGCGAGTGGTCGTAGTAGTGGTCGAGCCCCGCCTCGCCGACCGCGATCACGTTCGGGTCGTCGAGGAAGGGCAGGATCGACTCGACCCCGTGCACGGCCTCGTGCGGATGCAGGCCGGCGGTCGCGTAGATGCCGTCGTGCGCTGCGGCGATCTCGATCGCGGCTCGCGTCGTGGCGGCGTCGCAGCCGACGTTCACCATCTGCACGATCCCGGCGGCACGCGCCGAGGCGAGCACGTCGGCGAGCTCGGCGCCGCGTGTGTCGTAGAGGTGGCAGTGGCTGTCGACGAGCTCGACGACGGGCTGGTCCACGCGTCGACCTACTTCCGCGGGAACAGCGGGTCGCCCTTGACCACCGACACGCCGCCCGGGTAGCCACCCCAGCGAGCGGCGTCGGGCAGCCGCTGGTCGCCGACCTGGCCGGTGAGGCCGATGCGCTCCCACACGTGCTGGCTGGTGGCCGGCACGGCGGGCGAGGCGAGGATCGCGACGATGCGGAGCGCCTCGAGCGCGTCGCCCATCACGGCATCGACCGCGGGGCCGGGTTCGGCCTTCCACGGCTCGTTGGCCTCGAGGTAGGCGTTGGTGGCGCGGATGAGCGACCACGTGGCTTCGAGCGCACGGTTGGGCTGCACCTCCGCCCAGGCGGCGGCGGTGCCGTCCCACGCGGATGCAGCAGCGTCGGCGAGGGGCGAGTCGGCGCGCGGTGCGGGGCCGACGCCGTCGCACTTCTTGCCCACCACGGTCGCCACGCGCGACAGCAGGTTGCCCAGGTTGTTCGCGAGGTCGCTGTTGTACCGGCTGGTGAGGCCCTCGTAGGTGAAGTCGCCGTCCTGGCCGTAGGTGGTGTCGGCGAGCACGTAGTAGCGGAAGCCGTCGACGCCGAACTCGTCGATGAGGTCGAGCGGGTTGACCACGTTGCCCGAGGTCTTGCTCATCTTCTCGCCACCGCTGAGCAGCCAACCACCGACCGCCCATCCGGCGGGCAGCTCGATGCCGGCCGACAGCAGCATCGCCGGCCAGTACACGCAGTGGTGGCGGATGATGTCCTTGCCGATGAGGTGGCGGGCGGGCCACCACTTCTCGAACGAGGCCTGATCTGCCGGGTCGTCGCTGCCGAAGCCGACCGCGGTCATGTAGTTGGCGAGCGCGTCGAACCACACGTATGCGACGTGCTTGTCGTCCCACGGCAGCGGGATGCCCCACTGCAGGCTGGTGCGGCTGACCGAGAAATCGCGCAGTCCGCTGCGGATGAGGCCGAGGGCCTCGTTGCCGCGGAACTCGGGCACGATCGCACCCGGGTGGGCGGCGTACCAGTCGAGGAGCCGATCCTGGAAGCGGCTGAGGCGGAAGAAGTAGTTCTCCTCCTCGAAGTACTCGACGGGCCGCTTGTGGATGGGGCACAGGTCGCCCTCGAGCAGTTCGTCGTCGGCGTAGTACTCCTCGCAGGCGACGCAGTACTTGCCGGCGTAGACGTCGAGTTCGATGTCGCCGGCGTCGTAGCAGCGCTGGAGCAGTTCCTGCACGCCGATGCGGTGGCGCACCTCGGTGGTGCGGATGAAGTCGTCGTTGGAGATGTTCAGCCGTTGCCACGCGTCCTGGAACTGCGGGGCGATCTCGTCGACGAACTCCTGCGGCGTCTTGCCGGCGGCCTCGGCGGCCTGCTGGATCTTGAGGCCGTGCTCGTCGGTGCCGGTGAGGAAGTGCACGTCCTCGCCGAGCAGGCGGTGCCAGCGGGCGAGCGCGTCGCCGATGATCGTCGTGTACGCGTGGCCGAGGTGCGGCCGGGCGTTCACGTAGTAGATGGGGGTGGTGAGGTAGTAGCTGGTCATGAGGGGTCCTTTCGCGGGTGCGGATGAATGGCGGTCGACGGCTCGACTCTCGGGGAGAGTCAGGAGCCGGTGCGCATTCGGCGCGACATCGGTCGCGAAGGGACAAGACGTGCCACGGACCACAGGATACGGGCGCCGATGCACTCGTCGGCAACCGCTTTCGCCCGCGCGGCCTCGGCTGCCAAGATGGCCCGATGAGTGAGTTCGATGACGCAACGTACGTGGCCGACGACGGCGCCACGTCGATCCACGACGGGTGGGACATCGGTGGCAACGCCAACGGCGGCTACCTGATGGCGCTCGCCGCCGCAGGATTGCGTCGGGTGGCGGGTCGACCCGACCCGGTGTCGATCACCGCGCACTACCTGTCGCCCGGGCGGCCGGGCCCGGCCGCGGTCACCGGGGACGTGGTGAAGGCCGGTCGACGCTTCACGACCGTGCAGGGTCGGCTCGAGTCGATCGGCGACGACGGCGAGCGCCGCACGGTGATCCAGGTGCTCGGCACGTTCGGCGACCTCGCCTCGAACGCGGCGAGCGACTTCGTCGCGATGAACGGCGCGCCGCCCGACCTGCCCCCGTGGGAGCAGTGCGTGCCCCGTGAATCCAACGGCGCCGTGCCGGTGGCGATGATGGACCGCTTGAGGGTGCGGCTCCATCCCGACCACGCGGGCTGGGTCCGTGGCGAGCGGGCCGGCGTGGCGGAGATGGCCGGCTGGTTCGGGTTCGCCGACGGTCGGCCGCTCGACACGCTGTCGCTGCTGCTGGTCGCCGACGCCCTGCCGCCGGCGGTGTTCAACATCGACATCCCGCCCGGTTGGGTGCCGACCGTCGAGATGACGGTCCACGTGCGTGCGGTGCCGGCGCCAGGGCCCGTCCGGTGCGTGTTCCGCACCCGGTTCGTGCACGGTGGCATGCTCGAGGAGGACGGTGAGGTGTGGGACTCGACCGGCACCCTGGTGGCGCTGAGCCGGCAGTTGGCGCTCCTGCCGCGCTGAGGCCCGTTCGGTCCGTCAGTCGGCGAGGCGTCGGCTGGCGTACTTGACGCCGACGACGAACGAACCGATCGCCAACGAGGTGGCACCCACTCCTTGGGACGTGCGGCGCACCACCGCCTTCGTGCGACGGCTGAAGATGACGATCGGCCAGCCCCGACGGTGCGCGATGCGTTCGAGCTTGCTGTCGGGGTTGACGGCCACGGGATGCCCGACCGCCTCCATCATCGGCAGGTCGCTGGCCGAGTCGCTGTAGGCGTAGCACTGGGCGAGGTCGAGGCCCTCCCAGCGGGCGAGCTCCTGGATCGCGTCGACCTTGCCGGTGCCGTAGCAGAACGGACCGGCCAAGCGGCCGGTGTACACGCCGTCGACGATCTCGCTCACGGTGCCGATGCCACCGGTCATGCCCATCGCGGCAGCGAGCGGGCTGACGAGCTCGACCGGCGACGCCGAGACGATGTAGGTGGCGCGGCCGGCGTGGCGGTGCATGTCGACGAGCTGGCGGGCTTCGGGCCGCACGCGTTCCATGAGCTTGGGGACGATGTCGGTGTTGAGACCGACGAGGTCGTCGCGGCGGACGCCCTTCACGGCGCCGAGGATGCGGTCGCGCACACCGTGGGAGGTCTCGTCGCTCGCGCCCGTGAGCCGGAACGTGAGCGCCGAGGCAGCGTCGCGGGCGAACTGTCGCTTGGCGACGAGGCCGGCCTTCCAGGCGGCGACGCCGAACACGAAGGTGCTCGACCCGCTGATCAGCGTTCGGTCGAGGTCGAAGAACGCGGCGCTCGGTCCGGTGCTCGCGATCTCGTAGTACTCGCTCATCTGGTCTCGTCGTTCGTTCGGCCCGCCGGCTCACGAGGCAGGGCGGTGGCGATCTCGTACACCCGGCGCTTGGCGGCGCCGAGCCGTGCCGTCACCGTAGCGACTGCATCCTTGCGAGTGGCGCCGCTTCCCAGTTCGGTGAGGATCGCTGCCCGGATGGCGTCGTCGTCGGCGGCCGCTGCCGGTGCGGCGCCGGCCAGCACCACCACGTACTCGCCGCGCGGCTCGGTCTCCGCGACGTGGGCGACGGCTTCGTCGAGGGTGCCGTGCCAGAGCTCTTCGTGGAGCTTGGTGAGTTCGCGCGCGATGGCGATGCGACGGTCGGGTCCGCAGGTGCGGTGGAGGTCGTGCACGGTGCGGACGATGCGGTGGGGTGCCTCGTACATCACGGTCGTCCGCCGCTCGGCCGCGACCTCGGCGAGTCGTTCGGTCCGCTCGCCGCCCGATCGGGGCAGGAAGCCCTCGAACACGAAACGGGTGCTGTCGATGCCGCTCATCACGAGCGCCATCACCACTGCGGCGGGGCCCGGGACCGCGGTGACGGCATGGCCGGCGTCGAGCACGGCCTTCACCAGGCGCTCGCCCGGGTCGCTGATGCCGGGGGTGCCGGCGTCGCTGACGACGGCGACGTCGTGGCCGGCCGACAGCAGCTCGAGCACCTCGTCGACGCGGGCCGCTTCGGTGTGCTCGTTCGCCACCGCCATGCGGGCGCTGATGCCGGCGAGGTGGAGCAGCTTGCCGGTGCGGCGGGTGTCCTCGCAGCACACGAGGGCCGCGGTGCGCAACGCCTCGACGGCGCGCGGCGAGAGGTCGCCCATGTTGCCGATCGGGGTGGCGACGAGCACCAGCCGTCCGGCGGTGCCGGGCGGGGGAGGAGAGGTGGTCACTCGCGCAGCTCGATCACGAGTCCGACGTGCAGCCCCCAGCGGGCGAACGCCCCGGCCTCGGCCTCGATCACCGATCGGGCCGTCCACACCGGTGCCCCCAATCGGTGCCGCTTCATCCTGATCGTCTTGACGACCGCCCCGTCGGCGTCGAGGTAGGCGACGTCGAGCGGGAACCGCATCCCGAAGGTGTGGATCCACCGGCAGTGCTCGACGACGAGCGCGCCCTCCAGGTGGTCGCGGCCGAGCAGTCCCTTGTTGCGGGAGCGGCGATCACTCGCCACCTCGGCGGACGCCATCACGATGCCGTCACTCACGATCCACGCCACGTCCACAGCCTTGCACGCGCGACCGCGTGGCTCGCAGCGCGGTACCGTCCGGACGTGTCCGTCGACCTCGACCGTTGTTTCGCCTCCGCCGCCGATCAGGCGGCGCTCGTCGCCTCCGGCGAGTGCTCGCCGCTCGACCTCGTCGAGCTCGCCCTGGCCCGGATCGAGCAGGTCCAACCCCGGTTGAACTGCTTCGCCCACGTCTGGGCCGCCGAGGCCCGGGCCGAGGCACGGGCCGCGACCGAGGCGCTCGTCCACGGCGCGGTGCCGGGCCCGCTGTTCGGGGTGCCGGTGGCGGTGAAGGAGACCACGCAGGTCGCCGGGCGACGGTTCACCGTCGGGTCGCGAACGCACCAGGACGTCGTCGCCGATCACGACGCCTATGTGACCGAGGCGCTGCGGCGTGCCGGGGCGATCGTGGTGGGCGCGACCACCAGCCCCGAGTTCGCCCACACGCTCCAGACCGACAGCCCGATGTGGGGCGCCACTCGGAACGTGTGGAACCCGTCGCTCACGCCAGGGGGCTCGTCGGGCGGCAGCGCCACCGCGGTTGCCTCGGGCTGCGTCGCTCTCGCCGAGGGCAGCGACATGGGCGGCTCGGTACGCATCCCGGCGGCGTGGAGCGGCATGGTCGGATTGAAGCCGGGCATCGGTCGGATCCCGATGGACGTGCTCCCCGGGCTGTTCGACTCGATCAGCCACCACGGCCCGCTCGCTCGCAGCGTCGACGACGCTCGGCTGTTCCTGCGGTGCACGCAGGGCCCCGACGAGCGCGACATCCTGTCGGTCACGACCCCGCTCGACCTCGATGGGCCCTCGCCGAGCGACGTGCGCGGCATGCGGTTCGGGTTGAGCGTCGACCTCGGGAACTGGTGGGTGCACCCGGAGGTGGCGGCTGCGGTCACCGCGGCGGCGACGGCACTGGAGGCGGCGGGCGCGATCGTCGAGCCGGTCGACCCGCAGCTCGGCGAGGCCGACGAGTTCCTGTGGATCCAGCTGTGGGGCGTGTTCATGTCGGGGTACTTCGGTCACCTCGTCGACGAGTACGCCGACGTCATGGATCCCGACGTGCTGAAGCTGATCGAGTTGGGCAACTCCATCAGCGCCACCGATTACAAGCGTCTCGAGATCCAACGCACGGACGTGTGGCGACGGGTGTCGGGTGTGCTCGCGGGTCGTGATGCCCTGCTGTGCCCGACGATGGCGACGCCGCCGCCGTCCGCGGCGAAGGCCGACCGCACCCGGCAGCGGCCGCCCGACGACGGGAGGTACCACGCCGAGGACATGACCGGTGTGTTCAACCTGGTGGCGCCGTGCCCGGCGCTGAGCGTGCCGTGCGGTGTGCACACCGACGCGGGGTACGAGGGCGTGCCGATCGGGCTGCAGATCGTGGGGCAGCGCTGGCGGGAGGACACGGTGCTGCGCATCGGCCGGGCGGTCGAGCTCGCGCTGCCCGCCGTCACCGGCCGCCGCCCACCCGAGTGATGTTCAGGTGCCCCAGGCGAACGTCTGCTTGTAGAGCTTGAGGCAGGGGAAGGCCTCCACCTCCATCACGTCCTTCCGCTCGCGCAGGTCGGACAACAGGTCGAGCAGGTGCTGCTCGCTGTCGACGATCACCTCGAACATCAGGTCGTAGCGGCCGGCGGTCGCGACGAGGTACTCGACGGCGGCGAGCTCGCCGATCCGGGCGGCGACGGTGTCGGTGCGCCCGTCGATGCGCACACCGATGAGCGCGACGCGGCGATCGCCGAGGCCGAGCGGGTCGGTGACCGCGACGACCTGCATGTAGCCCGACTCGGTGAGCCGCTGGACCCGCTTGCGGATCGCCCCCTCGCTGAGGCCGATCTCCGTCGCGATGCTCGTGAACGGGGTGCGCCCGTCGCGCTGCAGGATCTCGACGATCGCCCGATCGGTGTCGTCGATCCTCACGCCGGTGCCGACGCCGGACCTGAGGAGCGGACCTGGACGCTCGTCGTGCTCCGCGCCGCGAAGGCCTCCGATGCGTCGGTGAGCACCCGGCGCAGGGTCTGCTCGATGAACGCGAACTCCTCCGGCCCGGCGATGAGCGGCGGGCTCAGGGTGATCACCGGTTCGCCGCGGTCGTCGGCGCGGCAGATGAGGCCGGCCTCGTACAGGCGCGGTGAGAGGTACCCGCGCAGCAGCCACTCGGCCTGGGCGTCGTCGAAGGTGCCCTTGGTGGCCTGGTCGGTGACGAGCTCGATCGCGTGGAAGTAGCCCTCGCCGCGCACGTCGCCGACGAGCGGGATGTCGCGCAGCCCCTGGAGGAGGCGGGTGAACTCGGCCTCGTTGGCGAGCACGTGGCCGCACAGGTCCTCCGACTCGAGGATGTCGAGGTTGGCGTTGGCGACCGCGCACGACACCGGGTGGGCGCCGAACGTCTGGCCCTGCATGAACGTGGCCGTGTTCTCCATGAACGGTGCCGCGAGCCGGTCGCTGATCATCACACCGCCGAGCGGTGCGTAGCCCGACGTGACGCCCTTGGCGAAGGTGATCATGTCCGGCTGGTAGCCGTAGCGCTGCGAGCCGAACATGTGGCCGAGCCGGCCGAACGCGCAGATCACCTCGTCGCTCACGAGGAGCACGTCGTAGTGGTCGCAGATCTCGCGGATCCGCTGCCAGTAGCCCTCCGGCGGGGCGAACGCGCCACCGGTGTTCTGGAGCGGCTCCATGAAGACCGCGGCGATGGTGTCAGGCCCTTCCATCTCGATGCGCAGTGCGAGGTCGTCGGCGCAGCGCAGGGTGCAGGCGTCGAGGTGTCCGCAGTCGTGGCAGCGGTAGCGGTAGGGGGTCTGCACCTTGATGGCGCCGGGCACGAGCGGTTCGAACGGCGTCTTGATCGACGGGACGCCGGTGATGCTGAGCGCCCCCATCGAGGTGCCGTGGTACGCGAGGTAGCGGGAGATCACCTTGGTGCGGCTCGGCTGGCCGCGCAGCTTCCAGTACTGGCGGGCCAGCTTGAACGCGGTCTCGACGGCGTCGCCGCCGCTCGGGGTGAAGAAGGCCCGGTTGAGATCGCCGGGCGCGTGCGCGGCGAGTCGGGTGGCGAGCTCGATGGCCGGCTCGTGGGCGAACGACCAGGTGGGGAAGTAGGCGAGGCGGTCGGACTGGCGCTTCGCGGCGTCGCCGAGCTCGGTGCGGCCGTGACCGACCTGCACGGTGAACAGGCCGGAGAGGCCGTCGAGGTAGCGCTTGCCGTGCTGGTCGGTGACGTAGCAGCCCTGTCCCTCGACGATCACCGGGACCTCGTGGTCCTGGAACCCGGCGAGGCGGGTGAAGTGCATCCAGAGGTGGCGTGCGGCGCGGTCGGACAGATCGGAGCTCATGTACGGAAATCGTACTCAGCGATACGAATATCGCAAGCGCGCCTCGTCTCGGCGAGGACGGTCACAGTGGTTCGTAGACGATGAGTGCGTCGGTGCGGTGGCTGCGGGCGTCGAGGACGGCCTTGCCCATGATCGCCACGAAGATGATCGTGCCGCCGATCCAGGTGGTGACGGGTGGGCGATCGTCGAGGAACGTCACCGACCACACCGGCACGAGCACCATCTCGGTCTGGGCGAACACGGTCATCGCCGCGGCCGGCACCTGCCGCGAGGCGACGTTGAACAGCAGGGTGCCCACGACGATGATCACCGCGCCGTGGAAGAGGGCGTACGCGAGATCGACGGCCGGTGGGACGAGGGTGTTGCCGCCCGCGACGGTGACGGTGCCGCAGATGACGATCATCATGACGCCGTACCCGGGCAGCACCGGCGACCAGTCCTCGTCGGGATCCGAACGGACGCACACGGCGTAGCCGGCGAAGCCGATCGCTGCGGCCAGTGCGGAGAGGTTGCCGACCATGCTCCCCGCCTCGAGGTCGCCGGCCACCATGATGAACAGGCCGACGAAGGCCAACCCGATCGACGCGAGTGTGATGCGCGTGAGCTTCTCGCGGAGGAAGATCCGCGCCGCGATCGCCCCGAACACCGGGGTCGTGGAACCGAGGAACGCGGCGTTGGCCGCGGTGGTGGTCTTCACCGCGTAGACGAAGCCGAGCGAGGCGATGAGCAGCATGACGTTGGCGGTCAGCATCATCCGGCCCGACGTGTACGCCCGGATGGTCTGGATCGGCTTGCCCTGGATGCGTCCGAGGATCTCGATGACGACGATGATCCCGATCGACCGCCAGATCAGGTACTGGAACGCATCGCTCTGGTCGGCCAGCCGGGCGGTGACGGCACCGAGGCTCCACACCGCACCCGCTCCGAGCGCCATGGCCGAGGCGACCAGGGGGATGCGGCGGGTGGACATGCGTCGGCCACACTACGCGGCGACGACCTCGCGTTCCCGGGACGAGCGTTCCGGTGAGCAGCGTCCGCCGGGGCCCCCGTGAGACGCGTCAGCCGGTGAACGAGGCGAGCTCGGTGCGCAGCTGGGCGAGGCCGAGTGGACCGAGCGCGAGCGCGAACGTATGGAACGATCGGAGGTCGAACGCACCACCGAGCCGGGCCTCGGTGTCGCTGCGGGCGGCGAGCCATTCGCGCTCGCCGATCTTGTAGCTGATGGCCTGTCCCGGCCACCCGAGGTAGCGGTCGATCTCGCTGGCGAGGAAGGTCTCGCCCTGGCCGGTCTCGCTGACGGCGAACTCGTAGGCGAGCTCGGGAGTCCACACCTCACCGCCGTGGAACGGGGTGCCGTCGTCGAGCGTCGTGCCGTCGGGGATCCGGTACCCGAGGTGCAGGCCGATGTCGACGATCACGCGCACGCTGCGCAGCAGTTGGCCGCTCAGGAACCCGAGCCGGTGGTCGGGGTTGTCGAACCAGCCGAACTCGTCGCAGAGCCGTTCGGCGTACAGCGCCCAGCCCTCGCCGTGGCCGGACACGAACGAGTTGCGCTGGATGCGCGACAGCGAGTCGGCCTGGAGCAGCGTGTAACCCAGCTGCAGGTGATGGCCCGGCACCGACTCGTGGTAACAGGTGGTGACGTCGCCCCACATCGGGAACGCAGCGCGTCCGAGCGTCGGGTACCAGGTGCTGGCCGGCCGGGCGAAGTCCTCCGACGGCGACGTGTAGTAGGGAGCGGCCGCCGAGCCGGCCGGTGGGATCTGCGCCTCGCAGGTGCGCATCACCTCGGGGATGTCGAAGTGCTGGAGGCTGCGGGCGATCGCCTCGTCGGTGATGGCCTGGAGCCACGTCCGGTACTCGTCCGCGCTGTGGAGGCACCGGGCAGGGTCGGTGTCGAGCAGCTGGATCACCTCGGCGAACCCGGCGCCCGGGAGGATGCGTGCACACGTGGCGCGCTGCTCGCGACGGAGTTCGTGGAAGTCACTCCACGCCCAGTCGTACATCTCCTGTGGGTCGAGTTCGGCGCCGAGCATGGCCCGGCTGTTCACCGCGTAGCGGTCCGGTCCGCAGGCGTCGACGTCGGTCGCGTGGGGTGCGTAGTCGTCGCGGAGATAGGTCGCGAGCGCGCCGTACGCCTCGATCGCCGCGTCGGCGCCGGAGGCGAGCTCGTCGATCAGCGTGCTCGGCAGCGGTTCCGCCGACCGCGCCTGGTCGACGAGGGTGTCGAACCAGCGCGTCTCGGCCCAGGTGGCGCACTGGCGGGCGGTGGCGATCGCCTGACGGACGGCGGCGACGCGACCGGTGGCGCGGCCGTGTTCGAAGGTCGCGCGCACACCGCCGAGCGCGGCGGGGAGGGCGTGCAGCCGGGCCGCGATGTTCGACCACGCCTGCTCGCCGGAGCGGGGCATCAGGTCGAACACCGCGCGCAGTTCGCTGACGGGCGAGGCGAGCACCCGGAGCGAGTACAGCCACTCGCCGGTGTCGTACGCCGTGAGATCGGTGTCGAACCGGTCGTCGATGAAGTCCTTGGCGCGACGATCGTCCGGCCCGGTCGGCGCGAGCGAGCGGAGCGCTGCGCGGCTGGCGCGGACGTGGTCGGCTCGGGCTGCTTCGCCGTCGGGGGAGTGATCGGTGAGCAGGTGGTCGTAGCCGGGGACACCGCGGGCCGTGGCGCTGCACGGGTCGAGCGCGGCCGCTCGGTCGACGTGGTCGTCGGCGAGCTGGAAGATGGGGGAGAGGGCCATGTCGGCGCCGAGCGTACTTTTCGGCGCGCCTGGCATCGCTGCCGATCGTGGTGCGGCCGAGATCGTGTGGCAGCTTGATGGGCATGACCCGCGCCCCGTCGTCCCGTCGCCCGTTCGCCGTCGTCGTGTCGGTGTTCGCGGTGCTCGTCGTCCTCGCGTCGTGCAGCACCGACAGCTCCAGTGGCGCCGGCACGACGGCCCTCCTCGACGGTCCGTCCACGTCGGTCGTGGTCGACGTCACCGAGGCCCCCACCACCGAGGCGCCGACGACCACGGTCGCGCCGACCACCACCGTCGCACCGTCCACGACGTTGGCAGCCCCGAGCGGCGGGGTGTTCCCCGGTGCGGAGTGGGCCACGGCCGACCTGCCGGCCGACGTCGACGCGGTCGCCCTCGACGCCGCCGTCGACGTCGCGTTCGGCGCACCGGACGCGGCATCGCGCGTGCAATCGATCGTCGTCGTGCGCGGTGGCGAGATCGTCTACGAGCGGTACCACCCGCTCGACTCGCCCGACGAGATCATGAACTCGTACTCGGTGGCCAAGAGCTTCACCTCGGCGGTGATCGGCCTGCTGGTGGGCGACGGCCTGCTCGACGTCGACGAGCGTGCGCCGATCGAGGCGTGGGCCGATCCGACCGACCCGCGCCACGAGATCACCCTCGAACACCTGTTGCACATGGCGAGCGGTCTGGAGTGGACCGAGGAGTACAGCGCGACCTCGCAGGCGCTGGCGATGCTCCAGTCCGAGAACGCATCGGCGTACGTGGCCTCGTTCCCGTTGGAGGCCGAGCCGGGCACGATGTTCGACTACTCGACCGGGACGACGGCGATCCTGGCCGGGATCGCGATCGACACCCTCGGCGGTGTCGACGAGTTCGAGGCCTATCTGCAGGAACGCCTGCTCGATCCGCTGGGCATCACCAGCACCGAACTCCTCCGTGACGGCAGCGGTCGCTGGTTCGGGGGGTTGGGCGCCAACCACACGACGCGTGACTTCGCCCGCTTCGGGCTGCTGTTCCTGAACGACGGCATCTGGAACGGTGAGCGGATCCTGCCGGAGGGGTGGGTCGAGTACAGCCACACGCCGTCACCGTCCAACGAGGGCTACGGCGCGCAATGGTGGCTGGCGGCGGGGAACGCGTTCGAGGCGCGGGGCCTGTTCGGCCAGTTCGTGCACGTGAACCCCGATCACGATCTGGTGATCGCGATCAACACCACCCAGGGGGGTGACTCGGGCACCCTGCTGACGGCGACGCTCGCCGCGTTCGGGGCGAGCGAACCCGCCGAGGTGCTCTGACCCGGTTTCGCCGGGATGGCCCTGGGCCGCGACTTCTGGCAAGGTGTGTGACATGACCGACGTGCAGGCCGGACGTCCCCCGGTGACCGACTGGGCGACCGACTACGACATCTTCGACGAGACCTACATCACCGATCCCTACGGGATCTGGGGCGAGCTGCGTGCACGGTGCCCCATCGCGCACACCGAGCGCTGGGGCGGGTCGTGGTTGCCCACGTCCTACGCCGACGTCACCGAGATCGCCCGTGACATCGAGAACTTCCCGTCGGGGAACGGCATCGCCGTGGTCCCACCACCCGACGGAGCCGGTCCCGGATCGGGCGGCCCGATCCTGTCGGCGGGCGTTCCGCCGATCAGCGCCGATCCGCCGCTGCACACCTGGACCCGCCGGTTGATCCTGCCGACGATGAGCCCGCAACGCGTGGACGAGTACGAGGTGTTCACCCGGTCGCTGTGCGTGCAGCTCGTCGACGGGTTCCTCGAGCGCGGCAGCGGCGACGCTGCCGCCGAGTACGCCCAGCAGATCCCGGTCCGGGTGATCGGCCACATCCTGGGTGTGCCCGACACGATGGCGCCGGCGTTCACCGAGTGGGTGCGCGACGTCCTCGAGTTCGCGCACGACGCCGAGCGTCGCATGCGCGGCATCACCGGCATCCTCCAATACCTCACCGGCGCGCTCGACGAGCGCATCGCCACCCCCACCGACGACTTCATCAGCGAGCTGCTCGCGTCCGAGCACGACGGTCAGCCGATCGAGCGTCCGGTCGTGATGGGGATGTGTGCCCTGTTGCTGATCGCAGGCATCGACACCACGTGGTCGTCGATCGGCTCGGCGATGTGGCACCTGGCCACGCACCCCGACGACCGCCGTCGTCTGGTGGCCGAACCCGAGCTGATGCCGACCG
This sequence comes from Actinomycetota bacterium, assembly GCA_026393475.1. GTDB lineage: Bacteria > Actinomycetota > Acidimicrobiia > Acidimicrobiales > Ilumatobacteraceae > VFMC01. The sequence goes on from JAPLAA010000107.1 coordinate 27,870, forward strand.
CGATCGAGGAGCTGCTCCGCGCGTACTCGCCGGTCACGATGGCTCGCCGCCTGTCGCACGACATCGACTTCAAGGGATGCCCGATGAAGGCCGGCGACCGGATCCTCATGAACTTCCCGGCAGCCAACCGCGATCCGGCGGCGTTCCCCGACGCCGACAAGGTCGTGCTCGATCGCCAGGTCAACCGTCACGTGGCGTTCGGGGCCGGGATCCATCGGTGTGCCGGCTCGAACCTCGCCCGCATGGAGTTGCGCGTGGCGATCGAGGAGTGGCTGCGCCGCATCCCCGAGTTCGACCTCGACCCCTCGGGCGAGGTCACGTGGGCGGGCGGTCAGGTGCGCGGCCCGCGCACGATCCCCGTCAGCTTCTGACCCGGACTCCCGGTTCGGGAGGCATCGCTGCTCGGGCTGTGTCCGATCAGCGGGCTGCAGCGCCCTGGGCGTGGGGGTTGCCGGCGGGCAGCTTGCGGTACACGATGCCCGACGCCAGCAGCACGACACACCCGGCGACGATGGCCGCCAGGTGCAGGCCCGACACGTACGCCTCGCGGGCGATGCGGTTCACGGAGGCACCGATCTCGCCGTCGACGCTGCTCGCCGTCTGCAGCGCGCCGGCGAGGCTCTCGCTCGCCCGCTCGCGCAGGTCGACCGGCAGGATCGCCAACGCAGGTTCGAGCCGCGTGCCGTAGCGCGACGCGACCAGGCTGCCGAGCACGGCGACACCCAGCGCCCCACCCAGTTCGCGGGTCGTGTCGTTCATCGCCGAGCCGACGCCGGCCTTGCCGAGCGGCACGGCCGACATGATCGATCCGGTCATCGACGGGATCACCAACGCCATGCCGCCGGCCATGGTCATCATCACCGGCAACAGCGCCCAGTACGACGTGTCGATGCGCGAGATCGTGAACAGGAACATCGCGCACGAGACGCACACCAGCCCGAACGCGACCACGCGGTTCGTGCCGAACCTGGCCGCGAGACGCGGCGAGTTGGGGGCGAGCACCATCATCACGGCGGCGAACGGGAGCTGCTTCACGCCCGCTTCGAGGGTGCCGTAGCCGAGCACCAGTTGGAAGTACTGGGTGAGCAGGAAGAAGAAGCCGAACATCGCGAAGAACACGAGCGTGATGACCCCCGCGGCGACGCCGAAGCGAGGGTCGAGGAAGTAGCGCAGATCGAGCATCGGAGCCGAGTTCCGGAGTTCCCACATCAAGAACGCGGCGATGAGGAGGATCGCCGCGGCGAACCAGGCGAGGCTGGCATTGCTGGCCCAGCCACGGTGCGGCGCCTCGATGATGGCGTAGACGAGCGCGCCGAGGGCGGCGATCGACAACACCGCGCCGATCGGGTCGAGCGCTCCCGGCTCGGGGTCGCGCGACGTGGGGAGCAGCACCTTGCCGGCGACGAGGGCGACGAGGATGATCGGCACGTTCACGAGGAACACCGACCCCCACGAGAAGTGGGTGAGCAGGAAGCCGCTCGCGACCGGGCCGATCGCGGCGCCGCCGCCCGAGATGCCGGCCCAGATGGCGATGGCCTTGCCACGCTCGTGCGGCGGGAAGACGTTGGTGAGGATCGACAGCGTGGCGGGCATGACGAACGCCGCGCCGAACCCCATGACGGCGCGTCCGGCGATCACCCCGCCGGCGGAGTCCATGAACGCGGCCGACAGCGACCCGGCCAGGAAGATCAGCAGGCCGATCTGCAGGGCCCCCTTGCGGCCGTAGCGGTCGCCGATCGTGCCGGCCGTGAGCAGCAGGCCGGCGAAGACGAGCCCGTAGCCGTCGACCATCCACTGCTGTGCCGGCGTCGAGGCCCGGAGCTCGCGGGCCAGGGTGGGGAGGGCGACGTTGAGGGCCGTGTTGCCCACGATCACCACCATCAGGCTGGTGCAGAGCACCGCCAGGATCTTCCAGCGTCGTCCGAAGACCAGCGGGTCGATCGCCACCACTGCCGTGTCTGAACCGGTGTCACTCGTGGTCATGCTCGCCCTCTCCGGCACGGGTGCCGATGCACCGCGCACGTCCGACCACGCTAGGACCACGGCCACCGTGCCGGACGAGACGGCACCGATTCGGTGCGCCCGGTCGCGCTCCCTCCCCGTTCCGGGCGGTCACGAGATGTCGCGGGAGTGGAACGTCATCTCGTGGGCCTCGCGGTCCTCGTCGAGGCCGAACGAGATCACCCGGCGTGGGTGCAGCCTGATGAGGGGGCGACCGTCCACCTCGATGGCCTCGGCGTCGGCGCGGATCTCCATGCAGCGCACGCGCCACGGTTCGACCGAGACGATGTCGTCGACGACGAACGCAGCCCGCCCGTTCGTGAGCACGTTGCGGTACTTCTGACTGCTCGCGAGTCGGAAGCCGTCGATGTCGATGGTCCCATCGGTGGTGTTGACCGTGAAGCCCACGGGGCTGTTCTGCAGTGTTCCGTCGGCCTTCGCCGTCGCGAGACGCCCGAGTCGCTGTGTGGCGAGGTACTCGAGTTCCACCGCGGTGAAGACCGCTGGCCTGGGCGGAGCGGGCGTGGGATAGACGTCGGCGGTCCACCAACGCGACATCGGCAGGCTCGCCACGGTCGCCCCGGCGGCGGCCTCGTCCTCGGCGAAGGTCTCGATGAACACGGTCCGGCGGGGCATCGAGATGTGGATCGAGCCGAGCCGGCCATCGTCCATGAGCACCTTGACGTGTGCTCGTTCCTCGTCGACGACGGCCAGCACGTCGCTCATGTCGGTGTCCGGATGGAAGGTGGCGATCACCATGTAGGTGTTCACGATGGGGGGCTCCTCGGTCGGTGCGGCGTCGCGAATCGACGTCGCCGGGCATCATCGTCACACCTCAACCAAACTTGAGGTCAAGCGATAGTTTCGAGCAGATGCCCCAGGGTCGAACGTCGTTCACCGAGCTCTCGGTCGGTCAGGTCGCGCAGCGCAGCGGGCTGGCCGTCTCCGCGCTGCACTTCTACGAGGCGAACGGCCTCATCTCGAGCACCCGCAACGCGGGCAACCAACGCAGGTACAGCCGCGAGACCCTCCGTCGCGTCGCGTTCATCCGTGCGTCGCAACGTGTCGGCATCCCGCTGGCGGACATCCGTGACGCGCTCGACGCGTTGCCCGACCAGCGCACGCCGACGCCGGACGACTGGCATCGGCTGTCGAACGCCTGGAGCGAACGGCTCGACGAACGGATCGAGCAGCTCGTGCGACTGCGCGAGGACCTCACCAAGTGCATCGGCTGCGGGTGCCTGTCGTTCGCCACCTGCCACCTCGCCAACCCCCGCGACGTCATGTCGGCCGAAGGCCCGGGTGCCCGCCGCCTCGTCCCGGGATCGCCGCGGCCGGTCGCCCCGAGTACCGAGGGCACCAACACGATCTGATTTCAGATCATATGATCTTTATTTCGATCAACCTGGGTAAGGTGCTGTCGTGGATCTGGGCTCACCCGTTCTCGACGTCGCGCCTGCCGTCCGCGGCGCGTTGCTCCAAGCGCTGGCCCGTCTCGAGCAGCCTGTCACTCGGCGGCGGCTCGCTGCAGCGGCCGGCGTTGCTCCTGGCAACGCGAGCGCCGTCATCGAGGAACTCATCCGTGCTGGTTTGGTGAGCGAGACGGTCGCCGGCCGATCGTCGATGGTCGTGCTGAACCGGGACCACCTCGCCGCCGGGCCGGTGCTGGCTCTGGCGGGTCTGCGAGGCGAGCTGATCCGGCGGCTGCGCGAGCGGCTGTCCGCATGGCCCGAACTCGACGGCGCCTGGCTGTTCGGGTCCGTGGCCCGCGGTGACGCCGACCGGACTTCGGACGTGGACATGCTGATCGTCGCCGACGACCTCCAATCAGATGACCTGCACGAGCGTCTGTCGCGTCTCCAGGCCGATGTTCGCTCGTGGACTGGCAACGACGTGCAGCTCGTCGAGCATTCGCCGTCGTCGTGGCGCAAGCTCGTCCGAGCCAAGAACCCACTTGTCGAGCAGATCCGGCTCGACGGGATCGTTCTGGCCGGCGACACCGCTTCATTGCTGGGGCGCCAACGATGAGTCGGGGCAAGGGGGCCCGCAAGCCGTGCGACCTGCAGCAGGCGCGCAAGCGTCTCGTCGACGCACGTCAGTTCCTCGAAGCGGCGGAACTGCTCGACGCACCCGACGTTGTCGCGACGTGCGCGATCCACGCCGCCATTGCAGCCGCGGACGCGATCACCTGCCATGCGCTCGGTGAGCGGTCGAGCGACGGTACCCACGTGTCAGCTGTGGATCTTCTGCGCCAGGTCGACACCGGCCTGGCAACGGCGCTCAAACGGGCGCTCGATCGCAAGACCCAGGCGGCGTACGAGAGCGTCGACATCAGCGCGGTCGAGGCGGCGAGCTGTGTTCGCTGGGCCCGCCTGCTGCTCGCCGCGGCCGAGACCCGCTTCGAGGTGTGAGCGCCTCAGCCCGACGTCGGGCTGCAGAACGGCCTTGGCGCCGGCGAGAGGCTGCGAGCTGATCCGCATAGATTCATGATCGTGAACGAGTGGCGACCCGATGTCGACCTCTGGGCGGCCGTGATCGTTCCGTCGCGGTCCGGCCCGCTCGTTCGAGTCGAGGACCTCGAGCGTGGTCGCGATGAGATCGACGAGCTGCTCGACGACGTCTTCGGCGAACCCGACGATCGCGGACCGGGGCCGGTTGACGCGGTCCTCGTCGTGGGTGGTCTCGCAGCGATCGTCGGGGGACAAGTGGCGTCCCTGCCGACGGTCGTGACCGTCTGTGGCGCAGCTGCGGCAGCGCTCGGTGCTGTGCTTCCGTTGCGCTCGCTGTGGCGCCGAGTTGGATCGGCGCGGCGAGCGAGCCGTCTCCAGTCGTTGCTCGGTGATGGCGTGCTTCTGCGAGTCGACCACTCCGGCATCGAGCAATTACTTGCGGCGCACGAAAGGCTGTTGAGTGTCACGGCACCGCTCGCGAACGCGCCGCGTGCGCGGGTGCACGACGTCGCCCATGCGGCGCTCCTCGAAGTTGCCTCCCTGCTGGGCGGTCGCCCGCCAGGCGCACAGGTGGAGGTCGACTACGTCGCCGCGAGAACTCACGCGCTCGAGGACCTCGCAGCAACCGTCGCAGATCCGCGCGTCGGGGACGGCGAAAGTGACCGCAGACGAGCGCTCGTCGAGGCGCGCCACGAGGTTGAGCAACTGGCCGGCGGTTCGTCGCTGACCGACGCGTCCGACCTGTCGCGTGAACTGCTCGGCATCGATGAAGCCTGACCATCGGGACTTGGATCACCCGACGACGAGCGGCGTTGTGAAGTCGACGTCCATGGTGCAGCCGGATCCCGAGCTCGGGCTGCTTGCGAAGATCATCGCTGTTCCGCTCGCACCCTTCGTCGCCCTCTGGGAAGGTGGGCGGGCGCTCGTCACCGGTGCGATCCCGGCGGGAGCGAAAGCAGCTGGGCGGTTGTTGTCGGCCGGGCGGCGACGAATCGCCCGGGCGTTTCGTCGACTCGGTCCACTGTTGCTCGTCCCACTCCGGGCGCTCGTCGGAGCTGGACGACGGGTTGCGGCCACCGTGGGGTCATGGGGTCGGTCGGTCGGCCGAGGAGTGCTTGCGCTCGCCCGCGGCGTTGCATCGGTGGCCAGAAGACTGTGGAGCAGTTCGACGCGTCCGCTGCTGGCCGTTGCTCGACGCCTCGGTCAGCTCGGCCGAGCGATCGGACGCCCTCTCGCTGCTCTCGCCCGTCGTCTCGGCCTCGCGCTGCGAGGCGCTGGACGGGCGGCCGCTGCCCTGCTCCGGCAAGTTGCCCGTGGCATCGGCGGCGTCGTACGTCGTGGCCTGGTGGCCGGCCGAGGCGGTGCTCGTGCTGGCGCGATCGCCATCCGAGGTGTGTGGCGCCGGTTTGTGGTGGCTGCACGTGGGATTGCCAGAGCGATCGGCCGCGCGGCTCGGGGAGCTTGGCGCCGTGTCATCGTTCCCGTCCGGCAAGGAGGCCGCCTGCTGCTCGGCCTCATTCGTCGGTTCGGCCACGGTGTCGCTGCTGTTGTCCGATCGATTGCGAGGCCGGTCTCGCGCATGCTTGCGGCGTTGGCTCGTGCGGCTCGCGCGGCTCGCGCGTTGTCACGTTCGGTTGCGTCTGTGTTGCGGCGCTTGGGTCACGCGATCGGCCGGGTGGCCGGTGTTGTCGTCGCTTTCGCCCGGAAGATCGGCGGCTGGGTCAAGAGGTTGGCTGCGGCCGCCGGTCGAGCTGTCCAAGCCGTGTGGATACGACTGACTGGCCCTCTCGTGCGCGCCGCCCGCTTCTCGCTCCGAGTCGTTCGGCGGATGGGCCAGGGCCTTGCCGCGGTCGGCCGTGCTGTCGTGAAGCCCGTTCGGCGCGCTGCGGGTGCGATCGCTCGTCGCGCTGCCTCCGTGTCTCGTGGCATCGCAGACATGGGTCGCCACATCGGCCGGGTCCTCGGCACCGGCTTCGGTCGAGTCCGAGGCGGCGGTCGGCGGCTGATGGGCGCGATCGGAGCACTTGTTGGCCGAGCCAGACATTCCATCACTGCCGGAGCACGAGTGGCGGGAAGACCGATTCGGGCCGCATGCCCAGTGGTCGGGAGCGCGGCGCGCCGCGTGGCCGCGGGAGTGCGAGCAACGGCGTCACAGGCGCGCACCACGCTCAAACCAGTGGTCACCATTGGGAGGCGTGCACGACTGGCATCGTCGACTTTCGTCAACAGCACACGCGCCTCCGCCCGCCAGATCGTCACACAGACGCGACACGCGCTTCGAGCTGCCGTCCGACGCTCCCGCCGCCGAGACCCACGCGGCAGCGACGCGGCTGAAGGGTCGGGCGATACGGGCGTCTGATCGACGCCCGACCGGATCGGTCAGACGTTGAAGCGGAACGTCGGAGTGCGGTCGATTCACGGCCTCTGACCTGCGGCGCTGCAGGTGAGTCGCGTGATGGAGTTCGCAGAAAGTACGCAGCTCGTTCTGCGAGTCGTCCTCATCCTCGATAGCCGGTGCCCGCGATGCGTCGTGCCCATCGTTCGCAGCGATGCGACTCCATGACCTCCTCCGTGACGGGCACACCCCAGTACTCGGCCTTGGAGCGAACCGCGAGATATCGCTCGGCGCTTGCACGGTGGCAACTCATCCCCGTCAATCCATGCCCACCGGGGGAGTAGTCGGAGTAAAGACAAGTCACGCAGGTCGACAGCTCGGTACCGGTGGGCAGTTGGGCTGCGAGCTTGAGCATCCCATCCTCGAACCGTTCATCCTCGACAGCGATCGTCTGGTCGTCGAGGCGGGTCTCGAGGCGAAGCACCTCAGTCGAGCGAAGGTCGAGTTCGAAGCGGATCACAGAACTGGTCAACTGCCCGGCGATGAGGAAGAAGCACGGGAGATCGCCGGCGAGGACACACCCGGTCAAGTCGTTCTCCCCGTGCAGGTGGAACCCAGCGAGGCGAGCAGCGTCGGCATCGTCGGCTTCGAGGGCGTCGAAGTCGTATCCCCAGAATCCGACTCCTCGTATTGCTGTCCGAATCTCGAAACTCGGCTGCCGTCGCGGCGGGCCAAGGTAGGGTCCGATCGCCCAGGTGATGTCTTCGCTCCCGTGTGAATCGCGATAGGACCCAGTTGCCTGGAAACCGACGAGGCTGCTGTCGGTTCGATCGTTCATCTCTGCCCTCCGCCAACCACCGCGAGTTTGATCGAGACGGTGAGATTCATCGCTGTAGCTGCCTTCTGGAGCGTCGTGAGCCTGGCGTGCACATTGCCGGCCTCGAGGCGAGCCACCGCTGCTTGGCTGGTGCCCATTCGGGCGGCGAGCTCTCGCTGGCTGAGACCGGCGACCTCGCGTGCGCCGCGAACCTTGTCGCCGACGTCGACGGCCAGTCGAGCTACTTGGTAGGTCTCGTCGAAGACGGCACGCTCGTCAGGAGTCATGGCCGACACGCGGTTCTTCTTGAGTTCTTCGATCTTCGTTCGGGCCATCAATCGTCCTCGTGTCGGTCAGGGTTGGCTGAGCCGCTCGACGGGCTGTCCGGTGACGTCGGCGATGAGCTCGAAGTCTTTGTCCACGTGCAGCACGATGAGCTGTGCCAGTTCTGCCACGGCGGCGATGAGCAGATCGGGAATCGAGGGTGCCCGGTGCTGGCCTCGCTCGGCGAGAATGGCTTGGACCTCGATGGCGCGATCTTCGATGGCCGGGGTGAAGTACTCAACGGGCATCGACCGCAGCGGGGCGGAGCCGAGGGCGTGACGAAGGTCGCCGGCCGAGCGAGCGGAGAAGCCGACTTCGAGCAGCGTCACGCTCGTGACGCGGACGAGTCCGCGCTCGATGCGGTTGGCCCACTCGGTTGCATCAGGACTGGTACCCAGGCGGACCAGCGCGGACTTGTCGATGAGCCAGTCGGTCATCGCCAGGCGCGGTCAATGACTTCGGGGTCAGCGAGGTCAGCGAACGTGTCGGCGAAGGCGGCGAGGTCGGCCACCGAGACCTCGGCGGGTGCTACGTCGCTCTCGCGAGTGAGGGTCCGCCGCAGATACTCGGTCCGCGAGAGGCCGAGTCGCTGGGCCTTGATGTCGATCGCAGCGATGACGTCCTCAGGGACGTCGCGAATCAAGATGTCGGTCACGGTACCTCCTTCGATATCAGACGATATCACCGCGAGTAGGCAAGGTCTACCCGTTCCCTCCAACGAGAGGTGGTCGCTGGGTAGGGTTCGGCAGACGGATGACAGAGATCGGCGAGGAGTCGTACCCATGACAGCGCCACCAGCTGAGCGAGCTGCCACACGGGCGAAATGGGCTGCGCGATTGGTGCGCGTCGACTCGCATCTCACCCAGGCATACGTGCATCGGTAGATCTGGCAAGCGCTGCGCGACGAGATCGTTCGTGTTAACCCGACTGCAGATGGCGGGTTCGTCGCGAGCTACACCCAGATCTACGCCGAGTCGGTGATGACCACCATCCGTCGAATCGCCGACAAGGACCTTGACTCGGACTCGTTGTGGGCGACGTGGGAGCGAGTCCGGAGAAACCCTGCCTTCGCGGGCCGGCAGGAGTACATCGATCTTGCCGTCGCCCACTTCGGTCCCGACGACCACCCTGCCGTTCGTGAACAGTCCGACCGCCACTTCACCGAGTCGTTCGGTGACGGGGACCAGGTCGATCCAGCGCGCATTGTCGAGTACCAACAGCGTCTACGTGACGACGCTGCGACCGTGAGCAACTTCGTCGACCGGCGAATCGCCCACCTCGATCCGAAGGCGGTCGCTGGTCTCGATCTGACCGACATTCATTCAGCCATGGACCGAGTCGCTGCGAGCGCGAACGACCTACATCGCCTCCTCGACCGCACGATGGTCGCACACAACCTGGTGGCCGTGTCTCCCGGGTGGCGGGCGTCTCTTCGATCGTTGTTTGGCTGACGCGTGCGGATTGGGCCCTTCGCTGCACGCAACAGGGCGGCTGTCAGTCGTCGCGCCCGAGAAGTCTGCGCATCTCATCGAAGTACTGGCTGAGCGCCAGATCGAACGTTGCGGATGGCAGCGTCCAATCCGCATGCGCTACGCACGGGACCTGTTGAAGGAGGTGACTCTCGATCCAGCGCGCTCGATCGCGTGGGAACTTCGACGGGCACCGAGCGTGCAGCTCCTGTCCAGCCGCGGTCCGGCGAAACCCGTCGCGCGTCTCGGCTACGAGTCCGGAGCCCAGCAGCCGCCGAAGGGTCCTCTCTGTCTCGTCATGGTTCAGCACCGTGCGGTTGACGTAGTCGATGAAGCCGAGGACCCTGCTGAGTTCGGTCCCGTTCGAATCCGCATCGCCAACACTCTCAAGTGCGAGCGCATCGAGGATGTCCCAGGTATCGGCCACAGGCAAAGACTTGCCGCACACGGATCGCCTGTCCAGCAGTACCGTCGCTGAACAAACCCGCGCGATCGCCGTGACCTTCTCAGCCCTGCGCGCCGCGAAGCCCGTCGGGTCGGAAGAGGCGGCCGATGGCGTCGCGGACTCGGTCTTCCTCGCCGGGCCAGAGGTGACCATAGATGTCGAGGGTGACCTTGGCGGACTTGTGCCCGAGCGCTGCCTGCACTTGCTTCACGTTGCAACCTGCGTGGATCAGGGCGCTGGCGAAGAAGTGGCGCAGGTCATGGAACGTGATCGACTCCGGTAGCCCGGCGCGTCGGCGAGCAGCCCGCAGCTCGTAGCCGAACTTGGCCGAGTCGAATGGCACGCCGTCGCGATGGATGAGCACACCGTCGGCGCCGAGCCCGTGCTGCTGGATGTGCGCGGCGAGGTGGTCGAGCACCCACTGATCGGCCGGCACGATGCGCGTGCTCGCCTCGGTCTTCGGCGAGGTGAACGCTCCGGTCGCCGAACCCGTCGCCTGCTGCCACTGGCGGTCGACGGTGACCGAGCGCCGCAGGAAGTCGACCCGATCAACGGTGAGGCCGGCTGCTTCGGACTGGCGCAAGCCGAGGCCGGCGCCGATGACGATCGCCGCCTTGAACGGTTCGGTCGTCGCTGAGAGGAGCGCGTCGATCTGTTCGATCGACATCGGGAAGATCGGCGGCGCATCGACACGCGGCAGCCGCACACCGTCGCACGGGATGCGTCCGCCGAGCAGGCCGTCGTCGAGCGCTGTGTTGAACACGCCGGAGACGTGCTGCATCACGACCCGCACCGTGTTGGGCGCGAGCGGCAGACCGCTGACGAACGACTGCACGTCGCCCTTGCGGATCGACGCGATCGGTCGGTCGCCGAAGTGTGCAATCGCGTAGCGCAGCCGCTCCTCGACCGTGCGGTGCGTGCGGGGCCGCCAGTTGCCCCGTTGGCGATAGCGGAGTGCGACTTCGGAGAACGGCGTGCGGCCGAGCCGAGGCGGGGCGTAGGTGCCCGTCAGCAGCCGGTGCTGCATATCGACGAGGTGCCGCTCGGCATCGGCCTTGCGCTCGAACGACCTCGAGAGCTCCTTGCCCTGCGCGCGCTCGCGCCACATGGCGAGGTAGACGACGGTCTTGCCGTCCTTCAGGAGCCGTCGGCGGACGTACGCCACGCTCTACAGCCTCCCACGCGACCACGGGTCGTCGGGACGGCGCCTCCGTCGAGCGCACCGGATCAGCTCGAGCAACGGTTCCCGTGGCACGAGCACCCGCCGGCCGATGTTGAGCGACGGGATCTCGCCGCGGGCGATCGAGTCGTACGCGCCCGACCGAGAGATGCCGAGCAGCCGGGCGACCTCGTCCACGGTGAACGTCAGCCGCTCGTTCATCGGGTCCCTTTGTCCGTTCGTCGTTGCCTCGCCCATCGGTGACCTCCTCGTCACCTACCTACAGAGGCACTCGCGCCCCAAGCGCAGCACCGAATGCCGAAGAACTTGCGATTCCCACACACATGACCAAAGGTTCATGCACGGACGCGACGACAGGTGGACGCACTTGCATCGTGGTGCGCGACACCCCCGATCGCACTACGGCATGCTTGCGGGAATGACGCATGACCCTTTGTGCCAACGGTGTGGCCGCGCGGTCGCGTCCGCGGACTACGAGACCTTTGAACGCATGCACTACGTGTGCTTTCACTACGAGTTCGAGCACGGTGACGTAGACGTCGACCAGGAGTGCGGAGCCGGCGGATGTCCGTCTCGCCGTGTCGGCCTGCGTGAGACGCTTGCCGACTGGACGGACTGGGACATGGCGGCCTTCTGCCTCGGTCGGACCCTGGGCCTCTACGAACGAGAGCACGATTGGTGGCGGGTAAAGGCACGTTCTGGACCGAGAACCCAATGGGCTCGACGCTTCACGACATGCTCCTGGCGCTTGCGGAGGCGGGCGTCCTGGAGGAGCGTCGGGAGCCAGACCAACAGTTCCGATTCAACCGCACTGGAGGCGTGAGACTGCCATGAGTGATGACGTCGGCGGCGAATTCGTGTTTCCCGAACGCTGGCGCGACCTTCGAGGCCGAGACGCTGCGGATGAGCGCGACCGGGCGAAGGTCGAACGTGAGTTGAGTCGTGAGACGGCCGAAGGTCACGTCCTGTTCGCGGTATCGGTGAATGCTGTCGCGGCCTGCGGACATTGCGACGATGTGTTGTTCGCTCTCAAAGATGGACGCCTTGCATGCGTGCATCTGACCTACGTGCGGTCGGCCCCGGATCGGTTGCCGTGGCCCGAGACGAAGTTGCTTGATGGCTGGAGCGGACTCGTCGAATACGTCGAAGCGCACGGCGAGTTGTAGCCGCGATCGCGCTCATTGCCGAGCGCGTGGCACGGCAGTCGCGTGTTCAGCAACACGTCGCGAGTACGCAGAAAGTACGCAGCTTCTGCGGACTCGGGACTACTGGACGGACAGCAACAGACGCGAACGACCAGGTCAGCACACTATGAACGCGACTGCCCAGCCCGCGAAACCCCTGCTACACGTTGAAGCGGAACTGCAGACATTGGGTCGCTCGTGGCCTTTGAGCTGGTCTTTCGTGGTCATTCATCTCGGCGTGGTCCTTCTCAGGTCCTTCCCTCACCGCTACGGCCGGCACAGGGCGCGTCGCACGGCGTCCTCGAGTTCGGCTGCCTGGTTGGTTGGTTCGGCCGTCCACCGGGCGGCGACGTGGCCGTCGGGTCGGACGAGGACCGCGCCGCCGGGCTCGATTCCGTAGGTCCGTCGGATGGCGTCGCTGTGCCGGTCGAGTTGGGGCGTGTCGAGGGTGATGTCGAGTTCGGCTGCGGTGGCGCGGGCAGCAGCGATCCAGGTTTCTTGGTGGGTGGTGATGACGGCGAAGTGGGTGGTGAACAGGTCGAGGACCGACTGGTGTTCAGCGTCGTCGATCCAGAAGTGTGGCGCGCGGTGTCCGGGCCGCGCCGTCGGCACGTAGTCCATGACGGGGTCCGTGTTCGTGGGCGGCGGCGTGCTGTCGAGGGTGACCGTCGGGTTGTCGTAGTGGTAGCCGAGCTCCATGCCCGCGAAGTTGCCGTATCGCCTCGCTCGGGCGACGGCTGTGGCCGGGCTGATGCCGTCGGGGTGTCGGCCCTGGCCGGCTTCCGCGACGTCGACGACGAGACGGGCGTTGTCGAGTGATCTGGCGGTGTTGTACTCGGCAACGGGTCGACGTTCCTGATCGTAGGTGTCCAGGAGCGACACGTCGGCGTGGCCGTGGAGGACGTGGGCGAGCTTCCAGGCGAGGTTGTGCGCTGATTGGATGCCGGTGTTGACGCCGAACCCCCCGGTGGGTGGCATCTGCTGGGCGGCGTCCCCGACGAGAAAGACCCGGTTGGAGCGGAAGCGTTCCGCGACGGTCGCGTTCATCGTCCAGGTGCCGATCGAGATGACCTCGGGTGTGAGCGCTGCGTCGCCGATGGCGTCGCGGATCCAGCCGATGCAGCCGTCGGTGTCGTAGCGGGCGAGCGCGGCAGGCGTGCCGTCATAGCTGATCTGACACAGCCAGCGGCCGCGACCGTCGAGTGGCTGGAACACGCCGCGCTGGTCGGGGTTGGCCACCCAGTACATCACTGCGGGCCGATGGGCCACCCACGGGTCGAGATCGGCTCGGAAGTACACGTTGACGTAGTGGCCGATCGCCGCGCGTCCGGTCAGGCCGATGCCGACGTGGTCGCGGATGGTACTGGCCGCGCCATCGGCGGCGATGACGTACTCCGTGCCGATCACCGAGCTGACTCCACTGGTGCGGTCGTTCACGCTGACGGCAACGTCGCCGTCGCACTGATCGATGGCAACGACCTCGAGGTTGAATCGCACGTCGACGAGGCCCGTGCGCAACGCAGTGGCGAGGAAAACCGGCTCGAACAGATCTTGCGACGTGAGGATCGGTCGTTCCGGGCTGATCGAACCGACCGGCAGGGTGCCGCTGAACCCTTGGGTGGGCATGCGCCCATACTCCTCACCGCCGAGACCGCTGGTGTAGACGATCTGCGAGGTCCAACCGTCGGGCAGGTTGAGCGCAACCATGGCGGCGTGCGCTTCGGTGCCCCATGCCCGCACGATCTCCATCGTCCGCGTGTTGATGTTGCGCGCCTTGGGGTGGATCGCGGTGCCGGGATGTCGTTCGACGACGATGGTGCGTACGCCGTGGCGAGCGAGTTCGATGGCTGTGGCGAGGCCGACGGGCCCTGCGCCGCACACGACGACCGGGCTTCGCGTGCCGTCCTTGGATTGCATGCCTGCACCTCCGACGATGAGGACGACGACAAGCTCCGCCGCATTCGGACAATGATATATCGGTGATCGACTTTCTGCCGAGCGCTCGCCCGGTCCAGGCATGCCGGCGGGCCCTTGTCGCTAGAGTGGGATCGATGGCATCACGTGGCCCGACGAGCAAGCGCAGGCCCGACGACGTCGGTGCCGCGATGCTCGAGGTGGCCTGCCGGTTGTTGGCCACCGAGGGTCCTGAGGCTCTCACCACCAGACGGATCGCTGCCGAAGCAGGCACCACCACGATGACGCTCTATGCGCGCTTCGGCGACAAGGACGGCGTCGAACAGGCGGTCATCGTGGAAGGCTTCACCCGGCTGAAGGCTGCGATGGAGCGCGCTGCGAAGCGGTCCAAGGAGCCCGTCCAGGGAGTGATCGCAGTGGCCCGCGCCTATCGACGCTTCGCCCTGGAGAACCCGGCGTTCTACGCCGCGATGTTCCAACGTACGGGGCGAGCAGCCGTGCCCACCGCCGAGGGTCATCGCGTCGGGTCAGAGACGTTCGGCGTGCTCGCCGCAGTCGTGCAGCGCTCCGTCGACGCCGGCATCGTGAGCGACGATGCCGACGTCGTGGCCCGGCGGGTATGGGCGATGTGCCATGGGGCGGTGTCACTCGAGCTCGTCGGGATGGGTGTCGCTCCGGCGGCGTCGGATGAGTACTTCGACGGCTCGATTCGATCGGTGATGGGCGGCCACGCCGCCCGGTGAGCAGTCAGCGCCGTGAGGCGATGAAGACAGGGATCTGACGCTCGGTCTTGGCCTGGTACTCGGCATAGGGCGGGTACGCCACCACCGAACGCTCCCACCACAGCGCCTTGTCGGCGCCGGTCACCTCGCGGATCGACACGGCGAACGGCGACGGCCCGTCCTGCACCCACACGTCGTCGGGGTGAGCCAACAGGTTGAAGTACCACACCGGATGCTTCGGGGCGCCGCCCATCGACGCCACGAGCGCGTACTCGCCCTCGTGCTCGACCCGCATCAGCGGCGTCTTGCGGATCACACCAGAGCGGGCGCCTCTGGTCGTGACCACGATGATCGGCAGGCCCGTGTCGCGCAGCGTGTTGGCGCGCGTGCCGCCTGACGCCTCGTACTCCTCGACCTGATCCCTGACCCACTCCCATGGGCTCGGCGCGTACTCGCTGGACTCGGACATGTGTCGACCTCTCCTGTCTCGGGTGTCTGGTTCGCTCCGACGATACCACCATCGGCGGCCGACAGTTGACCAACGGTATATCATTGGTATAGTTTCGATGTTGATCGGGAAGGTCCCGGTCAACGAATGAGAGGACGACACCGTGAACATCTCGATCATCGGCGGAACCGGAACCATCGGCAGCCACGTGGTCCGCACCCTCGCCGAACGGGGCCACGCTCCGCTCGCCCTTGCACGATCCGAGGCTGCAGCCCAGGCCGTCCGAGATCTCGGAGGGGTTCCGCATACGGGCAGTCTCGACGACCCCGAGACCATCCGACACCTCGTCGCCGAGGCGCATGCGGTCCTCCTCCTCACCGGCAACGGGCCCGATCAGGTCCGCCACGAATGCGGTGCCATCGATGCCGTGGCTGCCACCTCGAAGGCGACGATCGTGAAGGTCTCCGTGCCAGGCGCGGCCGCCGACTCCCCGTTCGAGATCGGCAAGGTGCACCACACCATCGAGGAGCACCTGCGCGCGTCCGGTCTCGACCACTCGGTGGTGCGGCCCGGCTGGCTGATGCAGAACATCGCACTCGTCACCGGCGGGATCCGCGACCGCGACGAACTGGCACTGCCCATCGGCGAAGGCGCCGTCGCCGCAATCGATGCCCGCGACGTCGCACTGGTCTGCGCACTACTGCTCGAGGACCCCACCGGTGCGGCTGGAACCGACCACATGCTCATCGGGGCCGCCGACATCACCGGCACCTCAATGGCAGCCGCACTCAGCAGCGGCGCCGGCCGACCCATCGCCTTCCGCGACAGCACGCTCGACGAGTTCAGCGCCACCCTCCTCGCGAGTGGCGTTCCGGAAGCTGCAGTCGGCGATCTCGGGATGCTCTACGACGTCATCATCCGCCACGGCTTCCTCGCGGGCGCCTCGAACGCAGCACCCGATCTCACCGCCCAACCCGCACGCACCTTCGAAGACTTCGCGACCGCGCACCGCGACTGGTTCACCCGGAGCTGATCCACCATGACCTTCACCATCGTCGCCACCATCGCCGCCGTCGCTTCCACCCTGCTCGGCATCGGGTTCCTCCTCGCCCCATCGTTCATGCTCGACCAATGGGGGCTCACGCACGAGTCACCAACGGTGTTCCTCAGCCGGCGTATCGGTTCGATCTACCTCGGCCTCGCGGTCCTGTTCGTCGTGGGACGAGATGCGCCACCGTCGCGGCTGCGCGATGCCGTCTGCATCGGCCTGGCCATCGCGCTGGTGCTCCTCGCACTCACCGGGATCATCGAACGCGCCGCCAAGCGGGTCAGCGCGGGCATCGCCGTCTCAATCGTCGTCGAACTCTTCCTCGCAGCAAGCTTTGCGTGGGTGGCAACCCGATGAGCGCCACGACGCCAGCGCCGCGACCGACTCGCACGTTCCGTGCGCTGGCGGCGATGTCAGGCCTCATGCTCTCACCTGCCGAGAACGTGACACCAGCGAAAGCCCGCCAGCAACTTGCCCGGGCGAGCAGCGGCCCGAAGATGCTCGTCGGACGCCGACCCGCACTGGACGACGTACGCGACGACATCCTCGTCGGTGTTCCCGTGCGCCGCTACGTCCCCGAGTCGGCGCGCCCCGGCACCATCGTCTTCTTCCACGGAGGCGGCTGGATGCTCGGCAGCATCGACACCCACGACATCCTCGCGGCCGGTTTGGCCGCGTCCACCCACCATGAGGTGATCTCCGTCGGCTACCGGCTCACCCCCGAACACCCCTACCCAGCCGGGCTCGACGACTGCCTCGCCGTCACCCGCGCCATCCAGGCCGACGGACCGGTGGCCGTTGCAGGCGACAGCGCCGGCGGGGGGCTCGCTGCCGTTGTCGCCAACCACCTTCCCGTCGTGGCACAACTGCTCATGTACCCCGCAGTGGACCTCACCGGCACGTACCCGTCCCAGGAGCACTATGCCACCGGCCACATCCTCACCAGAGCGACAATGGCCCACTTCTGCGCAACGTACGTACCTGACGTCGACCGTCGCACCGACGGCGACGCCTCCCCCATCCACGCCACGACACTCACCACCGCACCCAGCTACTTCGTCGTCGCCCAATGCGACGTACTCCGCGACCAAGGCATCGCCTACGCGGAACGCCTCCGCACGGCCGGCAACGCCGTCACCGTGGATGAAGTCCCCGGAACACTCCACGGCTTCATGTCGCTCCTCGGACTACGCGACGCACGCGAAGC
>JAPLAA010000115.1 GCA_026393475.1 Actinomycetota bacterium
GGCTGCTTCGAGTGTGGCTGCTTCGAGTGTGGCTGCTTCGAGTGTGGCTGCTTCGAGTGTGGCTGCTTCGAGTGTGGCCGGTCACGCCACGGGGCCGCGGTCCTCGTGGCCCTGACGGAAGCGGGCCGCGTCGATCGGCATCGTCGTGGTGACCGCACGCCGCTCGGTGCCCTCGTGCACACACACCCGGTGGATGATGCGCCACTCGCCGTCGCGGCACTCGTAGCGATCGGCGTAGCGCCCCCACCACGTGTCGAGCACCGGCTCGCCGTCGACGATCGAGCGGAGGTAGGTGACGTTGTAGACCTCGCCGTGCGCGGTGGTGTCGTCGACGACGTCGATCCAGTGGTTCATCACGCAGTGCATCGTTGACTCGAATCGGGCGTGCGACGTGACGACGCGTTCGCAGAACGCCATCGCGTCGCCGACGTACACCCCGTGATCGTCGATCGCGTCGGGCCAGTAGGCCGACTGCATCGTCGCCAGATCGAGCCGGTCGACACCCCGGCTGTAGCGAGCCGCGACCTGTCGGATCTGGTCGTGCGGCGAGAGCGTGGAAACGTCGATCGGATTCATCGGGATTCATGGTGCTCCGACCCGAGAAACGCGAACGAGGTGGAGCACAATCACAGCCGTTGGCCGCCCCGCTCTCGCGCGGTGGGTCGACGGAAAGTAATTGACCGGTTAGTAGTTCACTGACAAACTCGACGAGGGCTGGTTTGGGGCCGGCCCTCTCACATGGGGAACAAGGGGGATCCATGAGTTCACGTGGCATGCGTGCGCGTCCCGCGCTCGCGTTGTTCTGCGGTATTGCGTTGTTCGCGGCTGCTTGTGGTGGAGACGACAACGAGTCGACGTCCACCGAGGCACCGGCGGCAACCGAAGCACCAGCAGCAACCGAGGCACCGGCAGCGACCGAAGCACCAGCAGCAACCGAGGCGCCGGCAGCGACCGACGCACCGGACTCGACCGAGGCACCGTCGGGAGGTGTCGAGGGGATCAGCGATGAGACCGGTGGTATCGGCGCCGAGAAGTTCGCCGCCGACCTCACCGCAGCAGGCGAGAACCCGCTGAAGGCAGAGGGCGATCCGATCGTCATCGGCTTCCAGAACCCGGAAGGCGACCCGAACGGTTCGTTCCCGGAGTTCTCGCTGGCCGCTGAGGCCACGGTCGAGTACATCAACAACGAGCTCGGTGGCCTCGGCGCCGACATCGCCAACGGTGTGCCCGGTCGTCCGATCGAGCTGGTGGTCTGCAAGATGGCCATCTCGCCCGACGATTCGCAGCGCTGCGCGAACGAGTTGCTCGCAGAGGAGCCCGAGCTCGTGTTCTCGAGCATCAACTTCTTCGGCAACCACTTCCCGACCTACGCCGCGGCCGAAGTGCCCGTCATCGTCATCACGCCGATCACCGTGGGTGACTTCACCTCGCCCGGCGTGTACGCGATCGGTGGCGGCGGTGGCTGCCTCGGTGTCCACACCGGCCTGATCGAGTTCGCCACCACGGAGTTCGGCGACATCGAGCGGCTCGGCATCCCGTGGGCGAACACGCCTCCCGGCGTGGTCTGCTACTACGACCTCGAGAAGAAGCCGGTCGACGTGCTCAACGGCTCGGTGCCCGGCGATGCCGAGCGCGCCGGTTCGATGCCGAACCTCACCAGCATCGGCGTGCCGGTGGCCCCGGCCACCCCGGACGTCACCCCGCTCGTCACCGAGGTCTTCGACTTCGATCCCGATGTCGTGATCTTCTCGGGTCAGGGTGCCGACTGCTGGAACCTGGTCGACGGCATGGGCCGTCTCGGTTGGACCCCGGCTGACGTGCCGCTGGTGCTGTCGGGCGCATGCATCGACTTCGACGCAATGGCAGCTGCCGGCGATCTCGCCAAGGGCATCTACTTCGTCGGTGCCCCGGGCGCCGTGCTGAACCCGATCGAGTCGATCGAGGATCCGCGCGACAAGTTCGAAGCCACGATCTACCAGACGAAGCTGATCGAGTACGGCCTCGACCCGGGTGAGCTCAACAAGGGCTTCGCCACGCAGGGTGCCACCGGTCTGCTCTCGCTGTGGGCATACGCCTCGAGGATCGCCGCCGATGGCGGCGAGGTGACGGGCGCCGCGCTGGGTGAGGCGTACGCCAGCTCCGACGGTGACCACCTGTTCGGTTCCA
>JAPLAA010000041.1 GCA_026393475.1 Actinomycetota bacterium
CACCTGAACAACCACGGCCACGGCCACGCCCGCACGAGCAACGAGCCACGCCGATTCCGACTGTCACGGCCAACTCGACTCACGCCGCGACGACCACGACGAGACGCCACGAACAACCCGATTGCTCAGCAGTCTCCTAGCCAGCTGTCGATGGACCGGCCGGCCGCCGCGCCGTTGACGGCGTCAGCCGAACTGACCCGGCTCGCGACCGGGACCCGGGTCGCCGGCGAACGCCTGCGCGATCGACATCCACTCCTCCGCCGCCGGACCGGCGATCTCGATCGCGGTGTCGGCCCGGTGACGGCGCTGCGTGACGACCAGGCAGAAGTCGAGCATCGGTCCACGCACGGAATCGACGGCTCCGGGCGGCCCCCACGTCGCGGTCTCCCCCGAGGGCGTGGTGAGCGCGACATGGATGTCGGCATCTGGCATCGCCATCCGGCGGATCGCGTAGCTGAAGGGTCGGGCGCGCACGCCGATGTGGGCGACGTGACGCAACCGATCCGTCGGCTCACGCGTTGTACCCAACGCGTCGAACACGTCCTGCCCGTGCGCCCACGTCTCCATCAACCGCGCCGTGATGAACGACCGCGCACCCATGGCCGGCCCGTACCACGGCACTCGCGTCGCCGCGTCGACCCCACGGGCGACCTCGATGAGCACCGTGCGATCGCGACGCCACGCATCGAGCAGCGCAGCACCGGTCATCTCCCGGCCCGGCGCGACCGAGGCCTCCGTGCCACCGGCGGCGACGAGGCGTGCGGCGTCGGCAGCGAACTCGTCGGGGTCGGTCAGCGCGAGCAGCGCCCGCTGATCGAAGAACCAGAGATGGCTGATCTGATCCCGGATCGCCCACCCGGGTGAAGCAGTCGGCAGCTGCCAGCGCAACTCGTCGAGCCCGGCCACGACGGCATCGAGTTCGGCGTGCTCCTCGGCGAGGTCGTCACAGATGAGATCCATGCACGCATTGTTGCCGCACGCCGACCCCGGAACGCGAACGAGGGGCCCGCAGGCCCCTCGTCACGACGCTCCGAATGTCGGGGCAATCACTTCTTCTTGGCAGCAGCCTTCTTGGCCGGTGCAGCCTTCTTGGCCGGAGCGGCCTTCTTGGCGGGTGCAGCCTTCTTCGCCGGTGCAGCCTTCTTGGCCGGAGCGGCCTTCTTGGCGGGTGCAGCCTTCTTCGCCGGTGCAGCCTTCTTGGCCGGAGCGGCCTTCTTGGCGGGAGCGGCCTTCTTCGCCGGTGCAGCCTTCTTGGCCGGAGCGGCCTTCTTGGCCGGTGCGGCCTTGGCCGGAGCCTTCTTTGCAGCCATCAGTGTGTTTTCCTTCTCTGGTCCTGGGTTACTTCTTCTTCTTGGGGTTCAGAACATCCTTGAGCGTGCTGCTCGAGGTGAACTTCATCCGGGTGGAGGCAGCGATCTTCACTGCTTCGCCGGTCTGTGGGTTGCGGCCCGTGCGAGCCTTCGACTTCGAGGTGCTGAACGAGCCGAAGCCCGGCCACGCGACCTTGTCGCCCTTCTTGGCAGTCGTCGTGACGATGTCGAAGAACGCACCAACGACGCGCTCTGCGTCAGCCTTGGTGACTCCCGACTTCGTCGCCACTGCGTCGATCAACTCTGCTTTGGTCATGTCTGCTGATACCTCTTCGTATCGGTTGTTCCCGGTGTAACGGAGCGTTACGCACGCGTATCGAACAGGGTTCACCAACGAATAGCAAGCACCCTCGTCGTTGCAAATGCAATGAGTGACGCGCGTCTCGCTCCATCGGACACCGCGATGTCCGCAGGATGTTGGACGGTGCGCGTGATCACGCGTTGCGCAAGGAGGTGCGGATCGCGTCGGCGTACCGCGCAGCCTCGCCCGCGGCGTACTTCTCGCGAGGCCAGAAGAAGCCGCGAAGCCCGTCCCGCTTGCGTCGCGGGACGACGTGCACGTGGAGATGAGCGACGCTCTGGCTCACGATGTTGTTGTTCGCGACGAACGTTCCGTGTGCATCGAGCGCGCTCGGAACGGCGCGCGCGATGCGCTGCACGCGCTCGAAGAACGGACCGATCGATTCCGTGGCGAGATCGGTGAGCGTGACGACGTGCACGCGCGGCACGACGAGGACGTGTCCCTTGAACACCGGAGAACGATCGAGGAATGCGACGGCGACGTCGTCGTCGAGCACCACGTCTGCCGCCACCGTGCCGGCGACGATCCCACAGAACACGCACCCCTCGTCCATGCCACGAGTCTGGCGCGAAGATCGCGTCATGAGCACGCCGCGCATCCCACCCATCACCGAGCCGAGCGACGAGGTCGTCGAGCTGTACGTCAAGGGCGGGATGCGAGCGCCCGACGGCACGACGCTGAACATCTTCGCGACGCTCGCGCACCATCCGGCGCTGCTCCGCCGATGGCTCGTGTTCGCCGCACACGTCATGTCGAAGAACACACTCACGCCACGCGACCGTGAGCTGCTGATCCTGCGCGTCGGCGTGCGCTGCAACTCGAAGTACGAGTTCGGTCAGCACCACGTGATCGCGCAGCGAAGCGACATCAGCATCGAGGAGATCGAGCGCACCAAGGTCGGGCCCGACGATCCCGCGTGGAGCGCGTTCGACGCGGCCCTGCTGCGCGCCGCCGACGAGCTGCACGACGACAGCCGTATCTCCGATCACACATGGGTCGTGCTCGCCGAGCGCTACACGACCGAGCAGATGCTCGACGTCGTCTTCACCGTCGGCAACTACCACCTCGTCTCGATGGCGCTGAACAGCTGCGGCGTCGAGCTCGACGAGGGCATCCCCGACACCCTCTGAGCGCACCCGCGCCGCACCGCGCCGGGCGTCGCCGCGGCGCGGACGCACGACGACCGTCGGGCAGCGTCACGATGAACGGCGTGTGAACCCCACACCGAATGCCGTTGGATCGCAATTCCGATGGGATAAGACACCGGTGTTGCGTTCCTGCACACCCATCCGCCCGTCACGGGTCATCCCGTCACGGGTCCTTCACAACGAGGAGTGGCGTTGACCGACCTGGCATCCCCGCTGTCGTCCCACGGATCGACGGAAGGGGGTGAGTCAGGATCGACGCCCGGCGGTGTCCGTACGCGCATCGTGCTCGACACGTCAGTGCTCGTCGCCGACCCCGGGTGCATCCACGGCTTCGGCGACGCCGACGTCGTCATCCCGCTGACGGTGATCGAGGAGCTCGACTCCTTGAAGACCCGCCTCGACGACGTCGGGCGAGCCGCCCGTACCGCGCTGCGCTCGATCGAGGATCTTCGCGTCGGGGCCGGCGGGTCGCTCGCGACGGCGGTTCCGCTCACGGCCGGCGGGCCGGGCACGCTCCGCATCGAGATCAACGGGGTGCAGAAGCATCTGCTCGTCGAACACGGCCTCGACCCGCAGGTGCCCGACAACCGGATCATCGGCGCAGCGCTCGGACAGGCGCAGCACGCGCCGACGACGATGGTCTCCAACGACGCTGCCTTGCGCATCAAGGCGGCGCACCTCGGGCTGGAGGCAGCCGAACACCGCCCGGTGGGCCGCAGCGTCGACACTCGTGACACAGGGTGGCGCACCTTCGCCGCCTCGCACGAGCAGATCGACACCCTCTATGCCTCCGGCGCCCTACCGGCCGACGAGCTCGACGACGGTCGCGACGCGAAGGAGAACACCTTCGCCGTGCTGCGGGTCGGTTCGCAGTCGGCGCTGGTGCGTCGAGTCGACGACGAGTGGCTGCTGCTCCCCCACCAGGCGCCCGAGGCGTGGGGGTTGCGGGCCCGCTCGAAGGAGCAGCGGTTCGCGCTCGAACTGCTGCTCGACCCCGAGGTGAGCGTGGTGGCCCTCGACGGCCGCGCCGGCACCGGCAAGACGTTGCTCGCGATCGCCGCCGGCCTCGAGCAGGTCGTGGAGACCCGGGCGTTCGAGCGGCTCGCGATCTACCGTCCGCTCGTGCCGGTGGGCCGGGCCGACGTCGGCTTCCTGCCCGGCGGGCTCGACGAGAAGCTCGATCCCTGGATGTCGGCGATCCACGACGCGATCGTCGCGCTCACCGATCAGCGCAGCAGTCACGACGCCCGCACGCTCATCGACGAGCTCACCACCCGCAGCCAGCTGTCGCTCGAGAGCGTGACGTTTCTGCGGGGTCGGTCGCTGCACCGCCAGATCGTGATCGTCGACGAGGCCCAGAACCTCGAACCGACGACGCTGAAGACGATCCTCACCCGCATCGGCGATGGCACCAAGGTGATCTTCACGGGCGACACGAGCCAGATCGACGCGCCCTACCTCGGCGAGTCGAACAACGCGCTCGCCGTGCTCATCCAGGCCTTCGGTGGGCAACGCTGCTTCGGTCACGTCACGCTCTCGGCGTGCGAACGCAGCGCCGTGGCGAGCCTGGCGGCCGAGCTCCTCTGACGCCCGCTCCGCCGATGGGTCGCCCGTCACACCGGGTGATCTTTTCATTGAGCACGAAAACCGCTTCCCTCACGACTCCGTATCAATTAGTGTTAAATCCGCGAGTCGTGGAACGAGGGGACGATGGCTGCAGTCGAGATGGAGTTCGATCGCCGGCACTACGAGGTGCTGGTCGATCTGTCGGACGGTCGCACGTGGCGTGAGCACGCCGTGTGCAAGGGCCGCACGAACCTGTTCTTCCCGCCCAAGGCCGAGCGGCCCCAGGCCCGCACCCGACGCGAGGCGCAAGCCCGCCTCCTGTGCACGACCTGCCCGGTGCAGGGGCCGTGTCAGGAGTTCGCCCGCTCCAACCACGAGTACGGGTTCTGGGGTGCCGAGAGCGAAGAGGATCGCCACCTCGCGGGGTACACGGTCGCAGCGCCCATCGGCGTTCGTGCCCGCGCCGCCGTCGCCGGCTGAACTTCCGGCTGAACTTCCGGCTGATCTGCCGGCTGGTCCCTCGGCGCCGGCGTCGGCGCCCGCTCAGGGGCAGCCCCGTCACACCGTCGGCATAAGGTGACGGCGTGAACGTGCTCGACGACCCCACGCTGCGCTTCGCCGTGGTCGACGTCGAGACGTCCGGGCTGTCGGTCCAGCGGCATCGCGTCCTGCAGGTCGGCGTCGTCGTCGTCGACGGCACTGGTGCCGTCATCGATCGGTGGGCCAGCCTCGTCCGACCCCGCCACCGCTTCTTCCACCGCGTCGGGCCCACCCGGCTGCACGGCATCCACCGGCGCGACGTCCGCGGCGCCCCACTGCTCACCGACGTCATGCAGCGATTGGCCACCACGATCGACGGGGCGGTCTTCGTCGCCCACAACGCCGAGTTCGATCTCGCCTTCCTGCGCAAGGCCGCCACCGAAGCGGGCGCACCGTTCCCGGTCGAGCAGTCGCTGTGCACCCTGCGTCTGTCGCGGCGGCTCGACCCGGGCCGCACGATGTCGCACCGGCTCGGCTCGATCTGCGAACGCTACGACGTCGCGCTCGTGAGGCCCCACGACGCGCTCGCCGACGCCGACGCCACCGCGGCCGTGCTCCCCCACCTCCTCGCGGCACACGGCATCACGAGCGGGCAGCAGATCCGCGAGCAGCTCGTCGACCACATCGGGGCCGGCCCGATCGGTCGTCAGTCGGCCGCGTAGCGAGCCGCGAGCAACTCCGCAGCGGCGCGGGCGCCCAGGTCGCGCCACGCCGGAGGTGCCACCACCTCGGCGTCGGGCCCGAGGCGCACCAGCAACTGGCGCAACCAGCCCTCGCTCGCGACGGCGAGCTCCACCACCTGCCACCCGCCGCCCGCCGGGTCATCGGCGATCGATCGCACCGGGAAGCGTTCGACCACCCAGCGGCCGCCGGGGCCGATGCGCAACGTGGCCGTGTCGACCGCGGGCAGATCGTCGAACCATTCGTCGCCACCGGGCACCGCCACCTCGCGCACCACGTCGAGCCGACCGGTGCGCTCGCACGACAGGATCCGGTCGATGCGGAACGTGCGCTCCTCGCCCGACCGGTCGTCGTCGGCCAACACGTACCAGCGACCACGGTCGGAGAAGACCGCACGCGGCACGAGGTTGCGCTCGCTCACCTCGTCGCTCGACGCCGACCAGTACGACACCCGCACCTCGGCTGCATCGTCGACGGCGGCGACCAGATCGGCCGTCGAAGCCGGCTGGGCGAGATCGAGCACCATGCCGTCCGAGCCCAGCACCGCTTCGAGCTTCGCGAGCGCCCGGGCGAGCGGACCATCGGGTTCCGCACCGGGCAGCGCGAGCGCCGTGCGACCGGCCATCAGCAGCGAGAAGCCCTCGGGCGCGGTGAGACGCAGCGGCCGCGTGAAGAAGCGAGGGACGTCGATGTGGGCGATCCCGTCGTCGTCGATGTAGAGGTCGACGAGTTCGTCGAGGAACGGCGGCAGGCCACACATGGCCGCCTGCTCGAGATCGGCGACGAGTTCCTTCTCGGAGATCTGGAACCGCTCCGACATCTCCGCCAACGACGCGCTGCCGCGCTCGGCGAGCCAGGGCAGGATCACGAGCAGACGCCGGAGTCGCACCTTGAGCGGCGAGGGACCCTTGGGGCTCATGCCGCACCTCCGACCGACGCCGAGATCGCTCGCAGCCACGCGACGAGATCGGCGCGCACCTCGGGCGGCCCCAGCACCTCCGCGTGGTGGCCGAGGCCGAGCACCCACGAGCGGAAGGCGTCGCGGTTCACGCACGGCACGCGGAACACCACCGCTCCAGCAACGCCAGCAGCGTCCTCGCGCACCACGGCGGCATCGCCGAGTTCGCCGCGCACCACGGCGGCGAGCGGTGGATCGACCGCCACCTCGGCGCTCGACGCGCCGTCGTCGGCCTCGCCGAGCAGCTTCGCGTCCGCCGGGAACGCAGCGCGCACGTCGAAGCCGTCGGGCCGCTCGAACGAGGCTCCCTGGCGGAGGGTCACGTCGCCCTCGATGCGGTCGACGCGATAGGTGCGCACCTCCTGATGACGGTGATCGTGCCCGATCACGTACCAGAAGCCCTCGCGCAGCAGCAGCCCGTACGGGTCGAGTTCGCGCTCGGTGCCGCGGTATCGGAACGCGACCGTGGTGCGGCTACCCGACGCGGCCCGGAGCGTGGGCAGGGCGTCGTGCTGCGCGACGTTGGTGACCACCGACGACGACGGCAGCACCGACCCGCCCAGCTTCCAGACACCCTCCTGGCCGGTGTCGGACCGGATGGTCGCGACCGCCATCTGCAGCGCATGACGCTCGTCGTCGTCGAGCTGCAGGCCACGGAGCTCGTACCGGTCGCGGTCGATGAGGTACGCCGTCTCACCCGCCTGGTCGCCACCGAGCACCTCGGTCTCGATCGGCACGCCGATGTCGCGCAGCAGCGCCTTGTCGCGTTCGAACGCCCCGCGCAGCGCCACGTACTTGTCGGGGTACATGCCCGCCAGCTCCTGCGAGATCTGCTTGAGCGTCAGCGGGACGCGCGTCTCCAGCAGCAACGTCAGCAGGTTGGTGACCCGTTCCAGCGGCGATGGACCCATCGCAGTGAATGTACGGGATGCGGAGCGATCAGCCGCGGCTGGCGGTGATGACGTCGCGCACGCAGGCGACGACCTCGTCGGCGGTCGCACCGGGCGTGAGCACGCCGGCCACGCCTGCGTCGCGGAGCTTGGTCGCGTCGCGACCCGGGATGATGCCGCCGACGACGACCGGGATGTCGGCGCCCATCTCGCGCAGCTTGGTGACCACGAGCGGCGCGAGCGTCATGTGCGCCCCGCTCAGCATCGACAGGCCGACCGCGTCGACGTCTTCGTCGATCGCCGCGGCAGCGACCTTCTCCGGCGTCTGGAACAGGCCGGTGTAGATCACCTCGAAGCCCGCATCGCGCAGGATGCGCGCCACCACCTTCACACCACGGTCGTGGCCGTCGAGGCCCACCTTCGCCACCAGCACCCGATCAGACATCTGCCGTCTCCTCGCCCGCGCCCATCGCGTTCTTCACCATTCTGACGCTCAGACCTGTCAGACCGCGCAACATGAAGCTCGGGAAGTAGCGGAACTCGTTGTCCTCCGACAGTTCGATGCGGTCGATCCGCCGTCCGATCGCCTCGAAGGCGACCTGCATCTCGAGCCGCGACAACGGTGCACCGAGGCAGAAGTGGATGCCCTTGCCGAACGCGAGGTGCTCCTTCAGGTTCGGCCGGTCGGGATCGAAGCGGTCGGGATCGTCGCCCCACACGTTCATGTCGCGGTTGGCACCCGCGTACACGACGACGAGGCGCGACCCCTTCGGGATCTGGACGCCGGCGAGCTCGGTGTCGCGGGTGGCCACGCGGAACATGCCCTGGGTGGGCGTGGAGAGGCGCAGCACCTCCTCGGTCACCAGCGGGGCGTAGCCGGCCGGATCGGCCTTGAGCTTGGCGAACACCTCGGGGTTCTGCGCGAGGAGCATGATGCCCTCCGTGAGCGCCTTGGTGGTCGTCTCGTTGCCGGCGACCAACAACTGCTGGACGATCGACAGCATCTCGGCCATGTCGAGCGGGCGCTTCTCCCCCGGCGTCGGCTCGCCGCCGTCGGCCGCCGGCGTGGGGTCGGTGTCGATCATCGCGTTGACGAGATCGGTCATCAGGTCCTGCAGCGGCTCGGTGCGCCGACGCTCGAGCTGGGCTGCGAAGTAGTGCTGGAACTCGATGATGCCGTGATAGGCAGCCACGCGCTCGTCGTCGCTGATCGCGGTGCCGATGTTGGCGATCGAGTCGTCGCTCCAGCGCTTGAAGTCGGCCATGCGGTCGGACGGCACGTTGAGGATGCAGGCGATCGCACGGATCGGCAGCGGCACCGCGAAGTTCGGCACCAGGTCGAAGTCGCCCTCCGGCAGGTCGTCGATGAGCTGTTCGACGATCGCCTCGACCGGCTCCCGCAGCTCGGCCATCTTGCGCGGCGTGAAGTAGGTGGCGACGGTGCCGCGATAGCGGGTGTGGTACGGCGGATCGATCGTGAGCATCGTCGGGATCTGCGGCCAGCCGGTGGCCAGGATCTCCTTGATGCGGTTCGCCGCGTCGCCCCTGGCCGGCTCGCCGGCGCTGCCGAAGCGGTTCGAGAACAGCTGGGTGTCGCGCAGGATCGGCGTCACCATCTCGTGGCGGGTGACCATGTACAGGTCGGTACCGGGCACGTTGAACACCGGGGCCTGTTCCTGCATGGCCCGGTAGTAGAGGTGGGGGCACTGCTGCACTGCAGGGCTGAACGGGTTGAACCCGTCGAGCGTCACGGGCGCCGGCTGATCCGTCGTGGTCATGGGCACAGTCTCACCCATCGCCTCCTCGCGTAGCGATCCCTGCCGCCGCTGGGCGAGACTGCCGGGATGCAGCCCCTGCCTCCCCGGATGCCTTCCCGGATCTCCCGACGCCTGTTCCTCGCCGGTTCGGCGGCGGTGCTCACGGGTGGCGCGGCAATGATCGCCGGGTGCAGCGACCACGAGTCCGCCGATCCGGGCAGCGGCTCGGGGACGACCGGCGCGGTCGACGAGCCGACGACCGGCTCGACGGCGGTCGCACCCACCGAACCGACCACACCCGCCGACACGCCCGCTCCGACGAATCCGGCGCCGACGACCGCAGCGATCGAGCTCGCGGGAGACCCGTTCACCCTGGGCGTGGCCAGCGGCGACCCGACCGACCGTGCCGTCGTGCTGTGGACCCGGCTCGCCCCCGACCCGTCGAACGGTGGTGGCATGCCGGCCGACGACGTCGACGTGCGCTGGGAGGTGTCGGTCGCCGACACCTTCGACGAGGTGGTCGCCGAGGGCACCGCCACGGCGACGGCCGCCCACGGGCACAGCGTGCACGTCGCCGCCGAACTCGACCCGGGCTGGTGGTTCTACCGCTTCCGCGTCGGCGGCTACACGAGCCCGGTCGGCCGTACGCGCACCACGGCGCCATCGGGCGAGGCGGGCGCGTCCGAGACGGTGCGCTTCGTCAGCGCGAGCTGCCAGAACTACCAGGACGGCTTCTACACGGCCCACCGCGACATCGCCGACCAGCAGGTCGACTTCGTCGCCTTCCTCGGTGACTACATCTACGAGGGCGGCGCGGCGACGATCGGCGAGAACTTCGTCGTCCGCACCCACGGCACCGACGAGGCCACCACGCTCGAGGCCTACCGGAACCGGTACGCGCTCTACAAGGCCGACGCCGACCTCCAGGCCGCGCACGCCTCGTGTCCCTGGTACGTCACGTGGGACGACCACGAGGTGGAGAACAACTACGCCGGGCTCGTCCCGCAGAACCTCGCCGACCAAGCGACGTTCGCCGAGCGGCGGCGGGCCGCGTACCAGGTGTGGTGGGAGCACCAGCCGGTGGCGCTGGCGCCGCCCGACGGCGCCGCCGACGACTACACGATCTACCGCAGCGCACGTTGGGGAGACCTCGTCGACCTCGTGGTGCTCGACGGTCGTCAGTACCGCACCGATCAGGCGTGCGGCGATCCGGGGCTCAGCCTCGACCCGCCCTGTCCCGAGACCTTCGACGAGTCGCGCACCATGCTGGGCGACGTCCAGGAGGCGTGGCTGCTCGACACGCTCGGCGCCGCGTCGGCGACCTGGCAGGTGATCGCGCAGCAGACGATCTTCGGTGACGTCACCCTCGGCGGCGCCGTCCTCAACTACGACCAGTGGGACGGCTACCCGTTCGAACGCAACCGGATCGTCGACGCCCTCGACCCGGCCAAGAACACCGTGGTGCTCACCGGCGACATCCATTTCGCGGGCGCGGGCAACATCCGTCAGGGCGGCCGCGGTACGGGAACGCCCGTCGCCGCGGAATTCGTCGCCACGTCGATCTCGTCCGGCGGCCTCATCGACCCGGCCGTCACCGAGGTGGTCAGGGCGATCCCCGACATCGTCGACGTCGAACTCGAGCACCGCGGCTACATCCTCCACACCGTCACACCGGATCGTTGGAGCGCCGAGTACCGCATGGTCGAGACCGTGAAGGAGCCCGGCGCGCCGATGTTCGTCCACGCCACCTACGTCATCGACGCCGGCACGAACACGGCTCGCTTCGCCTGACCGGAGGGCGTCTGCCTAGGGTCGCCGCCCATGGGGAATCGATTCGAGAACAAGGTCGCCGTCGTCACCGGTGGTGCGAGCGGACTGGGTGAGGCAACGGCGCGTCTGCTGGTGGCCGAAGGTGGCAAGGTCGTCGTCGCCGACTACGACGCGACGCGTGGACAGGCGGTGGCCGACTCGCTCGGCGACGCAGCCCGGTTCGCGAAGTGCGACGTGACGGTCGAGTCCGACGTCGCCGCGGCGATCGACCTGGCGGTCGACACCTGGGGACGCCTCGACGGCGCGTTCGCCAACGCGGGCATCGTCGGCGTCGCCGGCCCGATCGCCGACACGCCGATGGACGACTTCGACCGCACGATCGCCGTGCTCCTGCGCGGCGTCTTCGTCACCGTCAAGCACGCGGCCCGTGCGATGCAGGCGGCCGGCAACGGCGGCAGCATCGTGATGACCTCGTCGGTCGCCGGTGTGCAGGGTGGCCTCGGCCCGCACGCCTACAGCGTGGCCAAGACCGGCGTCGTCGGACTCGCCCGTTCGGCCGCCTCCGAACTCGCGTCCAGCGGCATCCGCGTCAACGCGGTGGCACCCGGCAGCATCCCGACGGCGATGACCGCGCACGTCACCACGGGCAACCCCGACGACCTCGAGAAGGTCACCGAGCACGTCGCGCGCACCTCGCCGCTCGGCCGCGCCGGGCTCCCGAACGACATCGCCGAAGCGGTGCTGTACTTCATGAGCGACGGCGGCAGCTACGTCACCGGCCAGACCATCGTGGTCGACGCTGGTATCACCAGCGGGGCGAAGATGAGCCCCACCTGGGCGGGCACCCGCATGGTCGTCGCCCGCCCCGCCGACTGAGTTCCGTGAGCCAAACGCCGCGTGTCGCGGCCGTTGGCTCACGGAAGCCGGCTGATCAGATCGCGCGCGCCGTTGCCGCGGCCTGATGGATCGCGGGCAGGATGCCGTTGGTACCGGTCACGTCGCCGATGCGGTGCACCGGCCGCGACCCGCCGGCGAGGAGCGCGTCGAGTTCGCGGTTCGGGTGGCCGTAGGTGACGATCACCACCGTCGACGCGGGCACGATCCGCTCGCGGTCGGTGAACGGCACGCCGATCGACACCTCTCCTGGCCGGATCTCGCGCAGGTGGTGCCCGCCGACGAAGTCGAACGATCCCGACATGAGCCGTTCCTTCGCCGCCGCGACCGTCGCCGGCGGATAGGGCAGCGTCGCACCGATCGCATCGAGGCGACCCACCATCGTCACCTCGAGTCCGGCCTCGAGCAGCGCGTCGGCGACCGAGATCGCCTCGAACGTCCCGGTGTCGTCGTACACCAGCGCCGGGCCGACGAGCGTGGCCCTGCCACCGAAGCCGAACACGTCCCACGACGTGAACACATGGGGCAGGTCGTGCCCCGGCACCGGCGTCACGGGCGTCGAGAGTTGGAAGCCGTCGCGACGTGGCCCGGTGCCGGTCGCGATCACCACCTCGTCGGGATCGAGTTCGTCGACCACGTCGGGATCGACCATCGAGTTCAACCGGATCGTGACTCCGAGGCGCTCCACCTCGGCGGCGAGCCATTCCGTGATCGCGCCGATGTCGTTGCGGTGCGGTGCCGTGGCGGCGATGGTCACCTGCCCGCCGAGGCGCCGGGTCGCTTCGTGCAGGTGCACCTCGTGGCCGCGCAACGCCGCGGTGCGCGCCGCCTCGAGGCCCGCCGGGCCGCCGCCCACCACGAGCACGCGCTTGCGCACCGCTGCCGGGCCGACGGGTTCGGTCGGCACCGTCGCCTCCTGCGCCGCAGCGACGTTCACCACGCAGCTGAGCACACCCGTCGACATCAACTGACCGACGCAGCCGATGTTCGAACCGATGCAGGGCCGCACGAGGTGTGCCTCGCCCCGCTGCGACTTGTTCACCAGCTGTGGGTCGGCGATCAGCGCGCGCACCATCGACACCATGTCGCCGGCCCCGTCGGCGACGATCCGTTCGGCATCGTCGAGGGTCATGATCCGGCCCACCACCATGGTCGGCTTCGTGAGCGTCGCGGTGATCGGCGCATTCGATGCCATCTCGTTCGCGAGCGGCTCGTCCATCGGCGCGAGCAGCTTGTAGAAGCGCCAGTACGAGCCCATGTGCAGCGAGACGTAGTCGACGTGAGGTTCGACGATGCGGGCGATCTCGGCCACCTCGTCGACGGTGAGCCCACCAGGGATGTACTCCTCGTTCGGCAGCCGGATGCCGACGCAGTACTCGTCGCCCACCCGGTCGCGGATCACCTCGAGGATCTCCATCAGGAACCGCATCCGGTTCTCGAGCGAGCCGCCGTAGTCGTCGGTGCGGGTGTTGTTGGCCGGCGACAGGAACTGCTCGATGAGATAGCCCGACGACGCGTGGAGATCGATGCCGTCGAGGCCGCCTTCGCGACACCGCCACGCGGCGTCACCGAACGCCTCGACGATCTCGGCGATCTCGGAGGTCGTCATCTCGAACGGGATGCCGCCCACCATCGGGTTCGGGATCGCGCTCGCCGAGATCTGCGTGGCCGACTTCTTCGGGCGCGTCGCCGAGCCAGGGTGGTAGATCTGCTGGAGCATCGCCATGCCGTACGGGCGCATGCGCGCCATCAGCTCGCGGTAGAAGGGGATGCACGCATCGCTGTAGAGCGGGGTGAGGCTCGGCGCACCGCGGTGGACCCCGGTCGCCTCGAGAGTGCTGAGCGCCACACCGCCGGCGGCGCGGGCCTCGTGGTACGCGATGAGCTTCTCGCCGGCGAGCATCGTGCCGTGTGCCGATCGCACGATGCGGTTCTTCAGGGTGATGGGGCCCACCTCGAGCGGGCTGAAGAGGTGCTCGTAGCGATTCACGTGGCCACCGTAACGACGGCCCTCCGTCGGACGAGAGCGGGACGTCACCAGGAGCGAGGCCTCCACGCCCGCTCCTGATCCAGCGTTGTCCCGGTCGCCGTCCTGTGCGCGGGGGTGGGGACAGCCCCACCCCACGAACGCCGGGGCGCCTCATGGTCGTCGCGGCGATGGGTGCTCATGCTGGACCGCATGTTGCAACGACTCGCGTCCGCCTCCGTACGCCACCGATACCTCGTCGTCCTCGCCTGGCTGCTCGCCATCGTCGGCGCCACCGTCGCTGCCGGTGCCTGGGGCGGTGGCGACGCCCAGGGCGGTCGGCTGCACGGCACCGACTCCGACGACGCGTACCAGCTGTACGTCGACCACTTCCCGGACGACCCGGCCGGCACCGCGCTGATGGTGTTCGAGGACGACCGTGGACTCGACGCCGCGTCGGCCGACATCGACGCCTTCGTGGGCCGGATCCGCTCGCTCCCCGGCGTCGTCGAGGTGACGTCGCCGTTCGTCGACGGGGAACGGTCGGCCGACGGGACGGTCGGCACCGCCGAGGTCACGTTCGATCCCGACCGGTTCGAGGTGATCGACGCGATCACCACCGAGGCCGACGTGCTGCGCACGACCGGGACCGACGTGGACTTCTCGAGTGCATGGTTCCAGGACGGCGGTGTACCGGCCTCGGAAGGTTTCGGGCTGCTCGCCGCGGTGGTGATCCTGTTGATCGCCTTCGGTTCGGTGGTCGCGATGGGCCTGCCGATCATGACCGCTGTCGTCGGGATCGCGATCGGCCTCGCCGGCGTCGAGCTGTGGGCCGCCGTCGTGCCGACGCCGGACTTCACGGTGCAGGTCGCCTCGATGGTCGGCATCGGCGTGGGCATCGACTACGCGCTGTTCATCGTCACCCGCTACCGCGCCGCACTCGACCGTCGCGGCGGGCGACAGGCCGACCGCGCAGGCGTGCACGACGCTGTCGTCGAGGCGATCGACACCGCCGGCCGCGCGGTGGTGTTCGCCGGCGTGACCGTGATGATCTCGCTGATGGGCATGTTCCTGATGGGCCTGTCGTTCCTGTACGGCCTCGCGCTCGGCACGTCGACTGCGGTCCTGGTCGCCGTGCTGGCGGCGATCACGTTGCTCCCCGCACTGCTCGGCATCGTGGGCACCCGTCTCGATCGGCTCTCGATCCATCGGTCGCGCGGCGACCGCACTCGCGAGACGGGTTGGCACCGGTGGAGCCGGCTCGTGCAGCGGCATCCCGCCGGGTTCGCCGTCGCCGGCCTCGCACTGCTGCTCGCTCTGGCGGCGCCCACGCTGGCGATGCGGCAGGCGACCGCCGACCTCGGCAACGATGCCCGCGGCACCACGACCCGCGCGGCATACGACCGGATCTCCGATGCGTTCGGTCCGGGCGAGAACGGCCCACTGTTGTTGGTGGCCCCGACGCCCGACGCGGCGACCGCGGCCCGCATCGAGGCACTCGTCGAGCCGCTGACGGCCGTCCCCGGCGTCGCCCGCGTCTCGCCGCCGGCCGTGTCACCCGACGGTCAGGTGGCCGTCGTGACCGTCATCCCCACGACCGGACCGCAGGACGAGGCCACGGCACGCCTCGTGCACGAGCTCCGTGACGGCGTCCTGGCCGATGCCCGCGCCGCCGGCACCACCGTGCACGTCGGCGGTTCGACCGCCGGCGACGTCGACTTCGCCGATCGCATGTCCGCACGACTTCCCTGGTTCATCGGCGCCGTGCTGGCCCTGAGCTTCGTCCTGCTGATGGTGGTGTTCCGATCGGTCCTCGTCCCGCTGAAGGCCGTGGTGCTCAACCTGCTGTCGATCGGCGCCGCCTACGGCGTGCTCGTGATGGTGTTCCAGTGGGGATGGCTCGGCGGACTCGTCGGCATCGACGGCGGCGCCCCCATCGAGCCGTGGGCACCGATGATGCTCTTCGCGATCGTGTTCGGCCTGTCGATGGACTACGAGGTGTTCCTGCTGTCGTCGGTGAAGGAACGCGTCGACGCCGGCATGCCCAATGGCGCGGCCGTCGTCGAGGGTCTCGCGACGACGGCGCGGGTCATCACCGCCGCGGCTGCCATCATGGTCTGCGTGTTCGGCAGCTTCGTCCTGGGCGACCTCCGCGCCATCAAGCTCATCGGGCTGGGGCTGTCGGTCGCAGTCCTCATCGACGCGACACTCGTCCGCATGGTGTTGGTGCCGGCCACGATGGAGTTGCTCGGTGAGCGCAACTGGTGGCTGCCGCGCCCGCTCCGTCGGGTGCTGCCCCACGTCGACGTCGAGGGGCGCCGACATGCACCGCCGCCGACGGTGTCGCCCGTCCGATCGTCGCCCGAGGCGCAGCCGGGGACGCAGCCCGACGTGGCGCTGCTGGCTGCGGCCGGCACTCGCGCCCAGGAGGTGCGGTGACCATGAAGCGCTTCGTCGCACGGCTGACGTCGCCCCGCACCTGGCGGGAGACGGCGCACCTGTTGCTCGATCTCGCGGTCGGGATCGCGCTGTTCACCTGGGTGGTCACGATGCTCTCGCTCGGCGTGGGACTGGCCATCACCGTCATCGGCATCCCGCTGCTCGCCCTGTGCGTGGTCTCGGGTCGCTGGATCGGCACGATGGAGCGCGGCCGAGCCCGCCTGCTCCTCGGCGACGACGTCGCGGCGCCGCTCCCGATCGCCCCGACCGCAGGGCTGTGGCCACGCATCCGTTCGGGGCTCGGCGATCGGGCCGGATGGAAGGGACTGGCCTACGGGCTGATCATGCTCCCCTGGGGCATCGTCACCTTCACGGTCACGGTGACCGTGTGGTCGATCGCTGTCGGCTTCACCACCCTGCCACTGTTCGACTGGGCGCTGCCCGACGGCGGGTTCGAGTGGGGTTCCTACGAACTCACCGGCCTCGGACTCGTGGGGGCATACGTGCTCACGTTCCTCATCGGTCTCAGCTGTCTCGCCCTCGCCCCCACCGTCGTGCACGCCATGGCCGAGGGCGACCGTCGCCTCGTCCGGCTGCTGTTGTCGCGGGGACCGAACGAGGTGCTCGAACGACGGGTGACGCAGCTGGAGGAGAGTCGCGACGCGTCGGTCGAGAGTTCCGCGAGCGAACTCCGGCGTATCGAACGCGACCTGCACGACGGCGCGCAGCAGCGCCTCGTGAGCCTCGCGATGAACCTCGGCATCGCGAAGGAACGCCTCGAGGCGAGCGACGATCCCCGGGCGGCGGAACTGGTCGGCAGAGCCCACGACGACGCCAAGCAGGCCATCGCCGAATTGCGCGACCTCGTCCGCGGCATCCACCCTGCGGTCCTCACCGACCGCGGGCTCGACGCCGCCGTGTCGGCACTCGCCGCCCGGTGTCCGGTCCCGGTCGCGCTCGACGTCGACGTGCCCCGCCGTCTCCCGTCGCCGATCGAGGCAGCCGCCTATTTCGTGGTCGCCGAGTCGCTCACCAACGTCGCCAAGCACAGCGGTGCCCAGCAGGCGATCGTGCGGCTGCACGAACGCGAGCGGGCGGGCGGCCGCCGACTGGTCGTCGAGGTGCACGACGACGGCCGGGGTGGCGCCGCCGTCGAGCTGGGCAGCGGGCTGCGGGGGCTCCACGATCGTGTGGTGGCCGTGGAAGGATCGATGGTGCTGAACAGCCCGGTGGGTGGCCCCACCTCGATCGTCGTGGAGCTGCCGTGCGGATCGTGATCGCCGAGGACTCGGTCCTGCTGCGCGAAGGCATCACCCGACTCCTCGCCGAGTACGACCACGAGGTCGTCGACGCCCTGGGCGATGCCACGCGGCTGGTCGACTCGGTCGCCGAGCACGATCCCGACCTCGTCATCGTCGACGTGCGGATGCCGCCGACCCACACCGACGAGGGACTGCGGGCGGCGGTCGATCTCCGCGGCCGGCGACCAGGCACTCCTGTGCTGGTGCTGTCGCAGTACGTCGAGGAGCGCTACGCGACCGAGCTGATCGCCACCGGCACGGCCGGGCTGGGCTACCTGCTGAAAGAACGCGTGGCCGACGTGCGCGACTTCGTCGACGCCGCTCGGCGCGTCGCCGGCGGTGGCACTGCGCTCGATCCCGAGGTGGTGGCGCAGCTGCTCGTGCGCACACGCCGTCGTGAGCCGATCGACGCGCTCACCCCACGCGAGCGCGAGGTCTTGGCGCTGATGGCCCAGGGTCGGTCGAACAGCGCGATCGCGGCGGCGCTCGTGGTGAGCGACGGCGCGGTCGAGAAGCACATCTCGTCGATCTTCACCAAGCTCGACCTGGCGCCGAGCGAGAGCGAGCACCGTCGTGTGCTCGCCGTGCTCGCGTTCGTCCAGAGCCCCTGACCCTTTCGCGGCGACCGCGGCGACCGGGCGAACGAGAACGGCCCGGAACGCGACGAGGGACGAGCGGCCGGAGCACGCTCGTCCCCCGTCGGACGGATCTGCCTGGTTCGGTCAGCGCTGTGTGCCGACCTTCAGCTCCTTGAACGGCAGCTTCGTGTCGACCGCCGGCTCGCGGGGCAGGCCCAGCACGCGGTCGCCGATGATGTTCTTCTGGATCTCGTCGGTGCCACCGGCGATGTTGGCCGAGAAGCTCGTGAGGATGCTGCGGGCGAGCAACGACGCCTTGTCGTCGGCCTCGTAGGCCATGATGTCGGCGCCGTGCACGTCGCTCGTGATCGAGCGCATCGCACGGGCGATCTTCGCGCCGTGCAGCTTGCCGAGCGAGCCGCCGGGGCCGGGCGCCTTGCCGGCCTTCATCTCGGCGCGGGTGCGCATCGCGACGAGCGACTTGGTGGTCTCCTCGCAGTACAGCTTCATCAGCTCCTGGCGGAGCACCGGCGACTTGATGGTGCCGAGCTTCACGGCATCGGCGATCA
This sequence comes from Actinomycetota bacterium, assembly GCA_026393475.1. Lineage (GTDB taxonomy): Bacteria > Actinomycetota > Acidimicrobiia > Acidimicrobiales > Ilumatobacteraceae > VFMC01. Next base: position 18,729 of record JAPLAA010000041.1, read on the forward strand.
AGCGGTCGGCGTTGGGGTGGCTGACACCGCTCGTGGAACCCGTGCCGATCGCGACACGCTCGTACATGAGCATCGCGGTCGCCTGGTTCCAGCCGTTGTTCAGCTCGCCGAGCAGCCAGCTCTTGGGGATGCGGACATCGGTGAAGAAGATCTCGTTGAAGTGCTTGCCACCGTCGATCTGGTGGATCGGACGGATCTCGATGCCGGGCGCCTTCATGTCGACGATGAACATCGAGATGCCGGCGTGCTTGGGTGCCTCGGGGTTGGTGCGGGCGACGATGACGCCGTAGTCGCTGAGGTGGCCGAGGGTCGTCCAGACCTTCTGGCCGTTGAGGATCCACTCGTCGCCGTCGAGCTCCGCCTTGGTCTGCAGGCTCGCGACGTCGGAACCGGCGCCGGGCTCGGAGAACATCTGGCACCACACGGTGCGACCGGCGACGTTGTCGGCCATGAACTGGCGCTTCTGCTCGGGCGTGCCGAAGTCGTTCATCACCGGCAGGCACATGCCGTGGCTGATGGTGAGCTCGGAGGTCATGTCCGGGTAGCGCCGGTACTCCTCACGCCAGATGCGGTCGTGCGCACGGGTGAGCCCGGCGCCGCCGAACTCCGCCGGGTACACGAGGCCGGCGAGGCCTGCTTCGGCCAGGGCACCCTGGAACTTCTTGGCGACGGCCATGAGCGACGCGCCGCGATCGTTGGTGCTCTCGGCACGGCCGGCGCCGACGCCGGTGGCGTGCTCCTCGAGGAAGGTCCGGCACCGCTCGCGGAACGCTGCCTCTTCTGCCTGACCGAGCTCGATCGTGGTGTCGCTCATCCCTACCTCCGGGTGTCCTTCGTCGCGTCCTGGCACCCCCTCGGCACCACGACCGCACGCACCGTGCAATCTGTATGGTGCCACACAATATGCCCCCGACGACGAGTCGGCGGGCCGGTGGTCACCAGCGAACGGGCAACGACCGACGGCCCCACAGGAAGAACGGCTCGATCCGGGTGGCGGGCCCGGCGAGCCGCAGGTCGGGAGCCCGTCGCACGAGGGCGGCGAGCGCGAGTCGGGCCTCGAGCCGCGACAGCGGCGCGCCGGGGCAGGCGTGGATGCCGAACCCGAAGCTGAGGTGGCGGGCGCGCAGCGCGTTGAGGTCGCGGTCGAGCCGGAACTCGTCCGGGTCGTCCCACACCTCGGGGTCGCGGTTGGCGCTCGCCCACAGGAGCATCACCTTCTGGTCCTGATCGAGTCGGCCGGTCTCGCGTCCCGCACCGATTTCCGCGCCGATGTCGACCGGGCACGTCGTCGCCCGGAACAGGCCCAGGACGGGAGGGTCGTGGCGCAGGCTCTCCTCGACGGCCACCTCGATGAGCCTCGGGTCGTCGACGACCGCCTGCCACCGCTCCGGCCGCTCCAGCAGCCGCCACACGACGTTGGTCAGCAACGACGTCGTCGTCTCGTTGCCGCCGACCAGCAGCTGGGTGAGCAGCGACAGCAGCTCCGCCTCGCTGATCGGTCGCTCCTCCTGCATCGCAGCGCTCACCAACCCGCTCACGAGGTCGTCCGGCATCTCCTCGCCATCGGCCGCGAGCGCTCGACGACGGGCGATCTCGTCGATGAAGTAGGCCTGCATCTCGCGTCGGGTGCGGCGCTGCTCCTCGACGTCGCCGGCTCCCATCCCCGCGACCTGGGCGTCGCTCCACCGCTTGAACGTCGTCCGCAGCTCCTCCGGGACGCCCAACATCCGCGCGATGACGATCGTGGGGAGCGGCATGGCCAGCGCATCGTGGAGATCGGCGGTTCGACCCGGCTCGTCGAGCATCGCCGACACGAGCTCGTCCACCAGGGATTCGATCATCGACTCGCGCCGCTGCACGGCGCGCGGCGTGAACGAGGTGGTCACGAGGCGGCGGAAGAACGTGTGCGATGGCGGGTCGTCGAACAGTGCGATCGGCTCACTGCGGAACGGCCCCTGGCCCTGCCGCGAGCTGAACGTGGCGACGTCCTTCAGCGCGGCGAGCACGTCGCCATGTCGGGACAACGTCGAGAACTGCATCCCGCGGGCGTCGTAGCGGTGGACCGGGCACTCCTCGCGGAGCCGCGCGTACGCGGGAAAGGGATCGGCCAGCGTGTCGGGAGCGAACGGGTCGTACGTCATCAGCGCATCCCGTCCGATCGAGCGTGCACGCTCACGGCACCAGCGGCTCGCGCGACGCCCGGTACCACTTGATCAGTGCCGAGGTCGATGCGTCGTGCGCGGGCGGGTCGTCGGTGGTGAGCTCCGGGGTGATCCGATTGGCGAGGGCCTTGCCCAGCTCGACACCCCACTGGTCGAAGCTGTTCACGCCCCACACGCATCCCTGGACGAACACGACGTGCTCGTACAGCGCGATGAGCTGCCCGAGCACCGACGGCGTCAACCTCGGGGCGAGGATCGTCGTGCTCGGCCGGTTGCCCGGGAAGACCCGGTGCGCCTGCTGGTGCTCGGGGATGCCCTCGGCCTGCACCTCGGCGAGCGTCTTGCCGAAGGCGAGCGCCTCGCCCTGGGCGAACAGGTTCGACATCAACAGGTCGTGCTGGCCGAGCAAGGGATGGTTGGGCCGGGCGAAGCCGATGAAGTCGATCGGCACGAGGTGCGTGCCCTGGTGGAGCAGTTGGTAGAACGCGTGCTGACCGTTGGTGCCCGGCTCGCCCCACACGATCGGACCGGTCGAGGTGGTGACCGGCGAGCCGTCGAGCCGCACCCGCTTACCGTTCGACTCCATGTCGAGCTGCTGCAGGTACGCGGCGAACCGGCGCAGCTCGTGCGCATAGGGCAGCACCGCCTTGCTCTGGGCGCCGAGGACGTTGGTGTACCAGATGCCCAACGCGGCGATGATCACGGGCACGTTCGCCTCGAGCGGCGCCTCCACCAGGTGACGGTCGATCGTATGGAATCCGGCGAGGAACTCGTGGAACGCTTCGGGGCCGATCGCGATCATGAGCGACAGGCCGATCGCCGAGTCGACCGAGTAGCGGCCGCCGACCCAGTCCCAGAAGCCGAACATGTTGGCGGTGTCGATGCCGAACGCCGACACTTCGGCCGCGTTCGTGCTCACCGCGACGAAGTGGTTCGGCACGGCATCGGCGCCGAGCGCATCGACGAGCCAGGTGCGCGCCGCGGTCGCGTTCGTGATCGTCTCGATCGTGGTGAACGTCTTGGAGCTGATGACGAACAGCGTGCTGGCCGGATCGAGACCGGCGAGGTTGTCGACGATGTCGGCGCCGTCGACGTTGCTGACGAACCGGCAGGTGAGGTCGGGCCGACCGAAGGCCCGCGTGGCGAGGTAGGCCATCGCCGGACCGAGGTCGCTGCCGCCGATGCCGATGTTCACCACGGTGCGGATCGGCGATCCGGTCGCGCCGGTCCACGAACCCGACCGGACCCGGTCGGCGAAGGCGCCCATGCGATCGAGCACCTCGTGCACGTCGGGCACCACGTCGTGGCCGTCGACGCGCACGACGTCGCCCGACGGTGCACGCAGCGCGGTGTGCAGCACCGCGCGTCGTTCCGTCGTGTTGATCGCGTCGCCGCGGAACATCGCGTCGCGCCGGGCGACGAACGAGCTGGCCCGCACGACGTCGAGCATCGCCGTCACCACACGCTCGTCGACGAGGTTCTTCGACCAGTCGACGCGGAGGTCGCCGACGGTCGACGTGTAGCGAGCAGCACGATCGGGATCGGCGGCGAAGAGCTCGCGCAGGTGCGGGGGCGGTGCGGTGTCGAGCAACCTGGCCCACTCGGCGGTCGTCGTGATGTCGGGGCTTCCGGCGATGTCCATCGCCGTCGAAACTAGTGCCGGGCCGGCGCCGGCGCTGCGGGTGTGGCCGGCGCAGCCGGCGTGGGCGGCGCTGCGGCGGTGGCCGGCGCTGCCGGTGTGGCCGGCGCTGCTGGCGTGGACGGCGCTGCGGCGGTGTCGAGGATCACCACGGTGTCGGTGCGCCGCACCCGCTGGACCGGGAGCGAGGTGTCGCCCGCCAGCCACCGCTCGACCATCGGCCGCTTCGACGCACCGACCGCAAGGACGAGGCGCGATCGCGCTGCGTTGACGGCCCGAGGCGTCAGCGTCATCCGGACGGTGCCCGCGTACTCGCCACACAGGTCGACGGCACGCTCGGAGTGCACGACGGGATCGCCCGGCGGCCACGACGCCGTGTGGCCGTCATCGCCCAACCCGAGGTGCACGACATCGAACCGATCGGGCAGCTTCGCCGCGTACCGACGCGCCCCGGCGGCGAGATCGCGGACCGTCACGGGCATCGCGTGCAGCTGATGCGCACCGATCGGCAACACGTCGAGCAGGTTGCGGTTGCGCCGAGGATCTCCGTCGGGAGCGACACGTTCGTCGACCTGGAACACGCGCACGTACTGCCACGGCACCGACATCGTGGCGAGGTCGGCCAGCATCATCGCCGGCGTGGAACCACCGCTGAAGGCGACCGACGCCTCACCGCGGCGCAGCACGGCGAACCGCAACCGCCGGGCGATCGCGTCGGCGGCCAGCGAGGCGGCGGCAGCAGGGTCGGTCGCGATCCGCAGCTGCATCCGTCAGCGAGTCCCGCCCCGGACGCCACCCAGGAACTCGACCACGGCATCGGTGAAGCTGTCGTTCTTGTCGCCCGCCACCATGTGGTGCGCATCGCCGACGTCGACGTACCGGGCCTGGGGCACCAGCGTGAGGAACTCCTGGGCCGCCTCCTCGCTGAGCACGTCGCTCATCCTGCCACGCACCAGCAACACCGGCATCGTGAGCCGGCGCGCGTGGTGGGCGAACACGTCGGGCACGGCGCTGTTCTTCGGCCGGTCGGGATCCATGAACCTCGGGTCCCAGTGCCAGCGCCAGCGCCCGTCCTCGCCGAGGCGCAGGTTGCGCGCCAGCCCGTCGAGGTTCGTCGGCCGAGGCCGGTGGGGCATGTACTCGGCGATCGCGTCGGCGGCCTCCTCCAGCGTGGCGAAGCCTTCGGCCCGACCGGGCATGAACGAGACGATGCGCTGCACGCCCTCGGGTTCGCTCCGGTGCGCGATGTCGACCAGCACGAGCGCTCGGCCGGCCGGCGGCAGGCCTTCCTCGGCCCTCGCGCCCTCGGTCCACAGCCCGGCCATCCCCCCCATCGACGCCCCGACGATCGCCGGTCGGCCGAGGAGCTCGCACCACGCCTCGGTGTCCTGTCGGAACATGTCGAAGCCGTAGTGGCCGTCGGGATCCCAGTCGCTGTCGCCGTGGCCGCGCAGGTCGGCGCTGACCGCGAAGAAGCCCTGACGGGCGAGCGTCGCGGCGGTGCCACCCCACGAGTGACGTGTCTGGCCGCCGCCGTGCAACAGCAGGACGGCGGGGTCGTCGGCGTGACCGTACGCGTCGGCGACGAGCGATACGCCGTTGGCGCCGGTACAGGACAATCGGGTGTGGACAGGAGCACTCACGTGACGAGTCTGACCACGCGGCAGGTCCGTCGACGAGTCCGTGTGATCGGGACGATCACGCGGGACCGGGAGCGCGTCAGTGCATCGCGCTGTCGCCGAGGTAGCTCGACTCGAGCAGCTCGCGGTTCTTCGCGAGATCCTCGGCCGTGCCCTCGAGCACGAGTTCACCGTGGTTGAGCACGTAGGCGCGGTCGGCGACCTCGAGCGCCATGTGCACGTGCTGCTCGACGATGAGCACACCGCAGCCGGTCTCGTCGGCGATGCGGCGGACGATCGGGAGGAGGCGTTCGACGATGATCGGGGCGAGGCCGAGGCTCATCTCGTCGACGAGGAGGCACTTGGGCTCGCTGACGATCGCACGGGCCATCGCGAGCATCTGCTGCTCGCCGCCCGACAGCAGACCGGCGGCGCGCTTGCCGAGCGGGGCGAGGGCCGGGAGCAGTTCCATGGCCCGGTCGTACGCCGCCTTGTTCTGGGCGCGGGTGCCGCGCAGGCCGAGCTTGATGTTCTCCTGCACGGTGAGCTCGAAGAACAACGACCGGTCCTCGGCCACGTGCGCGAGACCGCGGCGGGCGATCTTGTACGGGCTGACGCCGGCGGTGTCCTCGCCGAGCACCTCGACGGAGCCCTCGACGGGCTTGAGGAGACCGGAGATGGTGAGCAGCGTGGTGGTCTTGCCGGCACCGTTCGGGCCGAGCAGGGCGACGACCTCGCCGGATCCGACCGTGAGGTTCAGGCCGCGCACGACGGGGATGCCGTCGTAGCCGGTGTGCAGACCCGTGAGCTGCACGAGCGCTGCACGGTTCGACGTGTGCTCAGACATGGTCGCCTCCCTGATCGGATGCTTGATCTGTTGCCCCGGAAGCCCCGGAAGCCCCGGCGGTGCGAGCGGCGAGGGCCTCTCCGGCCTTGGCCTGTGCTTCACCGGCGGACTGACCGAGGTAGGCGCCGATCACGGCGGGGTCCTTGCGGATCTGGGCCGGGGTGCCCTCGGCGATGATCTTGCCGAAGTCGAGCACGTAGATGTAGTCGCACACGTTGAGCACCAGGCCCATGTCGTGGTCGATCAGGAAGATCGTGGTGCCCGTCTCGAGGAAGGTGCGCAGGTGCTGGCCGAGCAGCTGGCTCTCGGTGGTGTCGAGACCGGCGGCCGGCTCGTCGAGCAGCAGCAGCTTCGGCTTCGCCGCGAGGGCCCGGGCCACGCCGACCAGCTTGCGCTGGCCGTGGGAGAGATCCATCGGCAACCGGTCGGAGATGTCGTTGAGGCCGAGCACCGACAGGGCGTCGCCCACGCGGGCCTCGTGCTCGGCCGAGGTCCGCGGCGGGCGGATGAGGTCGACGATGAACGACCACCAGGTGGGCTTCTCGGCCGCGACGAGCAGGTTCTCCCGGACGGTGAGGTCCTCGAACAGCTCGAGCGACTGGAACGTGCGCACCAGCCCGAGGTGGGCACGCCGGTCGGGTGTCATGCCCTCGAGGTCGTGGCCGTCGAACTCGACACGGCCGGACGACACGTTCGTGAAGCCGGTGATCGCGTCGATGAAGGTGGTCTTGCCGGCGCCGTTCGGGCCGATGAGCCCGACGAGCTTTCCCTCGGGCACCTCCAGGTTGACGTCCGCATTGGCGGCGAGGCCGCCGTAGCGCACGGTCATGTCGTAGGTCTTCAACAGCGCCATGTCAGCCCACCTCTACCGGGGTCGGGGCGGCCCCGGCGGTCGCCGGAGTCGGGGTGTTGCCGTGCGGCACCGGGGCATGGCCGCCGGCACGGGCCTGCTTGTAGATGCCACGGACGAACAGGGCGAGGAACCCGCCGAGCAGCGGCATCCAGAACGAGCTGTAGCTGTCGACCCGCAGCGGCCACACGAGGTAGCCGAGCACCACACCGACGACGAAGGTGGGGCCGAGGCGCTTGCCGGCGGCGGCCCATTCGGGGCCTCGAGCGGAGCGGAGCCAGCGACCGAGGTGCTGGAACAGCGGCTGCAACGTCGGCGCGATGCCGTTCGGGTTCTGGATCGCGGTCAGGATCATGCCCATGCCGCCGATGATCGTCGTGTAGTCCTGGATGTTCGCGTCGCGCAGGAAGTAGCCGGAGAACACGGTGATGAACCCGGCCGGGGCCAACAGACCACCGACCACCGCACCGTTGATCGACGTGATGCCACCGAGGTAGGCGAAGGCCAGGTAGGCGAGCGACGCCTGGTAGACGAAGCCCGCCGACGACACGTCGCCCTGGTTGAAGCCGAGCATCACACCACCGATGCCGGCGATGCCGGCCGCGATGCCGAACGCCAGCAACTTCTGACGCGACACGTTGATGCCGGCGGCGGCAGCCGCACGCTCGTTGGCCCGCACCGCCAGGAATCGGCGGCCGGTGCCGTTGCGACGCAGGTTCGCCACCAGTGCGATGCACCCGAGCAGGACGACGAGGACGAAGATCACGAACTCTGGTCGGTCCTTCAGCCCCTTGTCACCGATCGACTTCAGGTCGATGCCGAAGAAGTTCGCCGGCTTCACGCTCGCCGGTGCACCGGCGGACAGGCCGGTCAGGGCCGGGTTGTCGAAGTACAAGCTCTGCAGCGAGATCGCGAACGCGACCGTCACCACGGCCAGCTGCACACCACGGATGCGCACCGCAGGAAGGCCGACGATCACGCCGACGACGATCGCCGTGATCACACCGATCAGGGCGGCGATCGGCCACGGCAGGCCCGGCCCGCTCACCGGGAACGGGTTGGAGATCGTCGTCGAACCATCGGCCATCATCCGGGCCATGACGAAGGCCGATACGCCGGCGAACGAGAGCTGCGCCAGCGAGATCTGCCCGACGTAGCCGGTGATCACCACCATCGACAGCATGAGGATGGCGGCGATCATCGACGTCACGAGGGCGAGCGAGAACACCGCCCGCGGGCCGGCGCCCTCGAACAGGATCGCGGCCACGATCACGACCGCCGACCAGATCACCATGTGCTGCTTGATCCGCACCGGATACGGCGCCAACGGCAACCGCTTCTCCTCCACGGTGCCACGCACCGGGAGGCTCTTGCCCCGCAGGAACAACACCACGCCGATCACGATGAACGGCACGACGTCGCGAGCGCCTGAACGCAGGAAGTTGGGGAACCAGTCGTCGCTCGACCAGAAGACCAGGAGCGACTGCACGGCACCCAGGGCGAGGCCACCGGCGACGGTGATCAGGATCGACTGCAGGCGACCGATGAGCGCAGCGCCCAGCGAGGCGACCACGAGGGCGCTCAGGCCGACCGGCGTGAGCGAACCGCCGGTGGGGCCGAGCACGATGGCCGCCACCGTCGCCAACACCGATGCGATCACCCAGTTGAGGGCGGCCAGCAACTGCGGCGAGTACCCGAGCAGCACGGCGCCCTTCTCGTTCGACGAGGCGGCGCGGGTGGCCAGACCGAACCGGGTGAACTGGAACACGCCCCACAGGACCAGCCCCATCACCACGGCGAACAGCACCGCGTAGAAGGTGCCCTGCGGGTACGCCTTGCCGAGACCGAGGAAGTTGTCGAACACGCCGTCGGGCGTGACCGCCTCCGGCTGGCGGCCCGTGCCGCCGAAGTTGTTCTGGGCGACGCCCTGCAGGTAGAGCATCACACCCAACGAGCCGATGACCTTGCCCAACGGTGCGGCGCTGCGCAGCGGCCGGAACACCAGGAAGTGCGCCATCAGACCGATCAGGACGGCCATCAGCACGGCGAGTGCGAACGCCACCGGAGTCGACACGCCCTCGTCACTGAGCTTGATGTCGACCGGCACGTTCAACGTGTAGGTCGGCAGGAAATCGAACCATGGCAGGCGCAGATAGCCGTTGCGGCGCGCCTCGTCGAAGGTGAACACCCCGTACATGGCAAACGCGCCCTGGGCGAAGTTGATCACGCCCGAGCCGCGGTAGACGATCACGAGACCGGCACCGAGCATCGCGTACAGCGATCCCAGGCCCATGCCCGCGAGCAGGAAGAAGATGATGTCGCTCACCTGTGCTCCGTCAGAAGTCGGTGCTGCTGCCCCCAGCAGCGA
>JAPLAA010000036.1 GCA_026393475.1 Actinomycetota bacterium
CCCGCTGGTACGTGCTCGGCGAGAGCCGTGTCCGCGAGGACAAGATCACCGTGCAGCGCACCTGGCTCGCCGCACAGGGCCCCACCGCCGATGGCGGCACGGCCAGCACGTGGGCGATGCTGCTCGCCTTCGGTGCGTTCGGCAACGAGGTCACCACCGAACACCACGTGGGCACCGAGTTCCAGGCCGACGTGCACTGGTACCCCGGCGCCGCACCGCTGCGTGCGCTCGTCGGCCGGCTGCACGACGAACCGCGCCTCGCCGCAGCGTCACCCGTCGCCCACACCGTGGCCGAGGCGGTCGGCGCCGCCGGATGGGCCATGGCCCGCGAGCCGTGGCTCGAACGCTTCCCCGTGGTCGTGCAGGTCGCGCCGCTCCCGGTGGGCAACGGCCGCTGGACCCTCGCCGACCACACCGGCGCGATCCCGATCGTGCCGGGCTTCTGGCGCCTCGCCGAGGTCGTTGCACTCAGCGGTGGCCGACCGGTCGTGGTGATGGGCGAGCTCAACGCGGACGGCATCCTGCCGCTCACCGTGTGGGCCGATGGCGGACTGGTGCTGCTGTGACCGACCTCCGCGATCCGGCCACCTCGCACGCACCGGCCTCGGAGCTCGCCGTCTCGGCCACCGACGAATGGGCCGCGCTGGTGGGCGCCGCGGTCCTCGGCACCGACCGCCGCCCCGCACCCGACCCACTGCCGGGCTGGGACACGTGGGCCCACGCCGGCGATCCGGCGGTCGCACTGCTCGACCGGGCGGCTGCCGTCGTCGTCGCCCGCCGGGCAGGCGCCTGCCCGGAACCGCCACCGGCGATCGTGGTGCCCCCGGCACCCGTCGATGGACGGCCTCCGTGTCCGGCGCCGTGTGCGGTATGGCTCGGCCGACTGCTCGGCGGCGAGCACGACCTGTTGCTGCCCGAATGGTTCGCGCTGCTCGAGCACGCCGGCGTGCAGCTGCCGTGGGCGTCGTTGCCCGCCCTGCTGCTCCGTGGTCGCCGCAACCCCGCATTCGACGCCACCGTCCGCCGCCTCGCCGGCGGACGGGCCTCGTGGCTGGCCGAGGTCGTCCCCGAGCTCGGTGTCAAGGTCGCCGGGCCGGCGACGATCCCTGCGTCGTCGCCACTCTTCGCCCCGCCGCCACGCCCGCCCGACAGCGGCGCGGTGGTCACCAGCATCCTCAACGTGTTCTACGACCGACTGGCCACGTGGGCCGCCGCGCCCGAGATGCGACTCGCGGCTGCCTCGATCGATCCGGTGTGGCTGCCGAGCCTCGTCGCCGAGCTGTCGCGCATCGGCTTCGACCCCGTGGTCGAGCGCACCCGCAGCGAGGTGCTCCGCTTCGCCGAGTTCCGCCACGAGATGCTGCGCGAGTTCGCCCAGATCCCGGCCGCCGACACGGCCGAGGCCTCATCGGATCCCTCCGTCCCTCCGTCCACCTCCTCCTCACCTGGTGACCCCGCATGACCGACCCCCATCCGCCCGTCCCGGGCGCGCTGCCCACCGCCGATCTCGGCTCCGACCTCGATGTCGTGCGTGCCCACGCCGAGGTCGCGTACGCGCACGAGCTCGCCGCGCTCGAGCGCACCGACCAGCGTCCGCGCCCGCCCCAGTGGCGCCTGTCGCCCTGGGCGGTGGTCACCTACCTCGTCGGTGGCACCCTGGCCGACGGCACCGTGATCGTGCCGAAGTACATCGGTCCGCGCCGGTTGATGGAGACCGCGGTCGCCACCCTCGCCACCGACCGCGCACTGTTGCTCATCGGCTTGCCCGGCACCGCCAAGACCTGGGTGAGCGAACACCTCGCCGCCGCCATCAGCGGCAACTCCACGCTGCTCGTGCAGGGCACTGCGGGCACGGCCGAGGAGGCGGTGCGCTACGGCTGGAACTACGCCCGTCTGCTCGCCGAGGGGCCGTCGGCCGGTGCACTCGTGCCGTCGCCGGTGTTCCGGGCGCTGCAGCAGGGGTCGATCGTGCGCATCGAGGAACTCACCCGCCTCCCGAGCGAGGTGCAGGACGCGCTCATCACCGTGCTCAGCGAGAAGACGCTGCCCATCCCCGAGCTCGGCAGCGAGGTGCAGGCCCGCCGCGGGTTCAACCTGATCGCCACCGCCAACGACCGCGACCGTGGTGTCAACGAGCTCTCGAGCGCGCTCCGCCGCCGGTTCAACACGGTCAAGCTCCCCACGCCTGCGACCGCCGAGGAGGAGGTGCGCATCGTCAGCCAGCGCGTGGCCGAGCTCGGTGCCGCACTGGCCCTGCCTCCGGATGCGGCGCCCGCCGACGAGATCCGCCGGGTCGTCAACGTGTTCCGCGAGTTGCGCCACGGCCAGAGCGAGGACGGCCGCATCAAGCTCAAGACGCCGTCGGGCACGATGAGCACCGCCGAGGCGATCTCGGTGATCGTGCAGTCGATGTCGATGGCCGTGCACCTCGGCGACGGGCGGGTGTCCTTCGACGACCTCCTCGGTGGCATCGAGGCGAGCGTCGTGCGCGACCCCGTCCACGACGCCGTCGTGTGGCGCGAGTACCTCGACTCCCTCGCGACCCGCTGAGCCCGACCGACCCGACCTGTCCCGCCCGATGGACCTCACGACCCCGGCGCCCCGGATCCGCCTGCTCGGCATCCGGCATCACGGCCCCGGCTCCGCGCGAGCCGTGCGCCGGGCGCTGCGCGAGTCGCCGCCCGACGTGGTGCTGATCGAAGGGCCGGCCGATGCCGACGGCGTGCTCGCGCTCGCCGGCCGCGACGACATGGAGCCGCCGGTGGCGATGCTCGCCTACGTGGCCGACCGACCCGAGCGGGCTGCGTTCTCGCCGTTCGCGTCGTTCAGCCCCGAATGGGTCGCGCTGCGGTGGGCGCTCGAGGCCGACGTGCCGGTGCGGTTCGTCGACCTGCCGTCACGCCACACCCTCGTGGCCGACGAGCCCGAACAGCTCGAACTGGCCGTCGACGGGCAGCGCCGGCCCATCGACCCCCTCGGCGAACTCGCCACCGCGGCGGGCTACGACGACGCCGAACGGTGGTGGGAGGACGTCGTCGAGCACCGCTTGCACCCCGATGCGGGCGACGCCGGAGAGTACGGCAGGCCGGCGGCAGAGGCGCCGTTCGCCGCGATCGGCGAGGCGATGGCAGCGCTGCGCGCCCGGCACGAACCCGAGGGCGAACCCCACGACGTCAGCGAGCAACGACGCGAGGCGCACATGCGAGCGGGCATCCGCACCGCCGTCGCCGACGGGTTCACCGACATCGTCGTGGTGTGCGGTGCCTGGCACGTGCCGGCGCTCGAACGAGCGCTCGACCCGAAGCAGGCCCGGCGTGACGCCGCCACGCTGCGGGGCATGCCGAAGGTGAAGGCGGTCGTCACCTGGGTGCCCTGGACACACAGGCGGCTCGCGAGCGCCACCGGTTACGGCGCCGGCGTCACCGCACCCGGCTGGTACCACCACCTGTACACCCACGCCGGTCCCGACGTCGTGGCCCGCTGGTTCGCCGAGGCAGCGCACGTGCTGCGTGCCGCCGACCATGCGGCATCGGCCGCCGACGTGGTCGAGGCCACCCGTCTCGCCGATGCCCTCGCCGTGCTGCGCGGCCGCCCGCTGGCCGGCCTCCGCGAGGTCGACGACGCCGCCCGTGCGGTGTTCGGCCACGGTGCCGACACGCCGATGCGGCTCATCTCCAACGACCTCGTCGTCGGCAATCGTCTCGGGTCGGTGCCCGACATCACGCCGATGGTGCCGCTCGCCAAGAGCCTCAACGCCGAGTTCAAGCGATGCCGGTTGAAGCCCGAGGGTGCCAAGAAGCTGATCGAGCTCGACCTGCGCCAACCGCTGCACCTGCAGCGATCACAGCTGCTCCACCGACTGTCGCTGCTCGACATCCCGTGGGGGCACGAGACCGAGGGTCGTCGCAGCGCCGGCACGTTCCGCGAGACCTGGCAGCTGCGCTGGGAGCCCGAGTTCGAACTGCGCATCATCGAGTCGTCGGCGCTCGGCACCACCGTCGTCACCGCCTGCACGGCAGCACTCATGCAGAAGGCCGGCGCCGCTGTATCGCTCGGCGACCTCACGGTGCTGCTCGAACGGTGCCTGCTCGCCGGCCTCGACGACGCCGTGCCCGACATGCTCCGCCTCGTCGACGAGCGTTCCGCCGTGTCCGCCGACGTCGCCCGCCTGATGGAGGCCGTGCCGCCGCTCGCCCGCACCATCCGATACGGCGACGTCCGCGCCACCGACGCCCAGGCGGTGCAGACCGTCATCGCCGGCATCGTCTCCCGCGTGGTCGCCGGGCTGGTGTCGGCCTGCGTGGGCATCGACGACGACGAGTCGGCCGCGATGGCGGTGCTGGTGCGCGACACCCAGTCGGCACTGTCGCTGCTCGGCGACGACGAGCACCTCGCGGCGATGCACCGCGCGCTCACCGAGGTCAGCGAGCGCGAGCGGGTGCACGGGCTGTTGCAGGGCGTCGCCACACGGGTGCTCGCCGACGCGAGCGTGTTCGACGCCGCCGACACCGAACGGCGTGTGTCGCGGAGCCTGTCGCCCGGCGCCACGCCGCTCGACGCGGCGGCGTTCGTCGAAGGCTTCCTCGGCGGCTCAGGTGCGGTGCTCGTGCACGACCCGGTGCTGCTCGGTGTGATCGACCGCTGGCTCGCCACCCTCGCCTCCGACGCGTTCACCCAGACGCTGCCGCTCCTGCGGCGCACGTTCGGGTCGTTCGAGACGGCCGAGCGGCGGGCGATCGGCGACCGGGTGCGCACCGGCGAGGCGCCGAGCACCCACCGGTCCGAGCACCAGCTCGACCCCGAGCGGGTCGCGGCCGGTCTTGCCACCGTCGCGCAACTGCTGGGGGTCCGCTCGTGAACGAGTTCGACCGCGACGAACCGGCCCGGGTGCACGACGGCGAGCGGCTACGGCGATGGCGGCTGGTGCTCGGCGCCGGCGACGCCCAGCAGCCCGACGGCACGGGTGTGCAGTTGCAGGGCGACGATCAGAAGATGGACGCGGCGCTCAGCGCGCTGTACGACGCGCCGCCGCCCGGGCAGCGACAGGGCCGGCGCACGAGCCGAGCCGGTGGGCTCGCCGCGTCGGCCCCCAACGTCGCGCGCTGGCTCGGCGACATCCGCCGGTACTTCCCGACCGGCGTGGTGCAGGTCATGCAGCGCGACGCGATCGACCGACTGCACATCCAGCACCTGCTGCTCGAACCCGAGATGCTCGAGGCGCTCGAACCCGACATCCATCTGGTGAGCACGCTGCTCGAACTGCAGCACCTGCTGCCCGACACCACTCGTGCCACGGCGCGACAGGTGGTCGCGAAGGTCGTCGCGCAGATGGAGGAGCGGTTGGGGCGTCCGACGATGCAGGCGGTCACCGGGGCGCTGTCGCGCTCGGCCCGCACACGCCGCCCGCGACACGGCGACGTCGACTGGGACCGCACCGTGCTCGCGAACCTCAAGCACTACCAACCCGATCTCCGCTCCGTGGTGCCCGAACGACTGGTCGGCTACTCGCGCCACGGCCCGGCGGTTCGTCGCGAGCTCATCATCGCGATCGACCAGAGCGCGTCGATGGGCGACAGCATCGTGTACGCCAGCGTGTTCGGTGCGGCGCTCGCCTCCATCCGGTCGCTGCGCACCCGGCTCGTCGCGTTCGACACCGCCGTCGTCGACATGAGCGACGTTTTGCACGATCCCGTCGAGGTGCTCTTCGGTGTGCAGCTCGGGGGTGGCACCGACCTCAACCGGGCGATGGCCTACTGCCAGTCGCTCGTCGAGCGGCCCGACGAGACCGTGCTCGTCCTGATCAGCGACCTCTACGAGGGGACGCCCGGGGGTGACTACATCGCCCGCATCGCGGCGATGACCCGTGCCGGCGTGCGGTGCGTCGCACTGCTCGCGCTCAGCGACGAGGGAGCGCCGTCGTTCGACCACGGTGCCGCCGAGGCGCTCGCCGCGCTCGGTGTCCCGGCGTTCGCCTGCACACCGCAGGCCTTCCCCGATCTCATCGCCGCGGCGATCGATCGGCGCGATCTCGGCCGCTGGGCGGGCGAACAGGGCCTGGTCACGGCTCGCTGACCCCGGACGCGACGAGGGACGAGCGCCGCAGTGGCGCTCGTCCCTCGCTGCTGTCAGAGATGCCGGCGGTTGTGTCGGCGGTGGTGCTGTCGGTGGTGCTGTCTGGCGGTGCCGGGGTCAGCGGGGGCGGCGGGCCGGGCCGGCCGGACGGCCACCCGTGGTCGCCGGACGCTGGCTGCGGGGAGCACCGGTGTGCTCGCCGTAGGCCGGGCGGTCGCCGCGGGGGCGGTCGTCACGGTTGCGGTCGCCGTATGCCGGCCGGTCCGCGCCGTAGGCCGGGCGATCGCCACGAGGGGCGCCGTAGCTCGGGCGGTCGCTGCGGGGTGCGCCGTAGGCGGGCCGATCGCCGCGCGGTGCGCCGCTGCGGTCGCCGTAGGCCGGGCGGTCGCCTCGGGGGGCGCCGCTGCGGTCGCCGTAGGCGGGACGCTCGCTGCGGTTCCGGTCGCCGTAGGCGGGGCGGTCACCGTGTGCCGGGCGATCGCCGTACGCCGCCGGGCGGTCGCCACGGGGGCGGTCGTCGCGGCTGCGGTCGCCGTAGCTCGGGCGATCGCTGCGCGGGGCGCCGTAGCTCGGGCGGTCGCCGTAACTCGGGCGGTCGCCGCGGGGCGCACCCGAGCGGTCGCCGTAGCCGGGGCGCTCGAACGAGCGGTTGCCGCGGGGGCGGTCTTCGCGGCTGTCGCGGACGTCGGCCTCGATGGCCGGACGATCGGTGCGCACGTTCGGACGGGCACCGTCGCTCCACACGACCTCGTGCTCGAGGCTGTCGGCCAGACGCTGGGCGACGCGCTTTCGGCTCGGTGGCACGAACGCCACCACGGTGCCGGACTGGCCGGCGCGGCCGGTGCGGCCCGAGCGGTGCTGGTAGTCCTTGTCGTTGTCGGGCAGGTCGTAGTGGACGACGAGCTCGACGTTGTCGACGTGGATGCCGCGGGCGGCGACGTCGGTGGCGACGAGCACCTGCACCTTGCCGCGCTTGAAGTCTTCCAGGGTGCGGCTGCGGGCCTGCTGGGTGCGGGCGCCGTGCAGCGAACCGGCGCGCACGCCGGCGTTCATCAGCGCCGCGGTCACGTCGTCGACACCGAAGCGTGTCTTGACGAACATGATCGTGGGGCCGTGGGTCTCGAGCAGTTCGACGGTGGCGTCGAGGCGCTGCATCGCGGGCTGGACGACGAAGCGATGCTCGACCGGGCCGTTGTGGACCTCGCCGACGAGGTCGTGCATCGCCGGGTCCTTCAGGTAGTCGCGGACCAGTTCGTTGACGGCACCGTCGAGGGTGGCCGACCACAGCATCGTCTGCCGGGTGGAGGGCGTCATGTCGAGGATGCGGCGGACGTCGGGCATGAAGCCGAGGTCGGCCATCCGGTCGGCCTCGTCGATCACGCAGACCTCGATACCGCTGAGGTCACAGTGACCCTGCTCGATGATGTCGAGCAGGCGACCCGGGGTGGCGACGATGACCGACGCGCCCTTCTTCAGCGAGTGGATCTGACCGCCCATCGGCGCGCCCCCGTAGATGGCCTGGACGAATCGCCACGCTGCGCGGCCCAGCGGCACGAACGCACGCTGCACCTGCTCGGCGAGCTCACGGGTGGGCACCAGCACGAGGCCGGTGGGGCGGTTGGGGGTGGCCTGGCCGACGCGGGCCATCAGCGGGATGCCGAAGCCGAGGGTCTTGCCCGAGCCGGTGGGCGCACGGCCGCACAGGTCGCGCCCGGCGAGGGCGTCGGGGAGGGTGATGGCCTGGACGGGGAACGCCTGGGTCATGCCGGCGGCGGTGAGTGCCTCGGCCATGCGCGCGGGCACGCCGAGGTCGACGAACGAAGTCGTGGAAGTCATGGTTGCTCTCTTGTCGCTCTCACGAGCGGGTGCGCTGCGGTTCTGGACAGCGGGAGGGGGCACGTACGCAACCGTCGTCGTCGCCTGCGAGCCGGTTCACCGGTCTCGGACGCTCGACCCCTCGAACAAGGAGCTACACACGTGATCTGTTCTTATGAACAGCTCGTACGAGGTTATCGGCAGATCCGATGGATCGCACACGTGCGGCCGGGTGCGGCCGGGTGCGATCAGGTGCGATCAGGTGCGGCCGGGTGCGGTCAGGTGCGAATGGCGGCGAGGAAGCGCTCGACCTCGTGCTGCAGCTCGGTGGACTCGCTCGACATCTGCACGGCGGCGGCGGCCACGTCGGCCGTCGCCCGCGAGCTCGACTCGGCGGCGCGGGTGACCTCGGTGATCGCCGACGCCACACGCTTGGTGCCGACGGCCGCGTCCTGCACGCTCCGGGTGATGCCGTGGGTGGCGCCGCTCTGTTGCTGCACCGAGGCGGCGATCGAGGTGGCGATCTCGTCGAGCTGCTCGATGGTGCTCGAGATGCCCTCGATCGCCCCGACGGCGTTCCGCGTGGCGAGCTCGATCTCGGCGATCTGGTGGGCGATCTCGTCGGTCGCCTTGGCCGTCTCGCTGGCGAGGGTCTGCACCTCGTTGGCCACGACGGCGAATCCCTTGCCGGCCTCGCCGGCGCGGGCCGCCTCGATCGTGGCGTTCAACGCCAACAGACGTGTCTGTCCGGCGATGCCGTTGATCAGCTGCACGAACGGTCCGATGCGGCCGACGGCGTCGGCGAGGCTGCCCACCGTCTGGTTGGTCGAACGGGCGTCCTGCACCGCGCGGTGCGCGATCGACGACGAGGTCGACACCTGGCGGCCGATCTCGAGGATGCACTGGTTGAGCTCGTCGGTGGCGGTCGCGACGCTGCCGACGTTGGCGGTGACGGCAACGGAAGCGGACACGACGGAGGTGGCCTGGCCCGAGGTCTCCTGCGCCAACGATTCGAGGGCGCGCACGGTCTGCTCGAGTTGGGTGGCGGTCGCGGCCACGTCCCACACCACGCGTTGCACGCTCTCCTCGAAGCCGGCGGCGCGTTCGAGCACCTGCTGGCGTTGTTCGGCGGCGGCACGGGCGAGCTGTGCCTCGCTCTCGGCCCGGGCCGACTTCTCCTGCAGTTCCGCCGTCAACGTCTCGAGGCTGGCCGCGGTCTCGTTCGCCTGACGGGCGTTGCGCTCGGCCTCGGCCGCCTTCGCGTTCACCTGGTCGACCACGGCGGCGAGCTCGAACTGGGTCTGCTCGGCGAAGCGCCAGAACACGAGCACCACCGCGACGAGCGCGATCACGAATGCCGCGTGGATCAGGGCCCACAGCAGCGGCTTGGCCTGCGCCTCGGCGTGGTTGAAGACGCTGTCGGGAGCGATCAGCGTCATCGCCACGTGGTGGACGGCAACGAACCCGACCGCGATGGCAAAGGCCTTGATGTCCTGGTAGAGCGCGATGAGGGGGATCATCACGAAGAACGTGAAGTGCGCCTCGATCACCCCGCCTGTGAAGTGCACCACCACCGCGTCGGCGAGGAGCAACCCGAGGCAGGTGGCGATCGTCTGGTACTCGCGTACCGGCAGCCGCTTGCCCAGGAACGCGAACGCGGCCACCGGGGCGGTCTCGGCGATGGCGTGGACGGGGGAGTAGCCGCGAACGAGTGCGATCACGGGCAGCGCCGGGACGTGCAGCCACAGCACCGTCAGGATCACCCGGTGGCGCTTGGCCCAGGCGGCGTCGTCGAGTTCGAGGCCGCGCGGCAGCACGGCCTGCGCGCGTTGGCGCCAGGTGCCGCCGGGGCGGACCTCGCTGTTCCGGTGCATCACCGCATCAACCGTGTGGTTCATCGATCGCCTCTCGCATCGTCAGAACGCCGGTGAGCGAACCGGCTCCACACGACCGTCCGGTGTGCGCCGACGTGTCAACGAAGTGACCCGGGCGAGGTCGGTGACCGGACCCGCGTGGGCCACGAAATACGTCGATCGTCCGATGCGGTGAGGTACCTCAGACGCCCACGATGAAGGTGTTCGATCCGCCGACCTCGCCACATCCGGGCCGGCGCCACACACACAGGAGGTCATCGTGTACTCGCTGCTCACCACCACCGTCCACCAACAGATCGCCGCCGACCGTCGCCACCGCTTCCTCGACGCAGCCGCCCGTACTCGCCGCCGCCGCACACCGGTGGCGCCCGACCTGATCCGCACCGCCGATCTCGGCGTCCTTCCCACGGCGTCACCGCCGGGCGGCGGGACGGCGATGCGGGTCGGGAGCGGCGTCGCCGCGTGAACCCGGCCCCAATACCTGCCCCAACACCCGCCCGGCCACCCGCCCGGCCACCCGCCCGAGCGTGCTCACCCCGGCCAACGGCTCGAGCGTGCTCGGTACCATGACAGGTGTGCTGACGGGTCGGATCGGGATGAGCCCGGCGATGATCGGACGCACCGGTGTGCTGCACCGGCTGCGGTCGCTGATCGACGAGGCCGACGCGCAGTGCTCCGACCTGCCCATCGTCGCCCTCGTCGCCGGCGAGGCAGGCATCGGCAAGACCCGCCTCGTGCGCGAGGTGCTCGACGAGATCGCCGCCGACCCGGGCGGTGACGTCGTCGTGTTCGCCGGTGCTGCCGAGCCCGGTTCGCTCGCCCGCTCGTACGACCTCGTGGCGCAGCTGGCGCCGCCGGGCTCGGCCCATCCGGCCGTCGACGCACTGGCGAGGATCACCGAGGTCGCGTCGCCGCCGGTGGGCGAGGGCCGCACCGTGGTCGTCGTCGCCGACGACCTGCACTGGGTCGACGCCGAGAGCGCCGGCTTCATCGACGAGCTCGCCCGACGGCCGCTGCCGAACGTCGTCATCGTCGGCACGTACCGTCCGGGCGATCTCCATCGCGGGTCGCCCGGCGGCGATCTGGTGTCGCGGCTCGAACGCCGCAACGAGGTCGAGCAGATCCGGCTCGACCGGCTCGCCCGCCACGAGGTGGGTGCGATGATGGCTGCGATCGCCGGTGATGCGGTGTCGTCGGGTGCGGTCGAGGCCGTCACCCGACGCAGCGCCGGCGTGCCGTTCGTGGTGGAGGAACTGATGCGCTGCATCGGACCCGACACCGGTGGCGGCGATGTGTTCGAGGTGCAGTTGCCCTGGTCGCTGGAGGAGGCGGTGCGTCATCAGCTCGCCGGGCTCGGTGCCGTCGAGCGCACGATCGTCGACGCGCTCGCGGTGCTCGCCGAACCGTCGGGTTTCGAGGTGGTGGCCGCCGTCGCGTCGATGGAGGACGCCGTGCTGCTCGACGGGCTGCGCGGTCTGATGGCCCGCGGTGTGGTGGTGGAACCGCGCGACGACCGCCTCTGGTTCGCACATGCGCTGGTCGCCGACTCGGTCCTCCACCAACTCCTCGGGCGCGAGCGTCGTCGCTTGCACGAGCGGTGCTTCGACGTGTTGCAGGGGCTCACCCCCGACGATCACGCAGCGCTGGCCCGGCACGCGCTCGGCGCCGGCCGCTACGACGAGATCGTCACCATCGCCCGCCGCGGCGCCCGGCAGTACCTCGACCGTGGCGCGTCGTTCCAGGCGTTGCGGCTGGCGTGCGAAGGCCTCGCCGAGGACGGCGACCAGCTCGAGTTGCTCGCCGTCGCCACGGAGGCGGCATGGCGGCTCGACTTCCAGCCCGAGGCGCTCGCCCACGCTCGCCGCTGGTTCGAGCTCGCGACGGCGGAGCGTGACCGCATCGATGCCCAGCGGTACGTGGGCCGGTTGTCGCTCGAGCTCGCCGATCGGGAAGGTGCCGACATCGTCGTCGAACAGCTCGCGGCCGACGCGGCCCGCTACGAGCACGACGGGATGATCGCCGAGCAGGCCCGCGCGGAGGCCGCGGTGGCGCAGCTCGTGATGTTGCGCCACGACCCGGCCGCGATCGAGTGGGCCGAGCGCGCGATCGACCACGCCCGGGCCGCGGGCGACCGTGCGGTGGAGGTGCAGGCCAAGGTCGAACGGGCGAGCGCGCTCCTGGCGCGGACGAACCGGGAGGAGGCCCTCGCCGCGCTGCAGGACGCCGCTGCGAGCGCCGCCCAGATCGGCGATGGCGTGTCGCGCGCCCGGGCCATCAACAACATGATGGACCTGCTCCCGCCGGCGGCCCCCGAGACCGCGGCGCTGCGCCGCGAGATGCACGACACCGCCGTGGCCGTCGGCCTCGACAAGCTCGGTGGGGCGAACGTGGTGTGGTGGGACGCGGTCGCGGCCGACGCCGAGGGCGACCTCGCCGAGTTCCGTCGGCTGATCGACGTCTGGGCGGCGGGGCAACCGGCGTTCCACCGCGGGCCCGACAAGTACGGCGAATCCGTCCGGATCGCGATCGAGGAAGGGCGACTCGCCGATGCACGCGCGGCGCTGCCGGTCTCGTTCCTGCCCGGCACCGCGTGCGACGAGGCCCACGCGATCGGCACGCTCACCAAGCAGCTCGCCCTCGCGGGCCTCGACCGCGACACCGACACGGCACGGACCGTCTGGTCGGCGATCTGCGCCGACGCGTTGCTGCCCGACGGCTGGGGTGTGCCCAACCTGGTGGCCGACGCGGTGGCGAGCGCCCTCGCGGCCGGGCTCGCGCCCGACGAGGTGCGCGTCGTGTTCGACAGCCGGCTGCTCGCCGGCCATCCCTCGGTGGCCAGGGTCCGCACGATGAGCGAGGGGTTCGTCCTGGTGGCCGAACATCGCTTCGACGAGGCGGTGGTGGCGCTGCGCCGTGCGCTCGAGACGGCGGTGCGCGATGTCACCCGTCCTGTGCAGGGGCTGATGGAGATCGCACTCGCCCAGGCGCTGCTCGCGACCGGCGATCGCACCGGCGCCCGGCGCGCCGCGGACGCCGCGGTCACCTCGCTCGCCCGGTGGCCGGGATGGCGGCGCGACCGGGCCGAGGCGTTGGCCACCCGACTCGAGAGCTCGGCGCTGCGCACCAATGGCGAACTCACCGCTCGCGAGTCGGAGGTGGCGGCGCTGATCGCCCAGGGCCTGAGCAACGGCCAGCTCGCCGAGCGGCTGTTCATCTCCCCGAAGACGGCGGCCGTGCACGTGTCGAACATCCTGGCCAAGCTCGGCCTGTCGACCCGGGCGGAGATCGCCGCGTGGGAGATCCGCCGCGGCCTGCCCGCGGCCGGCTGATCCCGGCTGATCCCGGCTGATCCCGGCTGATCCCGGCTGATTCCGGCTGATTCCGGCTGAGGGCCCGCGGCCGGGTTCATGGATACCGGCACCGGCGGCGTCGACGGGTAACGTCTGCACCCATGGGTCAGATGGTCAGTGTCGTCGAGAAGCGCAGCTCCACCCCGGGCATCGTCCGGTTCGAGGCCAACCGGACCCTCACCGGTCAGGGCCACGAGCGGTTCACGAGCGCCGACCAGGCGATCGGCCCGCGGCCTGCCGCCGAGCTGGCTCGTCGCCTGTTCGCCACCGGCCAGATCGATGGGCTGCACGTCTACAGCAACATGGTCACCGTCCATCTGGCTCGCGGCTTCGCCGGCGAGGGCCTGTACGACATCGTGCGCGAGCTGTACCAGTACTGGAAGCCCGGCATGGAGCCCGCCGTGTTCGTCGAGGAGGCCCCCGCCGAGGTGGCCGCGGTGAGCAGCGGTGGTGAGGGTGGTGCCGGTCCGTCGGCGTACGAGCAACTGGTGCCCGAGATCCTCCGCGAGCGCAGCAAGGCCGCGTTGGCGAAGTGGAAGGCCGAGAACGGCTGATTCCGGGCTGGTGCCCGGGACGGCCGTGTCGTGGCTGTCTCGTGGCCGTCGCGTGGCGGCCGGATGTCGAACGGCGTGGAGACGTTCCCGCAGCGTGAACGGGACATGACGACGCCCGAATCTCCCCGTACGGTTGCGCGTCGTTCGTGAGTCGGCCCTACCGTGACGCCGTGCGTGACGTCGGTGCTGCCTCCTCTGCTGCTGCAGACGATGCTGCCCCGGATGCCGCCCCGGATGCCGCCCCGGATGCTGCCCCGGATGTCGCAGCCGAGCTGACACTGCAGGAAGCCGCCGATGCGCTGGGCGTGCACTACATGACGGCCTACCGCTACGTCCGGCTGGGACTGCTCGCCGCGGTGAAGTCGGGCGGCACCTGGCACGTCTCGCCGGCCGACCTCGACGAGTTCCGCGACGGCGGCCCGATGTCGCCACAGCACGAGGGTGGGAGCCGCCGCCGGGCGCCGTGGGCCGAGCGGCTCGAGGCGAGGCTGTTGGCCGGCGACGCCCGCGGCGCGTGGGGCGTGGTGGAAGCCGCGCTCGCGGCCGGCGCCGAGTTGGAGGAGATCTATCTCGACGTGTTGGCCCCGGCGATGGCGGCGATCGGCGCCCGGTGGGAGCGTGGCGAACTCGACGTGTCGATGGAACACCGGGCGACGGGCATCGCGATGCGCCTGATCGGCCGCCTCGGCCCGCGGTTCGTCCGCCGGGGCCGCACACGCGGTGCGGTGATCCTCGGCGCCCCGGCAGGGGAGCGCCATGCGCTGCCGGTCGCGATCGTGTCCGATCTGCTGCGCCAGCACGGGTGGGAGGTCTCCGACCTCGGCGCCGACGTGCCCGACGAGTCGTTCGTCCACGCCGTTCGGAACACCCCCGACGTCGTCGCCGTCGGCCTGTCGGTCACGACCGACGAGGGGCTGGTCTCGGCCACCGGCGCGTTCGCGGCGCTGCGGGCCGCCACGTCGCACGTGGCGCTCGTCGTGGGTGGTCGTGCCGTGACGAGCCAGGAGGCCGGGCTGGCGCTCGGTGCCGATCGGGTGGTCCTCGACGCACGTCGGTTCGCCGACCTGCTCGAATCGGTCCGCGCCGAGCAGGACGTCCTGCTCGGCAGCGCCGGCCACTGACCACCGCCGCGGCGGCGGGGGACGACCGCCCACCGCACCGCTCGGATCGGCCCTCTGGTCGATCGAACACCCGTTCGATATCATGCCGACATGGTCGCCGGTCCCACCGCTCTCGTCTCCTCCGCATCCCCTGTCTCCTCCGCATCATCCGTTCCGGCGACCGCGGGGCGGGCCGGTGATGTCGCCGGCACGATCGGGCGCGGTCGACCGTTGCGGGTGGTCGATGCCGATGCCCGCGCCCGGCTGGCGGCCCTCGTCCCCCGGCTCGCTCCGGCCACCATGGCGGCCGAGCGGGTCGTGCCCGTGCACGAGGCACTCGCCACGGTGCTGCCCCAGGGTCTGATGCAGGGCAGCACCGTCGGCTGCACGGGTGGGGCCGCCACCTCCGCCGCCCTGCTGATGGTGGCCGAGGCCACCCGGCGCGGTGCCTGGGTGGGCGTCGTCGGCCTGAGCGCTCTGGGCGTGCAGGCGGCGGGTGAGGCAGGGGTCGACGTGGAACGGCTGGTGGCCGTGCGCCGGCACCCCGATCGTTCGCAGGACCGTTCGCAGGACCGTTCGCAGGACCGTTCGCAGGACCGGCTGCTCGACGACGGCACCTGGGGCCAGATCCTCGCGGCGATGGTCGACGGGTTCGACCTCGTGCTCCTCGGCCCGGAGGTGCAGGTGCGCGCGGGCACGGCACGTCGGGTGCAGGCCCGCGCCCAGCCGCGCGGTGCGGTCCTGGTGCTCGCCGGCGAGGTCCCCGGCTTCACCTGCGACCTGCAGGTGCGCGCCGACGCCGTGTGGGACGGGCTGGGCGACGGTCACGGGCATCTCCGCGCTCGCCGGATGCAGGTGGAGGTGCACGGCCGACGGGTGCCCCGGCCGCGCCGTGACGAGCTGTGGTTCCCTGCGCTCGACGGCCGGATCACCAGC
The DNA here is from genome assembly GCA_026393475.1 of Actinomycetota bacterium. Taxonomy (GTDB): domain Bacteria; phylum Actinomycetota; class Acidimicrobiia; order Acidimicrobiales; family Ilumatobacteraceae; genus VFMC01. Next base: position 15,702 of record JAPLAA010000036.1, read on the forward strand.
ACCAGCAGCACCAGCAGCACCAGCAGCACCGGTACCGCGCCGTCCGAGGGGTCCCGTGAACCACAGGTGCCGCTCGCACCGGTGGCGCTCGAACGGGCCGTCTAGCCGGTCTCGATCGCGCATGAGCCCTCCCCGTCTGGCGGTGCTGTGGTGCCCGCAGTGGCCGGTCGTCGCCGCCGGTGCCGCACGCGACGAACCCGTCGCGGTCCTGCACGCCAACCGGGTCGTCGCACGATCCACGGCGGCTGCGGCCGGCGGTGTCCGTCTGGGGTTGCGGCGGCGCGAGGCCCAGGCGCGCTGTCCCGAGGTGCGGCTCGTGGTCCACGATCCGCTGGTCGATCACCGCGCCTTCCAGCCGGTGGCCGACACCGTCGCCCGATTCGTGCCGCGGCTCGAACTCCATCGGGCGGGCATGCTCACCTTCCACACGCGTGGGCCGTCGCGCTACTTCGGTGGCGATCGATCGATGGCCGAACGTGTCCTCGCCGCGGTCGACGAGACGCTCGGCGACGCCCTGCGCGCGGCCGGCCCGCCGGGGCTCGGCATCGCCGACGGTCGCTTCGCCGCACAGGTGGCCGCGCAGTCGGCGGCGCGGTCGCGGGGGAGCGAGGTCGCTGCGCGCGTCCTGGTCGTCGACCCCGACGCCTCACCGTCGTTCCTCGCGCCGCTGCCGTTGCGATGGTTGCTCGACGCCGGCGAGGTGACCACCGACCTCGTCGAGCTGATCGCCCGGCTCGGTGTGGGCAGCCTCGGCGCGTTCGCCGCGCTGCCCGCCGCCGACGTGCTCGCCCGCTTCGGTCGGCCGGGTGCCGCGGCGTGGCAGATGGCGGCCGGCAGCGACGATCGTCCCGTGGGTACCGAGGACCCGCCGGCCGGCCTGGCCGCCGTCCAGCACTTCGACACGCCCGTGCAGCACCTCGAGGCCGTCGTCTTCAGTGGTCGGCAGTTGGCCGAGCAGGTCGTCGAGGCGCTCGCCGCGACCGGTCGGGTGTGCACCCAGTTCGTCTCGATCGCCGAGACCGATCACGGCGAGACGTCCGAGCGCCTGTGGTCGCTGTCGACGGGGTTCACCGCGACGGCGATGGTGGAGCGGATCCGCTGGCAGCTCGACGGCTGGGCCCGGCTCGATGCGGCAGCCCTCGAGCGTGCACAGGATCCCGACGACCCCGACCCCGACCTCGACCCCCTGGCGGCAGCGGGCATCCCCACCACGGGCATCATCCAGTTGCGCATCGAGCCCACCGAGGTGCGGCCCGACGAGGGCGTGCAGCTCGGGTTGTGGGGCGGCCGCAGCCAGGCCGACGACTGGGCCCAGCGGGCCGCCACGCGTCTCGCCGGTCTGGTGGGCGACGAACAGGTGGTGGTCGCCGAGTGGCGCGGCGGTCGGCACCCGTCCGATGTGCACCGCTGGGTCCCGGCCTCGTTGAGCAGTCGGCTCGACCCCGGCGCTCGTCCGGCCGGAGCAGCACCGTCGGCGGCGCGCCGTCCGCCCTGGCCCGGGGGGTTGCCGATGCCGTCGCCGGCCACGGTGCACCACGACCCGGTGGCGATGCGCGTGGTCGACGGTCGCGGCCGTCCGGTCACGGTGAGCGGGCGCGGCACGGTGAGCGCTGCGCCGGCGAGGGTGCGTACACCCGGCGGCGATGAGCGGGTCGAATCGTGGGCCGGCCCGTGGCTCGTCGACGAGCGGTGGTGGGACCAGGCCCGGCACCGCCGGCTGGCGCGCTTCCAACTGCTCACCGCCGACGGCCGCGCCTACCTGGCCGCGATCGAGCGCAGCCAGTGGTGGCTGTTGGCCGTCTACGACTGATCCCTACGACTGATCCGTCCGACAGAGCTGGACGCGACAGAGCCCGGACGCGACGGAGCCCGGCCTCACGGCCGGGCTCCGTCGAGTTCCGAAGGGTTCATGTTTTCCATGCCATGCCCGCGAGGACCAGCTAGGCGGAAACCAGCTTTCGGTTCTCGCGGTCGTCGATCTCGGAGCGGAGCAGGTCGGTGCTGAGCCGGAAGCCCACGCCGCGCACGGTGTGGATGAAGCGCAGCTCGGGCGCCAGCTTCTGCAGCTTGCGACGCAGGTTCGACAGGTGCACGTCGACGACGTGGGTGTCGCCCACCCAGTTCGGGCCCCACACCTCTTCGAGGAGCTGCGTGCGGGCACGCACCTCGGCAGGGTGACGGCAGAGCTGTTCGAACAGGGCGAACTCGATCCGGGTGACCGGGACGTCCTGGCCGTGGACCTGGATCTCCTTGCGGCCGACGTCGACGGTGAGCGGGCCGATGTTGATCAGCGAGGCCGCCATCGGGTCCCAGCGGGTGTGGACGTTGCGAGGACGGCGCAGCAGTGCCTGACAACGAGCCGCCAGCTCGTCGGGGGTCACCGGTACCGACACGACATCGTCCGCGCCTGCTCGCAGCGCACGGATGCGCATCGCGTCGGCATCGGGGGGTGCAATGCCGACGATGTATGCGTCCGTGAGCCCTCGCACGGTGTCGAAGAGGCTCCCGCCCTTGGGGCTCGGCAATTCGAGGTCCACCATGATCACGTCAGGGGAGAACGATTCGGCGAGCATGAGCGCAGCCGACCCTTCGGTCGTCGCGCTCACCGAGAATCCGCGCTCTCGAAGTGCCACGCCGGCGACACGACGCAACAAAGCGTCGTTCACTGCGAGTAGCACCCGAGGTGCCAGTTGTGCGTCTGGTTCCATCCCTGTTGTCTCTCCGCCTTGTTGCGGTTGGGAGGTCCCTTCCCAACCGTGGTCACTGGAGGTATCGGTCGGGGACCGTCCGAACTGGAGCGACAATTTCGACCAGGTGTGGTCGTCTTTCCGGAGCGTGGCCCGAACCGGGATCGAACCGGGATCGAACCGGGATCGAACTGGTGTGTCGGTGTGACGGCGATGAGCTGGTGGCGAGGTGGCGGAGCAGCGGCGGAGCACCGGCGCCGTAGCCTCACCGCCATGCACGAACGCACGTCCGGAGCCGGTGACCACGAGATGCCCGAGTGGGACCCCTCGAGCGATCTCACGGCCGTCGTGCGCGCACAGGTGCTCGCCCGGACGCCGGTCGACGCACGTGAACGTTCGGCGATCGAGCAATTCGTCACGCAGCTCGATCGACTCGAGCGACCGTTCGAGGAGGCGGCCGACCGGGTGCACGTCACCGGCTCGGCGATCGTGGTCGGTGCGAAGGGGGTCGTGCTGCACAAGCACAAGCGGCTCGGCCTGTGGTTGCAGCCCGGCGGTCACATCGAGCCGGGGGAGACCCCGTGGGACGGCGCGTTGCGCGAGGCGGCCGAGGAGACCGGTCTGCCGGTGAGCTTCGCCGACGGTGTGCCGCAGCTCGTGCACGTCGACGTGCACCCCGGTCCGCGCAAGCACATCCACCTCGACCTCCGCTACCTCGTCACCGCACCGCCGGTCGCGCCTGCGCCGCCCGAGGGCGAGAGCCAGGACGTGCGCTGGTTCCCCTGGTACCAGGCGATCGCGATGGCCGAACCCGGCCTCGAAGGCGCGCTGCGCTCGCTGCAGCCAGGCACGCCGGTGTTGCGACCGGCGCGGGCCAACGATGCGGCCGAGATGGCCTCGGTGTACCTGCGGTCGCGCGAGTTCGGGTTGCCCGAGGTGCCGTGCATCCATTCGCCGAGCGAGGTCCGCCGCTGGTTCGGCGACGAGGTGATCGGCCATACCGAGGCCACCGTCGCCGAGGTCGACGGCACCGTGGTCGCGCTGATGGTGCTCGACGCCGGGATCGGCGGCACCGGTTGGATCGAGCAGCTCTACGTCGATCCCACCCGCATGGGGCAGGGGCTCGGCACCCGGTTGCTCGACCGGGCGATCCAGCGCTTCCCCGACGGTCTGCAGCTGTGGACCTTCCAGGTCAACGCCCGGGCTCGCGCCTTCTACGAGGCGGCCGGCTTCACCGTGGCCGAGCTCACCGATGGCCGCGGCAACGAGGAACGCGCGCCGGACGCGCGCTACGAGTGGACGCCCTGACGGCCTCCGCGGCATCGCACGACGGCGACGGCGGATTCCAGCCGCTGCACCCTGCTGCCCCGTTCATCTGGCGCGTCGTGGGTGTGCCCGCGACGACGATCGTCGCGGGTGTGGTGGTCGCGATCGTGCTCGCCGCCGCGGGTCCGGAGCTCGCCGCAGCCATCGCCGGTGTGCTCGCGCTCGTCGGCATCGGCGTCGCCGCATGGCACCCCACGCTGCGATATCGGTACTGGCGCTACCGCGTCGGCGACGACGCGCTCGAACTGCGTCACGGCGTGTGGTTCCGCACCTCGGCCGCCGTGCCCTTCCACCGGATCCAGCAGATCGACGTCGAGCAGGGCCCGATCCAGCGCCGCTACGACGTGGTGACGCTGCGGCTGCGCACCGCGTCGGCGATGAGCGATGCGACGGTGCCGCACCTCGCCGCGGCCGAGGCCGACCTCCTGCGTGAGCGGCTGCTGATCGCCGCCCGCCCGACCACGGCCGACGACGGCCACTGACCCCTCCACGACGACCGCCTTGGACGACGAGCCACGCCTCCCGCCGACTGCGCCGGCACCGCAGCCGGAGCGCTCGTCGGACCCGGCGACTGCAGCGATGCCGGAGCACCCGGCGATCACGACAACCAGCGGAACCACCGGGATCAGCGGGATCAGCGGGATCAGCGGGATCAGCGGGATCGCGAGCGAGCCGAGTCGGTTGCATCCGATGTCACCGGTGATCGACCTGCTCGTGTGGTTGCCGCGGATGTGGCCGGTCTTCCTGGTGGCCGTCGCCCAGTCGTGGGGCATCGTGGCGGTGGCGACCGGTGTCGTCGTGCTGCTGGCGACGAGGGTGGTGGCGTGGTGGCGCACCACGTACGCCTTCGACGGTGCCGAGCTCACCGTCGCCGGCGGCGTGTGGAACCGCACCGTCCGGCGGGTGCCCGTGGCCCGCCTGCAGCAGGTGGAGGTGGTCCGCAAGCTGCGACACCAGGCGCTCGGCGTGTCGAGGCTGCGGCTGCAACTGGCCAACGCCGGCAGCGACGACGGCGACGTGTTGCTCGACGTGCTGTCGGTCGCGGATGCCGAGGCGCTCAAGTCGGCACTCGAGCAGTTCCGTCGCGAAGCAGTGGCCGGGGTGTCGTCCGCCACCGCGATCCCGCCCCCTCCGGCGCACGAACTGCTGCGGCTCGATCCGAAGCTGCTGGCGCTCGGCGGGGTCACCGGCGCGTCACTGCTGTTGCTGCCGGCGGCGCTCGTCGCCGCGCTGCAGGTGCTCGACGACGTCGGCCTCGACGACGACGCGGGCGAGGTCGCCCAGCGGCTGCCCGTGGTGGGCTTCGCCGTCGCGGCGGTGATCCTGTCGTTCGTCATCGCCGCGACACTCGCTGCGCTGCGCAACCACCGCTTCCGGCTCTCGCGTCGTTCGGCGGATCTGGTGATCGAACGAGGACTGCTCGAGCAGCGCGCCACCACGGTGCCGATCGCTCGGGTGCAGTTGGTGCGCCTGCACCGCAACGTGCTGCGCCGCTGGCTGGGCCTGGCCTCGGTCGACATCGCCACGAGCGGCCGTTCGACGAGCGATGGCGCCGGCAGCGCCGACGACTCGGTGCCGGTGGCGCGCTGGGACGACGCCATCGCCGTGTCGCTGGTCGCCCTCGGCGGCCGCGAGGTGGTGGCGGCCGATCGAGCGGCTGCCTCGGTGGCCGTCGACCGACTCGTGCGCCGGCGCCTGCTGATCGCGGTCGCGCTCACCGGTTGGTTGCCGATCCTCGATTCCGGCGCTCGGGGAGTGGTGGCCGTCGCCGTGGTGGCGCTGCTCGTGGTGGTCGGCCTGGTCGCACGTGCGTCCGGCCGGTCGCGACGCCACGGGATCGGCCCGGACGTCGTCGTCGTCGAGGCCGGAGCGCTGGCGTGGTCGCGCGCGCTGGTGCCGATCGATCGGGTGCAGAGCTGGCGCACGAGCCAGTCGCCGTTCCAGCGACGACACGACCTCCATCACGTCCACATCCACCTGTCCGGTCGCCGGCACGTCGTCGTGCGCGATGCCACCGGTGCGCAGGCAGCGGCGGTCGTCGCGGCCGTGCGGCGCACGGAACACGTGGAAATCGCGCGCTAGTGTTCCACGCCGATGACGACCTTGGCACTGGTGGCAGCCCACGCGAAGGTGGGCATCGGCACCGTCTCGCGTGTGCTCAACGACAGCCCGAACGTCAGCCCTGCCATGCGCGAACGGGTGCTGCGCTCGATGGAGGAAGTTGGCTACTCGCCGAACCGTCGCAAGCGTATTGGCCAGGGACGACGCGGCGGATTGATCGGTGTCCTGGTCACCTTCTTCGACGAGCCGTCGGCGTACGAGCGCATCCGCGGCGTGGTCGCACGGTTGCAGCCGCACGGCTACGAGGTCGTCCTGTTCAACGTCGCCGCACCCGGCCAGATTACGGAACGACTCCTGGAAATTCCCACGCATTCGCTCGACGGGTTGATCGTGATCTCGTTGCCGTTGAGCGACAGTGAGGGCGAACGGCTGGCATCGGCCCGGTTCCCGACCGTGCTGATCGACACGACCGCGCCGTCGCTGCCCAGCGTGTGCATCGACGACCGCTGGGGTGGCCAGATCGCGACCCAGCACCTCATCGACATCGGCCACACGCGCATCGGCTTCGTCGGCGAACCACCCAACAGCCCGTTCGGATTCGTGTCGAGCGTCCACCGCGAGGAGGGCTACCGCCGGGCGCTCACCCAGGCAGGGATCGAGCCGATGCCCGAACTCGTCCGCTACGGCGCGCACCTGCGCTCGGCCGCCAAGCAGATGACCCTCGATCTGTTGTCGATGTCGAATCCGCCCACGGCCATCGTCGCCACGTCGGACGTGCAGGCCGTCGGCGTGCTCGAGGCCGCCGCCGCACTCGATCGGCGCGTGCCCGACGACCTGTCGGTCATCGGCTACGACGACATCGAGCTCGCCGCGCTCATGAACCTCACGACCGTCCGTCAACCGTTGGAGGGATCGGGCCGCCGCGGCGCCGACCTCGTGCTCGAAGCGATCGCCGCCAACGCCCGTCCGCAGCTCGCCGAGGAGCTGCAGATCGAACTGGTCGTCCGCTCCACCACGGGACCCCGCCGATGACCGCCACCACCGACCAGCCGACCGAGCAGCCGACCGAGCAGCCGACCGAGGCGGCGCCGTGGTGGCGTGACGCCGTCGTGTACCAGGTGTACGTGCGGTCGTTCGCCGACGCCGACGGCGACGGCATCGGCGACCTCGCCGGCATCATCGGCCGCCTCGACCACCTCGAGACCTTGGGTGTCGACGCCGTGTGGCTCACCCCGTGCTACCCGTCGCCACAGCTCGACCACGGCTACGACGTCGCCGACTACTTCGGCATCGAGCCGATGTACGGCGACCTGACCACGTTCGACCGGCTGATCGAGGCCGCACGGTCCCGCTCGATCCGCGTGCTGATGGACGTGGTGCCCAACCACTGCAGCTCGCAGCACTCGTGGTTCCAGGCGGCGCTCGCCGCCGGTCCGGACAGCCCCGAGCGTGCCCGGTTCTACTTCCGCGACGGCCGCGGTCCGAACGGCGACGAGCCGCCGAACAACTGGCGGTCGGTGTTCGGCGGGCCGACGTGGACACGCGTCACCGAGGCCGACGGCTCGCCCGGGCAGTGGTACCTGCACACGTTCTCGCCGTGGCAGCCCGACTTCGACTGGTCGTGCCCCGACGTCGTCGCGATGTTCGACGCGATGCTCACGTTCTGGTTCGACCGTGGGGTCGAGGGTTTCCGCGTCGATGCGGTCGCCGTCGTCGGCAAGGCGCCGGGTCTGCCCGACGCACCGCCGCCACCCGAGGGCACCGCCGAGAACGACGTGTGGTCGCACAACCCGTACTCGGTGTTCTGGCCGACGGCCCACGAGCACTGGCGCGGGTGGCGCACGCTGCTCGAGCAGTACGAGCGCACGCACCCCGGCCGCGAACTGGTGTCGGTGAGCGAGGCGTACACCCCCGATCGCCCCGACCTGCTGCTGCAGTACCTGAACCCGCAGGAGTTCCACCAGTCGTTCTGCTTCGACCTGATGCTCGCGCCGTGGCGCGTCGACACGCTGCGGGCCACCATCGAGCCGGTGTACGAGGCGCTCACCGCGTCGGGTGCGCCGCTCACCTGGACGATCAACAACCACGACACCCAGCGTTCGGTCACCCGCTACGGCCGCGCCGACGCCACCGAGCTGTCGAGCTGGACCAAGAACAACCTCGTGTACACGGGCACGCCGGTCGATCTCGCGCTCGGCACCGTGCGGGCCCGCGCCGCGATCACGCTCGCGGCGTCGCTGCCCGGTTCGCTGTACCTGTTCCAGGGCGAGGAGCTCGGGCTGCCCGAGGTGCTCGACCTGGACGACGCCGTTCGCCAGGACCCCATCTTCGAACGCACCGAGGGCCGCGAGCCCGGTCGCGACGGCTGCCGTGTGCCGATGCCGTGGACCGCCGATCGGGCGACCTCGTTCGGCTTCTCGTTCGGGTCCTCGTTCGGGTCCGACCCCGGCAGTCCATCGAGCCGACCGTCGGCGCCGTGGTTGCCCCAACCCGACGGCTGGGGCACGTACAACGTGGCGTCCCAACAGCACGACCCCGACTCGATGCTGTCGCTGTACCACCACCTCCTGCGCGCCCGGCGGTCGCGGCTCGACCCCGACGCCGGGCTGACGTTCGTCGACGTCGAACATCCCGACCTGCTGATGCTCCGGCGCGGTGACGTCACGGTCGTGCTCAACGTCGGTGACGCGGAGATCGACCTGGCGGCACTGGTGCCGACGCTGGCCGGCGCCGAGATCGTGATCAGCTCGGCGCCGGGTCACGACGACGCGGGACGGCTGCCGGCCAACACCTGCTGCTGGCTCGCGCCCGCGTGAACGAGCCCTCATGAGCGAGCGCATGAACGATGGAGGGGACATGTCCGACGATCGTCGCGACTGGTGGCGGCACGCCGTCATCTACCAGGTGTACATCCGCAGCTTCGCCGATGCCGACGGGGACGGGCTCGGTGACATCGCCGGCCTGCGTTCGAAGCTCGACCACCTGGTGTCGCTCGGCGTCGACGCGATCTGGATCAACCCGTGGTACCCGTCGCCGTTCGCCGACGCCGGCTACGACGTCAGCGACTACCGGGCGATCGAACCTCGCTTCGGCACGCTCGAGGCGGCGACCGAGCTGATCGCCGCCGCCCACGACCGCGGTGTGCGCGTGCTGCTCGACATCGTGCCGAACCACACGTCCGACCAGCACGTGTGGTTCCAGCAGGCGCTCGCCGCGGGCCCCGGCTCGCCCGAGCGAGAGCGGTACGTGTTCCGCGACGGCCTCGGCCCGAACGGCGACGAGCGTCCGAACGACTGGCAGAGCGCGTTCCACGGCCCCGCCTGGACACGCGTGGTCGAGGCCGACGGCACGCCCGGCCAGTGGTACCTGCACCTGTTCGCCCCGGAACAGCCCGACCTCAACTGGCACCATCCCGACGTCCACGCCGACTTCCTCGAGACGTTGCGCTTCTGGTTCGACCGGGGCGTCGACGGCTTCCGCATCGATGTCGCCCACTCGCTCGTGAAGGAGGAGGGCCTGCCCGACATCGCTGCGCGTTCGTGGGCGACGCTGCCGTTCCGGCTGCAGTCGATCCCCGGTGTGCACCAGACCGACCATCCGCACTGGGACCGCGACGAGGTGCACGAGATCTACCGCGAGTGGCGGCGCGTCGCCGACGCGTACGACCCGCCGCGGATCTTCGTCGCCGAGGCGTGGGTGCCCGACCCGTCGCGGATCGCCCGCTACCTGCGCGCCGACGAACTGCACACCGCGTTCAACTTCGACTTCCTGCGCTGCCCCTGGTCGGCCGACCAACTGCGCACGGTGATCGACGACACCCTCATCGAGCACCGTGCCGTCGGCGCGCCGGCCACCTGGGTGCTGTCGAACCACGACGTCGCTCGCCACGTGTCGCGCCTTGCCCGATCCCAGGAGGGCGTGCGCGGTCATCACCTGCGCGACCTCGCCGCCGACGCCGATCTGTCGCTCGGTCTCCGTCGGGCACGGGCGGCCGCACTGCTGATGTTCGCCCTGCCGGGCAGTTGCTACGTGTACCAGGGCGAGGAGTTCGGTCTGCCCGAGGTGGAGGACCTGCCCGACGAGGCGCTGCAGGACCCGACGTGGGAGCGCAGCGGCCACACCGACCGCGGTCGAGACGGGTGTCGCGTCCCGATCCCGTGGAGCGACTCACCGCCGACATTCGGCTTCGGGCCCGACCACGGCAATGCGCCCTGGCTGCCCCAGCCCGCATGGTTCGGCGAGTTCGCGGCGTCGGGTCAGGAGGGTGTCGCGTCGTCGATGCTCGAGCTGTACCGGGCCGGGTTGGCGATGCGCCGGGCGGAACCGGCACTCGGCGACGGCGAGATGGCGTGGTCGCCGTCGATGCCCGACGGTGCGTTCGCGTTCACCCGCGAGCCAGGGTTCGCCTGCCTCGTGAACGTGTCGGCCTCGCCGGTGCCGGTGCCCGACGGCTGGGAGCTGCTGCTCGCCAGCGGCCCGCTCACCGACGGCACCGTCCCCGCCGACACCACCGCCTGGTTCCGCCGCTGAACGCGCCACGGGCCCGCCCCGGAGGGCGGGCCCGTGGGACCAGGCGTGAGGTCGGCCGTGCGATCAGGCGCCTCAGGATCAGCTGCTGGCGCGGCCGATCGCCGCACCGGTCGACAGGTCGAACGCGTGCAGCCGGAGCGTGTCGAGGGTGAGGGTCACCCGCTCGCCGACGCGGATCTCGCGGCGAGGATCGAGCGAGGCGACGACCGTCGACTCGTTGCCCGAGCTCGTCTCGATCGCGGTGTCGGTGGAACGCACCGACGGGGCACCCATCGTGGCGTGCACGAGCTTCTCCGAGCCGAGCATCTCGACGAGGTCGACGTCGATGTCGATGCTCGCCGTGCCGTCGCCGCCGATCGCCTCCGGGCGCATACCGATCGCGATCTCCTGACCGACATATGCGGCCAGGCCGGCCAGTCGCTGTGCGGAGGCCCCGGTGAGGGTGATCGTCTGGCCGGCGAGTTCGAGCGCGATGCCCGCATCGCCGGCGCTGCTCACCTTGCCGCGCAGCACGTTCATCGACGGCGAGCCGATGAACTGGGCGACGAACAGGTTGTCGGGCGCCTCGTAGAGCTGCGCGGGACTCGCGCACTGCATCAGGATCCCCCGACGCAGTACCGCGACACGGTCGCCCATCGTCATCGCCTCGACCTGGTCGTGGGTGACGTACATCGTGGTGACCCCGAGGCGCCGCTGGAGCTTGGCGATCTCGGCCCGGGTCTGCACGCGCAGCTTGGCGTCGAGGTTCGACAGCGGCTCGTCCATCAGGAACAGCTTGGGTTCGCGCACGATCGCACGACCCATCGCCACGCGCTGGCGCTGACCGCCGGACAGCTGACCCGGCTTGCGGTCGAGCACCGCGGTGAGCTCGAGCAGTTCGGCCACCTCGGCCACCTTGGCCTTGATGACGTCCTTGTCGGTCTTGCGCAGCTTCATCGCGAACGCGATGTTCCCCTCGACGGTCATGTTCGGATAGAGCGCATAGCTCTGGAACACCATCGCGATGTCGCGCTGCTGCGGGCCGCGATCGTTGACGACCACATCGTCGATCAGCAGCTCGCCGCCCGAGATGTCCTCGAGACCGGCGACCATGCGCAGCACGGTGCTCTTGCCGCAGCCCGAGGGGCCGACGAGGACGAGGAACTCGCCGTCGTCGACGTGCAGATCGAGCCCCGGCACGGCCTCGTAGCCGTTCGGGTACTTCTTCTGGAGGTTCTTCATGGTGAGCGTCGACATGAGCGTTATCCCTTGACACTTCCGGCCAGCAGGCCACGGACGAAAAAGCGTTGGAGCGAGAGGAACACGATCAGCGGGACGATCATCGTGATGAACGCACCGGCCGTGAGGAGCTGCCACTCGTTGCCCTTGTTGCCGACCATGTCGACGAGGGCATAGGTCATGGGCTGGTTGCGAGCGCCGCCGCCGAACACCTTGGCGACGAGCAGGTCGTTCCACACCCAGAGGAACTGGAAGATCGCGAGCGAGGCGATGGCCGGCACCGACAGCGGCATCACGATCTTCAGGAAGATCGTCATGTGGCTCGCGCCGTCGACGCGTGCTGCCTCGATCACCTCGCTCGGCAGGGAGCCGATGAAGTTCTTCAACAGGAAGATCGCGATCGGCATGCCGAAGATGGCGTGTGCGAGCCAGATCGAGGGGATGCCCTCGAGCGGCAGCTTCTCGAACGCGTCGCTGCTGAACAGGCGCAGCAACGGGATGAGGCACATCTGCAGCGGCACGACCATCAGCGCCACGATGAACACCGACAGGGCGTCGCGGCCCTTGAAGTGCATCCATGACAGGGCGTAGGCGGCGAACGAGGCGACCGCGATCGGGATGATCGCGCCCGGCACGGCGATGCGCACGGTGTTCCAGAAGAACGAGCTGAACGGTTGGCCACCGACCTTGTCGCTGAGCACCGAGCTGTAGTTGTCGAAGGTGACGTTGCCGGGTTCGCCGAACCACGTCCACCAGCCCGAGGTCTTGATGTCGTCCTCGGGTCGGAACGACGAGATGAGCAGGCCCATGGTGGGCACGGTCCACAGGGCGGCGATGAGCCACACGATGTACTTGCCCGGGCCGCTGCCGGTGGCCTTGGCCACCTTGGTCATCAGCGGGGTCTCGTCCTTCACCTTGTCCTTGGAGCTGTCGGTGGAGCTGTCGGCGGTGACGGCGTGGGGCAGGGGAGCAGAGATGTCGGTCATGTCAGCGTCCTTCTCGCATCGCGCGTTGGTTGCGGGCATTCACGAACACGATCGGGGCGACGGCCACGAACAGCAGCACGGCCCAGGCGGCGCCCAGTCCTTCGTTGTCCTGCGGGAACGCCTGCTCGTACATCTCGTTGGCCATCGTGCTGGTGCCGAACGATCCGCCCTTGCCCATGGTCTGGATGATGTCGAAGATCTTCAGCACGGCGATCACGACGGTGGTGGCCACCGTGATGATCGTGCCCTTGATGTACGGCAGCACGACCTTGTAGAACGCCTGCCGGTCGGTGGCGCCGTCGATCTTGGCGGCCTCGACGAGGTCGTCGGGCACGCCCTTCAGCGCGGCGCTGATGACCACGGTGGCGAAGCCGGCCTGGATCCAGATGATCACGACCATGATCAGCACGGTGTTGAGGCCGGGCACGTAGTTGCTCTGGATGCCGAACAGCTTCGGGTCCTGCAGGAAGAACTTGGTCTCCTGCTCGCCCGGCAGCAGCCGCAGCATCGAGTTGAGCAGGCCGTACTCCTTGGGGGAGTAGACGAAGTTCCAGATGATGCCGGCGCCCACCATGGAGATCGCGGTGGGCAGGAAGATCAGTGCCTTGGCGATCGGCTCGCCGCGCATGCGGTCGGCGAAGCGGGCGATGGTGATGCCGATGATGGTGCTGACGCCCGTGACGAGGATGCCCCACCACAGCGTGTTCGCGAGCACCTTGATGTTGTTGTCGTTGGTGAAGATGTCGCGGTAGTTGCCGAACCCGTACCACTCGTCGTCGCGGTCGAGGAACGAGTAGCGGAAGTTGAGCAGCGCCGGGATCACCAGTCCCAGCAGCAGGATGATGCCCGGGCCGATGAACACCGCGGTGCGGGCTCGTTCGCGCCATGGTTCGGGCAACTGGCTCGCGAGCCAGTAGAGGGCCCCGAGGACGGCCACGAAGATCGCGATGCCGACCACCACCAGGCCCAGTGAGCTGAAGATGTCTCCCATGTCCCCCCGGACTTCCATTGCACCGTGATCGGTGCGACCCCGTGGCGCACCTTAGGCGCCTGAAAAACTCATGTGTGAGAAACCGCACGGGGCGGGCCCGCCGAAGCGAGCCCGCCCCGTGACGTCATGTCAACAAGGTGTGATCACCGGAGTGATCGAAGGTGTGATCCTGTGAAGGGTCGACCTCACTTCGGCCAGCTGGCCTCGATGTTGTCGAGGGTGGTCTGCGAATCCTGCGAGTCGACGACCCACTCCACCATCTCGCTCCAGAACGAACCGGCGCCCACGGGGCCGGGCATCAGGTCGGAGCCGTCGAAGCGGAAGACTTCCGAGTCGGCGAGGAGCTGGGCGAACTGCTGCTCGAGCGGGTCGGTGACCAGCGAGATGTCGGCAGCCTTGTTCGGGGTGAGCCAGTTGCCGAGCTTCAGACGCTCGTTGGCGTAGTCGGCGCTGGTCAGGTAGGCAGCCACGGCTGCGACTTCCGGACGATCGGCGAACGCAGCGATGAGCTCGCCGCCGCCGAGCATGGCCTTCGGGTCGTCCTCGTTCACCATGGGCAGGAAGAAGGTGTTGACCTGGCCGTCGGGGCCCTTGGTCGTGCCCTCGGGCCACTGGTTGCCGTAGAAGTTCGCCTGACGGTGCATGAAGCACTCGCCGTCGAGCAGCGGCAGGCCGGCTTCCTGGAAGCTGGTGCTCGGGATGCTCTGGGCGCCGCCCAGGACGAAGTCGTCGTTCTTCACGATCGCGCCGACCTGGTCGAGCGCGGCCAGCACGGCCGGATCGTTGAACGGGATCTCGTGGTTGACCCACTGGTCGTACACGTCGGGGCCCGCGGTGCGGAGCATGACGTCCTCGGTCCAGTCGGTGAGCACCCAACCGGTGGCGCCACCGGACTCGGCGCCGACGCACCACGGGGTGCCGCCGTCGTCGACGATCTGCTGGCTCAGGTCGAGCAGACCCTGCCAGGTGGTCGGGATCTCGTAGCCGGCGGTGGTGAAGGCCTCAGGGCTGTACCACACGAGGCTCTTGATGTTGGCGCCGAACGGCGGCGCGTAGTACGTGCCGTCGACCGAGCCGTAACCGACCCAGCTCTCGCCGTTGTTCTCGAGCACGCCGGCCTCGGTGTCGGCCAGCGGGATGACCTTGCCGTCGCGGGCGAGGGTGGCCAGGAGGCCGGGCTGGGGCACGAAGGCGAGGTCGGGGGCGTCTCCGCCGTCGACGCGCAGCTTCAGGTCGTCTTCGAAGGTCGCGCTGCCCTCGTGGACGATGTCGATGCCGGTCTCGGCTTCGAACGAGGCCCATGCTTCGTTGAGGCGCTCGGCCTCGACGTCGCGGATGGAGCTCAGGATGGTGACCGTGGTGCCTGCGAACTCGCCGCCGCCGGCAGCTGCGGTGGTGGCGGTGCCACCTTCCTCAGCGGCGGTGGTGGCGGATGCAGCCTCGGTGTCCGTGGTCGTGTCTTCGTCGTCGCTGCCGCAAGCGGCGAACACGACGCCGGCAACGATGGCCATGGCGGCCAAACGTCGGCGTGATGCCATTTTTTCTCCCCCTCGGAGATAGAGACCGCCGGAGCGGCCACGTATGTAAGCGCTTGCAGACTACTCCCGGTGCAGGCGCTCGTCAATCGCAAGGGGTCGTTGGTCCCGTGCAGTTCCCACCGTGGTGGGGGACGCCGACGGAGGGCGCCGGGAACCGTGCGACAGGGACGCCCGGATCGACACCGCTCAGGCGGGGTCGGGCGGGGTCGTGCGGGGTCGTGCGGGTCAGGCCGGCCGGCCGGAGCTGATCCGCTCGACGAGCGTCAGTTCCATCGGGTGGTGGCGCACCGTGCCGAAACCGTCGAGGGTGTCGAGCATCAGCCGCGCCCCGAGGCGTCCCATCTCGCGCACCGGCTGGCGCACCGTGGTGAGGCCGATCGGGCCGGCCACCGGGTGGTCGTCGAAGCCCACGATCGACACGTCGTGGCCCACACGGAGACCTGCGTCGCGGACCGCCTCGAGCGCACCGAAGGCCATCTCGTCGGACATGAAGAACACCGCCGACGGCGGCTTGGGCAGCCCGAGGAGGGCGCGCATCGCCCGATGGCCACCGGGGATCGTGAAGTCGCCGTCCTGCACATATGCGGCCGGCAGGCGAAGACCTGCGGCCTGCAGCGTGTCGCGGAAACCCTTGGCGCGCTCGGTGGGCACGTTCTTCGCCACGTCGAGGTCGTTGTGGCCGCCGACCAGGGCGATCCGCTTGTGGCCCAGCTGGATCAGGTGCTTGGCCGCGAGGCGCGCGCCGCGCTCGTTGTCGACCGAGACGGAGGTGATCCGTTGCAACTGCTCGCCCAGCACGACGATGGGCGTGTCGAGCGCGGCGAGCCGGCGGGCGCCGTCGTCGCCGCAGAACACGTCGACCAGGATGACCCCGTCGATGTGTTGCTGGAACCGGGCGTCGCCACGGAAGATGCGCTCGCGCGACGCCGAGTTGGCCGTGCCGATCAGGAGGTCGAAGCGCTCGTGGGTGAGCACCTCCTCGACGCCCACCATCAGCTCGCTCGTGTACCAGCTGGTGAGCATCGGCGCGATGAACCCGACGGTGCGGCTCTGGCCCGAGGCGAGCCGGGCGGCGTTGGAGTTGGCGACGTACTTCAGGCGCTCGACGGCGGTCATCACCCGCTGGCGTGTGGACTCGGCGACGTACGGGTGCTGGCGCAGCGCACGGCTGACGGTGGCCGTCGAGACCCCGGCCTCGCGTGCGACGTCGTCGATGGTCGCCCGGCCGACGAGCGCAGGCGCGTCGGAGTCGGCGTCCCATGGACCCTCGCCCGATGTAAGCGCTTGCATCCCTGTGACAATACACTCGCGGCGATGAAACGGCAGGGGGCTCATGCGAGGTCGGCGCGAACCGACCGCACGCAGCGATGACCGCCGTCGCGACACCCGCGGACCCGGCCGGCAGTTCGGCCGGTGGCCGGCCCGGTGATCGATTCGGAGCGGCCCCGGTCGCCGACGCCGCGTTCCGGTACGCCGAGCGGGTGCGCACCTTCGCTCCGGTGGGTCGCCCATTGCTCGCCGCCCTCTACCCCGACCACGACCTCGACCTGCTCGAGGCGCGCGTCCTCGACGTGGCCGCTGCCGCGGCGGGGCGACGCAAGCCAGGTCTGAGCGAGCTCGACATCCGTCGCGAGCAGCACCCGCACTGGTTCCAGGACGCCGACCAGATCGGCTACGTCGCCTACGCCGAGCAGTTCGGCGGCGACCTGCAGGGGGTCGCCGGTCACCTCGATCACCTCGACGGTCTGCACGTCACCTACCTGCACCTGATGAACGTGCTCAAGGCGCGCGAGGGTGCCAACGACGGCGGCTATGCCATCGTCGACTACACCGATGTCGAGCCGCACCTCGGCACCCGCGCCGACCTCGAGTCGCTCGCCGATGCGCTGCGGGCCCGCGGCATCAGCCTGTGCCTCGACCTCGTGCTCAACCACACGGCCGCCGAACACCCGTGGGCGCTCGAGGCGAAGGCTGGCTCGGCGAGGCACCGCGACTACTACCTCGTGTTCCCCGATCGCACGCTGCCCGACCAGTGGGAGCGCACCCTGCCCGAGGTGTTCCCCGAGATCGCACCCGGCAACTTCACGTGGGACGACGACCTGCAGGGCTGGGTGTGGACGACGTTCAACACGTACCAGTGGGATCTGAACTACGCCAACCCCGACGTCTTCGTCGAGATGCTCGGCGTGATGCTCGAGCTCGCGAACCTCGGCGTCGACGTGCTCCGCCTCGATGCGATCGCGTTCACGTGGAAGCGGATGGGCACCAGCTGTCAGAACCAGCCCGAGGCGCACCTCATCGCACAGGCGTTCCGCGCCTACGTGTCGATCGCCGCGCCCGGTGCGGTGTTGAAGGCCGAGGCGATCGTCGCCCCGCGCGACCTGGTGCCGTACCTCGGCGCGCACCGCCAGGAGCGCGACGAGTGCCACATCGCCTACCACAACCAGTTGATGGTGATGCTGTGGAACAGCTTCGCCACCGGCGACGCTCGCCTCGCGACCGAATCGCTCGCATTGCTGCCGCCCACGCCGCGGCGTGCCGGGTGGGTGTCGTACCTGCGCTGCCACGACGACATCGGCTGGGCCGTCGACGACGCCGTCGCCGCGCAGATCGGCCTCGACGGCGCCGCGCACCGCCGCTACCTCGCCGAGTTCTACCGGGGTGACGCGCCCGGCTCGTTCGCGCTCGGCGCCGCGTTCTCGTCGAACGAGGCGGCCGCCGACGAGCGCACCTGCGGCAGCGCGGCATCGCTGGCCGGCATCGAGCGGGCGCGCCGCGACGGCGACGAGGCGATGCTCGACCTGGGGGTGCGACGGCTGCTGCTCGGCTATCAGGTGATCGCGTCGTTCGGCGGCATCCCGCTGCTGTACATGGGCGACGAGATCGCGATGTGCAACGACTGGTCGTTCCTCGACGATCCGCACCGCGCCGACGACTCGCGGTGGGTGCACCGGCCGACGATGGACTGGGCGACGGTCGAGCAGGCGGCGCCCGCGTCGGTGGAGCGTCGGGTGTTCGACGGCATGCGGCACCTGCTGCAGGTGCGCCGTGCCACACCGGCGCTGTCGTCGGGCGGCGAGACCTACATGCATCGACACGACCGGCTGTCGGTGCTGGCCTTCGAGCGCCGTCATCCGGTGCACGGCCGCTTCTACGGCATCGCCAACGTCGGGCCCACCTCGGTGTCGGTGTCGGTCGACGCGTTGCGCTGGGCCGGGCTCGAGGAGCCGGTCGAACTGCTCGGTGGATCGGTCGCGATCGACGGTCCGTGGCTCCGTCTCGGCCCGCTCGCGATGGGCTGGTTCGTCGACGCCCGCGACGGCGGCGTTCAGCCGCCACCCCCGGTCGCCGCACCTGTCGCCGCCGCTGCCCGACCGCCGTCAGCTCCCTGACCCCGCCCGCTCGACCCACGCTCGACCCTCGAGGAGACGCCCGATGAACGCCCCCGCCCCGATGCCCGATCGTGCCCCGGTCCGCTTCCCGAACGGCTTCCTCTGGGGCGCCGCCACCGCCAGCTTCCAGATCGAGGGCGATCGTGCCGGCCGTGGCGACTGCGTGTGGGACGCGTTCTGCCGTCGTCCGGGTGCGGTGCTGAACGGTGATCACGGCGATGTCGCGTGCGACCACCTGCGGCTGATGGCCGACGACGTGAAGATGATGGCCGACCTCGGCCTGCAGGCCTACCGCTTCTCGTTCTCGTGGCCGCGCGTGCTGCCGGAGGGAGCTGGCGCATCGTCGGCGACGGGCCTCGCCCAGTACCACCGCCTCGTCGACCTGCTGCTCGAGCACGACATCGAGCCGGTGCCCACGCTGTTCCACTGGGACCTGCCGCAGGCGCTCGAGGACAAGGGCGGCTTCCGTCAGCGCGAGAGCGCCTGGTGGTTCGCCGACTACGCGGCGCTGATGGCCCGCGAGTTCGGCGATCGCATCGAACGCTGGGCGACCTTCAACGAGCCGTGGTGCTACGCATACCTCGGGCACGCGAGCGGTGAGCACGCGCCCGGCCTGCGCGATCCGGCATCGGCGGTCGCGGTCGCGCACCACGAACTGCTCGCCCACGGCTACGCGCTCGAAGCGATGCGCTCGGTGCGCGCCGACCTGTCGCTCGGCATCGTGATCAACCCGGCGCCCGTGCACGTCGACGACGCGCTCGGCGACGACGCGCAGCGGCGCATCGACGGCACGCTCAACCGGTGGTGGCTCGACGGCGTGCTGCTCGGCCGGTATCCGCTCGACGTGCTCGACGATCTC
This sequence comes from Actinomycetota bacterium, assembly GCA_026393475.1. Taxonomy (GTDB): domain Bacteria; phylum Actinomycetota; class Acidimicrobiia; order Acidimicrobiales; family Ilumatobacteraceae; genus VFMC01. The sequence continues at coordinate 35,290 of JAPLAA010000036.1, forward strand.
GGTTCGTGGGCCAACTGCGTGCAGGACGGCGACGAGGGTCAGATCGGCCAGGAGCTCGACTGGCTCGGCATCAACTACTACAACGACCACTTCTACACACAGCGCACCGCGGCTGCGGGGCCCGGCGTGTCACCTCACGTGAGCGCTCCCGAGTCGGCACCGATGCAGGTCGACCGGCCCACCACCGACATCGGCTGGCCGATCACACCGCAGGGCTTCGAGGCGCTGCTCATGCGACTGCAGGACGACTACGGCGCCGCGCTCCCGCCGATCTACATCACCGAGAACGGTGCTGCGTACTCCGACGGACCGGCCGGGGCGGGGGAGGGTCCAGGGGATGGCATCGACGATCAACGTCGGGTGGCGTACTACGACGCCCACCTGCGCGCGGTCGCAGGCGCGATGGACCAGGGCGTCGACGTGCACGGCTACTTCGCCTGGTCGCTGATGGACAACTTCGAGTGGGCCTGGGGGTACTCGCAGCGATTCGGCCTCGTGCACGTCGACTACCAGACGCAGGTGCGCACCCCGAAGGCGAGCGCCCATTGGTTCGGCGACGTCTGCCGCACGAACCGGTTGCCCTGAGCCGGCCTGCTCCCGGCTGCTCGACCCGGATCCCGCGTGACCGCTGTCGCAACCGATGGGTGTTGCCGGAAGATCGTTAACGATATATCGTGATGTCATTCAATCAATCGAGACCGATCAAGATCAGACATGGATCGATCGGTGGAAGGAGGCGCATCATGCGTCCATCACATGAATCTCACGGGTCACATGGATCGGCCGGGGAGCACCGTCGCAGGGGTCCGGGTCGCGAGTTCGGGTTCGGCCACGGAGGCCCCGGGCCCCGCGGCGGACGAGGGCGGATGCGGCGGGGCGACACCCGGTTCGCGCTGCTCTCGGCGCTCGTCGACGGACCGGGACACGGCTATGAGCTCATCCAGCGGCTCGAGGACCGCACCGGCGGTCGGTGGAAGCCGAGCCCCGGGTCGGTCTACCCGACGCTGCAGTTGCTCGAGGAGACCGGGCTCGTGCGCAGCGAGCAGCGCGACGACAAGCGGGTGTACGAGATCACCGAGGCCGGTCAGGCCGCGTTGGCCGAACGGGCCGACGAGCCGGGCGGCGCCCCGTGGATGCCGTCCGACGAAGGCGGTGGCCATCGGGCCCTGTGGCACGCGTTCGGCCAGCTCGGCATGGCGGTCAAGCAGATCGGCGTGCAGAGCGAGCCGGGTCTGATCGCGCAGGCCACGACGATCGTCAACGACGCCCGTCGCAAGCTCTACCAACTCCTCGCCGAGGCCTGAGTCCCATCGAGTTCATCGCAGCGAGCCGCCCCGTCACCGGGGTGGCTCGCTGTCGCGTCCGCACCCGGGTCGATCAGGCCGAGACGGCGGCGGTCAGCGGGTGTACTTCGTCGCCGGCACGCTGAGGTGGAACGGCGTGCCCTGGTCGTCGGTGCACGTCGAGTCCCAGCCCGAGTCGTAGCGCACCGGATCGGTCGCCGTGCCGCCCAGTTCGCGGACGCGGGCCACGGCGGCGTCGATGTCGTCGACCACGAACCACAGCCTCGGCGGCGCCGGCTCCGAGGTCGGCTCGACGCCACCAGGGGGCGCCGAGATGTTGCCCACGTGACCGTTGCCCGGGTCGTCGAACCGCCACCCGAGCACGGCACCGAAGAACGCCTGCGCCCGGGCGAGGTCGGTGACGGGGAGGGTGAAGTAGAAGAGGTCGCCCGGTTCGTGGTGCTTCACCTGGTGATCGCCGTCGATGGGCGCGTGCTCGGGGCGAACGACCTCGAACCCGGCATCGCGACTGTTGGCGTCGTACTGGTCGTCGTCGAAGTCGTCGATCGGTGCGCTGATCGACCACTGGTGCCCGAACGGATCGAGCAGCGTGCCCTGGCGGTGACCGTAGAACTGGTCGGCGACGGGGCGGAGTTCGGTCGCTCCGAGCTCGAGTGCCCGGGTGAAGATCGCGTCGAGGGTGGCGGTGTCGGGCGTGGCGAAGGTGAAGTTGGTCGAGCTCCCGCCCCGGGTGGTCGGCGCGAGCACGCCCGCCTCGGGGTACTCGTCGGCGAGCATGATCCGGCTGTTGCCGATCACGATCTCGGCGTGGCCGATGCGCCCGTCGTCGCCGACCATGCGGTGGTGTTCCACCGCGCCGAAGGCGTCGACGTAGAAGTCGATCGCCGCGGCCGCGCCGTCGACGCAGAGATACGGCGTGACGGTCGGCATGGCGGTCAGGTCGGCCGCGACCCGTCGGGGTACCGGGCGGGCGGCGGGGGCGTCGGGCGTGGTCTCGGTCATGAGTCGCTCCTGTTCGGCGAGGACGAGGCGGCGGATGCGCTCGGCCACGTGGGCCGGCGGCGGGATGGGTGTGGTGTCGGCGCGGAGCGCGTCGAACGGATCTGTCGGATCTGTCGCATCTGTCGGATCGGTCGGGATGCCGGGGGTGCCGGGGATGTCGCTCATCGGGGACGTCCTTCGCCGGTGGTGGGGTCGTTCGTCTGGTCGTGCGGTCGGTCGGTGGTCATGGCGCGGTAGGCGGCCTTGGCCCGCATCAGCAACGACTCGGTGGCGTGGAGCGATCGGTCGAGCAGTGTGGCGACCTGCTCGACCGGGAGGCCGTCGAGGTAGCGGAGGGTCAGCGCCGCCCGGTGATGCGGGGTCAGCCGCGACAGGACGTCGTGGACGTGGAGCACATCGACGGGATCGGGGGAGTCGGGCGTGTGGGTCGGAGCGGCCGATCCCTCGTAGAGCTCTTCGAGCGCCTGACGCTGGCGCCCTTCGCGGCGCCAGTGGTCGACCAGCTTGTGTCGGGCCGTGCCGATCAGCCAGCCGACCGAGAGCGCCTCGTCGTGCTCGTGGAGGGCCCGGGTGGCGGCGAGGAAGGTCTCGGCGGTGAGGTCCTCGGCGACGGCGACGCTGGGGCAGCGGCGCACGAGGTAGCCGTAGACGTCGGCGACCGCGTGCTCGTAGAGCTCCATCGCGTCGCGGGTGGAGATCATCCGGGGGTCCTCGTCGCCGAGGGGCGGACCGTGATCGGGGCGTTCATGCGTCCTTCCATCGCTCGGCGGCAGCGTTCTCCGTCGCGAGCCTCCCAGAAAATCTCAGGACGCGCCGAGGGCCGTGATGCGCTGGGTCTTGTGTGATCGAACAGGTGTTCGATACGGTGTCCCGATGGGCTTCAACAACCCGAGCATGCCCTGGAAGGACGTCGAAGCGCTGCTGTCGGGCCGATGGACGCCCGAGCAGCACGAGCAGGCGCGTGCCCGGGAGCAGCAGGAGGGCGAGGCGCCCGAGACGTCCGAGGCACCGTCGGCGCGGGGCAAGGACGGGCGGGCGCCCGGTTCGCCGTCGTGGAACGCCGGCGGCGACGGCCCGGCGTGGAGCCGCAAGCGTCAGCCGTTCCAACCCTCGATCCGGCCCCCGCACCAGCCGTCGTTCCGGCCGGCCGATCCCGACACCACCCGGCCGCTCATGCGTCCCGACGCACCGGCCACGCCCTACGCCGAGCTGCACTGCCATTCGAACTTCTCGTTCCTCGACGGTGCCTCACACCCCGAGCAGCTGGCCGAGGAGGCAGCCCGCCTCGGCCTCGAGGCGCTCGCGCTCACCGACCACGACGGGCTGTACGGCGTGGTGCGCTTCGCCGAGGCGGCCCGGGCCGTGGGGTTGCCCACGGTGTTCGGCGCGGAGATCACCATCACCGCCGACACCATGTCCGACGCCCGCATGGTCCGCGACGAGCGCCACACGCTGCAGCAGGTGCGTGTGGCCAGCGACGACCAGCGTCACGAACCCGACCCGCACGGCCACCACCTGCTGGTGCTCGCCGACGGCACCGACGGCTACGCCCGCCTGTCGCGTGCGCTCAGCCTCGGGCACCTCGCGGGCGAGAAGGGCTCGCCACAGTTCGCCCTCGGCGACCTGGCCGATGCTGCGGCCGGTCACTGGTGGGTGCTCACCGGGTGTCGCAAGGGCACGGTGCCGGCGGCGCTGTTGGCCGATGGGCCGAGCGCGGCGCGGCGCGAATTGCAACGGCTGATCGAGCTGTTCGGGCGCGACCGGGTGGTGGTCGAGCTGTGGGACCACGGCGATCCGCTCGACTCGGCACGCAACGACGCGCTCGCCGAGCTGGCCGGCCGGCTCGACCTGCCGTGCATCGCCACCAACAACGTCCACTACGCCACGCCCGCGCAACGGCAGCTCGCGATGGCGGTGGCCGCGGTGCGGGCGCGGCGCAGCCTCGACGAGCTCGACCCGTGGTTGCCGGCCGCGGCGACCGCGCATCTGCGCAGTGGGGCCGAACAGGCGCGGCGGTTCCTGCGGTACCCGGGCGTGGTCGAACTCGCGGCCGAGATCGGTCGCGCCGCGGCGTTCGACCTGTCGTTGGTGGCGCCCTCGCTGCCGCCGTTCCCGTGCCCCGACGGGCCCGACGGTCGGCCGCTCACCGAGATGGAGTACCTGCGCGAGATCGTGCTGCACGGCGCCCGCCGCCGCTACGGCGACCGGCCGGCGCCGGGGGAGGACCTGTCGCTGCGGGCCCGGGCGTGGCGCACGATCGACCACGAGCTGCAGGTGATCGAAGGCCTCGGTTTCGCCGGCTACTTCCTCGTGGTGTGGGACATCGTCGAGTTCTGCAACCGGGCCGACATCTTCTGCCAGGGTCGGGGCAGTGCCGCCAACAGCGCGGTCTGCTACGCCCTCGGGGTCACGAAGGCCGACGCCGTCTCGTTGGGGTTGCTGTTCGAGCGGTTCCTGTCGCCCGAGCGCGACGGCCCGCCCGACATCGACCTCGACATCGAGAGCGACCGGCGTGAAGAGGTCATCCAGTACGTGTACGAGCGCTACGGGCGGCACCACACCGCGCAGGTGGCCAACGTCATCACCTACCGGGCGCGCTCGTCGGTGCGCGACATGGCCAAGGCGCTGGGGTTCGCCCCCGGGCAGCAGGACGCATGGAGCAAGCAGGTCGACGCGTGGGGCAACCTCGCCAGCACGGCCGACCAGCCCGACGTGAGCATCCCGGCCACGGTGATGAGCCTGGCCGCGGAGATCGAGGACGCGCCGCGGCATCTCGGCATCCACTCCGGCGGCATGGTCATCTGCGACCGGCCGGTCATCGAGGTGTGTCCGGTCGAGTGGGCGCGCATGGACCGGCGCAGCGTGCTCCAGTGGGACAAGGACGACTGTGCCGCGGCGGGGCTCGTGAAGTTCGACCTGCTGGGTCTGGGCATGCTCTCGGCGCTGCACTACGCGGTCGATCTCATCCGCGAGCACCGCGGGTACGAGGTCGATCTCGCCACCATCCCGCAGGAGGACGAGGTCTACGCGATGTTGTGCCGCGCCGACACCGTCGGTGTGTTCCAGATCGAGAGCCGCGCGCAGATGGCCACGCTGCCGCGGCTCAAGCCGCGCCGGTTCTACGACCTCGTGGTCGAGGTCGCGCTCATCCGGCCCGGGCCCATCCAGGGCGGGTCGGTGCACCCGTACATCCGGCGGCGCAACGGTCAGGAGCCGATCACCTACCTGCATCCGCTGCTCGAGAACAGCCTGGGCAAGACGCTCGGCGTGCCGTTGTTCCAGGAGCAGCTGATGCAGATGGCGATCGACGTCGCCGGCTTCACCCCGAGCGAGGCCGACCAGCTGCGCCAGGCGATGGGGTCCAAGCGCAGCAAGGCGCGGATGGAGCGACTGAAGACGCGGCTCTACGAGGGGATGGCCGAGCGCGGCATCACCGGGGCGGTGGCCGACGAGATCTTCGTGAAGATGGCGGCGTTCGCGAACTACGGCTTCCCCGAATCGCACAGCGTGTCGTTCAGCTATCTCGTGTACTCGTCGTCGTGGATCAAGTACCACGAGCCGGCCGCGTTCTGCGCGGCGCTGCTGAACGCCCAGCCGATGGGGTTCTGGAGTCCGCACTCGCTGGTGCAGGACGCCCGCCGTCACGGTGTGGTCGTGCACACGCCCGATCTCAACGCCTCGTTGGCGACGGCGACGCTCGAGCCCTGCGAGGAGAGCGTGGGTGGAGTGGCGGTGCGCCTCGGCATCGGGTCGGTGCGCGGCATCGGTGCCGAGTTGGCGAAGCAGATCGAGGCGGGTCGGCCGTACATCTCGGTCGAGCATCTCGTGCGGTGCGTGCCGCAGCTGTCGCAGACCCAGCTCGAGGCGATGGCCACCGCCGGTGCGTTCACCGAGTGCTTCGGCAGCGATCGCCGCACCGCGCTGTGGGAGGTGGGCGCGGCGGTGCAGTCGCGCCCCGATCGGCTGCAGGGCATCGTCACCGGCATCGTGGCGCCGCAGCTGCCGGGCATGGACGAGGTGGAGACCGCGGTGGCCGACCTGTGGGCCACGGGTGTGGCGCCGACGGGGCATCCCACCCGGTTCCTGCGCGACGAGTTGCGGCGTCGTGGGGTGCTCACCTCCGACGAGCTGCAGACGGCCGAGCCGCGGTCGAGGGTGACGATCGCCGGGGTGGTCACGCACCGGCAGCGGCCCGAGACCGGGTTGATGAACGTGGTGATCTCGAAGGGTTGTTGGGCTCGGCACCGGGCGGTCGCCCGTGATGCGGCGGCGCTGCTCATCCGGGGCCGGCTCGAGCGCAGCGAGGGTGTGGTGAACGTGGTGGCCGAGCAATTGGTGCCCCTGCCCGTCCCCGCCAGCAACGCCAGCCGCGACTTCCGCTGACCCGGACCCACCGCGATGAGAGATGAGTGCCGCTGCCGACCCCATCTCTCATCGCCATCGATCCCCCACCGATCAGATGAGAGATGAGCGCGCTACAGCCACTCATCTCTCATCGCGGTGTGACCAGCGCGGGTACGGTCGATCCATGGCCAGACCGTTCCGATTCGCCGTCCAGGTCGCACCGTTCGACGACGCCGAAGCGCTGCCCGCGTTCGCCCGCAACGTGGAGGCGCTCGGCTACGACGAGCTGTACAGCTACGACCACATCGGCGCGGTCGATCCGTTCGTGCCGTTGATGATGGCCGCTGGTGCCACCACGCGGCTGCGGGTCGGCCCGTTGGTGCTCAACAACGAGTTCCACCAGCCCGTCCTGCTGGCCCGCACTGCAGCGACGGTCGACCGTTTGACGGGCGGACGGCTCGTGCTCGGGTGGGGCACCGGCTACATGCAGAGCGAGCACGACGCGATCGGTCTCGAACTGCGGGCGCCGGGACCTCGGGTCACCCGCTTCGGTGAGTCGCTCGAGGTGGTGCGCTCGCTGCTCGACACCGGCGCCGCGTCGTTCCACGGCGAGCACCACCACGTCGAGCTCGATGCGTTGGGCGTGCGGCCGGCAGCCGAGCGCGTGCCGTTCCTGATCGGCGGCCACGGTCGCCGGGTGGTGTCGCTCGCCGCTCGCTTCGCCGACATCTTCCAGTACACCGGGCTGCACCACGGTCAGGGCGGGGTGCCCAACGGCGGCGGCTTCGCGATCGAGCACGTCGCCGAGCGCAGCCGCTGGCTCACCGAGGCCGCGCAGCAGGCCGGAGATCGCAGCGATGCGATCGAACGCTCGATCCTGGTGCAGCACACGTACGTGGGCGACGGCGCCGAGGCGGCGCTCGACGCCGCGGTCGAACGGTTCGGGATGGAGCGGGCGCTGTTGGAGGCCACGCCGTTCGTGCTGATCGGTTCGGTCGAGCAGGTGGTCGACAAGCTCGAACGCCTGCGCGAGCAGATCGACGTGAACCACGTGACGATCCGCGACGTCGACGGCTTCGCCCCCGTGGTCGCCGCCCTCGCCGGCCGCTGACGTCAGCCGCCCGGGAGTCGGGTCGTCGCCGCGACGGTCAGTTCGAAGGGGTCGCCCGTGTCGACAGCCCGTCGACCAGCACGGAGATCAGGTTCGGCAGCAGGTCCTCGAGCGTGCAGCCCACGACGAGGAAGCCGCCGAGTTCGAGTTGAACGATTCCATGGGCGCCGGCCCAGAACAGGTGTGCAGCAGTGAGTGGGTCGCCGACGAGATCGAGCGCTCCGGCGTCGGCCGCTGACGCGAGGAGGTCGCGGCAGATGCCGATCGCCCGCACCTTGGCCTCGAGCAACGGGGGAGCGGTCTCGCTCATCTGGCCGTCGTCGGAGTAGAGCATCGAGTACAGCTGCGGCCGCTCCAGGCCGAGGCGCACGTAGGCGTGTGCGATCGCACGGAGCGATTCGATCGGGTCGTCATGGTCGGCAGCCGCAGCCGACAGGCGTTCGAACAGCAGCTCGTACGACCGGATGCGCAGCGCGTCGACGAGGTCGGCCTTGGAGTCGAAGTACGAGTAGATCTTGCTGTGGCTGCAGCCGACCTGTGATGCGATCGCCCGGAACGACATCGCGTCGATCCCGCCGGCCTCCAACAGGGTCTGCGCCGCCGTCAGCAATTCGGCCGTCGTGACGGCGACTGCTTCAGCGGTGCTGGGAGGTCTGGCCACGCAGCATTCTCGCCTCCGACCGCCCGTCGCTCAAAGGTCTACCGCCGGCCCTTGGCGACGGAGATCGCGCTCGACAGGCAGATGCCGGTGGCGATGCTCGCGCCGACGACGGCGGCGTAGAAGGTTCCGTAGGAGAGCAGGTTCGGCCAGTCGCCGACGGGCTGCAGGCCGCGTTCGGGGGCGTACACCGCTGCGGAGTAGCCGATGATGTTGCCCCACAGCATCACGACCGAGCCCCAGAAGAACCACCTCGCCTGGCGCTCGCTGAACCGGAGCCGTTGGCTGAGGGCGAGCATCACCATCACGTAGACGGCGTTCATGATCGTGCCGGTGTGGGCATTCCGCAGCAGTTCGGTCTCGTCGGGGACGTCGATCTCGAAGCTCGGGAGCGGGAGGATGTGCAACACGCCCTCGGCGAGTTGGATCAGCCAGACGAAGCCTCCGATGAAGCCGAGGAACATCCCGATGAAGGCATGGACCATCAGCCGACCGCCCGCTCGGCCCGACAAGCCCCCGGTGTCGGACACCCAACGGCCGTCTCCCGTCACATCCCCGTTCGCGTTCATGTTCATGTCGGCGGTCAGGTCGGCGCTCATGCGGCTGCTCCAGTGGGGGCGAACGGCACGTCGAGGCGTCCGTCGTGGGTGTCGATCAGTGGCGGCGAGTCGGGGTCGGGACGCGTGGCGTAGCCGGCGATCCACCGTGTGACCCACTCGGGGTCGGGTTCGCCGCGAGGGTCGTGGCGGGGGAGTGCGCTGCGAAGCGCCCCGGGAAGGACAGCTGCGAAGAACGCCGCCGTGCGCCGCCAGAGTCGGAGTCGCGAGCGTGGGTTGCGCCACAGGCCATCGACGATCAGCATCGTCTTGGCGGCGCGTCGGGAGAGCAGGAAGACGTGGATCGAGCCGGTGAAGACACCGAGCGCTCGTTGCCAGTACGTGCCGACCGCAGCCTGGTAGGCGTCGAACGCGACGCGTTTGTGCTCGACCTCTTCGACCATGTGCCAGAGCACGAAGCTGGCCACGCGGGTGTCGCTGCCGCCGAACAACTCGACCCGATCGCCCACGAGCCACCGCGTGACGCCGAGGGTCATCGACTCGAACCCCGCCGAGTAGGCGAGTCGGAACGCCAACGACCGGCGGTCCCGGATGCGGGCGTACGACTGCTTCATCCACTCCTCGACCTCGGCCAGTTCGGGGTAGCCGTTGGCCTTGAGGATCTCGTTGTAACGACGGTGCGTCCGGAAGTGTTGGCCTTCCTGGCCGACGAAGCCGGCGATCTCCGCCAGCACCCTGGGGTCGTCGATCTCGCCGGCGGCCTCCCGGAGGGTGGCGATGAGGAACGGCTCGAGGTAGGGCATGGCGAGCGAGGCGCCGTTGATCATGTGTGACCACTCGTGATGGCCCGGATGCCACACCGGGTCGAGGTCGTCGGGAAACTCGAACGGCACCTTGCGCACCTCGATGCCAGGAAAGCGCTCGCGTCGGACGTCGGTTCTGTTGCTGCTCATCTCCTACCCCCGCCGACCAGGGTATGACGTTCATTTACCGCTGTAAAGATAATTCGTCGACGACACCGGACCTGGGTGAACGTCGACCGAGCGGCGGTCGTCAGCAGACGATGTCTCGCGGCGGGACGATGCCCACCGGGTTCTCCTCGGGCACCACTGTCTCGAGCACGGTTGCCGAAGCCGTCGCCGGGTCGACCGAGGTCGCCGTATCGGTGCCGTCGCTCGGAGCCCACACGGTGTCGCCGCGGAACAGCGCGAGCACCGCCTGCATGTTGTCGCCGTCGAGGCGGGGGAGCAGGACCGAGGTGCCGCCGACGTTCGCGCCGTCGGCCTCGATCTGGAAGGTCGACACGTCCTGCGGTGACAGCGAGGCCAGCACGCGGAGATACTCGAGCATCTTGCTGATGGTGAGGTTCTGGTCGACGACCACGTCGTCCTGGATCGCGGAGATCAGGGTTCGGGCGACGGCCGGGTCGGTGACGCCGCGGTCGAGTGCTGCCGACAGGACACGGCGGAGGAAGTCCTGCTGCCGGGAGATGCGGCCGAGGTCGGACACGCCGTCGGTCTTCCACTTCCCGTCGACCATGTACTGGTACTTGCGGGAGCGGACGTAGGCGAGGGCGTGGTCGCCGTCGAAGGTGAAGCAGCCGGCCTGGGGGACGTTGAGGCCGGTGTTGACGTCGCGGGCGGGGAACTCGAAGGGGACGGCGACGCCGCCGAGGCCGTCGACGATGGTCGTGAAGGCGCAGAAGTCGATCTGGATGAAGTGGTCGACCTCGATGCCGAAGTTGTTGTAGATGGTGCCGAGGAGGCGGGTGGGGTCGTCGCGGACGTAGGCGGAGTTGATCCGGTTCTTGCTGATGCGTCCGGCGATGGTGACCCACAGGTCGCGGGGGAACGACAGCACCGCAGCCCGCTCGGTCGACGGGTCGAGGCGGATGATCATGATCGTGTCGCTCCGCTCCCCGAGATCGGTGCGGTCGCCGAAACCTCCCGCGAACGGCGAGCTGGGGTCGATGCAGGCGTTGTTGTCGGCGCCGGTGACCAGGATGTTGACCGCATCGGCAGACATGAGGTCTGTCGTCGAGGCGGTCACGGTGTCGGCGGAGGTGGTCGCCGGCGATGCCGACGTCGAGGGCTCGGGTTCCGAGGCGATCGTGGGTGGCGTGGAGGGCGACGACACCGACGCTCGATCGGGCGATCGAACGGTCCACACGAGGACCGCGACGAGCGATGCGGCGGCGAGACCGATCGCACCGGCGCGTGCCCACGTGCGGCGCGGCGCCGTCGCGAGGCCACGGCCGTCGGCTGTCTCGCCGATCACCTCGTCGAACGTCAAGGTCGGCTCGAGGCCGGCCGTCGCCGACTGCAGGCGTGCACGCACGTCGGTCGCGAACTGGTCCTCCCCGCGGGGGGGTCGAGGCGGTTCCGCAGCGCCGTCGCGTGCGGGGTCGACGGGATGGTCGTTCATCGGGACTCCTCCTGCTGATCGAGCAGCGTGCGCAGTTGGGCGAGACCTCGACTGGCGTGGGACTTCACCGAACCCGGCGCCATCCCGAGGGTGCTGGCGACGTCGGCCTCGGACAGGTCGTCGTGATACCGGAGCACCACGACCGCCCGCTGGCGAGCGGGCAACTGCCGCAGTGCGGCGAGCAGCGGCTCGGCCAGCGCGACGCGGTCGGTGTCGACGACGGTCGCTGGAGCGCCCCAACGTGCGATCGCTCGGGCCTCGTGTTCGCGACGACGATGTCGCGACCGGGTCTCGTTCACCACCGCACGCCGCAGGTACGGCAGCACGTCGGTCACCCCGCCCGCTCGCCACCGGGGCAGCACGCGGGCGAACACCTCGGCGGTCACCTCTTCGGCCACGTGCACATTCCCGGTCATCAGTACGGCGAGTCGGAACACCCGGGTGCGGTGCTCGGTGAACACCTGGCGGAAGCCGTCGTCGGCGGTGTCAGGGGCGTCCGGCACGTGTCGCATCTCACCCCATCAGACTCACGAGCCGTCGGAAAGGTTGAGTCCGATGAGTGATGAGTGCGGCAGAGCCACTCATCGCTCATCGCTCATCGCGACTCCACGCGAGGGGTCAGTTGAAGCTGTAGCGGAGCTGTTCGCCGGACTCGTCCACCTGGGCCTCGCCGAGGATGCGGAGGTGTTCGAGGTGCGCGTAGGTCTCGCTCTCGGCCATCGAGCCCCACGAGCGTTCCTGGAACAGGATCTGCATGTACTCGTGCACGGTGCCACGACCGAGGTCGCCGCTGGCCGTGCGGAGCTTCTCGAGGCGCTCGTGGTGGTGGCGCTTGATGTCCTCGGCGCGGCCCGACAGGTCACCGAACTCGAGGCCGTGCGCCGGCAGCACGGTGCGCACGCCGTCGAAGGTCTTCATCAGGTCGAGGCTGTCGAAGAAGTCCTTCAACGGGTCGACCGTGGTGCCGAGGCCCGAGATGTGCGGCGTGATGGTGGGCAGCACGTGGTCGCCGCTGATCATCACGCCGGCGGCCGGGTCGTACAGGCACAGGTGATCGATCGTGTGCCCTGGCGTGTGCACCGCCACCCACTCGCGGCCGCCGAGCTCGAGCACCTGCGCGTCCTCCACCCGGCGGGTGGGCGTGGGGGTGGCGACGAAGCGACCGGCCGCCTTGCGCATCGCCCAGTAGCGCAGCCGGCGGGCACGAGGCATCGAGTACGGGTCGCCACCCCACGGCGTCTGCTTGGCGAACGGCCCGCGGCGCAGGTCCTGGCCCTGCAGCGATTCGATCTGTGCCTTCACCGGCCGGTCGATCACCTCGAGGTCGTCGGCGCTCTCCTGGTCCTCCGCGTCCGGATCGAGGAAGGTGCGGAAGCTGCGGTGCGTGATGACGTCGGCGCCGAAGCGCTTGCGGAACTGTCCGGCCTGCCCGAAGTGATCGGGATGCGAGTGGGTGACGACCACCGAATGCACCCGCTCGATCGGTAGTCCGCCCGAGGCCATGATCCGCTGCAGTTCGCGCCAGGTCTTCGGTCCGGGGAGACCTGGGTCGACGAGGGTGATGCCCCGCGCATCTTCCATCGCGTAGCAGTTCACGTGGCCGAGGCCCGGCAGCGCGATCGGCAGCTGGAGGCGGAGGATGCCCGGTGCCACTTCCTCCACGCCCTCACGCGGCGGCTGGCGCTCCTCGCGGATCGGCTTCGGCGCGGCGTGGGTGTGGTCGGTCACGCCACTCGTCATAGCGGAGGTCGGGTCGAATGCCGAAGTCGCACCGACCGCGCGTTCCGCTGACAGGTGCCTCAGTGGACCGCCTCAGGTGAGCTGGAGGCGACGCTGGCTCCGGATGCGCATCACGGTGGAGACAGCGATCCAGGCCGGACCGGCGAGCAGCGCCACATCGCCGATGCGGTGGCGGTACGGCCATTCGAGCGTCAACGCGAACATCGTCGTCATCCAGATCCCGAGGAAGGCGACGTTGGCCCGGCGCCACTGCTCGGCCTGCACCGGGTGGGCGAACTCGACGTCGGTCATCGACAGCACCGACAATGCGAGCACCACCACGACCGACACGGCGTGCGGCGCCTCGAGCAGCCACAGGGTGGGGACGACGAGGTTCCACACACCGGGGAAGCCGCGGAACCAGTGGTCGTCGGTCATCATGTCGGTCCGGCTGAACCACAGGGCCGACGTGGTGAGCATCAGCGCGATCGACACCTCGCCGAACGCGTTGTGGGGCACGAGTTGGAACTGCCAGGCGAACACAGCCGGCACCAACACGCAGGTGACGTAGTCGATGACGAGATCGAGGATGTAGCCGTCGTACTTCGGGATCACGTTGCGGATGTCGTAGTGGCGGGCGAGCGGACCGTCGATGCCGTCGATCACCTGGGCGAGCAGGAGCAGCAGGACGGCGGCACGCGGTGACCCGTCGAGCACGGCGATGATCGAGAGCATGCCGGCGAGGATCCCGCTGACGGTGAGCCCGTGGATGGCTCGGCATGCCGAGACGTCCGAGACGCTCAGGCGGGCGAGCCGTGGGTGGCGCTCGGAGCGCATGGTGGGCACGTCCGGGCAGGCTATCCCCGGTGGCGGGGTGTACTGCGTGACGCTCGCGGCCACCGTAGGGTGACCAGCCGTGACCGCAGGCCGCCGCGACCGACTCGAACTGGCCTGGTTCTTCGCGGTCATGACGTGGAGCGTGATCCGCATCATCGCCGTGAGCACGTGGCTGCAGGACTACGGGGTCGATCCCTTCCACTACGCCATGGTCGATCTGGGGTCGTCGGCCCCCTACTCGCTGGCGAGCGCTCGGCTGCTCGGGTCGCTCGTCGATGGGCGCATGCGTCGAGCCGCAGCGTGGGGCGTGTTGACCGTCGTGACATTCGTGGCACCGGACGTCTACATCTTCACGGCGGGCAGGGCGCTGCCGTGGGCGAGCTATGTCGTGGTCGGCACGATCGCCACGATCGGTGCCGTGCTGGCGATCCGCTCCGGGCGGGCCAGCGTCCGCGAACGCCGGCTGGCGTTGGAGGCGGTGCCGGTGGAGTCCTCGCTCACCCCCGGCTGAGCGAACCGCTCGCGGTGACGGCCGGGCCTACTCGCCGGTGGCGCCGTCGATCGACTGTCGGATCAGGTCGGCGTGGCCGTTGTGTCGCGCGTACTCCTGCATCAGCTTGATCAGGTTCCACCGCAGCGACTTCCGATTGCCGGCGCCCGGGGTGTCCATCGCCGTGACGGCGGCGATCGCCCGGTCGGCCGCTGCCCGTTCGGTGTGCCACGCGGCCGTCGACGGTTCGACGTGCCCAGGGGTGAGCCCGTCGAAGTCGCCTTCGGGGCCGCCCTCGACGTACGGGCCGTAGACGAACTCGAGCTCGCCGGTCGGCGAGCCGCCGAGCGCATAGTTCGCGTACACCCGCTCCATCTCGGTGAGGTGACGCATCAGCCCGAGCAACGACATGATGGTGCCGGCCGGGCCGGCGGTGACGAGTTGGACATCGTCGAGGCGGGCGCACTTCGCGGCGAACGCGTCGCGGTGGTAGCTCAGCCACCCGAGCAGGAGTTCTCGCTCGTCGGCATCGTGCGGTTCCGGCGTCCGATCCATCGGCTCATGCTACGGAACGGTCATCCGAGGGCTCGCAGCACGGCGTCACCGCGGGGCGACAGCCGGTAGCCGACCTCGAGGCTCTCCGTGAGGCCGAGCTCCTTGAGTTTGCGGACGTCGGCCTTGAACGCCATCCGCTCCCGGCCGGCCTGACGCGCCAGGGCGGTCGAGACGATGCCGGGGTAGCGCTCGATGAGGCGGAGCGTCTGGCGGGTCCAGGGCTTCCCCGATCGCCGGTCCATCCGGTCGAGCCGGGCCTTCAGGTCGTCGATCGTGGCCGCGTCGAGCCCGTCGTCCGCACGACGCTCGGCCCGGTCGTCGGCACCCAGGTACCGGAGCTCCACGCGCCACACCAGACGATCGGGGTCGGTCACCTTCATCCGAGCGAGGACGGCGACCGCGTCCGCCGCGCCTGCCCGGTCCGCGTCTGCGTCGGTGATGTCGCCGGCGCGAACCTGGGCGACGTCGACCGCCTCGAGCAACATGCCGGCCACTCGGTAGTGCCCGCCCGTGCGCGCCTGTGGTTTGGTCCAGGTGCGGAACGTCAGCGTGATCGACCCGTCGGCCAGTCCTGGCCACGCATCGGCGGTGAACAGCATCCGCCAAGGATGCCAGACCGTACGGGTCAGACGCCCGTGTCGATCGGCTGCTCGGGCAGCTCGCCGGCCAACACCGGCGCGAGCAGCGAGTGCAGTGCGCGGGGCACGAAGGTCTCGTCGGCATCGGCGATCTCGTCGATCGTCCACCAGCGCAGCTCGAACAGGTACTCCGCCGCGAGCTCCTCCCAGCTGAGCGCTGGTGCCGGCTCGAACGCCGTGGTGCGGACGAGGTGGATCACCTCGCGCTGGCCGTCCCAGTGACCGCTGAGGAAGGGGATGACGTGGAGTCGGGTCCAGATGTGCGGCCCGATCGATGCGTGGTGGAGTCCGACTTCCTCGACGAGCTCGCGCCGGATCGCCTCCTCAGGTGTCTCGCCCGGTTCGATGCCGCCACCGGGCAACGCCCAACGAGTGCCGGCCGGGAACTCGAACCGGACGAGCAGCACTCGGTCGTCGGTGTCGACGATGAGCGCGCGTGCGGCCGGACGGATGCGCAGCCCGTCGAGCGAGGCCTCGTCGGTCACCGCTGTTCGCCGTCCGCTGCTCGCCGTCCGCTGTTCGCCGTCGGCCGTCAGTCGAAGTCGGTGGTGGCGATGCGGTCGGCGTTGTACACCGTCGCCACGGCGTCGATGCGGTACTTGTGCGTGACCGCGCCGGTGATGCCGTGCTGGCCGAACATCGTGCGCATGTTGAAGTAGTTCTCGTGCAGGAAGTGGGCGGCCAGCGACGGGGCGTCCTCCCACAGTTCGTACACCGCGATGGCACCGTCGTCGCAGGGGTCGGCGCTGAACACGTAGGCGAGGCAACCCGGCTCGTCGTCGCGCGTGGCCTGCTGGAGCGGGATGGACGCCTCGATGCAGGCGGCCCGCTTGTCGGCGGGGATCGAGATGACGCCGCTGATGATGATCATGTGAGGTTCCCCCAGGGTGAGCGATCGGTCGCTGTTCGATGCGGTTCGCAGTGTGGCGCAACGGGCCGCGGTCGCCCGGATCGGAGCGCCGACCCGGGTGGGTGTCCTACTCCGACGGGCGTTCGTTCAGCCCGTCGTTGAACATGCGGTAGGTCTCGTAGATCGACTTGCAGTCCTCGCAGACCGGCAACTGCTTGGGGTCGCGCGAGGGCACCCACACATAGCCGCAGAGGGCTTCGAGCGGCGTGCCGTAGATGCGGGCCTCGAGCACCTTGGCCGCGGCGTTCTCGCCCTTCTTCGTCTTCACGATGTGCGCCGCCGTCGGTTCGCCGGTCTGCGGCACGTGTTCGGTGTCGAGGTCCGGGTCGGTGCGAGCCGGCAGGGTCTGGATCTCCGTCACGCCGTCAGTCAATCAGGTCGGGCGATCACGTCTGACAACCAGGTCGGACCATCGGGTCGGGCGACCAGGTCGGATCGGGTCGCTCGCCCCCGACGGGGGTCGGTAGGGTGACGTCGATGCCGCTCTACGAGTACCGCTGCCGCACCTGTGACGAGACCTTCGAGCTGCGCCGTCCGATGAGCGAGTCGAGCGCGCCGGCCGAGTGCACGTCGGGCCACCTCGATTCCGTCCGACTCCTGTCGGTGTTCTCGAGCGTCGGTGCCGCAAGCGGCGCCGCCTCATCGCCGTCGCCCGCGCCCGCTGCACGGGGCGGCGTCTGCGGCAGCAGCTGCGGCTGCCACCACTGATCCCGCACGTCCGGGTGTCCGCGCTCGGCTGATCAGTCGCGGAGGCCGGTCAGTTCGGCCGTGAGGTTCGCCCTCGCCCGCTGTTCCCGTTCAGCGTGCATCGTCGCCGTGAGGTAGATCGCCTCGCGTGCCAGGAAGCGTCGCAGCACCTGGGCCCGTCCGGTCCGCCACCCCTCGTCGTCGACGTGGGCGTACTCGGCGCGCACACCGTTGACGTAGTGCTGGTAGTCGCCGGGATCGGCACCCAGGATCGCCAGGTCGGCGTCGAGCAGCACCGCCCCGGCCACGTCGGCCGGATCGACCTCGTGGCCGGCCGTCAACTCGATCAACCGGGCGACGAGCGCATGTCGGTCATCGGTCCAGCCGATCTCGCCGAGGCGCGCCGCCGCGAGGTGGGCGCTCGCCGTCTCGTTGGTGGCAGCCCGCGGGTCGTAGACCGCGTCGTGGAACAGGGCCGCGAGCCGCACGGCATCGGGGTCGTCCACCTGATGCTCGGCCAGTAGTCGGTCGACGTGTCGACACACCCACATCACGTGGGTGGCCGTGTGGTAGCGGCGGTGCGGTTCGCGGTGCCGAGCCAGCAACCCCTCGAGGGCGAGATCGTGACCGCGGCCGACGGCACGGTGCCACACACGGCGGAGCTCGACCTCGGGCGATGTCACGTCGCCGAGGGTAGGTCGAGCGCGACACACCTCGGTGGACGAGGTGGCACGTGCGCTCGATCCGTGTGAGCCTGGGCAGGTGACGGTGCTGATCGACGAAGCCAGGTGGTGGTTGCACGGGCGTCCGTGGAGCCATCTGGTGAGCGACGTGAGCTTGGACGAACTGCACGACTTCGCCGAGCGCGTGGGCATTCCGCGCCGGGGATTCCACGGCGACCACTACGACGTGCCCGAGGAGTACTACGAGCAGATGGTGGCCGCCGGCGCGGTGCCGACGCCGAGCCGCGAGCTGCTGCGGCGCCTGCGCGCCGCCGGCCTGCGCCTGAGCCCGGCCCAGCGTCGCGCCGCGCACTGACCGGAGGGTCACCACCGTTCGGGTTCACCGATGAGGTCGCGGGGGCATTCCGGTCCCGCGGGGCCGATCACGAACCACTCGAGCAGTTCGAGGCCGAATGTCTCCGCGAGCGAGCTGGCCTCGAGCCATCTGTCGACGTCGCCCGGCTGGGTGGCGCCGGTGGGCCGAACCGTGGCGACGACGAGCGCAGCGGGGGTGGCGCCGGCGTCGGCGCAGGTCTCGAGCGCCGCGATGCAGAACCGTTCGATCACCGTGCACACGTCGACGTGCTGGGTGCCCGACACCACGGTGATGATGCTGCCGAGGCGCTGTTGGTCGAGCACGATCACGACCGTCTCGTGCTGGAGCGGATGGGTGATCGCGAGCGACACGAGCGCGAGGGCGTCGGTGGCCGTGGCGATCGGATCGACGTTGGCCCGGGGGACGCGAGCGATGGGGGCAGGATGACGGGACATGGCGACCTCCGTGAGAGACCGGCCGCGCAGGTGCACGGCGGCGTTCGGCTCGGGGGAAGCAGGGTGGACCCTACGGACGGGGTGTGACAGGGCCGTCGCCGCCGTGGTCGGGCCGGTCGGCTCGGGCGCAGCTGTGAGAGCCTCTTCGTCGATCCCCGCTGACGGTCGTCGCCGCACCTGGGCGAGTTGGCCCGATCATCGGGTGGTGCACCTACGATGGCCGCATGGCAGCGGTCACCATCTTCCACAACCCGAATTGAAACTCCTCCGTCAATGCCGTGCGCATTGCTGAGGAGTTGGGCGTCGACGCCGAGATCGTGCTCTACCTGAAGACGCCGCCCGACGCGGCGACGCTGCAGGGGATCATCGCCAAGCTGGAGGACCCGGTCACCGATCTGGTTCGCCGCGACAGCATGTGGACCAAGCTCGGCCTCACCGATGCCGATGCCGCCACGCCCGAGCAGGTCGTCGCGCTGCTCGTGAAGCACAAGCAGCTGCTCCAGCGGCCGGTCGTGATGACCGCCACGAAGGCGATCATCGGCCGTCCCAAGGATCGTGTGCGCGAACTCCTGAGCTGATCGCGAGATCAGCGGCGCGTGGAGCGCCGGCGCCCTCGGCCGCCGAGGGCCTGCAGGATCAGGAGCAGCAGGATGGCGCCCACGATCGCGGTGCCCACCGAGGCGAGGAACTCGGTGTCTTCGTTGTCGATCCCGGCGGCGCGCACCAGCCCACCACCGATGAGCGCGCCGAGGACGCCGACACCGACGGTGTAGAGGCAGCCGCTGCGGTCGTCCTTCACGATCCAACGGGCGATCCCCCCTGCGAGGAAGCCGACGATGATCCAGGCCAACAGGTCCATGGGCCGATCGTACGCCCGGCCCGGTCCGCGCAGGACACGCCTGCGTAGAGTCGGCCGAGATGGATCCCGCTCGTCCCACCTCCGGCTGGCCGTTGCTGCGCCGGGTGCTGCACGAGCAACGCAAGGGGCTGATCGCCGGGATGATCGTCGGTCTCCTGTGGAGCGCCGCCAAGGTCACCGTGCCGCGCCTCACCCGTCTCGCGGTCGACAACGGCGTGATCGGCAGGGAGTCGCTGTGGTTCTGGTCGGGGCTGATCGCTGCCGTCGCCGTGATCGCCGGGGTGTTCTCCGGGTGGCGCCGCTGGATCGCGTTCCGCGAGAGCCGGCTCACCGAGACGCGCCTGCGCGAGCAGTTGTTCGCGCACATCATGAAGCTGCACGTCGGCTATCACGACCACACCCAGACGGGTCAGCTGATGAGCCGGGCGTCGAGCGACCTGCAGCAGATCCAGGGGTTCGTCGTGATGATCCCGATCACGGCGTCGAACCTGGCGATGGTGATCGCCGTCGTCGTGGTGCTGTTCACGTCACAGCCGTTGCTGGCGCTCATCGCGCTCGCGCCCCTGCCGATCGTGAACCTGTTGGCGCAGCGCTTCTCGCGAAGCATCCACCCCGCGGTGCTCGCCGTGCAGGCCGAACAGGCGCAGCTCGCCACCGTGGTGGAGGAGAGCGTCAGCGGCATCCGGGTGATCAAGGGCTTCGGCGCCGAAGGGGTGCAGGCGGCGAAGCTGCGCGTGGAGGCCGACGACATCCGTCGCGAGTCGCTCGAGTCGGCCCGCATCCGCAGCACGTTCCTGCCGGCGCTCGACCTGTTGCCGAACATCGGCATGATCGCCGTGCTCGCGATCGGCGGCCACCGGGTGCTCGACGGCACGATGTCCGAAGGCGAGATGCTCGAGTTCATGCAGTACATCGCGCTGCTGATCTTCCCGCTCCGCAACCTCGGCATGACGGTCGCATTCGGCCAGCGCGCGGCCGCAGCGCTCGTGCGGGTGAACGAGGTGCTGTCGACGGTGCCCGAGGTGGCCGACCCACCCAAGCCGCATCAGCTGCCGCAGGACGGTCCGCTCGGCGCGGTGCGTTTCCGGCACGTCACGTTCGGCTACGACCCGGCGCTGCCCGTGCTCCGCGGGTTCGACCTCACCATCGCACCCGGCGAGTCGGTGGCGCTCGTCGGTGGCACCGGCAGCGGCAAGAGCACCGTCGCCCGGCTGCTCACCCGGTTCTACGACGTGCAGGACGGGATGGTGAAGATCGACGGCGTCGACGTGCGCGACCTGCGGCTCACCGATCTCCGGCATGCGGTCGGGATCGTGTTCGAGGACACGTTCCTGTTCAACGATTCGGTGTTCGGCAACATCGCCTTCGCCCGGCCCGACGCCGATCCGGCCGACGTCGAACGGGCGGCGCTCCTGGCGGGTGCGCACGACTTCGTGATGCGGCTGCCCGAGGGATACGCCACGGTGATCGGCGAACGCGGCTTCTCGCTCAGTGGTGGCCAGCGCCAGCGCATCGCGATCGCGCGGGCGATCCTGGCCGATCCCCGGGTGCTGGTGCTCGACGATGCGACGAGCGCGGTCGACCCGTCGAAGGAGCACGAGATCCGCGACGCGATGGCGACGGTGATGGAGGGGCGCACCACGATCGTGATCGCCCACCGGCCGGGCACGATCGCGCTCGCCGACAAGGTGGTGCTCGTCGACGACGGTCGGGTCGCGGCGAGCGGCACGCACGACGAGTTGCTGGCGACGAGCGAGCGGTACCGCGAGGTGCTCGCCGCGCTCACCGAGGAGGAGCGCGAGGCAGCCGACAACTCAGAGGCCGCCGGCGCCGGCGATCAGGTGGGCGGCTGACATGTGGGCCGGGAGCGCGATCAGCGACGAGGACCGCCTCGATCGCAGCGAGACCAATCGGGTGCTCCGACGCTCGGTCGAGTTCGCCGAGCCGTACAAGCGATGGATCTACCTCGCGGTCGGGTTCGTCACCGTGTCCACCATCTGCACGGTGGCCGGGCCCCTGTTGGTGAAGTTCGCCTACGACCAGGGCCTGGCGAAGGAGAACGCATCCGCGCTCAACACCGCCATCGTCGCCTACCTCGTGGTGATCGCGGTCAACTACGTCGTCGGGCGACAGCAGTACCTCGCGATCAACAACGCCGGCGAGGGCTTCCTGCGCGACCTGCGCGTGCGGGTGTTCGATCGGCTACAGGCGCAGTCGATGGCGTTCTACGACCGCAACAGGGCCGGCGTGCTCGTCGCCCGCATGACGGCCGATATCGAGAGCATGAGCGAGCTCATCCAGTGGGGCCTGCTCCAGTTCGTGCAGGCCGGCCTGCTGCTCGTGATCACGCTCGTGGTGCTCGCGGTCATCAGCTGGGAGTTGACGCTGGTGGTGATGGTGGTGCTGCCGATCATCATCGTCGCCTCGGTGCGCTTCCAGCGGCAGTCGAACAAGGCGTATCTCGACGTGCGCGAGAAGGTGGGCCAGAACCTGTCGTCGTTGCAGGAGAGCATCGCCGGGGTGCGCGTGATCCAGGCGTACGACCGCCAGGACGAGCAGATCCGCCGCTTCAACACGACCAACCGGGCGCTCTACGGCTCGCACCTCCACAGCGTGCGGATCAGCGTGTGGTACTTCGGGCTCGTCGAGTGGGTGGGCGTGTTCGCGATCGCGCTCATCGTCGGCGTCGGCGGCTGGCTGTCGCATCAGGGCAGCATCACCGTCGGCACGGTGGCCGCGTTCGTGCTGCTGCTCGCCAACCTGTTCGAGCCCGTGCAGCAGCTCTCGCAGCTCTACAACACGGTGCAGTCGGCGGCCGCGTCGCTGCACAAGCTGTACGGCCTGATCGACGCCGAGCCCGACGTGGCAGAGCACCCCAAGCCGGTGGTGCTGCCGGCCCGCGGCGCGCTCACCGCGCACGATCTCACGTTCCGCTACGACGGTGCCGAACGGTCGGCGCTCACGCACGTGTCGATCAGCGTCGCTCCCGGCGAGCGGCTCGCGCTCGTGGGCCCCACGGGCGCCGGCAAGAGCACGTTGGCGAAGTTGCTGTCGCGGCTCTACGACCCGACCGAGGGCTATGTCACGTTCGGCGACATCGACCTGCGGCTCGCGTCGATGGCGTCGCTGCGCGAGCGGGTGGTCGTGGTGCCGCAGGAGGGCTTCCTGTTCGGCGGCACGATCCGCGACAACATCCGCGTGGCCCGGCCTGGTGCCACCGACGACGACGTGGCCCAGGCGCTCGACCAGATCGGTGCGCTCGAGCGGTTCGAGGAGTTCGCCGACGGACTCGAGACCGAGGTGCGCGAGCGGGGCTCACGACTGTCGGCGGGGGAGCGTCAGCTCATCTCGCTCGCCCGCGCGGCGCTGGTCGACCCGGCCGTGCTGGTGCTCGACGAGGCGACCAGCAATCTCGACCCGGGTACCGAGGTGGTGGTCGAGCGGGCGCTCGAACACCTGATGACCGGTCGCACGGTGATCGTCGTGGCGCACCGCCTGTCGACGGTGCGCCGTGCCGATCGGATCGCCGTGGTCGACCACGCCAAGCTCGTCGAGCTCGGCACCCACGACGAGCTGGTCGCGCTCGGCGGCCGGTACGCGGCCCTCGCCGACGCGTGGGCCCGCAGCCAACCCAACGCCACCTGACGCACAGGAAGCCGGGCGCCGGGCGGTGTGGGCTCAGGCCTTGTCGAAGACGAGGACGAACTCGAGCAGACCGTTGTCCTTGACCGTGGCGAAGCCGTTCGACGGGTCGGGGATCTCGTAGTCGGAGAACAGGATCGGGATCGATCCGAGCACGCCGATCCGGCCGCCTTCGAGGCGGGCGGTCACCTCGAGGGTGCCCGAGTTGGTGACCCCGCGCAGGGTGAGGTCGCCGGTGGCGGTGGCGGTGATGTTCTCACCCTCGGCCGGGATGGAGCCGAAGTCGATCGGTGCGGTGAGCACGAACGTCGAGGTGGGGAACTCGCTCGTGCTCATGATCCGGTCGTTGAACTGGCCGTCGCGGCGATCGCTGTCGCTCGTGATCGTCGCCATCTGAACCGTGAACTCCGCAGCGGTGGCCGACGTGCCCTCGATGGTCAGTGTGCCCGCGACCTGGTTGGTGCGTCCGGCACCCTCGGTGTCGACGCCGCCGAGCACCTCGCTCACCCGGTAGCCGAGCTCGGACAACTCGCTGTTGATGTTCCAC
Source organism: Actinomycetota bacterium (assembly GCA_026393475.1). Classification (GTDB taxonomy): domain Bacteria; phylum Actinomycetota; class Acidimicrobiia; order Acidimicrobiales; family Ilumatobacteraceae; genus VFMC01. The sequence goes on from JAPLAA010000036.1 coordinate 59,067, forward strand.
ACCCCGTCGACGCCGTCGGTGGCCGGTGCTTCCGTGGCAGTCGCAGCCTCGGTGGCGACGGGTGCTTCCGTGGCGACGGGCGCCTCGGTCGCGACGGGCGCCTCGGTCGCCACCGTGGTCGCGCCGCCCAGCGCGGCGTCGAGGTCGCCCGCGTCGAGCGCGTCAGGGGCGTCCTCCTTGATGAACAGGATGTAGCCGTAGCCGACGAGGACGCCGAGGATGGCGACGGCGCACAGGGCGAGGACGATCTTCTTGGACTTGCTCATACGGGGCTGCTCCTCGTGAGGTCCGGGGGCTGGATGGGGGTGCGGCGATGGGGGTCGGCGCGCGCGGACGGTCTCATGATGACAGAGGTTGCGGGCGCAAGCACGGGGCTGCTGGTGAGAGAACGGTGAGAGAGGGTCTTACGACCATCGCCGGGTCAGCGGTCCATCGTGCGTCGGTCGGCACCCGTGAGCAGCGGTTCCGAGTCCGATCTCCCATGCCGAGCGCGGCGTCGGTACGGTGACCGGATGCCCCGCGAACGCATCTACACCAAGGCCGGCGACGATGGCAGCACCGGGCTCTTCTACGGCGGGCGCGTGCCGAAGGACAGCGAGCTGCCCACCGCGTACGGCACTGTCGACGAGGCGCAGGCGGTGCTCGGACTCGCCCGCGCCCACGCCGGTGCGGGGTCGCCGATCGATTCGCTGCTCGTGCCGATCATGCGCGACCTCTACGTGCTGATGGCCGAGCTGGCGACTTTGCCCGAGAACCGGGAGAAGCTGCAGCCCGGCATGTCGTCGGTGACGGAGGCGATGGTCGATGCGCTCGAGCGCACGATCGACGATCTCGACGAGCAGTTCGAGCATCCCACCGAGTTCGTGGTGCCCGGCGGTGACGTGGTCTCGGCATGGCTCGACCTCGGCCGCACCGTGGTGCGTCGCGCCGAGCGGTTGGCGCTGCGGGCCGCCGAGCCGCCGTCGCAGGTGGTGCCGTACCTCAACCGGCTGTCCGACCTGTTGTGGACGATGGCCCGCTGGCACGAGGGCACGAGCATGATGGCCAAGGAGCGCTGACCCCCGGGTCGAGGGCCGTCGTACACCGGGTGCCATCGACCTCGCCGTCGAACCGCCCTCGGCGGCACGTTTTCCGGCAGACTTCGTGCCCATGAGCAACGTGTCCCCCAGCGAGATCAGTCGCGAGATCAGCGTCGAGATCGTCAAGTCCGTGCCCCGCACCGTCGAGGCCGTCGGTCTTCCGGTCGCCACCTCCGGCGCGGTGCCCCGCCAGCTCGGCCTCACCCGTGCGGCTCTCGCCGCGCACGGCTTCGAGGGCAAGGCAGGGCAGGTGCTGCTGGTTCCCAGCGCGAGCGGGCCGACGCTCATCGCGCTCGGCATCGGCGATCCGGCCGAGCTCACCGCGAACGGCCTCCGCAACGCCGCTGCCGCGCTCGTCCGTGCCGCGGGCAAGCGCGCCAGCATCGCCACGGCGCTCGCCGACATCGAGGGTGTCGATTCGAAGACCGCCGGCCAGGCGATCGTCGAGGGAGCGCTCCTGGCGGCCTACAAGTACATCGGTCTCAAGTCCGACACGTCGGGCGCCACGACGCTCACGCAGCTCAGCCTCGTGGTGGGCGACAAGCGCGGCCCTGGCGTGCGCGCCGGGGCCGAGCGCGGCCAGGTGACGGCGACGGCGACCTTCCTCGCCCGCGATCTCGCCAACACCCCGCCTGCCTACCTCACCGCGCGGAAGATGGCCGAGCGTGCGGTCGCCGTCGCCGCGGACACCGGCCTGGGCGTCGAGGTGTTCGACAAGGACAAGCTGCTCGCCATGGGCTGTGGCGGCATGATCGGTGTCAACCAGGGCAGCGTCGAGCCGCCTCGTATGGTGAAGCTCACCTACACGCCCAAGAATCCGACCGGCCATCTGGTGCTCGTCGGTAAGGGCGTCATGTACGACTCGGGCGGCATCAGCCTCAAGCCGTCCGACGGCATGCACGCGAAGATGAAGATGGACATGAGCGGTGCGGCGGCGGTGCTCGGTGCGATGAGCACCCTCAAGGCGCTCAAGTGCAAGGCGCAGGTCACCGCCTACCTGATGTGCACCGACAACCTCCCGTCGGGCAGCGCGTTCAAGCTCGGCGACGTGCTCACGTTCCGCAACGGCAAGACCGCGGAGATCCACAACACCGACGCCGAGGGTCGACTGGTGCTGGCCGATGGCCTGTCGCTTGCGGTCGAGGACGGCGCTGATGCGATCGTCGACATCGCCACGCTCACCGGTGCTGCGGTGGCCGCGCTCGGCCCGAAGATCGCCGCGGTGCTCGGCAACGACCAGCCGTTCGTCGACCGGGTGAAGGCCGCTGCCGGTCGCACCGACGAGTCGATCTGGCAGCTGCCACTCGCGAAGGAGTACCGCAAGTTCATCGACTCGCAGGTGGCCGACATGAAGAACGTCGGTGGTCCGTACGGCGGTGCCATCACGGCGGCGCTGTTCCTCAGCGAGTTCGTCGGCAGCACCCCGTGGGCGCACCTCGACATCGCCGGCCCGATGGACGTCGACGGCGACGACGGCTGGCTGTCGCGCGGCGCCACCGGGTTCGGCACCCGCACCCTCATCGACCTCGCCACGTCGTTCAGCCGCTGAGGTCGTCTCTGTCGCCGGCCGGTGCCGGCCCCTCGGTCGCGTACGGTGTCGGTCGATGAAGGTTCTGTTCGCCACCGCTGAACTGTCACCGCTGGTCCGTGTCGGCGGGCTGGCCGCTGCAGCGGCCGGCCTGGCCGACGAACTGCGGCGCCAGGGCGTCGACCTCGAGATCGCGTTGCCCGACTACACGGGCCTCGCGCTCGAGGGCGAGGAGGTCGTCGACCTCGACGTCGTCGAGTGGGCCGGCCCGGCGCGGGCACGACGGGGCCGCACCGCCGACGGGCTCGACGTCACGCTGATCGACGTGCCGGGCATCGCCCGTCCGCACCCGTATCTGCAGCCCGACGGCCAGGGCTGGCCCGACAACGACGATCGGTTCTTCCGGTTCTCGGCTGCCGTCGCTGCGCTGGCCGACGTGCGCGGTCCCGACGTGCTGCACCTGAACGACTGGCACACGGCGAGCGCGCTCGCACACCTGGCCACTCGGCCGCCGACGATGCTCACCATCCACACGCTCGGCTACCAGGGCCGTGCCAACGGCGGCTGGCTGCGGGCGTTCCCGCACCAGCGCGATGCGTTCGAGTTCGTCGGTGATGTCAACCCGCTCGCCGGCGCGATCCGCCTGGCCGACGTGGTCGTGACGGTGAGCCCCACCTACGCCCGTGAGATCCTCACGCCGGAGGGCGGCTTCGGGCTCGACGGTCTGCTCGCCGACCGGGGCAGCGCACTGGTCGGCATCCGCAACGGCATCGACACCGAGGCGTGGGACCCGGCCACGGATCCGCACCTCGCGTCCCGTTACGACGCCGCCGACCTGAGCGGCAAGGAGGCCGACCGGGCAGCGTTGCGCGCCGAGCTCGGCCTGCCCGACCTGCCGGGGCCGCTCGCCGTGGTGGTCACCCGGCTCGCCGACCAGAAGGGCGTCGACCTCATCGTGCCGCTGTTGCCGTTGCTCGACCGGATGCCCGGCCAGGTCGCGGTGCTCGGCGACGGCGACGCCCACCTCGCGCAGTCGTTGAGCAGCGCTGCCGCCGCCCGGCCCGACCGGGTCGCATTCGTGCGCGGCTACGACGAGGCCCTCGCCCATCGGCTGTTCGCCGGCGGCGACCTGTTCCTGATGCCCAGCCGGTTCGAGCCGTGCGGCCTCGCCCAGATGCAGGCGATGCGCTACGGCACCCTCCCGGTCGTCACCGACGTCGGCGGTCTGCACGACACCGTGGTCGACGTCGATGCCGATCCGGGTCGCGGCACCGGCGTGACGGCCGCTCAGCCCACGAGCATCCATCTGCTCGATGCCTGGCACCGAGCCGTCCGTGCACACTCGAACCGGCCGCGCCGCGATGCGATGAGGCGCCGTGGGATGACCGCCGACTGGTCGTGGCGAGAGCCGGCGCTCGCCCACATCGAGCACTACGAGCGCATCGCGAACAGGTAGCCGGAGAGCCACTACTGTCCGGCACGTATGGCCGCTCCACGTATCCTCGTCGTCGTCCTCGCCGGTGGGGAGGGGCGACGACTCGCTCCGCTCACCACCGACCGGGCCAAGCCGGCCGTGCCCTTCGGCGGGTCGTACCGCATCATCGACTTCGTGCTGTCGAACTTCGCGAACGCCGGCTACCTGAAGATCGTCGTGCTCACCCAGTACAAGAGCCACAGCCTCGACCGCCACATCTCGCAGACCTGGCGGTTCTCGACCTTGCTCGGCAACTACGTGACGCCCGTGCCGGCGCAGATGCGTCGCGGCCCGCAGTGGTTCTCGGGGTCGGCCGACGCGGTCTACCAGAACCTCAACCTGATCTCCGACGAGAAGCCCGACTACGTGTGCGTCTTCGGCGCCGATCACATCTACCACATGGATCCGCGGCAGATGGTCGCCGAGCACATCGAGAGCGGCGCCGGCGTGACGGTCGCGGCGATCCCGGTGCCGATCGACGAGGCGCCGTCGTTCGGCATCATCCACGCCGATGCCGACAACCGGATCGTCGAGTTCCTCGAGAAGCCGCAGGATCCGCCGCCGATGCCCGGCGACCCGACCAAGTCGCTCGCGTCGATGGGGAACTACGTGTTCACCACCCAGGCGCTGGTCGACGTCGTCACCCCGCTCGGCGACGACAGCGGTCCCACCGACATCGGTGGCGACGTCATCCCGGCGCTCACGAGGGCCGGTGTCGCGCGCATGTACGACTTCTCGAAGAACACGATCCCCGGCCAGGCCGATCACGAGCGTGGCTACTGGCGTGACGTCGGAAGCCTCGATGCGTACTACGAGGCGAACATGGATCTGTTGGCGCCCGTGCCGCCGTTCAGCCTCTACAACAAGGAGTGGCCGGTCTACAGCCTGCAGCTGCCCCTCCCGCCGGCCAAGCTCGGCCACGGCTGGGGTGGCGAGGACGCACGTGTCGTGAACAGCCTGCTGTGCGCCGGCTCGATCGTGTCCGGCGGCATCGTCGACCGATCGATCCTCAGCCCCGACGTGTTCGTCGATTCGAGCGCGGTCGTGACCGAGTCGATCCTGTTCCCCGGTGTCACCGTCGGTCACGGCGCGAAGCTGCACCGCTGCGTGATCGACAAGAACGTCGTCGTGCCGCCGGGCTACCAGATCGGCTTCGATCCGGTCGCCGATGCCGAGCGGTTCACGATCTCCGACCGCGGCATCGTCGTCGTCGAGAAGGATCGCCTGCTCACCTGACCTGGGGGCCGGGTGCCATGCGCACCTGGGGCCCTCCCGGACGATGGTGTGCGTGAGGACGGTTCCTGTTCGACGCGGCGCGCCCCGAGCGCCGGGCCCCGACCGCGGCTTCTCGCTGGTCGAGCTCATCGTCGCGATCGTCGTGGTCGGTGTGCTGTCGGCCGTCGCGGTGGTGGGCGTGGGACGGCTGACGTCGCAGGGCACGGCGGCAGCCTGCGCGGCCTCGCTCGACGCCGCTCGAGCCGCGGCCACGACCCACTTCGCGATGACCGGCACCCAGGCGTCGACGTTCACCGACATGGAGAGCTCGGGCGCGTTGTCGATGCCTGACGGGGCGACGGTCGACGCCGGCGGCCTCACGATGTCGACCGACTCGTGGGACCTGCGGTTGCTCGCCGGCACACCACCGACGTTCGTGTGCGGCGACACGCTGCCGATCAGCGGCGCCGTGGCGCACTTCGACGCGGCGAACGTGGCGTCGATCGACACGGCGACGGTCTGCTCGAACGCGGTGCGGTGGACTGATCGCAGCGGCAACGGCAACCACCTCGAGGCACCGTCGCCGTCGTACGGCATCGCCTGGTCGGCGACCGCGCAGACGGGCCGACCGGCCGTGACCACGACGGGTCTGTCGGTGCTGCGGAACACGTCGCTCACGGCGACCGAGGGGTCGGTCTTCGTGGTGGGGAGCCTCACCGGTGGTCGGAACCAGCGGATCCTGTCGGGCTGGAACAACAACTGGTTGCTCGGGTGGTGGATGGGGTCGCGCGACCTCGCCTACTTCGAGGGCTGGCTGCCGAGTGCGTCGGTCGCGGCCGACACCTCGACCCGGTTGTACTCGACGACGATCCGACCCGGTGTCCGCTCGACCGTGTGGCGCGACGGCACCCAGATCGCGACCAGCACGGCGGCCACCGCGATGCCTCGCGGTCTCGTGGTCGGCGGGGCGTACGTGCGGACGTCGGAGTTCAGCGCCTCGGCCGTGAGCGAGGTGCTCGTGTACGACCGGGTCCTCAGCGACACCGAACGCCAGCAGACCGAGCGCTACCTCGGGGCCAAGTGGGGCCTCACGGTCGCCGGCACCGAGTCGGCGACGATGGCGCCGAACCCGAAGGCATGGTTCGACGCGACCTCGGCGACGGATCTGGTCGAGACCGCACTCACGTGCGCGCCGGCGGTGACCGCGTGGCGCAGCTCGACCGGTTCGCGGGTGCTGGCGCCACGTGTCGGTGCCCCGGCAGGGACATACGACCCGGTCGGTTTCGCCGGGCGACCGGCGGTGGTCACCAGCGGCATCAACAACCTCGTCGACCCCGGGATGTCGCTGCCCGGTGACGCGACGATCGCGGTCGTGGCCCGACCCGTCGGTCCGGCGGCGCGCATCCTCAGCTCCACGGGCAACAACTGGCTGCTCGGCTGGTGGGCCGGGCGCGAGCGGGTCGCCCACTTCGACAGCTGGCTCACCAACGCCGGCCTGGCGCCGGCCGCATCGGGAGCGCATCTGTACACGGCCGTCATCGACCGTGGGGTGCTGGCCGAGGTGTTCGCCGACGGTGCGTTCGTGGTGTCGTCGACGTCGGCGACGACCACCCCGGTCGGACTGTCGGTCGGCGGATGGGGCTCGTCGGAGTTCACCGCCGCAGCGGTCGCCGAGGTCGTCGTGTTCGACCGCGTGCTCACCGTCGACGAGCGTCGGACGCTCGAGGCGTACCTCGCAGCGAAGTGGGGTCTCACCCTCGCGTGATCCCGGGTGCGCTGCGGGTGTGTCAGGCGGCGTCGGGTGGCCGGGTCGTGAGTTCCTTGGCGACGTCGATGGCCGTGATCGGCGGGATGCCGAGGCCGAGCAGTTGGCGTTCCACCGCGTCGTTCGGATCGCCGGCGCGCAGCATCGCCTCGGCGAGGATCCGTGCCCGCTCGGCCTGTGCTTCGGTGGCCGGCGTGCGCCGTTGCCAGAGCTGGTGTGCGGTGCGCAGGTAGGGCGGCATCCGCTGCAGGTGGCGGGCGCTCACCGGGGGAAGGCGCCGCCGGACCGCGAGACCGCCCGGCACCGGTTGGGTCGCGCCGAACATGATGGTGCGGTTGATCGAACGTGCGAACGGGTTGCTCGCGCCGGCCGTGAACGTGAGACCGAGGGCGCCGGCGGTCTGTTCGAGGTCGAGCTCGTAGCCGCCCGGGTACTCGTCGAGGCCCGTGACCATGCGACGCAGGATCCAGGTGGACGTGGGCCCGAAGACGTTGAGCCAGAACGTCTCGACGTAGGGGGAGCGCGGGTCGTAGCCGATGCGGTCGACGACGTCGTCGTGCCAGGGCACGATCACGAGGACGGGTTCGTCGAGGGTGAGCTCGGGTTCGCGGTACGTCGTCATGGGTGCCTCCCGGGCGTGGGGACGTGAGCGGGCTCGGATCGCGGGGACGCACGCCCGACCGCGGTGCCGGTGAGGGCCGACGGCATGGCTCCCCATAGAGGGACAGCGGGAACCTCGCTCCGGAAACGCAGCGTCGCCGACCCTGTGCAAGAGTGCCGAGCGATGAACGAGGCATCGGCGCCGGACCCAGGAGCCCGTGAACGCGTCGAGCGGGCGCGCGCCTGGATCGCCGAGGCCCGAGGTGTCACCGTCCTCACCGGCGCCGGTATCTCGACCGACTCGGGCATCCCCGACTTCCGAGGGCCGAACGGGCTGTGGACGCGCAATCCGTTGGCAGAGAAGGCGTCGACGCTCGAGCACTACCTGAACGATCCGTTGGTGCGTCAGGCCGCGTGGCAGAACCGTCTGGTGTCGCCGGCGTGGCAGGCCGAACCGAACGCCGGTCATCGCGCGTTGGTCGAGCTCGAGCGCGCCGATCGGCTCGTCGCGTTGGTCACCCAGAACATCGACGAGCTGCACCAGAAGGCAGGCCACGACCCGGCCAAGGTGATCGAGGTGCACGGGACGATGTGGTGGTCGCGGTGCTGGAGCTGTCGGGACCGTCGGCCGATGCACGAAGCGGTCGAACGGGTGCGACAGGGCGATCCCGATCCCCACTGCCTCGCGTGTGCCGAGGGGATCCTGAAGAGCGACACCATCTCCTTCGGTCAGGCGCTCGTGCCCGAGGTGATCGAGGCAGCGCTGCTCGCGGCCGAGGCGTGCGAGGTGCTGCTGGCCGCCGGGTCGTCGCTGTCGGTGTTCCCGGCGGCGAACATCGTGCCGAGGGCGAAGGCGGCGGGGGCGCGCGTCGTCATCGTGAACGGCCAGTCCACGAAGATGGACCGATACGCGGACGAGCTGATCCTGGGCGAGCTGAGCGAGCTCCTGCCAGCGCTCGTGAGCAGCTGAACCACGGAGACGAATACCCGACCGACTTGGTAGCCTTTCGCTCATGGCCACCTTCCGCGACCTCCTCAACGCAGCGAAGTCCGAGATCACCGAAGTCGACACCGCCACCGCGGCCGAGCGCATCGCCGCCGGCGCCGTGGTGCTCGACGTCCGTGAACCCGACGAGTACGACCAGGGCGCACTGCCCGACGCGATCCACATCCCTCGCGGTCACCTCGAGGCGCAGGTCGAGGGTCGCCTGCTCGACAAGAGCGCGCAGGTCGTCGTGTACTGCGCCGGCGGTGTGCGCAGTGCGTTCGCGGCCAAGACGCTGCAGGAGCTCGGGTACGCCCACGTGCTGTCGGTGGCCGGTGGCTTCGGCAAGTGGAAGGACGAGGGCCGTCCCTGGAAGACCCCGGTGGTGCTCACTCCCGATCAGCGCAACCGCTACCAGCGACACCTGCTGCTGCCCGAGGTGGGTGTGGCCGGCCAGGCCAAGCTGCTCGGCGCGAAGGTGCTGATGCTCGGTGCCGGCGGCCTCGGCTCGCCCGCTGCGCTCTACCTCGCCGCCGCCGGTGTGGGCACGATCGGCATCGTCGACATGGACGAGGTCGACGCGTCGAACCTGCAGCGCCAGATCCTGCACAACATGGATCGCATCGGCGACCGCAAGGTCGACTCGGCGAAGAAGACCATCGCCCTGCTCAACCCCGACGTCAACGTGGTCACCTACGACACGCGTCTCGATGCGTCGAACATCATGGACATCATCGCCGGCTACGACGTCATCGTCGACGGCGCCGACAACTTCCCGAGCCGCTACCTGCTCAACGACGCGAGCGTGAAGCTGGGCATCCCCGTGGTGCACGGTTCGATCTTCCGCTTCGAGGGCATGGTCAGCGTGTTCCACCCGACCGAAGGCCCCACGTACCGCGACATGGTGCCCGAGCCGCCGCCGGCCGAGCTGGCCCCCAGCTGCGCCGAGGCCGGCGTGCTCGGCGTGCTGCCCGGCATCATCGGCAGCATCCAGGCGCTCGAGACGATCAAGGTCATCCTCGGTCTGGGCGAAGCGCTCATCGGTCGCATCCTCGCCGTCGACACGACCGAGATGACGTTCCGCACGTTCAAGCTGCAGGCCGACCCGTCGAACCCGGTCACCTACGCCAACCGCGACAAGATCCTCATCCAGGACCTCGAGGGCCTCTGCGCCCCCGGCCTCGCCCACTGATCCGGGCAGCTGGCGCGGGTCGCTGATCCGGGACATTCGAGGGCGCCTCCGACGGTGCCGTCGGAGTCTCCATCGGCGTCTCCATCGGCCGAGGTGAACGAGCGGTGAACTCTGCTGCGGTGGCTGGCGCTCTCGGCCGATGTTCCACACGGTCGCAGGCGACCGGAGGAGTGATCATCGGGTGTCGGCGAGCAGCACGCAGTATCTGAACGGCGGTTCGCGGTTCGTCGGTGCCACCGTGGTCGATGCTCCGACGGTCGGGGAGTTGGCCACCTGGGAGCCGCCGCTGCCGCCGTCGACCACCGGCAACGATGTCGACCGGTTGTTCCGTGGCGACCCGACAAGGCGGAGCGTGACGGTCGATGCACGCTCCGGCCCGATCGTCGTGAATCGGACCGAGTTCTACCTGCACTTCAGCGGGACGCTGGGCTACGGCCGAGCACTCATGGCCGACAAACGGATCGACGCGACGATCGCCAGTTCCGTGGCGAGGTACCCGTCGACCATGGGCGCCGTCGACGTGGCGGTCGAGGTCGCCACGATGACGATCAGCACGGTCGACGATGTCGCGGTGATCGCTCCGGACGGTTCGGTCGGCACGCTCGGTGTCTCGGTGCTCTTCCAGCACCTCCGCGAGCGCGCCGAGCAGCGGGAGGGGCAAGCGCAGCGGAGCGAACGCCGGTTCCGGGCCCTGGTCCGACACGCGGCGGACGGTGTCATGGTGTTCGGGGTGGACGAAGGGCTCGTGTACTCGAGCCCGGCGGCCGTCGCGCTCCTCGGGGTCGATGGGACCGCCTCGCTGATGACCGCACCGGAGTCGCTCATCGAGGCATCCGACTTGGCACGGTTCGCCGATCTGCGGCACAGCGCCGCACGCGACCGATCACGCGCCTCGTCGATGGAGTTCGAAGTACGACAGGACGGCGCGCGGAAGATCCTCCGGATCACCGTTCGGGATCGATTGGACGATCCCGACATCGAAGGTGTCGTGGTGAACGTCGCGGACGTGTCGGCCGAACGGCGGCTGTCGGAGCGCCTCGAGTACCAGGCGACGCACGACACGCTCACGGGTCTCTCCAACCGGGCCCACTTCACCTCGTTGGGTTCGGCGCTGTTCGAATCGAGACGCGGCGTCCGGCCCGTCGCGGTCCTCTTCTGCGATCTGGACGGGTTCAAGACGGTCAACGACAGGTTCGGACATGCCGTCGGCGACGCGGTCATCGTGGCCGTCGCGAACAGGTTCGCCCGCGAGTTGCCGCCAGGGGCGGTGATGGCCCGGCTCGGCGGTGACGAGTTCGCCGTGGTCGTGGAGGGTGATGCATCGCTCGCCAAGGCGGTCGCCGATCGGCTCACCCGCTCGCTCGTCGAACCGATCACCGCGTGCGGACAGTTGATCGTCGCGAGCGCCAGCATCGGCATCGCCACCACCGCGGAGTCCGGCGACTTCGGAGTCCTGCTGCAGCGAGCCGATGACGCGATGTATGCAGCCAAGCGTGACGGCCGCGGCATCACGGCCTGGCGGCGAACAGCGCACGAGTCATCGGCGGTCGATCGTGTCGCCGCCGATCTCCTCCCGGCTCTCGGAACGGGTCAGGTCACCCTTCACTTCCAACCGGTCGTCGCCATCACGTCTCGGGACGTCGTCGGGCACGAGGCGCTGCTGCGCTGGCGACACCCGGAGCTCGGCGATCTGCCTCCGGCCGACTTCGTCAACATCGCGGAGTCCCGCCGGCTGATGGTGCCGGTCGGTCGCTGGGTGATCGAGGAGGCCATCGCCGCGTGTGGCCGATGGAAGGCGGTAGGCAATCCGACCGGCACCCTCAACGTGAACATCTCCACCACCCAACTCCTCGATCCGTCGCTCGGTGACGTCCTCCTCGGCGCGGTGGGTCGCCACGGGCTCGAGCCGTGCGATGTCGTGCTCGAACTCACCGAGACGGCGGTGATGAACGACGTGCACGACTCGGCTGCCGTGTTGCGCGGCCTTCGCGAGTCGGGGGTGCGCGTAGCGATCGACGACTTCGGCATCGGGTACTCGAGCCTCTCGTACCTGTGCGAACTCCCGGTCGACGTCGTGAAGCTGGATGCTCGATTCACCCGGCGTCTGTGCACCTCGCTGCGCGATCGGCAGTTGATCCGCGGGATCATCTCGATGGTGCACTCGATCGGCATGACCGTCGTCGCCGAAGCGGTCGAGTTCGAGGAGGAGCACGAGGTGCTCGCCGAGCTCGGATGCGATCTCGGTCAGGGATACCTGTACGGCCGACCCGCCCCGGGATTCGGAGGGTCTCCGGCCGGTTCGAGCGTCGGGTCGGAGCGAGGCGTCACCGCATCGCTGGCGACGGCCGACGACCGCAGCTCCCCGCGCTCCCGTTGACCGCGCACCCCACCGGGTGCCGCTGGGCGAGTGAGTCGTTCGCCCGTGCCGGCTGCCGCCAGGTCGAGCCGGGCGCCGTGTTCGATTCCTCGGTCGCCCCCCCATTTTCGGGGTCGTCGGATTTCTTGGGTGGTCGAACACGTGTTCGTGTCGGGGTGATAGTGTGCTCGGTGTTCCGAGTTCCCCCGGGACGATCATCGAACCCGTTCGTCGGGTTCCTCCGACCGGGTGTGATCGATTCCTTCGACGTCCGTCTGACGTGAGGGAGGGGGTGAGCTGTGGATGCTGTTGCTGTCGTGAACCGTCTGGTCGCGGTCGACGTCGCTGGGTCTGGCCGTGACGAGGTGCTGGCGGTGTTGCGCGGGGTGACGTCGTGCCGGAACTGGCTGACCGGTCTCGAGGTCGCATGCCAGTCCCGGTTGGAGGCACTCGCCGAGGTCGATCCTGCGGTGAACCCTGACGCGGACAACGCGGCAGCCACCAACCGTTCGTCTCGTGCGGGGCAGGCGGCATCCAGGCGGGCGCGTGCGGCCAGGTCGGCCCCGGCGTTCGAAGATCGGATGGCG
>JAPLAA010000043.1 GCA_026393475.1 Actinomycetota bacterium
CGATGGGCGCCCGTCACGAAGGGTGGCGCGGTAACGTCGGCGAGCGATGGCCCCCGACCAGTACGACCTCGTGATCGTCGGGATGGGCTCGGCCGGCATGGCCGCCGCCGAACTCGCCGCGACCCTCGAACTGCGCGTCGCCGTGATCGAGCGCGACCGTGTGGGCGGCGACCTGTGGACCGGATCCGTGCCCACCAAGGCGCTCATCGCCTCGGCTCGCGCCGCCCACTCGGTGCGCCACGCAGACCGCTTCGGCATCGATGCCGCGCCGCCCACGATCGATCTGGCGCGGGTGTGGGCTCGCGCTCGTCAGGTCCAGGAGTCGATCGCCGCCACCGACGACCACCCCGACCGCTACGCGACGATGGGGCTCGAGATCGTCAGCGGCGACGCCACCCTCACCGGTCCCAACGAGGTCACCGTCGCCGACGCGGACGGCAGCACGGCGCGGGTGCTGCAGACCCGGTTCGTGCTGGTGGGCACCGGCAGCCGCGCCGTGGTACCCGACGTGGCCGGCCTGGCCGACATCGGCGTGCTCACCGACGAGACGCTCTTCGCCCTGGAACGTCCGCCGGCGAGCGTGATCGTGATCGGCGGCGGACCGATGGGCGTCGAACTCGCCCAGGCGTTCGTCCGGCTGGGGATCGTCACCACGATCGTGCAGGACGGGCCGTGCCTGTTGCCGCGCGACGAACAGGGCCTCGTGTCGGTGCTCACCGGCGTCCTGCGTTCAGAGGGCGTCGAGGTGCTCCTCGATGCCCGACCGACCGCCGCCCGGCGCGACGCCGACGGCACCGTCGTGCTCGAGATCGCGACCCCGGCGGGTCGATCGGAGCTCCGCGCCGAGGCGGTCGTCGCCGCCACCGGAAGACGCCCGAACGTGGAGGGCCTCGGCCTGGAGGAGCTCGGCATCGACGTGCGCTCCGGCCCCGGCGGCGGCGTGGTCGTCGACGAGCGGGCGCGCACGACGTTCCGCTCCGTGTACGCGGTCGGCGACGTCACCGACGGCGAGCGGTTCGCCCACGCCGCCGGGCACGCCGCGGTGCGAGCCGTGCGCGACATGTTCTTCCCCGGTCGGGCATCCGTGGCCGACCTCGTGCCGTGGTGCACCTTCACCGATCCCGAACTGGCACACGCGGGTCTCACCGCCGACGAGGCGGAGGCCCGCTTCGGTGAGGACGTCGACGTGTGGCGGGTCGACCTCAGGCACAACGATCGGGCCCGCGCCGACGAGGCGACCGAGGGCGCGATCGTGGTGGTCACCGCCAAGGAGCGCATCGTCGGCGCCCACGTCTTGGCGCCGTCGGCGGGCGAGCTGATCCACGAGCTCACGCTCGCGATCCAGCAGGGACTGAAGTTGAACGAGATCGCGTCGCTCGTGCACGTCTACCCGACGATGGCCACCAGCGTCGGCATGCTCGCCGCCGAGTCGGCCCAGGAGAAGGCACAGCGGTACCGGTGGTTGGTGAGGCGCCGATGATCCCCGATCGCACCCGGCGGAACGGCCCGCGGCGTGCCGGCCGACGTCCGCTCACGGGCTGCGTGATCGGCGCGCTCTGTGTGCTCACGACGCTGAGCGCCTGCACCACGGAGAGCGCGCCGCCGACGGCATCGCTCGTCCCGCTGGTCCCGCCCGAGATCCTGCCGGTGTCCACCCCGGCGCCGAGCACCACGGTGGCGTCGAGCAGCGATCCGAACAGCCCGTTGCTCACCGCGCTCCCCGACACCGAGTGCGGCTACGCCGACCCGGTGCCCGACGGCGAACTCACCTTCGTCGTCGCCGATCGCCTCTACGGCGCGTCGTTCGACGCCTCGATCGTCCGCTGCCTCCTGGTGCTCGCGCCCCAGCAGCGCGGGCCCGTGTCGTGGGCGCCGAACGCGGCCCGGGCGCTGCTGGCCTTCGGCACCATCTTCGACGTGCAGGGCGTGCGCGCCAACGGCTTCGATGTCACCAACACCGAGGTGACGTGGGAGTACCCCGACGGCGCCGGGGTGTTCGCACCCACGTCGTCGGACCGCACGCTGGTGCGCCGCGATGCCGTCGATCCGAACCAGCGCGCCGACGTCACCTTCCTCGGCCGCACCACCGCGGCCATCGCTCATCCCGGTGGCGGGGTGCGGCTCGCTGCGGGCCAGGCCGAAGACGGCACCCGAGGGGTGTTCGCCGCCACCGACGCGGGCGAGGGCGTCCGTGCGCTCGCGACCATCGTCGACCCTGCGCTCGACGTGCTCGAGCTGGCCGCCGACCCGGCCGGCGATGCGCTCTGGGTGCTCTCGGACAACGGGGCCCAGTTCCGCATCCACCAGATCGTGCTCGGCGACCTGAGCCTGGTCGAGCTCACGTCGGAACAGGCGCCCATCTCCGAGCTCACGCCCGGACCCGCCACGCGGTCGCTCGCGTGGAAGGTCGGGTTGTGCAACAGCGTCACCGCGACGAAGGTGCTCGACGAGCGCACCGGTGGCGCCCGCACCGTCGGCGAGGGCACACCGCTGGCCGGCCAGTCGCTGTCGCCGCTCGGCTGGCTCGACGCGGCGCGCGTGGTGGTCGCGGCCCGACCGCTCGGATGCGACGGCCCGGCCGACGTGTGGGTGTGGAACCTGCTCGACGGTTCGGCGACGTTGCTCGTGAAGAACGCCGAGTTCCCGGCCGTGCGGCTCGCCGCGCCGGTGTCGAACGCCTTCGGCGTGTCGGCCGCCGCCACACCGGGCGTGCTCTGACCCTCCGCACCGCGGGGTGAGATCGGCCGGCGGGATGAGATCAGCCGGCGGCGTGCGCCGACTCGAGGTCCTCGAACCGGTCGATGCGCCGCAGCGACGGGAAGGCCACGGCCCACACGCCCACGACCACCAGGGTGCCGAGACCGCCGCCGATCACCGTGGCCGGTGTACCGAACGCCTGCGCGGCCACGCCGCTCTCGAACGCGCCCAGCTCGTTGGAGGCGCCGATGAAGACGTTCTCGACGGCGAGCACGCGACCCCGCTTCTCGTCGGGTGTCACGAGCGGCACGAGCGAGCTGCGGATGAAGACGCTCACCATGTCGGCCGCGCTGAGCACGATCAGCGCCGCGAACGCCACCGCGTAGCTGCGGGTGACGCCGAGCACGAGCGTCGCCACCCCGAACACGCCGACGGCGACGAACAGCGTCGGGCCGATCCGGCGCGTCACCGGACGAGCGGCGATGTACACCGCCATCACCGCGGCACCCATGCCAGGTGCGGCGCGCAGCCAGCCGTAGGCGACGTCGCCCACGCCGAGGCGTTCCTCCGCGATCACGGGCAGCAGGGCGACCGCGCCGCCGAACAGCACCGCGAACAGGTCGAGCGAGATCGCCGCGAAGAGCACCGGGCTCCGTCGGATGAAGCGAAGACCTTCCATTGCGGAGTGCAACGTGGGCCGCTCGTCGGGATCGGGCGGCGGTGGCTGGCGGACGAACCGCAGTCGGAGCAGCCCGAGCCACCCGACGAGGATCAGCAACGACGACCCCGCGTAGGCGACCCATGGATCGACCGCGTACAGGAAGCCCGATGACGCCGGGCCGATGATGACGGCGGCCGTCCACGTGGCCGAGAAGAGTGCGATGGTGCGGGGGAGGCCGCCCTCGGGCGCCACCATCGGCGGCATCGAACGGATCGCAGGCGCCTGGAACGCGCGGGCGATGCCGTAGACGAACGCGATGATGAACAGCGGGCCGACCGAGGTCGGTTCACCCAACGCGTAGACGGCGAGGGCGATGGAGCAGGCCAACTCGCCTCCGACCGCACCCAGCGCGATCAGCTTGCGCGGGAACCGGTCGGCCACGCTGCCGGTGACGAGCACGAGCAGCATCGCCGGGAGGAACTCGGCGAGACCGATGAAGCCGATGTCGCTCTCGTTGCCGGTGAGGTCGAACGCCTGCTTCAACAGCGCGGTCGCCTGGAGCGAGACGCCCGAGTACAGGGCGAAGTTGCTGAGCAGCAGCCGGCGCACCGGCCCGAACCGCCACACCTCGAGGGCGCTGAAGTCGTGCGCAGTGGCAGGTGCCGTATCGGGTACCGGCCCGGAGGTCGGATCGGAGGTCGGATCGGAGGTCGGCACAGCGGAGTTCGACGGTAGCCCACGGTGCTAGAACCGCCGCCATGACTTCGCTCGCCGACGACACCCGCTGGCTCGACGCCACCGACCAGGCCGCGCTGGTGGCGAGCGGGGAGGTGCATCCGACCGAACTGCTCGAGGCCGCGATCGAGCGGATCGAGCGGATCGACCCGGCGCTCAACTCGGTCGTCATCCGCTGGTTCGACCACGCCCGAGAGGTGGCGGCCGGGCCGCTCCCCGACGGCCCGTTCCGCGGTGTGCCGTTCCTGTTGAAGGACCTGTGGGCCGCGTACGAGGGGCAGCTCCTGTCGAATGGCAACAAGGCGCTGCGCGCCGCGGCCGTGCCGTCGCCCGGCGACACCACGCTGGTCGGTCGGTTCCGTGCGGCGGGCTTCGTCACCGCCGGCCGCACGAACAGCCCGGAGTTCGGCAGCCTGCCGACCACCGAGCCCGAGGCGTGGGGTCCCACCCGCAACCCGTGGAACACCGACCACTCCCCCGGCGGGTCGAGCGGCGGGTCGGCCGCGGCCGTCGCCGCCGGACTGGTGCCGATCGCCCACGCCTCCGACGGCGGCGGATCGATCCGCATCCCCGCCTCGTGCTGCGGCCTGGTCGGCCTCAAGCCGTCACAGGGTCGCATCACGCTCGGCCCCTACCGCGACGAGAGCAACCTCGGCGTCGAACTGTGCGTCAGCCGCAGCCTGCGCGACACGGTCCGGCTGCTCGATGCCGTCCGCGGCCCCGGTGTCGGCGACACCGTGATCGCCCCGCCGCCGGCCAGGCCGTACGTCGACGAGCTCGGCGTCGATCCGGGCCGATTGCGCATCGGCGTGCTCGACCACCACCCGTTCGGCCCGGCGATCCACCCCGAGTGCGCGACCGCCGCCAACGACACGGCGGCGCTGCTCGAGTCGCTCGGCCATCATGTCGAACGCGCCTACCCCGACGCGATGAAGAACCCCGACTTCGCGAAGAAGTTCAGCGCGCTGTGGAGCACGAACATGGGCATGGGCCTCGTGCGGATCGCGGAGACGATCGGACGCGAGCTCACCGTCGACGACGTCGAGCTGCACAACTGGGCACAGAGCGAGTTCGCGAAGCACTTCACCGCGGTCGACTACGCGCAGGCGCTCGCTGCGAACGTCACGTTCCGTCGGGCGGTGCAGCAGTGGTGGGTGGGCACCGACGACCAGCCCGCCTTCGATCTGCTCGTGTCCCCCACGCTCGCCGAACCGCCGACGCGGATCGGGGAATTCGCGAACGATCCCGACGCGCCGATGGCCCCGATGGTGCGATCGGCTCGGTACGTGGCGTTCACCCCGGCGTTCAACTCGAGCGGTCAGCCGGCGATCAGCCTGCCCCTCCACTGGACGCCCGAGGGCCTGCCGGTGGGCGTGCAGCTGGTGGCCGCCTACGGTCGCGAGGACGTGCTCGTGCGGGTGGCGGGCCAGCTCGAGCAGGCCCGCCCCTGGATCGACCGCCGTCCGTCGATCTGAGCCCGGATCGGCATCGCCGATCGGGCGCGCCGAGCGTCAGCGGGCGGTCCAGCCGCCGTCGACGATGATGCTCTGACCGGTGAGGAACGTGCTCGCCGGTGAGGCCAGCAACAAGAGCGCACCGTCGAGCTCGTGCTCGTGGCCCATCCGCGGGATGGGCGACATCTGCTGGATGAACGCCTGGCTGCCGTCGTCGCTCTCCATGCCGGCCGTCATCTCGCTGGGGAACCAGCCAGGGCACAGCGCGTTCACACGGATGCCCTTGCGGGCCCACTGCAGCGCCAGTTCTCGGGTGAGGTTGACCACGGCGCCCTTCGACGCGCAGTAGTGCGCCTGCTTCACCGGGGTGGAGCCGACGTGGCCGAGCATCGAGGCGATGTTGACGATCGTGCCCCCGCCGCTCGCGATCATCGACGGCGAGCACAGCTTCGACAGGTGCCAGATCGCGGTGACGTTCAACTCCATCGCCTGACGGAAGGTGTCGAGGTCCTCCTGCTCCACCGACACCTTGTGGCCGATCCCGGCGTTGTTGACCAGCACGTCGACCCGACCGAACCGCTCGATCGTCTCGCGCACCACCCGTTCGCGGTCGTCGGCGACCGACAGGTCGGCGGCGATCGCCACCGAACCGGGCAGCTCCTCCACCAGCGCCGACAGGCGGTCGGCTCGACGTGCGACCACGACGACCGTGGCCCCCACGGCGTGCAGCACCCGGGCGAACCGGTCGCCGAGGCCCGAGGAGGCACCGGTGACGATCGCGATTCGGCCGTCGAGGCGGAACAGTTCGAGCGGTTGGAGCGTCGATGTGGACATGGAGAGAGCCTGCCAGTGTGCCGATTCGATGACAAATGCTCCAGTTCCGAGAAAAGAACGTCGAAGAAGGAACCGTCGGGGGCAGGGTTGACGTCAGAGAGGCATGGGCCGAACCATGGGGATGCACGAGACCACCGGTTACTGCGATCAGACGCACGAGTCGAGCGAGTGGAGCGAGCGCGCCGACCGCAACGACCGGAGCGACCGGGCCGGACTGAGGATCGACTGGGCAGCCAGCTGCCGCCTCGCGCTCGTCGTCAGCATCGTCGCGGCCGCCGCCGCACTGCTGCTGTCCGCCGTCGTCGGTGAGACCGCACTCGTCGTGACCGTCATCGTCGCCGCCACCGTCACCAGCTGGTTCCACCTCGAGCACGGCCAGCTGTCGCGCCCGATGGCCCACCCGCTGCCCGTCCGCCGCGACTGACGCTCAGGCCCCGCCCGGGTCGGAGGCCCCCGCCCGGCCGGCCCATTCGCTGTCAGCGACCTACCGGCGCTGTGCCACGATGCGCACATGACCGACGCCGCCCCGTCCTCACCCCTCGTCGTCCTCGTCCACGGAGCGTGGCACGGAGCCTGGTGCTGGTCGGCGCTCCAGAGTCGGCTCGACGATCGAGGCATCCCGTCGGTCGCGATCGACCTGCCGGGCCACGGTGTCTCGACCCTGCCGCTCGGTGATCTTCACGGCGACGCCCAGCACGTGGCCGACGTGATCGACGCGCTGGGGCGTCCGGTGGTGCTGGTCGGCCACAGCTACGGCGGTGCAGTGATCACCGAGGCCGCGGTGCGCACCTCGACGGCACCGTCAGGGCAGAGTGAGCACGTGCGGCACCTGGTGTACCTCGCCGCCTTCGCGCCCGACCGGGACGAGTCGATCATGGGCGCGCTCGGCACGATGCCCAAGCACGACGTGGCACTCGGTGCTGCGATGCGGATGCGCGACGACGGCACGAGCGTGCTCGATCCCGATCTCGCCGCGGCCGCGCTGTACGGGTCGTGCACCCCGGAGGTCATCGCCGCGGCGCTCGCTCGGCTCTCCCCCCAGCCGATGGCCACGATGGTGCAGCCGGTGACCGGCACGCCGCGCGACACCACGCCGTCCACCTATGTCGTGTGCACCCTCGACCGCTCGGTCCACCCGGTGCATCAGCAGATCATGGCGACGCGGTGCACCGAGGTCGTCACCCTCGAGACCGATCACTCGCCCTTCGCGTCGATGCCCGATGCCACGGCCGACGTGATCGAACGGGTCGTCGCATCGGTCGCGGCCAAGGCGGGTCCGTCGTGAAGGTGCGCATCGGTTTCGGCTTCGGGGTCCGCACCCAGCTGAACGACGGCGGCTTCGCCACGGTCGTCGACACGCTGGAGCGGCTCCGCTTCGACAGCCTCTGGTTGAGCGAGCGACTGGGCGGCGAAGCACCCGATCCGTTGGTGGGCATGGCCTTCGCCGCCGGTCGCACCACGAAGCTGAAGTTCGGCATGAGCGTCATGGTGCTGCCCGGCCGGAACCCGGTGGTGCTGGCCAAGGAGCTCGCCACCCTCGATCGCCTCTCGAACGGCCGGCTGCTGCCGGCGTTCGGCCTCGGCGTCGCCGACCCGAGGGAGCAGCAGGCCTTCGGCGTCGAGCGCAGCGAACGCGCCGCGTGGTTCGACGAGTCGTTGCAGGTGCTGCGCGCCGCCTGGACCGGCGAGCCGTTCACGCACCACGGCGCCCGCTACCACTACGACGGCCTGCGCGTGCTGCCTGCGCCGAGGCAACAGCGCCTCGACGTGTGGCTCGGAGGCATCGCACCGTCGGAACTCCGTCGCGTCGGACGGCTGGCCGACGGCTGGCTGCCGAGCTTCGTCACCCCCGACGACGCGGCTCGCGGTCGCGAAGCCATCGAGGTGACGCTGCGCGAGCACGACCGCACGATCGACGAGGACCACTACGGCGCGCTCATCCCGTATGCGATGGGTGCCGTGCCGGACCAGGTGTTGGCAGGGCTCGCGAAGCGCCGGCCCGACCTGGCCGATCCGTCCGAGCTGGTACCGACGGGGTGGGATCAGCTGCTGGCGACGATCGACCGGTTCGTCGCCGTCGGGACGACCAAGTTCGTGGTGCTGCCCATCGTCGAGCCGGCGTCGCCGGACGACTGGGTGGTGCACCTCGAGGAGGCGGCACCGATCCTGCTGGCCCGCCAGAACTGAGCGCCGGTCAGCTCGGGGT
This sequence comes from Actinomycetota bacterium, assembly GCA_026393475.1. Lineage (GTDB taxonomy): Bacteria > Actinomycetota > Acidimicrobiia > Acidimicrobiales > Ilumatobacteraceae > VFMC01. Next base: position 8,588 of record JAPLAA010000043.1, read on the forward strand.
CAGCAGCGCGGCGAACTCATCGAGCGCCGGCCCCGGGTCGATCGCCATGCCCTCGCCGTACAGCTTCACCTTCGGCTCGGTGCCGCTCGGGCGCACCTGCAACCGCAGCGCATCGCCGCATTGGAGCCGGAGCAACGTGGCTTCGGGGTACCAGCTCACGTCGGTCACCGGATGTCCGCCGACCTCGGTCGGCGGGCGTTCGCGCAGCCGCAGCACGGCCGCCTGCCCGGCGGCCGGATCGAGCCGCACCGAGCGGTCGGCGATGACGTGGGCGCCGTACTCGGCGCTGATCGCATCGAGCAGGTCCTGAACGCTCCTGCCGTCGGCTTCGGCGATCGCGGCGATCTCCGCCAGCAGCACCGCGGCCGTGATGCCGTCCTTGTCGAGCGGCCGATCGGTGACCAGGTAGCCGAGCGCCTGCTCGTAGCCGAACACGAACCGGAGGTCGGGCCGCTCGAGGACGGAGTGGCCGATCCACTTGAAGCCCGTGAACGTCTCGGCCGAGTGCACGCCGTGGCGGGCGGCCATGCGACCGAGCAGCGACGACGACACCAGGGTGGTGACCACCAGACGGTCGTCGCCCGACCCGTGCCGGAGCACATGGTCGGCGAGCAGCCATCCGAGCTCGTCGCCGCCGAGCTTGCGCCAGTCGTCGGGCGACGGAGCCGGCCAGGTGGTGGGAATGGCGGCACCCAGGCGATCGGCGTCGGGGTCGTTGGCGATCGCGATCCGCGCACCGCTCGCGGCCGCGAGCGCGATCACGCGGTCCATCGCGCCCGGCTCCTCGGGGTTCGGGAACCCGACGGTGGGGAAGCTGCCGTCGGGGTCCTGCTGCGTTGCGACGACCACGGGCGCCGCGAGCCCAGCGCGCTCGAACGCGGCGAGAAGCGTCGACCCGCCGACGCCGTGGAGGGCCGTGTAGGCCACCGGTGATCCGGCCACGTCCGGCCGGAACCGCACTCCGGGCACCGAAGCGAGGTACGCCTCGACCAGCTCGGTGCCGAGCACGTGGATGAGCCGGTGGTCCTGCGGAGCGAGCCCGACCGAGCACGGGTCGACGGCGTCGATGCAGGCCGCGATCTGCTCGTCGGCCGGCGGCACGATCTGAGCGCCGGTGCCGAGGTACACCTTGTAGCCGTTGTCGGCAGGCGGGTTGTGGCTCGCGGTCACCATCACGCCGGCGGCCGCACCGGTGCCGACGATGTTCCACGCGAGCACCGGCGTGGGCACGACGTGCGGGAACAGCATCGCCTTCACCCCGCGAGCGGCACAGACGCGCGCCGTGTCCATCGCGAACGAGTCGCTCTTGCGCCGGGCGTCGTAGCCGATGATCACGCCGCGCTCGGCAGCGTCGGGGACGGTGGCGAGCAGATGATCGACGAGACCCGCGGCGGCCTGGCGCACGACGAGCCGGTTCATCCGCTGCGGCCCCGCGCCGACGGCCCCGCGCAGGCCGGCGGTGCCGAACTGCAGTCGACCGGTGAAGCGGGCGGTCAGCTCGGCGGGAGGACCGGCGAGCAGCTCGGCGAGCTCGGCGCGCAGATCGGCATCGGGCTCGGCCTCGAGCCAGCGCTGAGCGACCGCTGCGGCGTGCTCGGCTCGCTGCCCCGGTTCGTGGTCATCGCTGGGGGATACGGACACGCTGGGGCCTCAGGAGATGAGGGTCTGCAGCTCGACGAGCGGACGCGGGCCCACGTGGGAGATGACCTCCGCGGCTGCGATCGAACCGATCCGGGCGCACTCGGCCAGCGACATCGAACGGGTGTAGCCGAACAGGAAGCCGGCCGCGAACAGGTCGCCGGCACCGGTGGTGTCGAGCACCTTGTCGACCGGCTCGGCAGGCGCGTGGAGCACGCCGTCGGGTGTGACGACCAGGCAACCGCGCGCACCGACGGTGACGACCGCGAGCTGGCAGTCCTGCTGCACCCGCTCGATCGCCTCGTCGAGCGTGGCGACCTCGTACAGCGACACCAGTTCGTGCTCGTTGCCGAACAGGAGATCGACCTCGTCGGCGACGAGCGCACGGAAGTCGGTGCGGTGACGGTCGACGCAGAACGAATCGCTGAGGGTGAGCGACACCAACCGTCCGTGGCGGTGCGCCACCTGGGCGGCGTGCCGGAACGCGGCCTTCGCCTCGTCGCGGTCGTAGAGGTAGCCCTCCATGTACAGCACGGCGCCGGCAGCGATCGCCTCCTCGTCGATGTCGTCGGTGCACAGCAGCGACGACACGCCCAGGTAGGTGTTCATGGTGCGCTCGGCGTCGGGAGTGACCACGATGATGCAGCGGCCGGTGGGGGTGTCGCCGTCGGGGCGGCCGGGTCGGAACTGGACGCCCACCGCGCGGAGGTCGTGTCCGAACACGGTGCCGAGATCGTCGGCGCTGACCTTGCCGATGTAGGCGGCGCGACCACCCAGGCTGGCGATGCCGCACATGGTGTTCGCCGCCGACCCGCCGCTCATCTCGACCGCGCTGCCGAGCGCCCGGTACAGCTGCAGCGCCCGATCGGTGTCGACGAGGGTCATCGAACCCTTCACGAGCTCGTGGGTGTCGATGAACCGGTCGTCAGCGTGTGAGATCACGTCGACGAGAGCGTTCCCCACGCCCACCACATCGAACCGGACATCGAACCGGACATCGAACCGCACATCGATCCCGGAGCCGGGAGCCGCATCGGAACGGGGGCCGTCGGCCGGTGTCACAGGCTGTTGCTCGGGCACGTCGGACAACCCTATCGGGTCGGACGTTACGCTGCCCTCGATGACCGAGAACCCCTACCGCCTCGGGCGGTCCGTGCTGCCCGACCGTTACGAGCTGGCGCTCGAGCCCGATCTCGGGGCGGCGTCGTTCACGGGCACGGTGACCATCGAGGCGACGGTGATCGAGTCGCAGGACGAGATCGTCATGAACGCGATCGAGCTCGACATCGCCGCCGCGACCGTCGACGGCGAGCCGGTCGAGTTCCACCTCGACGCCGAGACCGAGCGGGTCGTGCTGCACCGCGCCGTCGCCCCCGGCCGCGTCGTCGTGCGGTTCGCGTTCACCGGCACCCTCAACGACAAGCTCCGCGGGTGGTATCGCAGCACGTACCGCACCGCCGACGGCGACGAACGGGTGATCGCGACGAGCCAGATGCAGTCCACCGACTGCCGTCGTGCCTTCCCCTGCTTCGACGAGCCCGACTTCAAGGCGGTGTTCGACGTCACCCTCGTGGTCGAGCCCGATCTGCTCGCGGTGTCCAACGGTGCCGAGGTCGACCGCGCCGTACGCGACGACGGCAAGCACGTCGTCCGCTTCGCCGAGACGATGGCGATGAGCACCTATCTGGTCGCGTTCGTGGTCGGCCCGCTCGAGGCGACCGAGCCGGTGATGGTGCCGAGGCTGGGCGGCGGCGAGATCCCGCTGCGCATCGTCCACGTGCCGGGCAAGGCGCATCTCACCGCGTTCGGCCTCGAGGTCGGCGCCTTCGCGCTCGGCTGGTACCAGGACTACTACGGCATCCCCTACCCCACCGACAAGTGCGACATGCTCGCCCTGCCCGACTTCGCCGCCGGGGCGATGGAGAACCTCGGGTGCATCACGTACCGCGAGAACCTGCTCCTCGTCGACACCGCGCGCAGCACCCTCGCCGAGCAACAGGTGCTCGCCGACGTGGTCACCCACGAGCTCGCCCACATGTGGTTCGGCGACCTCGTCACGATGAGCTGGTGGAACGGGATCTGGCTCAACGAGGCCTTCGCCACGTTCATGGAGGTCGCCTGCTGCGACGCCTTCCGCCCCGACTGGAACCGGTGGGCGATGTTCAGCCTCGAGCGCAGTGTCGCGTTCGAGACCGACTCGTTGGCCGCCACCCGTTCCGTGGAGTTCCCGGTCGAGAAGCCGTCGGACTGCCAGGGCATGTTCGACGTGCTCACGTACCAGAAGGGTGGCGCGCTGCTCCGCATGCTCGAGCAGTACCTGGGCGAGGACGAGTTCCGCCGTGGGGTGCAGCACTACCTGACCACCCACGCGTACGGGAACACCGAGACCAGCGACCTGTGGGACGCGATCGAGGCCGTCAACCCGCACGCGCCCGTGCGCCGGATGATGGACAGCTGGATCTGGCAGCCCGGCTACCCGCTGGTGACGGCGCGCCTCGACGGCGAGCACCTCGTGCTGTCGCAGCAGCGTTTCGCCTACGACGACGAGCGTCTCGGCGACGCGGCCGCGACATTGTTCGTGGTGCCGCTCCACATCCGCAACGGCGGCCACGCCGCCGACGAGTTCAAGGTGTTGCTCGACGGTGACGAGACCCGCGTCCATCTCGGACACCCCGACTCGCCGACGGTGGTCAATGCCGGCGGCCATGGATTCGTACGCATCGCGTACGACGACATCCTCCGGTCTCGGCTCGTCGGTCCGGCGATCACGACCATGTCGGTCATCGAGCGCTACAACCTGGTCGACGACGCCTGGAGTGCGTTGGTGGCCGGCCGCCTCGGCGCACCCGAACTGCTGTCGTTCCTCGAGGCCTTCGCCGGCGAGCGTGACCTCGCGGTCTGGCAGGCGATGGGCATCGCGCTCCGCGGTCTCGGTCGACTCGTCGAGGGCGACGCTCGGACCGCGTTCCAGGCACGCGTCCGGGCCCTGGCCGCACCGGCGCTGGCCGACCTCGGCTGGCAACCGGTCGATGGCGAGGACGATCTCACCGGCAAGCTGCGCGGCCTGCTCGTGAGCACGCTCGCCGTGCTCGGCGCCGACGCCGCGGCACAGCAGCGTTGCCGTGCCATCTTCGACGCACCGGAGGGCACCCACCCCGAGCTCGTGGCCGCGGCGACCAACGTGGTGGCAGCGGTCGGCAACGAGCACGACTACGAGCGCTTCCTCGAGGCGTTCCGCACCGCTGCGACGCCGCAGGAGCAGCTGCGCTACCTGTACGCGCTCGCCGAGTTCCCCACCGCCGCGCTCGTACAGCGCACGTGCGAGCTGGCGATGAGCGGTGAGGTGCGCACCCAGAACGCACCGTTCGTCCTCAACCGCTGCGTGGCGAACCGCGAGCACGGCGAGCAGGCGTGGGGTTTCGTGCGCCGCCACTGGGAGGAAGCCAACGAGCGCTTCCCCGAGAACACGATCATCTACATGGTCGACTCGGTGAAGCTGCTCACCGGCGACGCCGTGAGTGCCGACGTGCAGAGCTTCTTCGCCGAGCACGAGATCCCGCAGTCGGCCAAGACGCTCGATCAGGTGCTCGAGCGGCAGCGGGTGAACACCGCGCTGCGGACCCGTGAGGCCGAGCGGCTCGCGGGCGCGCTGCGCTGAGTCCCGGGGGCGGCCGAATGCCGCCACCTAGCATCGTCCGATGGATCTGGACGCCGCGCTCACCCGCTCGATCGAACTCGCCGCTGCCGCACGCGCGGCGGGCGACCACCCGTTCGGTGCCCTGCTCGTCGTCGACGGCGAGGTGGTCGGCGAGGCGGTCAACCGGGTGCACAGCGACCGCGACCTCACCGCGCACGCCGAGCTGATGTTGGTGCGGATCCTCGAACGCGAGGGTCGGCTCGATCAGCTCGCGGTCGGGACGGTGGTCGCATCGACCGAGCCGTGCCCGATGTGCGTCGGCGCCATGTTCTGGGCGGGTGCTCGCCATGTTGTGTTCGGCATGTCGGCGGCGCGGCTCAACGAGCTCGCCCGCCGCCCGGGCGCGGACGAGCACGGTTTCCTCATCGGCGCCGACGAGCTGGGCGGTCGGGCGACGCCGCCGATGACGATCGAGGGACCGCGACGCGAGGACGAGGCTGCGACCGTGCACGACGGCTTCTGGGTCTGACGCCGGCGGCACGTGGGCCGCGGCAGGTGGGCCGCCGGCACGTGGGCCGGCAGCGCGCTGTCAGGCGACGATCTCGACGTCGAGATCGCCGGCGTGGTGCCGGGCGCGCAGCACCTTCTTGTCGAACTTGCCGACGCTCGTCTTCGGCACCTCGGTGATGAAGCTCCACCGCTCGGGCAGCCAGAACTTGGCGGTGCGCTCGCTCAACCACGACCGCAGCTCCTCGGCGGTGACGGTGGCGTCGGCCTTCAGCACGACACAGGCCATCGGCCGTTCGTCCCAGCGCGGATCGGGCACGCCGATCACGGCGGCCTCGAGCACGTCCGGATGGCCCATCAGGGTGTTCTCGAGGTCGACCGACGACACCCACTCGCCACCGCTCTTGATGACGTCCTTGGCCCGGTCGCTGATCATCACGTAGCCGTTCGGCATGACCGACGCGACATCGCCGGTGCGCAACCAGCCGTCGTGGAACTTCTCGGGATCCTCGACCGCGTAGTACTCGCCGGTGATCCACGAGCCGCGCACCTCGATCTCGCCGAGCGACTCGCCGTCCCAGGCGACGACGTCGCCGTTGTCGTCGGTGATGCGCAGCTCGACGCCCGGGATGATGCGACCCGTCTTCACCCGCCAGTCGGTCTCGCTGAGACCGGCCATGTCCTTCGGCGGGTGGCCGATGGCGCAGACCGGGCTCGTCTCGGTCATGCCCCAGCCCTGCACGATCGGCACGCCGAAGCGCTGCTGGTATCCCTCGATCAACCCGCGGGGGACGGCCGAGCCGCCGCACATCACGAGACGGAACGAGCTCATGTCGGTGTCGGGCGCGTTGTTCAGCAGGTCGTTCAGCACCGTCGGCACCGCACCGGTGAGGGTCGGCTTCGTGTCGGCGATCACCTTCGACAGCGGGCCCGCCTGCAGGAACTGCTGCGGGAAGACCAGGTCGGCCCCGATCATCCACGCGGCGTAGGGCACGCCCCACGCGTTGGCGTGGAACATCGGCACGATCACGAGCATGCGGTCGCGCTCGCTCAGTGCGATGTTGGCCGTGCTGGTGACCATCACCGAGTGCATGTACGTGCTGCGGTGCGAGTACATGACGCCCTTGGGGTTGCCCGTGGTACCGCTCGTGTAGCACATGGCCATGCCCGAGCGTTCGTCGACCTCCGGGTACTGGAAGCCCGACGGCGCGGCGTCGATGAGGGCGTCGTAGTCGAGCAGTCCGTCGCCGAGGCCGGCGGTGTCGCCGGTGCCCTTGACGATGATGTGCTCGACGGTGGTGAGCTGGTCGCGGACCCGTGCGAGCAGCGGGGCGATCGATGCGTCGACGATGATGACGCGGTCGGCAGCGTGGTTGATCACGTACGCGAGCTGCTCGGGGAACAGGCGGATGTTGAGGGTGTGCAGCACGGCGCCCATGCAGGGGATGGCCAGGTACGCCTCGAGGTGCGTCTGGTTGTTCCACATGAACGTGCCGACGCGGTCGCCGGGGCCGATACCGAGCGACGTGAGGACGGCAGCCAGGCGATCGGCGCGGTCGGCCACCTCGGCGAACGTCGACTCGACGTAGCCGTCACCGGTGAAGGTGATCACCTTGCTGTTCGCGTTGACCTGCCGACCGTGGGCGAACAGCGGCGCGATCGTGAGCGGGTAGTCGTCCATCATCGTGGACGGCTGGAAGTCGAGATCGTGATCTCGATCGGAGCGCTGCGGCATGGTTCCCCCTCGGACGCCGTGGATCGCGACAGAGTACCGAACCGGTCCTCAGTCGAACCGGTCGTCGGTCGAACCGGTCCTCAGTCGAAGCGGTCGGTCTCGAACCCCTCGAGGTCGAAGCGCTCGATGTGCAGCGCCGCCTCTTCCGGCGACAGATCGGCCTCGTCGTCGACGTCGACCGCATCGGCGAGGGCTTCGCGCTCACCGTGGGCGAGCATGCCGCTGTCGGCGTCGACGATGGTCAGCCGGCCGAGTTCGTCGTCGACGTCGGTGCCGTCAGGGCCGCCTTCGCCGGACGGTCGGTCGTGGCGCTCGTGACGGTGGTGTCGCTGTGGCATGGCTCGTCCTCCTGGGTGGGCTGCTGATCCGTGGGCACCGATGGCGCCGATGGCGCCGATGGCGCCGATGTCATCGATGTCACGGACGGTTCGGCGCGGTGCGTGAGCACCTGCGGTCGACTGACGGGCATCGTCCGGTGGGCCAGGTCGTACACGGCCGGGCCGTCGAGGGTCTCGTGCTCGAGCAACTCGAACACGATCCGGTCGAGCGCATCACGGTGCGCGGCGAGCACCACCCCGGCCTGCGTCTCGGCCTCGCGGACGAGCCGGGCCACCTCGAGATCGATGTGTCGTTGGGTGTCGTCGCCGAACGGGCGCGTGCTCACCTCCGGCCCGCCGGTGAGGAACAGGGCCCCGCCCGAGGGGTAACCCACCGGGCCGAGCTCGGGCGACAGCCCGTACTCGCGCACCATCTTCGTCGCGAGCGAGGTCGCGGTGGCCAGATCGTTCGCCGCGCCGGTGGAACCCTCGCCGAACACCATCCGCTCGGCCACCCGGCCGGCGAGCTGTACGGCGAGCGTGTCGCGCAGGTACGACTCGCTGTACAGGTGACGTTCGTGGAGCGGCAGCTGATGCGTCACACCGAGCGCCATACCGGCGGGCAGGATCGTCACCTTGTGGACGGGGTCGGCGTGGTCGCTGCACGCCGCCACGAGTGCGTGGCCGGCCTCGTGGACGGCGACGGCCCGGCGCTCCTCGGGCAGGAGCACGTTGGAGGCGTCGCGCTGGCCGATCAGGATGCGGTCGCGTGCGTCCTCGACGTCGGCCGGGGTGATCGTCGAGCGCCGCTCGCGAGCGGCCCGGATCGCGGCCTCGTTCGCGAGGTTCGCCAGGTCTGCACCGCTGAACCCGGGCGTGCCGCGGGCGACGGTGTCGAGGTCGATGTCGGGCGACAGCTGCTTGCCGCGGCAGTGCACGCGCAGGATGGCGACCCGATCGGACTGGTTGGGCAGCGGGATCGTCACCTGCCGGTCGAAGCGCCCGGGCCGCAGGAGCGCTGCGTCGAGCACCTCGGGTCGGTTGGTCGCGGCGAGCACGATGATGCCGGCGGCCGGGTCGAAGCCGTCCATCTCCGACAGGAGCTGGTTGAGCGTCTGCTCGCGCTCGTCGTTGCTCACCATCGCACCGCTCTGGCGCCGCTGGCCGATGGCGTCGATCTCGTCGACGAAGATGATCGCCGGTGCCAGCTTCCGGGCTGCGGCGAACAGATCGCGGACCCGGGCGGCGCCGACGCCGACGAACATCTCGACGAACGACGAGCCGGTGACCGACAGGAACGGCACGCCCGCCTCGCCGGCGACCGCTCGGGCGAGCAGGGTCTTGCCGGTCCCCGGCGGTCCGGTCATGAGCACCCCTCGAGGCGCGACCGCGCCGGCTGCCGCGAACCGGGTGGGTTCGCGGAGGAACTCGATGATCTCGGCCACCTCCCGCTTCACCCCGTCGTACCCGGCGACGTCGGTGAAGGTGGTCGTCGGGTGCTCCGGGTCGGTGATCGTCACCTTCGACCGGCCCATCCCGAACGCGCTCGTCATGGCACCGCCGGCGCCACCGCCGCCCTTCGCGCGGCGAGCGATCCAGACCCACACACCGGCGAGTACGACGAAGGGCAACAACGCGAACAGCCAGCCCAGCAGCTGGGTGCCACCGGACGGGGTGTCGACCACCGCGGTCACCACGACGCCGTGCGCCTCGAGTCGGTCGAGCAGGGCATCGCCCGCGAGGCCGACCGGGACGGTGGTGGTGTACGGCTCGCCGGCCGTTTCGGTCGCGGCCTCGGTGCCTACGTCGACACCGGTCGCCACGAGTTCGCCCTCCACCGAGCCGTCGGTGTGGATCTCGGCCGTGGCGACGGCCCCGGCGTCGACCTGCTCGAGGAACGCCGAGTAGCTCAGCGCGGTGGCGTCGTCGCCCGACTCGATCTGGGTGAACAACACGAACAGCAGGACTGCGGTCACGAGCAACGACACCCAGTTCCTCCACCAGCGCGGCGCCGTCGCACCCGCCGAGGCACCGCCACGCGGAGTGCGGCGCGGGCCGGCACCCTGACCACCCGAACCGGCCGGGGGCGTCGGCGACCGGGGTCGATCCGGTGAGAGCGCAGGCCTGGTCATGTCTCCACCGTGCCCCGGTGGTGCCCGCCCTGCCCAGGGGACAAGGTCCGGAGCTGGCCGGGACGCGGGCTCGGTGGGTGCCCCGCTGACGGTCGGACCGGCCGTCAGACGGGTGGGATGACGATCCAGCCGCGCCGTTCGAGCTCGGTGGCCAGCAGCTCGGCCGGCATCCCCCGCACCAGCTCGGCCCGCGACCGTCCGAGCGCATCCGTCTCGGCCGTCGCCTCGGCTTCGACCGCCGCGGCTCGGCCGATCACGGGTGGCGCCTCCGTGGGCTCGTTGCCGACGAGGCGGTCGATGAGGGCGGACGCCTCCTTCGAGGTGAACTTGCCGCCGGCCTGACGCTGGGTGAGCCCGAGCGCCTGGCGTGCGCTGCGGAAGTCGCCGTAGCCGGCCTTGTCGAGGAGCACCTTCAGGTAGGCGATCTGCTTGGGTGACGCCGGCGGACCGGACTGCTGCCCGAAACTCATCGGGGGAGTCTGCCGAGCCCGGGTTTCGGGTCCACCCCGCCATCGGGAACAATGTCGGCCGTGAGCACGCCCGACCCCCAGCAGGACGCACCCCAGCAGACCCTCGTCACCCTCGACCTCGAGGGGGTGCTCGTGCCCGAGATCTGGATCGCGGTCGCCGAGCGCACCGGCATCGAGGCGCTCCGGCGCACCACCCGCGACGAACCCGACTACGACGTGCTGATGAAGTACCGCCTGGCGATCCTCGCCGAGCACGGCCTGACGATGAGCACCATCGCCGACGTGATCGACGGCCTCGGACCGATGGAGGGCGCTCGCGACTTCCTCGATCGCCTCCGCGCCCGCACCCAGGTGGTGATCCTCTCCGACACCTTCGAGCAGTTCGGGGCGCCGCTGATGCGCCATCTGGGCATGCCCACGATCCTGTGTCACCAGCTGATCGTGCGCGACGACCGCATCGTCGACTACCGCCTGCGGATGCCCGACCAGAAGCGTCACGCCGTGAATGCCTTCCGGGGCCTCAACTACCGCGTGGTGTCGGCCGGCGACTCCTACAACGACTCGGCGATGCTCGGCGCGGCGCACGCCGGCTTCTGGTTCCACGCCCCCGACTCGATCAAGGCCCAGTTCCCGCAGTTCCCCGCGACCGACACCTACGACGAGCTGTTCGACGCGATCACCGACGCGCTGTGAGCCACACGCCGTTCGAGCTCTCCACCGAGCTCGCCGAGGCCATCCTCGCGAAGGTCGACGCCGTCGCGAAGGAGCACCACTGCCCGTCGATCTCGTGGGGCCTCTGGTGCGACGGCACGTTCATGGCGTCCGGGGCGACGGTCGAGCACGACGACGGCTTCCACCCGACGCCGTCGTCTGTGTACCGGATCGCGTCGATGACCAAGAGCTTCACCGCGGCGACGGTGCTGTCGTTGCGCGACGAGGGCGTGCTCTCGCTCGACGATCCGATCGGCCGCCATGCACCGGAGCTCGCCGGTCTGCGCGCCCCCACCGACGACGCCGCGCCGATCCGGATCCGGCACCTGCTGACGATGACCGCCGGCTTCGTCACCGACAACCCGTGGGGCGACCGTCACCTCGACATCGACGACGACGGCATGGATGCCATCGTGCGCGACGGTGTCGTGTTCTCCGGCCCGACCGGCAGCGCGTTCGACTACTCGAACCTCGGCTTCGGCCTGCTCGGCCGCGTCGTGAAACGCGCGACCGGGCGCCGCGTGCAGGACCTGATCACCGAGCGCTTCCTCGAACCGCTCGGGCTCGACCGCACCACCTGGCTGCAGCCCGAGCACGACGACTGGGCGCGTCCGTACCGCTGGCGCGACGGTGCCTGGGTCCCCGAGGGGAGCGAGCCGCTCGGCGATGGCGAAATCGCACCGATGGGCGGGCTCTGGAGCACCGTCGACGACGTGCTGCGGTGGGTGACGTTCCTCTCGGAGGCGTTCCCCGCTCGCGACGGCGCCGACGACGGCCCGCTGTCGCGCACCTCGCGGCGGGAACTGCAGGAGATGCATCGCTTCACGAGCACGATGCCGTTGCCCGGCCGCACCGCGGTGAACGGGTACGGCTACGGCCTCCGGGTGCGCAACTGCAGCCGGATGGGCCGAGTGGTGGGGCACTCCGGCGGTCTCCCCGGCTTCGGCTCGCACATGCGCTGGGCCGTCGAGCGCGGCATCGCGATGGTGGCGCTGTCGAACGTCACGTACGCCCCGATGGCCGAGCTCACCCAGGACGTGTTCGAGCTGATCCTCGAACACGGCGCGTTCCCCACCCCGCTGCCGCTCGACGCGCCGCTGGTGCACGAGTACGCCGGCCGCCTGGTCGCGCTGCTCGGCGACTGGGACGACGCGGTGGCCGACGCCCTCTTCGCCGACAACGTCGGACCCGACGAGCCGTACGACCGGCTGCAGGCGCAGGCCGGACGGTGGCTGGCCGAGTGTGGCGGCTCGTTCGAGGTCGACCACGTGGTCGCCACCACGGCCGCTGCGGGACGGATCTTCCTGCGCCGACCTGAGGGTGACCCGTTCGAGATCCAGTTCAAGCTCTCCCCCGCCGGCCCGCCGCGCATCCAGAAGTACGCCGAGATCGACGACACCTGACCCCTCTTGATCAGGTCCCGCTCAGGTCCCGCTCAGGTCCCGCTCAGGTCCCGCTCAGGTCCCGCTCAGGTCCCGCTCAGGTCCCGCTCAGGTCCCGCTCAGGTCCCGCTCAGGTCCCGCTCAGGTCCCGCTCAGGTCCCGCTGTCGCGAAGCCCTCGGGCATCGCGGTCGTCTCGTCGTCGGGGACGCCGAGGCGTTCGATGTCGGCGGCCCGGGCCGGATGTGTGGCGAGCAGCACCGATCGCGAGCCGCCCTCGAAGCAGGTGCCGGTGAAGCCGGGCGCCATCGTGCAGCCGAACAGCGCCCAGTCGCCACCGGGCGCCAACTCCCCCGCCTGCCACGTGCCCGCCGGGACGACGAACTGCACGAGCTGGCCGGCGAGCGGGTCGCCGCCGAGCACGACCTCGTCGTCGGTGCCGTCGGGGTGCAGGAGCACCATCCTGATCGGTTGGCCGCCGTAGAAGTGCCAGACCTCGTCGAACGCGAGCCGGTGGAACAGCGATCGGCTGTCGGGTCCGGCGTCCGATCCGCTGTCGAAGCCGCGGCAGTACAGGCCGATCATCGCGGTGCCGACCGGGCCGCCGACCGCGGTGTCGGCCGTGCTCCGGTAGGTGCTCACGAACCACGTCGCCTCCACCGGCAGGGGTTCGAGGCCGAAGTGCTCCACCAGTCGTGCCACGGTCGGGTGCATGCGCCGACCGTACCGCCGACCCGCGCCGCGTGGACGATGCCCCCACCCGTCCGACATGCTCTGATAGCGGCATGTCAGATGTGTCGGACGATCCGATCCTGGTCGTCGGCGCCGGCATCGGCGGTCTCGTGACCGCGCTGAGCCTGCACGACGCCGGCCACGCGGTGGAGATCTTCGAGTCGGCCGACGAGGTGCGGCCGCTCGGCGTCGGGATCAACCTGCTCCCGCACGCGGTGCGCGAGCTCGATGCGCTCGGGCTGCTCGACCGGCTGCTCCCCGCTTCGGTGCAGCCGTCGACGCTCGCCTACTTCACCAAGCGCGGGGAACCGATCTGGGACGAGCCGCGAGGTCTCGCCGCCGGCTACCGCTGGCCACAGGTGTCGATCCACCGCGGCTCGCTGCAGCAGCACCTCCTGCAGGCAGTGCTCGAGCGCATCGGTGCCGACCACCTCCACACCGGCCATCACCTCGTCGATCTCGACAGCCACGACGACCATGCCATGGCGCACTTCGCGTCGCGGCGGGGCGGCACGGTCGAGCGGTCCGTGCGCGGCAGCATCGTCGTCGCCGCCGACGGCATCCACTCCGCGGCGAGGGCGAAGCGTTACCCGGACGAGGGCATGCCCCGATGGAACAGTGCGCTGCTGTGGCGCGGCCTGGCGACGGCACCGCCCGTGCTCGACGGTCGGACGATGATCTGGGCCGGGCATCCGCAGCAGAAGTTCATCGGGTACCCGGTCGCCGACCTGCCCGACGGTCGTCAGGCGTTCAACTTCATCGCCGAGCTGCGCACCGACGACACGGTGCTGGCCGAGCGGGAGGACTGGAACCGACCGGGCGTGTTGGAGGAGTTCATCGGCCCGTTCGAGGGCTGGCGGTTCGACTGGCTCGACGTGCCCGCGCTCATCCGCTCGGCGTCGGGGACGTTCCGGTTCCCGATGGTCGACCGCGACCCGGTGGAGCGCTGGTCGTTCGGCCGCACCACCCTGCTCGGCGACTCGGCGCATCCGATGTACCCGATCGGCTCGAACGGTGCCTCCCAGGCGATCCTCGACGCCCGCGTGCTCACCGGGTGTCTGCGCGACATCGCCGACCCGGTCGCCGCGCTCGAGCGGTACGACGTCGAACGCCGACCGGCGACGGGCGCGATCGTGCTCGCCAACCGCGGGCTCGGGCCCGAGCTGCCGATGTCGCTCGTCGAGCAGCGTGCCCCCGACGGCTTCGCGTCGATCGGCGACGTGATCTCGCCCGAGGAGATCCTCGAGGTCACCGAGGGCTATCGACGCACGGCCGGCTTCGCCCTGGCGGCGCTGAGCGAGGGCCGCTCGCTCGCCGACCTGTCCTACGCCTGATCACCGATGGTTCCGTGAGCCGGACCCGCAGCATCTGCGGGTCCGGCTCACCGACGAGTGGTGACAGGGGTCAGAGGAGGGTCATGTTCGGCTCGCCGTTGGCGTTCAGCCCGGTGCCCCTCGTACACGTGCCGCCGCGCGGCGACCCGTTGTTGTACGCCTGGCGCACACAGTTGCGCAGCGCCTTCTCACCCCACCAGTTCGGGTGGATCGACTCCTGCACGTAGTACGGGCCGAACACGGTGCTGAGGGTCCGGATCTGGGCGATCCACTCCGTCGAGTCGGATGCACCGGCCACCGTCCAGTTGGCCCGGCCGGAGTTCTCCATCAGGTTCACCCCGGTCTCGCAGAGCCGACGACCGTTGAACGATGCGGCGACGTCCATGATCCGGACGTTGCCGGACGAGGCGTTCGCCGTCGTGGCCGCGTTCTTGACGGCCGTGTTGATCCTGGTCAGCGCGGTGTCGTTCGCCCAGTCGGCGTCACGGTTCCAGAACCCGCACCCGCCCGTGCTCTGCCGGGTGAACCCCGACTGCGAGTAGCGGAAGCCCGACCCGCGCGGGATCGGCGACGGGTAGGTCTGGGTCACGATGGTGTACTGCGTCGGCGAGTAGCCGGCGTTGGCCATCGCGGTGCGGATGTTCGTGATCGCCCCGATGATCGCGTTCGTCTGGTTGGTGACGTTGGTGGTCGTGAAGTTCGACGTGACCGCGCTGTCGTCGTAGCAGTAGTTCGGCCACCACGACGGCGAGGTGAGGAAGTTGGTGACGCAACGCTGGACGATGTCGGCGAACCCGAAGTTGTTGCCGCCGATGGAGAGTTGGATCATCGTCACGTTGTTGGTGGCGGCGAACTCCTGGAGCATCAGCGCCTGCCCCTTGTTGGCGCCGCTCGCGTAGAAGTCGATGCCCGGCTTGAAGTAGCCGTCGGAGCTGGTGAAGGTGCTGGTGCGTGCGCCGGAACATGCCAGGTTGAGGCTGTTGACCCCACCTCCGATGTGGATCTCGGCGGCGGTGCTGCGATGGCAGCGTTCGATCTGCTCGGCGGTCGCACCCGCGTTGTCGTAGTAGGCGGCAGCGCCGCCCGCGTCGACGCTGGACGAACTGTTGTTGCTGTTGCCGGCCCAGCGACCTGCCTCGCCGGAGATGTACGAGTCGCCGAGGCTGACGACCCACGGCGCACCGACGCCCGGTCCGTCGGCGTGCACCATCGGCACCGCCGGCGCTCCCGGTACGACGACCAGCGCTGCCGCCGTCGTGAGCGCGACGACGAACCCGTTGCTGAGCTTCCCCATGATCCCCTCCCGTGGCCGCTCCCCAGCGCGCCCGGGCGAACGGTAGCCACGGGCACCCGGCCGGTCAACGAACGCAGGGTCAAGACCTCGGCAAACGACCGCGAACCGGGACTTTGGTCCCATGCCCCGGTGACCTGCGCCCCTGCCCCGCCTCCCGAGCCCATCGCTACGGTCGATTCCGTGCCTCACAACCCTGTCTCACGTCAGCGGCGGGCGGCCATCGCCGTCGCGCTGACCACCGTGTTCGCCCTGGTCGGCGCGTCGTGCTCCGACGATCCGGCCGATGTCGCACCGCCCACGACGACCCCGGCGTCCACGGTGACACCCACGACCGTCGATGTGCCGCTCAGCGAGCAGGACATCGTCGGCACGGCGCTCTCAGCGAACGTGTTCACGCAGCTCGCCGCCTACGTCGTGAACGCCGGCCTGGTCGAGACGCTCCGAGGTGGCCCGTTCACGGTCTTCGCTCCCACCGACGACGCCTTCGAGAAGATCCCGGCGGACATCCTGCATGCGGTCGAGGACAACGACCTGCTGGCCACGGTGCTCACGTACCACGTGGTACCCGGTGAGATCGCGCTCGCGGATCTGAAGGACGGCGAGCTGCAGACCGTGGCCGGGATCCCGCTCACGATCAGCCATGTCGGCGAGCAGGTGTACGTGAACGGCACCGCGATCGTGGCCGGCGACGTCGGCGCCACGAACGGCGTGATCCACGTGATCGGCGACGTGATGGTGCCGCCGATCGGCGACATCATCGACGTCGCCACCACCCTGCCGGGCTTCGAGACGCTCGCCACGCTGGTCACCCAGGCCGACCTGGTCGACACGCTGAAGGGTGACGGTCCGTTCACGGTCTTCGCACCGCTCGACGCCGCCTTCGAGGCACTGCCCCAGGCCACGCTCGACGCGGTGACCGCAGACCCCGAACTGCTGGCGACCGTGCTCACCTACCACGTCGTGCCCGGCAAGATCTCGCTGTCCGACATGGCCGACGGTGACACCCTCGAGACCGTGGCCGGCATCGAGCTCGAGATCACCAAGGACGACGCCGGCAACACCTTGATCAACGGGATCCCCGTCGCCGTCGGCAACGTCCAGGCCACCAACGGTGTCATCCATGTGCTGGGCGAGGTGCTCGTACCCCCAAGCTGAGTGCCCCCGGCACATGAGCCGCACACCGAGTCCACCCCGCGCGGGGTTCTCGGTGTGCGGCTCGTTCCGTTTTCCGGAGACCTGAGCCCCTGAATCGTCGGCGTCACCGCGACGTCGCGCGAGTACCGTCGACCGGGTCATGCAGGTCGGGCTCCCCTTCACCTTCGCCGATGTCGACGCGGCGCGGACACGCCTCGGCGACGCGATCGTGCGCACCCCGGCGGCGATCTCGCACACCCTGTCGCAGATCACCGGCGCCGAGGTGCACGTGAAGTTCGAGAACCTCCAGTTCACCGGGTCGTTCAAGGAACGGGGAGCGCTCAACCGGCTGCTGCTGCTCACCGACGACGAGCGGGCGCGCGGCGTCGTCGCGATGTCGGCCGGCAACCACGCCCAGGGCCTCGCGCACCACGCGGCCCGGTTGGGCATCAGCGCCACGCTGGTCATGCCCGAGGGCACGCCGATGGTGAAGATCGGGCGCACCCGAGCACTGGGTGCGGAGGTGGTGGTGCACGGCGCGACGCTCGTCGAGGCCCACGCGCACGCGCTCCGCCTCGCGGCCGAACACGGCTCGGTGTTCGTCCCGCCGTACGACTGCCCCATGGTGATGGCCGGACAGGGCACGGCCGTGCTCGAGTTCCTCGAGCAGTCGCCCGACCTCGACGTCGTGCTCGTGCCCGTCGGCGGCGGTGGACTGTTCGCCGGCTCGATCGTCGCGGCACACGCGGTCGCCCCGCACGTCGAGATGGTCGGCGTGCAGGTCGATTCGTTCGCCGCGTTCGATGCGGCGCTCGCGGGTGTCGAGCGTCGCGCCGGGGGCGAGACGATCGCCGAGGGCATCGCCGTCGCGCGCCCGAGCGCACGGGCCGTGCAGGTCGCACGACGCCACGGGGCCGGCACGGTCGTCGTCGGCGACGAGGTGGTCGAAGAGGCCGTCGCGCTGTTCCTGGAGATCGAGAAGGTCGTCAGCGAGGGAGCCGGTGCGGCACCGCTCGCCGCGCTCCTCGCGCACCCAGAGCGCTTCGCCGGCCGGAAGGTCGGCCTGGTGTTGTCGGGCGGCAACGTCGACCTCCGCGTGCTCGCCTCGGCGATGCTGCGCGCCCTGGCCCGCACCGGTCGGCTCACCACGTTGTCCGTGGCGCTGCCCGATCGACCCGGGAGCCTCCATGCGCTCACCGGAGTGCTGGCCGCCCAGGGTGCGAACGTGGTCGAGCTCACCCACGACCGCATGGGCCCGAACACGCGGCTCCGGTCGGCCGTGGTCGACGTGCAGGTCGAGACCGCCGACCGGTGGCATCGCGATGCCGTCGTGCGCGCGTTGGAGGCCGGGGGCTTCGACGTCACGGCCTTGGATGCGCCGGCGGACTCGCCGGACGGCCCTCCGGCCGGCGGGCAGGTGTAGCGATGTCGAACACGACCGACGAGCCTCGCAGCGAGGACCGCGACGACCGCAGCGGCCGCCGCTCACGTCCGCCGCGCCAACAGGGCCAGGGGCAGCAGGGCAAGCGGGATCAGGGCCAGCAGCAGCGCCGCGAGCGCGACGAGGCACGGGTGGCCCTGCGGGCCGCGGTCGCGGAGACCCTGCGCACTGCCGGGGTGGTCAAGCCGGCCGACGGGCTGCCGATCGGCGAACGCTGGGACGATCTCGCCGCTGCGCTCGAGCACCACCAGGTGGTGATCGTCGCCGGCGAGACCGGCTCGGGCAAGAGCACCCAGCTGCCCAAACTCTGTCTGCAGCTCGGCCGCGGGGTCGCCGGCATGATCGGTCACACGCAGCCTCGCCGCGTGGCGGCCCGCACCATCGCCGAGCGCGTGGCCGACGAACTCGGGGTCGAGCTCGGCGCGGCCGTCGGCTACTCGGTGCGCTTCACCGATCAGGTGGCCGACGGGACGCTCGTGAAGGTGATGACCGACGGGATCCTGCTCGCCGAGATCCAGCGCGACCGGATGCTGCGCCGGTACGACACGATCATCGTCGACGAGGCCCACGAGCGGAGCCTGAACATCGACTTCCTGCTCGGCTACCTGTGTCAGCTGCTGCCGAAGCGACCCGATCTGAAGCTCATCGTCACGTCAGCGACGATCGACACCGAGCGGTTCGCCGCGCACTTCGGCAACGAGTCGGGCCCGGCACCGGTCATCTCGGTCGAGGGCCGCACCTACCCCGTCGAGGTGAGGTACCGACCCATCGGTGACGATCCCGACGACGACCGCGACCAGGTGCAGGCCGTGATCGACGCGGTCGAGGAGCTGAGCCACGAGGGCCCGGGCGACGTGCTCGTGTTCCTGAGCGGCGAGCGCGAGATCCACGACACCGCCGACGCGATCCGCCGGCTCGACCTCCGCCACACCGAGGTGCTGCCGCTGTACGCCCGGTTGTCGGCGGTCGAGCAGCACCGCATCTTCCAACCGCACGCCGGCCGACGCGTGGTGCTCGCCACGAACGTCGCGGAGACGTCGCTCACCGTGCCGGGTGTGCGCTACGTGGTCGACGCCGGGTCGGCGCGCATCTCCCGCTACAGCCACCGACTGAAGGTGCAGCGGTTGCCGATCGAGCCGGTGTCGCAGGCGTCGGCCAACCAGCGCGCCGGACGTTGCGGTCGCGTCGCTGCCGGCGTGTGCATCCGGCTGTTCGGCGAGGACGACTTCCTCGGTCGGCCGGAGTTCACCGAACCCGAGATCCTGCGCACCAACCTCGCGTCGGTCATCCTGCAGATGACGGCGCTCGGCCTGGGCGACGTGGCCGCCTTCCCGTTCCTCGACCCGCCCGACCCGCGGGCGATCCGGGACGGCTTCGCGCTGCTGGAGGAACTCGGCGCGATCGCCGACGCGGTCGAGGACCAGGCGGACCGTCGCCTCACCCCGCTCGGCACGCGGTTGGCGAGGCTGCCGGTCGACCCCCGCCTCGGCCGTATGGTCATCGAGGCGGAGCGCCACGGCTGTGTCCGCGAGGTGCTCGTGATCGCGTCCGCCCTGTCGATCCAGGATCCCCGCGAGCGACCGGCGGAACACCGCCAGGCGGCCGACGAGCTGCATCGCCGATTCGCCGTCGACGGCTCGGACTTCCTGGCCTACGTGCGGTTGTGGGACCACCTGCGCGAGCGACAGCAGCAGCTCGGTTCGAGCCAGTTCCGCAAGCTCTGCCGGGCCGAGTACCTCAACTACCTGCGCGTGCGCGAGTGGCAGGACCTGTACAGCCAGCTGCGCCAGGTGGCGGGTCAGATCGGCGTGCGCCACGGCACCGAGGCCGGCCACCCCGACCGTGTGCACCAGGCACTGCTGTCGGGCCTGTTGTCGCAGATCGGCATGCGTGACACGACCGGCCGCGAGGGCCGTGGGCCGGCCGCCGACCCGGTGCCCGGCAGCCGCCAGGACCGTCGCGACGCGCGCGAGTACCGCGGCGCGCACGGATCGAAGTTCGCGATCACGGGCCAGTCGTCGGTCGCCAAGCAGCTGCCGCGCTGGGTGATGGCGGCCGAACTGGTGGAGACCAATCGACTGTGGGCACGCACCGTCGCCCCGATCCAGCCGGAGTGGGCCGAGCGCCTCGGCAGCCATCTCGTGAAGCGGTCGTACGACGACCCGCGCTGGGAGGCCCGTCGCGGGTCGGCCGTCATCACCGAACGCGCCACCCTGTTCGGTCTCCCCGTGGTGAGCGGTCGGGCGGTCGGCCTCGACCGGCTCGACCCGGCGATGGCCCGCGAGTTGTTCGTACGGCACGCGCTGGTCGAGGGCGACTGGCAGGCCCCGCATGCGTTCCTGACCGCCAACCGGGCCTTCGTCGACAGCTTGCGCGACCTGGGCGAGCGGGTCCGCCGGGTCGACCTGGCCGACGACGCCGTCGTGTTCGCCTTCTACGACCGCGTTCTGCCCGCGTCGGTCACGTCGGGCCGCGAGTTCGACAAGTGGTGGAAGAACGCCCGTCGGGCCGATCCCGAGCTGCTCACCCTGTCGGTCGAGAAGCTGTCGGCGTTGCGGGGCGCGGCGGAGACGGTGCTCGACCCGCGCGACTTCCCCGGCACGTGGAACCAGGACGATCTCGCCCTCGACATCACCTACCGCTTCGACCCCGGCGCCGCCGACGACGGCGTGCTGGTGCACGTGCCGCTCGCGGTGCTCAACCGCGTGCGCGGGGACGGGTTCGACTGGCAGGTGCCGGGCATGCGCGAGGAACTCGTGGCGGCGCTCGTGAAGTCGCTGCCGAAGATCTACCGCAAGGAGCTGCACCCGATCGGCGAGACGACGGCCGAGGCGTGGCGACGGCTCCCGCTCGCCCCCACCGCAGAGCCGTTCCTCGCGGTGCTCGGCCGCGCTCTCACCGACGCGTCGGGCGTGATCGTGCCACCCGAGATCTTCGAGCTCGACAAGGTGCCGGCCCACCTGCGCGTGTCGTTCTCGGTGGAGGACGAGCGAGGTGCTCGTTTGGGCGTTGGCAAGGATCTCGGCGAGCTGCGCACCAAGCTGAATCCCCGCATCCGTTCGGCCGTGGCGAGGGTGATGCCGATCGAGGAGCGCGCCGGCATCACGCACTGGGACGTCGAGGATCTCCCCCGCGAGATCGAGGGCAGCGCCGACGGTCGGGTGGTGCGCGGCTACCCCGCGCTGGTCGATGACGGCGACTCGGTGTCGCTGCGCGTGCTCACCAACCCCGATCTGCAACAGCGGGTGATGCGCCTCGGTGTGCGCCGTCTGCTCCTGCTCACGGTGCCCGTGTCGAAGCGGGCGTCGGAGGCGAAGCTCACCAACGCCACGCGGCTCACGATCGCTCGTTCACCGTTCGGGCTCGACGACCTCGTGCGCGACTGCACGGTGGCCGCCACCGATCGGCTGCTCACCGAGGCGGGCGGACCGGTGTGGACCGAGGCCGAGTTCATCGCACTCCGTCGACGTGCCGCCGACGAGGTGCCGACCCGTACCGCGACCGCGCTGGCGACCGTCGCCGAGATCCTCGGCGCCGCGCACGAGGTGGAGCAGCGGCTCGCCCGACTCAAGGCCGATCCGGTGCGACCTTCGGCCGAAGACGCACTGGCCCAGCTCGACCGGCTGGTGCGCCCCGGCTTCGTCGTTGCCACCGGCGCCCATCGGCTCCCCGATGTGCTGCGCTATGTGCGCGGCATCGCCCGTCGGCTCGAGAAGCTGCCCGACGACCCGGCGAAGGACCGCCGCAACCTCTACGAGATCCATGCGCTCGAGCAGCGCTACGGCAAGCTGCTGCGTCGCCTCGACCGTGCCGAGATCACCGCCGAGGTGATCGACCTCGGCTGGCAGCTCGAGGAGCTGCGCGTGGCCGTGTTCGCGCAGGTGCTCGGCACCCCGAAGCCGGTGAGCCCCCAGCGGATCCTCAAGGAGCTGCAGCGCCTCGGCGGCTGACGGGGTCGCTCACCCGGCGGGCGGGTCGATCAGCGCGGGACGGCGTGCCAGTGCTCGGCGATGCCGAACCCGGTGAGACGGGACCCGTCGGGGCCGTCGGTCTCGAACCGGGCGAGTCCCTCGTTCACGAAGGTCACGCCGTCGCGTCGAGGGATCTTCGTCGGACAGATCGTCATCACGGTGCCGTCGACCACGATCGCCGCGCCGGCGCCGTCGGTGCCGCGCAGCTGGACGGTCTCGTGCAGCAGCGGGTTGGTCGGGTCGTACACCGTCGTCATCGTCACGTCGTTCAGGTCGAGCGTCTCGCCGTTGCGCTGGATCCAACCCTTGCCGCGGAACGTCCCGTCGCCCGTGCGACCGACCGCTCCGCCGAGGGCGAGGTCGGCGCCGAAGTTCATCGAGAACCAGTTGAGGAAGCAGCCGGTCTCCACCGCCGCCGGCCCGGACTCCTTGGCGGCGCTGCCGCTCGGCCCCTGCCACGTGCGCGGCCCCCACGACTTGTCGCGCACCCCGTAGGCGTCGACCTCCCACTGCTCGTCGCCGAGCCGGATGGTGCCGCGGGCGCGGCCGGTCTGCTCGAAGTGACCCTGCGCGCCGCCGACGGCGTAGTGGGGCTCGCTGAGCGTCTCGAACGAGATCTCCATCTCGAGCTGCGCGGGCCGGTGCCATCCCTCGGGGCGGTCCTTCGTCGCGGCGAGCATCACGGTCGGGTCGTCCATGTCCTGTGCCTCGCCCGAGTACACGATGTCCCACCGCTTGAACGACTCACCCCGGCGGAGGGTGAGATTGCCGACGGCCGGGTCGACCGGACCGAGGCCGGCGACGACCTCGGGCGTGAGGTCGGTGCGACGCCCGTAGGTGAACGCCACGCGGCCACCGGGCAGGTAGACGGCGTGGAGTGCGTCGGCCCAGCCGTCGTTCGGACGGAAGCCCATCCGTGTGAACGCGCCGACCCCCGTGGCGGGATCCACGAAGTTGAAGTAGTAGCTCTCGCTCCAGGACTGGTGGTCGCCGACCGGATGGAACAGCTCGTCGTCGACGCGGTCGGGCGTGGCGGGGGTGGCGGCACTCATGCCGTCAGGTGTACTCGGCATTGCCCCCGGCGGGCGAGCCGCAGGAGCGACCCGCCGCCGAGCTCGGCATCTCGAGCACGTCGTCTCCTGGTTCGGCGCCGACGCTGGCGATGCTGTAGTGATTCCGTGGGGTTGCCCGACATCTCGCCGTCACCGACGATGTCGGGTGCCCGCTCCAACACTTGACGCTTCTCGGGGGAACAGACATGGCCATCGACTTCACGCTCGCGCCGGAGCACCAGGAGATCCACGACCGGGTCCGCGACTTCGTGGACGGCACGATCAAGCCGGCCGTCGAGCCGTTCGGGCACCGCGAGGAGATGGACGAGAGCCATCGCCGCGACTACATCACCACGCTCATCGGGCTGCGCAAGCAGGCCGTGAAGGTCGGGCTCTGGCTGCCCCACATGCCGAAGGACTGGGGCGGCATGGGCCTCGGACACGTGGCGCTCGCGATGGTGCAGGCCGAGTCCGCCAAGACCCGCGTGGGGCCGTGGGTGCTCAACTGCCAGGCCCCCGACGAGGGCAACATGCACACCCTGCTGCACTGGGCCACCGACGAGCAGAAGCAGAAGTACCTGAAGCCGCTCTGCGACGGCGTCACCTCGTCGTGCTTCGCGATGACCGAGCCCGAGGTCGCCGGCTCCGACCCGACCCTGATCAAGACCCACGCGATCAAGGACGGCGACGAGTGGGTGATCAACGGCCACAAGTGGTTCATCTCCGGCGCGAACCGCGCCAAGTTCGCGATCCTGATCGCGAAGACCGAACTCGACGTGCCCGAGGGCTCGCGCGGCGGCAACACCGCGTTCATCATCGATCTCCCCACCGAGGGGTGGAACAACGTCCGTGAGGTCGAGACGATGCACGGCCCCGGCGGCCACAGCGAGATCGTCATCACCGACCTGCGCGTCCACGACTCGCAGATCCTCGGTGGCCGCGGCAACGGCCACCGGCTCGGCCAGTACCGGCTCGGCCCGGCCCGGCTCGCGCACTGCATGCGCTGGATCGCCCAGGCCGAGACGGCGCTCGACCTGATGGTGGGCCGCTCACTCGAGCGCTACAGCCACGGCAGCATCCTCGCCGAGAAGCAGGGCGTGCAGTGGCTGATCGCCGACTCGGCGATGGAGCTCTACCAGTGCAAGCTGATGGTCCTGCACGCCGCCTACAAGATCGACCGGGGCGAGGACTTCCGCACCGAGGTGAGCATGGCCAAGCACTTCGTGGCCAACAGCCTCAACCGGATCATCGACCGTGCCATCCAGGTGCACGGCGCGCTCGGGTACTCCACCGACACCCCGCTCGCGAACATGTTCCAGCACGCCCGCTGGGCCCGCTTCGCCGACGGCGCCGACGAGATCCACCAGATGCGCATCGCCGAGAACACGATCAAGGCGTTCACCGATCACGGCACCACCCGCACGGCCACCGGCGATCTGCCCGTCTGAGCCCCCGCCGCCGCCCTAGCCTGACGCCATGGGCGACCAGGCACACGGCGGACAGTCTCACCTCGGCAACATCAGCTCCCACGACCACGTGCACGACGGCGTGATCGACGGCGGGCTGGGTATCGATCTCCCCGGCCTGCTGGGCCGGCGTCGGCTGCTCACCGTGCTGGCAGGCACGACCGGGGCACTGCTGCTCGGCGCGTGCTCCGACGACGAGGCCGTCACCCTGCCGAGCACCACGCTGCCGCCGCCCACCACGGCGGGTTCCGGCGCTGCGAGCAGCACCACCGAGGGCACCCTCCCGATCGAGACGCTCGCGACGCCTCCGGCCAATCCGGTCACACCCACCACCGATGCCGGGCCCTCGGGCGACTGCGAGCTCGTCCCGGAGGAGACCGCCGGCCCCTTCCCCGGCGACGGCTCGAACGGACCCGATGTGCTGTCGGAGGCCGGCGTCGTGCGCAGCGACATCACGGCCAGCATCGGCGCTGCCTCCGGTGTTGCCGACGGCATCCCCACCACGGTCGAGCTCGTCCTCCTCGACGCCGACGGGTGCACGCCGCTCGCCGGCGCCGCCGTCTACGTCTGGCACTGCGACCGGCTCGGCCGGTACTCGATGTACTCCGAGGGGGTGGAGGCCGAGAACTACCTGCGCGGCGTGCAGGAGAGCGATGTCGACGGCGTCCTGCGCTTCGAGACGATCTTCCCCGGCTGCTACCCCGGCCGGTGGCCGCACATCCACTTCGAGGTGTACCCCAGCCTCGCCGATGCGACCTCGGCGAGCAACGTCCGCCACACGTCGCAGTTGGCGTTCCCGCTCGAGGCGTGCGAGGCGGCCTACGCCTCGGCCGGGTACGAGGCCAGCGTCGACAGCCTCCTGCGGATCTCGCTCGCGAGCGACGGCGTCTTCGGCGACGACGCCGCGGCGCAGCAACTCGCCACCGTCACCGGCGACGCCTCCACCGGGTTCGCGGCGACGCTCACCATCGCCGTCTGACCGAACGACACTGCTCCCGGCTGGTGCAATCGCATCAGCGAACCAGAGGCGAAGGCCCCTGTGACATGGTGTCGTAGCCGACGACGATGAGTCCGTGGCCCTTCCCGACTCCTGTGCCCGGTTGTCCGATCGCGACGTCGCCGCCTGGCTCGTCGGGGCTGTGTGCGAGTCATCCGTACCGTCGCCCGAGGCGATCGAGCTCGAGATCCTGGCGCTCAACACCGAACAGACCCACGGACGACTCCGGATCGACACCCGGCCGGTCGACGGTCGATGGCACACGGTGCTGCACTACGACGACGGGGCGACGGTGTGGATCCCCATGCCCGACGATCCGGCCCGATGATCCTGGCCGGTCGCTCCGCGAGGTGACGCGGCGTCAGCCGGCGGACACGTCGGACAGGTCGGGAGCGTCCGTCCACTCGCTTCGGCGACGAGGACGCCAGCCCGGCGTCGGCACGCTGGCCCGCAACAGCC
>JAPLAA010000117.1 GCA_026393475.1 Actinomycetota bacterium
GGGCATGGTCATCGGCGAGTGCGCCCGTGAGGACGAGCTCGTCGTCAACTGCGTGCGGCCCAAGGAGAAGAACAACATCCGGACCCACAGCCATGACGACGCGGTGAAGCTGCCGGCGCCGAAGATCCACTCGCTGGAGACCGCGATCGAATGGATCGCGGACGACGAGCTGGTCGAGGTCACCCCGAAGAGCATCCGGATCCGCAAGCGGTTCCTGGGTCTCGAGGAGCGCCGCAAGGCCAACAAGAAGGTCCCGACCTCCGTCTGACGGTGGGTCGGCCGCTTCGGCGGCAGCGACATCTCGAACACGCCGGGCCCGTCGGGTCCGGCGTGTTCGCGTTGCGGGGCCGTCGAGTGCCGGACCGGCGGATCAGCGGCGGCGGACGGCGGGGTGGGGGAGCGGTGTCCACTTCGGGCGCGTGAGCAGCGGCAGCAGCTGGTCGTAGACCTCCTGGCCGACCATGCCGACGATCTCGTCGCGGAGGTACTCGTACACCGGGACCTTCCCGCCGCTGCCGCTGCCGTCGGCGACGAACGCGTCGTCGCTCTCGGTGCACCACCAGTGGAACTCGTCGCCGCCCGGACCCCAGTCGCGACGCTTCCACTCCCGCAGCGTGCTGGTGACGTGACCCTGATCGTCGGTCTGGTGGTCGAGGCGCAACGGCAGCTGCCAGCAGACGTTCGGCTTCCAGTCCATCGGTCGTTCGCCGGCGTCGAGTGCCGCCCGGTGCAGCGCGCATCCCGGCCCGCCCTCGAATCCGGGGCGGTTCAGGAAGATGCAGGCGTCGTCGACGAGCCGGGTGACGGTCTCACCGTCGGAACCGGTGTCGAGGAAGCCGGCCTTCTTGGCCCGCTTCGCGAACTGCCACACCTTCGGCGTGAGCCGCACGACCGAGCGCACCACGGTCTGGACGTCGTCGTCGTCGACGAAGTGCGCGCCGTAGCTGCAGCACCCCTGGGACATCTCGGTCGCATCGGCGTCGAGCACGCCCTTGCATCCGCTGCCGAAGATGCAGCTCCAGCTCGAACGGAGGAAGGTGGCGTCGATCATCCACGTCCGCTTCTCGGTGCGGTCGTCGAAGCTGATCCATTCGTGGGTGTCCAGTGGCTGGCTGGTGGCAGGAAGTGGCACGTCAGCGAATGTAGAGCCTCGGTAGGCTCGTCGCTGCATGAGCACCCCCTCGACCCCCCGCAACGCCGACGAGCTCCGTTCCGCCTTCACGGGCTTCTTCGCCGACCGTGGCCACCAGGTGGTCCCGTCGGCGAGTCTGATCCCCCACGATCCGACGTTGCTGTTCACCGTGGCGGGCATGGTGCCGTTCAAGCCGTACTTCGTGGGCGACGAGACCCCGCCGTACAAGCGGGCCGTCACCTCGCAGAAGTGCGCCCGCGCCGGTGGCAAGCACAACGACCTCGACGACGTGGGCCGCACCTCGCGCCACCTCGTGTTCTTCGAGATGCTCGGCAACTTCAGCTTCGGCGACTACTTCAAGAGCGACGCCATCCCGTGGGCGTGGGATCTCGTCACCAACACGTTCGGCCTCGACGGCGACCGCCTGTGGGTCACGGTGCACGACAGCGACGACGACGCCGAAGCGATCTGGCACGAGCAGGTCGGCGTCCCGATGTCGCGCATCCAGCGCCTCGGCGACAAGGACAACTTCTGGCAGATGGGCGAGACCGGCCCGTGCGGTCCGTGCAGCGAGATCCACTTCGACCGCGGCCCGGCGTTCGGCCCTGAGGGTGGCCCGCTCGCCGACACCGCCGGCGAGCGGTTCATGGAGCTCTACAACCTGGTCTTCATGCAGTTCAACCAGGCGGCCGACGGCACGCGCACGCCGCTGCCGAAGCCGTCCATCGACACCGGTGCCGGCCTCGAGCGCATCCTGTGCGTGCTGCAGGACGTCGATGCCGTGTGGGAGACCGATCTCATGCGTCCGCTCATCGAGCAGGCGTGCAGCCTCACCGGCAAGTCGTACACCTCGGGCGACTACGACGACCGCGACAGCTTCGCGATGCGAGTGCTCGCCGAGCACGCCCGCAGCAGCACCATGCTCGTCGCCGACGGCGTGTTCCCGAGCAACGAGAACCGCGGCTACGTGCTCCGCCGCATCATTCGTCGCGCGGTGCGCTACGCCTACCTGCTCGGCACCGAACAGCTGGTGATGCCGTCGCTCGTCGAGACGGCCATCGACGTGATGGGGAACGCCTACCCCGACGTCGCCAAGCAGCGCGACTTCATCGTCGGTGTGCTCACCCGCGAAGAGGAGCGCTTCCGCCAGACGTTGAAGACCGGCCTCGCGATCCTCGAGGACGAGCTCGTCACCAACCCCACCAAGCTGCCGGGCACCACCGCGTTCACCCTCCACGACACGTACGGTTTCCCGCTCGAGCTCACCGAGGAGATCGCGAGCGAGCGCGGCGTCGCCGTCGACGGCGAGGGCTTCGACGCCGAGATGCAGGCCCAGCGCGAGCGCGCCAAGGCGGCCCGCAAGGGAGCCGCGGTCGGCGACGAGCGGATGAACGCCTACCGCGACGTGGTCGAGCAGTACGGCACCACCGAGTTCGTCGGCTACACCGACGACTCCACCGAGGCCACGGTGCTCGCCGTGCTGCCCGGCGCCGAGGAGGGCACGGTCGAGATCTTCCTCGACCGCAGCCCGTTCTACGCCGAGAGCGGTGGCCAGGTCGGCGACGCCGGCACGATCAACGCCGACACCGGCATCGCCGAGGTCATCGACACCACGTTCGCGCTGCCCGGTCTGCGCCGCCACGTCGCCCGGGTGCTGAGCGGCGAGATGATCGCCGGTGCCAACGCGACCGCCACGATCGACGTCGAGCGTCGCGACGCCACCCGGCGCAACCACACCGGCACCCACCTGTTGCACCACGCCCTGCGCATCGTGCTCGGCGAGCACGTGAAGCAGGCCGGCTCGCTCGTGGGCCCCGATCGTCTGCGTTTCGACTTCAGCCACTACGCCTCGGTCTCCGACGAGGAGATCGCCCGCATCGAGGCGATCGTCAACGCCGAGACGCTGGCGAACGCCCCGGCGCGTGCCTTCGAGACGACCAAGGACGAGGCGCTCGCGATGGGCGCGATGGCGTTCTTCGGTGACAAGTACGGCGACATCGTGCGCGTGCTCGAGGCCGGCAGCTCGATCGAGCTGTGCGGCGGCACGCACGTGAAGGCCACCGGCGACATCGGCATCGTCAAGGTCGTGAGCGAGAGCTCGATCGGCTCCAACCTGCGCCGCATCGAAGCGGTCACCGGCGCCAACACCCTGGCGTTGCTCCAGCGCGACGAGCACGTGCTCACCGACGTCGCCCGGCTCGTGGGCGCCAGCACCGACGACCTCGTCGGCGGCGTGCAGCGGCGCCTCGACGAGATCAAGCACCTGCAGGACGAGCTCAAGGCGCTGCGCGCCCAACTCGCCACCGGCCGGGCCGGCGAGTTGGCCGATGGGGCCGAGGCCGGCCTGGTCGTCCAGCGCGTCGACGGGCTGAGCCCGGGCGATCTGCGCGAGCTCGCCATCGCGGTGCGCCAGCAGAGCGGTGTGGAGATCGTCGTCCTCGCCGGCATCAGCGACAGCGGTGGCGTGTCCCTCGTCAGTGCGGTCACCCCGGCCTCGGGCAAGGTGGCCGGCGAGCTCATCAAGGACGCGGCCAAGGCGGTCGGTGGTGGCGGCGGTGGCAAGGGCGACGTGGCCACGGCGGGCGGCAAGAACCCCGACGGCATCGACGAGGCGCTCCGCATCGCGAAGGCCGCGGCCACCAGCTGAGCGGGTCACCGGTGCGAGCGCTCGGCGTCGATCTCGGCTCGAAGCGGATCGGCATCGCGGTCAGCGACCGCACGGGCACCATCGCGTCGCCGCTCACGATGGTGCCTCGCTCGGGCAACAAGGCGGCCGATCACCGGCGGATCGCCGCCCTCGTCGCCGAGGAGGAGGCCGAGATCGTCGTCGTCGGCCTGCCGCTCAACATGAACGGCTCGGTCGGTCCGGCGGCGCAAGCTGCCATCGCCGAGGCGAAGGCGTTGGCTACCGTGGTCGGCGTGCCCGTGGAGACCTACGACGAGCGCCGCACCACGGTGACGGCCGACGCGGCCCTGATGGAGTTCAAGATGAACGCCCAGGCCCGCCGCAAGGTGGTCGACAAGGTCGCCGCGGCCGTGATGCTGCAGAACTGGCTCGAGGCACGAGGCGCGCACCGGTGGGACGACTGACATGGTGCTGAAGCTGGACGATCCCCGCGAGAAGCGCGTGGCGTCGGAGTGGAAGCACGACCCGTGGGACGACCCCGACGTGACCGACGCGATCGTCATCGAACGTGCGCGCAAGAACCGGTGGCCGTTCAAATGGCTCGCCTACGCCCTGCTCGCGATCGGCACCGTCTCGGTGCTCGCAGCCGGCTCGGTGGGCTGGTGGTACCTGCAGCAGATCAACCCGTCGGGCGACCCCGAGGCGGCGGTGAACTTCACCGTCGACGAGGGTGAGACCGTCGACTCGTTGAGCGTGCGGCTCCAGAACGAGGGCTTCGTCACCAACGCCCGGGTGTTCCGCTGGTACGTCGAGCGTCAGGGCGGCCTCGAACTCACGCCCGGCTACTACCGCCTCCGCCCACGCGACCACATGGGCAACCTCATGCAGGTGCTCAGCACCCCACCCGAGCAGACCTACACCTCGGTCACCTTCCCCGAGGGGTTCACCGTCGATCGCATGGCGCAACGGCTCAGCGAACGCATGCCGCGCCTGCTGATGAGCGACTTCATCGCGGCTGCCGACGACGGCAGCATCCGCTCGGAGTGGCAGCCCGAAGGTGTCACGAGCCTCGAGGGGCTGCTGTTCCCCGACACGTACCAGGTGTCCAACGGTGAGACCCCGGCCCAGGTGATCGAGCGCATGGTCGCGCTGATGGAACGGGTCGGTCGCCAGGAGGACATCGTCGTCAAGGGCTACGAGCAGGCGCTCCAGGCCTATCAGGTGCTGATCGTGGCGTCGATGGTTGAACGCGAGGCCAAGGTCGACGAGGACCGGGCGATGATCGCTCGCGTGATCCTCAACCGGTTCCGCATCGGGATGCCGCTCCAGATCGACGCGACGCTGTACTACCAGCAGGACCAGACCAGGCCCTTCTCGGAGTTGAAGGCGCTCGACACGCCGTACAACACCTACCTCTACGCGGGGCTGCCGCCCACGCCGATCGCGAATCCCGGTCGCGCGTCGATCCAGGCGGTGCTCAACCCCGCGCCGAACCCGCCCGAGGGTGGCGCCGAGTGCCAGCAGTTGCCCGAGGAGGTCCGCAAGGACCAGTGCATGTGGCTGTACTACGTGCTGGCCGATGAAGAGGGCGGCCACGCCTTCGCGGTCACCCTCGCCGAGCACGAGGCGAACGTGCAGAAGGCGCTCGAAGCAGGCCTGCTGTGATCACCGGCGCCACGACGGTGGCGGCCGTGATCGGATCCCCCGTGAAGCACAGCCTGTCGCCGGCGCTGCACAACGCCGCCTTCGCCGCGGCCGGCGTCGACTGGGTGTACACGGCGTTCGAGGTCTCCCCGGGCGACACGGCCCGTGCCCTCGATGCGATGCGCTCGCTGGGGCTCGGCGGGCTCTCGGTCACCATGCCGCACAAGGAGGCCGTCGCCGACGGTGTCGACGCGCTCGACCCCGCCGCGGCGGCCCTCCACAGCGTGAACACCGTCGTGCGGTCGCCCGACGGGCTGCTCGTCGGCCACAGCACCGACGGCGCCGGGTTCGTCGCATCGCTCGCCGAGGCCGATGTCGAGGTGGCGGGGCGGTCCATCGCGGTCATCGGCGCCGGGGCTGCAGCGCGGGCGGTGATCGATGCGCTCGCGCGTGCGGGCGCGGCATCGGTCACGGTGATCAATCGGTCGATCGATCGTGCCGAGCACGCCGCTGCGCTCGCCGGTGCCGCCGGACGGGTGGGCATCGCTGCCGATGTCGCCGGGGCCGAGATCGTGGTGAACGCCACGTCCGTCGGCATGGCCAGCGACGAGCTCCCGATCGACGCCTCGCTCCTGCACGCCAGCCAGGTGGTGGCCGATCTGGTGTACCACCCGTTGGAGACCACGCTGCTGAGGGCTGCAGCGGCAGCGGGCGCCCGAACGGTCGACGGGCTCGGGATGCTGGTCCACCAGGCGGCGCTCCAGCAGCAGCTCTGGCTCGGCAGCCTCCCCGACACCGCCGTCATGCGGGCCGCAGCTCTCCAGGAGCTCGCCGCACGCTCCCGGTAACCTCTCTGGCGTGTTGCGCTACCTCACCGCCGGCGAATCGCACGGCCAGGCCCTCGTCGTCATCGTCGAAGGTCTCCCTGCTGGGCTCGAGATCACGGTGGAGGAGATCCAGGCCGAGATGGCCCGGCGCCGCCTCGGGTACGGACGTGGCCCACGCCAGCGCTTCGAACAGGACGAGCTGACCCTGCTCGGCGGCGTGCGCCATGGCCGCACGCTCGGATCGCCCGTCGCGATCGAGATCAAGAACAGCGAGTGGTTCCGCAGCGACAAGTGGCACGAGGAGATGTCGCCGGCCCCCGGCGTCACGAAGGACCCGCTCACGCAGGTGCGACCCGGCCATGCCGACCTCGTGGGGATGCAGAAGTACGGCTTCACCGACGCTCGCGACGTGCTCGAACGGGCGAGCGCCCGCGAGACCGCCGCCCGGGTCGCCGCCGGCGCGCTCGCCAAGAAGCTGCTGGGTGAGCTCGGCTGCCAGGTGCTGTCGCACGTGATCCAGATGGGTGCCGCGCGGTCGACGGCCACCGCTCGGCCCACGTTCGCCGACCTCGACCGCGTCGACGAGTCGCCGGTTCGGTGCTTCGACACCGCCGCCGAGGAGGCGATGATCGACGAGGTCAAGGACGCGGCGAAGGACGGCGACTCCCTCGGTGGCATCGTCGAGGTGCTGGCCTACGGCGTGCCGGTGGGGCTCGGCAGCCACGTGCACTGGGATCGCAAGCTCGACGCCTCGCTCGCCCAGGCGATCATGAGCATCCAGGCCGTCAAGGGCGTCGAGATCGGTGACGGGTTCGAGGTGGCCGGCCGTCGCGGCAGCGCTGCGCACGACCCGATCGTGTGGGACGCCGAGGCGAACGACTACCGGCGCGAGAGCACCCTGGCCGGCGGTACCGAGGGCGGCATGAGCACGGGCGAGTTGCTCGTGGTGCGCGCCGCGATGAAGCCGCTGGCCACGCTCAACCGGCCGACGCTGAAGACCGTCGACGTGGTCACCAAGGAGGAGACGGTGAGCTTCAAGGAGCGCACCGACGTCACGGCCGTCCCCGCGATGGGCGTCGTGGCCGAGACCATGGTCGCGCTCGTCCTCGCAGCCGAGGCTCAGCGGAAGTTCGGTGGCGACAGCGTTCGCGAGTTCGTCCGCAACGCGCAGGCCTTCGAGGCGTCGCTCCACTCGTCGTGATGCCCGGCGACCGCCACCTCGTGCTCGTCGGCCTCATGGGCGCAGGGAAGTCGACCGTCGCCCGTGCGCTCGGCGAGCGGCTCGGCCGCCGCCTGGTCGACACCGACTCCGTCATCGAGGCGCGCACCGGACGGACCGTTCGGGAGATCTTCGCGGACGACGGTGAGCCGGCGTTCCGCGACCTCGAGGCACAGGTGTTGGCCGATGCGCTCGCCGAGACCGAACCGACCGTCATCGCCGCGGCGGGCGGCGTCGTGCTGCGCGACGAGAACCGTGCGGTGTTGCGCTCCTCGGGGGCCCGTGTGGTGTGGCTGGCGGCCGACCCGTCGGTGCTGTTGGAGCGGGTGCGTTCGGGTGGCCACCGTCCCGCGCTCGACGCCGACCCAGCGGGTACGTTGCGGCGCATGCACGAGACCCGTGAGCCGTTGTACCGCGAGGTGGCCGATCTCATCGTGAGCGTCGACGGTCGCAGCGTGAGCGACGTGGTGGAGGCGATCCTGCGATGAGCGAGCTCCGCACCGTCCGCGTCCCCCTCGCCGAGCGTTCCTACGACGTCCTCGTCGGGCACGGCGCGCGCCACGAGCTCGCGTCGCTCATCCCGTCGTCGGCGCGGCGCGCTGCGGTGATCACCCAGCCCGGCATCCCGGTCGAGATCGACGCCGGTATCCCCACCGACGTGTTCCAGATCGGTACCGGTGAGGATCACAAGCACCTGGGCACGATCGAGTCGCTGTGCCGGTCGTTCGCCCGCGTGGGGCTCACCCGCAACGACGTGGTCATCGGCCTCGGTGGCGGCATGGTCACCGACGTCGCCGGGTTCGCTGCGTCCGTGTGGCACCGCGGTATCCCGGTCGTGCACGTGGCCACGACCCTGCTGGGCATGGTCGATGCGGCGATCGGGGGCAAGACCGGGGTGAACCTGTCCGGCTCGTCCGGCGACGGTGGCAAGAACCTCGTCGGCGCGTTCTGGCAGCCGAGCGGTGTCATCTGCGACCTCGACGCGCTCGCCACGCTGCCGCCGCGCGAGCGTCGCTGCGGGTACGGGGAGATGGCCAAGTACCACTTCCTCACGGGCGACGACCTGCTCGCGATGGACGAGACCGAGCGCATCGCCCGGTGCGTCGAGATCAAGGCCGACGTGGTCGCCAGCGACGAGCGCGAGGGCGGGCGCCGCGCCCTGCTGAACTACGGCCACACGCTCGGCCATGCGCTCGAGATCGAGACGGGGCACGAGATGGCCCACGGAGAAGCAGTCGCGGTCGGCCTCGTCTATGCGGCGCACCTCGCCCGTGTGCTCGGTCGGATCGACGACGAGCGGGTGCAGCAGCACCTCGACGTGGTGGGCGGTGCGTACGAGCTCGAGACCTCGCTGCCCGACGGCGTCGACCACACGCGGCTGCTGTCGCTGATGAGCCGCGACAAGAAGGCGCTCACGAGCCTCACCTTCGTCCTCGACGGACCGTCGGGTGTGGAGGTCGTGCCCGACGTGTCCGCCGAGTCGGTGCTGACCGCGCTCGATGCGATGGCCGCGTCGCGTCGATGACGCCGACGCTCTGGACCGAGCGGTTGCAGCTTCGGGGCTGGCGCGACGACGACAAGCCGACCTATGCGGCGCTGAACGCCGACCCCGAGGTGATGGCGCACTTCCCGTCGACGTTGACCGCGGCACAGAGCGGCGAGATGGTCGATCGCTTCGTGGCGGGCTGGGAGCAGCGCGGTTACGGGCTGTGGGCGGTCGAGGTGCGCGAGTCCGGCCGGTTCATCGGGTTCGTCGGGCTGTCGTCGCCCACGTGGCAGACGTCGTTCACCCCGTGCATCGAGGTCGGTTGGCGGTTGTCGAAGTCCGCCTGGGGTCACGGGTACGCGCCGGAGGCCGCACGCGTGGCCTTGACATGGGGGTTCGAGCATCTCGACCCGCCTCGCGGTGAGTTCGTGAGCTTCACCACGGTCGCCAACACCAACTCGCAACGCGTGATGGAGAAGCTCGGGATGCGCCACGACCCCGCTGACGACTTCGACCATCCGATGTTGCCCGACTGGGCGGGTCGCCGGCACGTGCTGTTCCGGATCGACCGAGCCACGTTCGAGCCCTCGGTGAGCTGATCCCTCCCGGTGATCGACACGGTCACCCGTCGGGTGGCCGGGAGCGCGGTCCGGGGGAAGCAGCATTCACCCGAGGGTGAGACGAGAGTGACCGGTCGGAGGTCACCTGGGTGACGCCGGGGGGTCGCGCCGGACCGTCAGGGTGACGTCACGAAGGGACCCCCCCATGCGCCACCCGTTGCAGCCGCGTCCGGCTCGACACGACTCGACCCCGCACCAGCCCGAACGCACGCACTCGCAGCGGTGGGTCTCGATCCTCGCCGGCGTCGGCATCGGTGGTGCGTTGGCGGTCGCCGGATCCGGTGCCACAGTCGGCGCGGGCGTGTCGTCGACGACATACACGATCGGTCTCGACACCGCGGTCGCCGATCCCGGAGAGGACTGCCCGGTCGAACCGGGGGCGTACTGGCACTTCGTGCTCGCCCCGAACGGTCAGGGCAACTTCGCGTTCACCGGCATGGTGCTCGATCTCGATGGGGAGGCGACCGTGATCGCACCCGCCGACCTGCTGCCCAACGGCGAGCAGTGGGACAACGTGTTCGTGGCGGTCCCGGCGGGAGCGACGCTCGCCGACCTGGGCACGACGATGAGCACGGCGTCCTACACCAGCGCCGACGGCGACCAGGCCAAGCGCTGGAACCTGTCCCACACCTGCCCGGGCGACGTACCCGAGGGCGAGCCCGAGATCGTGGTGGACGAGACGGATCCGACCGTGGCGACCACCGTGCCCCTCGTGGAGGTGGACGAGACCGTCGCGCCGACCACGGCCGTTCCGACCAGCACGACCAACACCACGAGCACCACGAGCACGACCAGCACGACCAGCACGACCAGCACGACGGTCGTCGCCGCACCGCCGACGGCGACGGTGGCTGCCGCCGGGCCGGTGCCGGCATCGCCCGCCGCGGCGTCGGCCGCATCGGCAGCTGGCTCGATCGGTGCCGCCGCCGGCGGGACCCTGCCGACGACGGGTGGTTCGCCGCTGCCGTTCACGCAGGCGGCGTGTTGGGCCGTGGTACTCGGTTGCTGCCTGGTCGCCCTGCACCGCCGCCGACGCAGTACCGCCGGCTGAGCGGCCGTGCCGGGCGGGACCGAACACCCGCGCGACTCGTGACCTTCGGCCCGGGTGACGCCCGGGGGAGAGGGCGACACTGGTGGGTGGAAGCACCCCTCACCCGCCATCGTGCGGCCACGTCGGGGCGACCATGCGGCAACCACGCGGGAGGCCCGTCATGCGACACACCAGGCACACCAGGCACACCAGGCAGACCGGTCGGACCGGATACACCTGGACGATCGCGGGTTCGCTCGCCCTTGCCACGACGGCGCTCACGCTCGGCCTCGTACCGGCCGGCGCGGCGGCGGAGGGCGACGGCTGCGACGACTCGACCACGACCACGACCATTACGACCACGACCACGACCACGACCACGACCAGCCCGGCGGTGGTGCCGACCGAGCCGACCGTGCCCACCGTGACGGCGGCGGTCGCCGACCTGCCGATCATCGGGCCGGCGGTCGTCGTGACGAACCCGCCCGTCGTCGTGACGATCCCGTCGGTGCAGCCGGCGGTGCTCGACGCCCGGGCCGTCGCCGGTCCGGTGCAGTTGCCGTCCACCGGCACCGACGCCGGCACGACGGCCGCGATCGCTGCGACGCTGGTGGCGTCCGGTGCGGCCCTCGTCGCGCTGCGTCGCCGCCCGGCCTGACGCCGGCGCTCCCAGGCACGGCCCCGGATCCAAAGGACCCGGCGACGTCGCATCGACGTGCCACGATGTCGGCGTGGCGATCATCTCCCTGCTCCACGGGCCCAACCTGAACCTGCTCGGCCAGCGCGAGCCGCACATCTACGGCACCGCGACGCTCGACGACGTCGTCGCGGTCGCGACCGCCGCCGCAGCAGTGCACGGCCACGAGGTCGAGGCGTTCCAGTCGAACCACGAGGGTGCGTTGGTCGACGCGATCCACGCCGCTCGCGGTCGCGCCGCCGCGATCGTGATCAACCCTGGCGCGTTCACCCACTACGCCTGGAGCATCCACGACGCGCTGTCGGCGTTCGCCGGTCCCATCGTCGAGGTGCACATCTCCAACCCGAACGCCCGCGAGCCGTGGCGTCACACCAGTGTCGTGGCGCCGGTCGCCACCGGCAGCATCATGGGCCTCGGGATCCACGGCTACGAGCTGGCGGTCGAGGCGATCGCCCGGCGGCTCGAAGGCTGATCATGGCGACGTTCCCCGACATCGCCGGGCCCATCGACGTCTCCGCGCGCGCCGGCCGCGTCCGTCAGGGGTGGCGCGGCTCCGACCGGTTCGCCGACATGGCGGCACTGGTCGTCACCGATCTCACCAACATCCGTTGGCTCACCGGGTTCACCGGCTCGGCCGGTACCGCCGTGGTGCTCCCCGACGAGGTCGTGCTGGTCACCGACGGCCGCTACGGCGACCAGGCCGAACGCCAGCTCGCCGGTGCGCGGTGCCGTTCCTCGATCCGGATCGGGCGCACGGCGGGGGAGCAGCTCGCACTGCTCGCCGAGGTCGTGGCCGGCGTCGACCGGCTCGGATTCGAGTCGGCCCACACGACCCACGCCCGCTGGTGCCAGCTGGTCGACGCCCTGTCGATGGAGCTGATCCCGACGTCGGGCCTGGTGGAGGCGTGCCGACGAACCAAGGACGGCGCCGAGATCGCCCGCATCGAGCGTGCCTGCGCGATCGCCGACCTGGCGCTGGCCGAGGTCGTACCCACGATCGTGCCAGGCCGCACGGAGGCCCAGGTACGCAACGACCTCGAGCGGTTGATGCGCGAGTTCGGGGCGACGGGGCCGAGCTACGAGACGATCGTCGCGGCCGGTCCGGTGAACGCGCCCCTGCCGCACCACCGGCCGACCGAGACCGTGATCGAGGAGGGCCACACCGTGGTGATCGACGTCGGCGCCCTCGTCGACGGCTACCACAGCGACATGACCCGCACCTTCCTCGTCGGCACACCGTCGGCGCTGCAGCGCGAGGTGTACGAGGCCGTGCTCGACGCCCAGGTCGCCGGCGTGGCGGCGGTGCGCCCCGGGCTCACGACCGCCGAACTCGACGCGGTGTGCCGCGATCGGCTCACGCAGGCCGGATTCGGCCCCTGGTTCAGCCACGGGACGGGCCATGGCGTGGGCCTCCTCATCCACGAGGACCCCTTCGTCAACAGCGCCGGCGGGTGGGTTTTGCAGGAGGGAGACGTCGTAACGGTGGAGCCCGGCGTCTATCGTGGAGACTTCGGCGGCGTTCGGGTGGAAGATCTGGTCGAGGTGACCAGCACCGGGGGCCGTGCACTCACCAGATCGCCCAAGGAAGATCCATGCCTGCCATCAGCACCAACGACCTGAAGAACGGGATCACGCTCGAACTCGACAACGGCCTGTTCCAGGTCGTCGAGTTCCAGCACGTCAAGCCCGGCAAGGGCAGTGCATTCGTCCGCTCCAAGCTGCGCAACCTCAAGACCGGCAACATCCTCGAGCGCACCTTCAACGCGGGTGTGCGCGTCGAGCAGGCGCTGCTCGAGAAGAAGGACATGCAGTTCCTGTACCGCGACGGCGACGAGTACGTGTTCATGGACACCGAGAGCTACGACCAGACCAATGTCGCACCGTCGGCGCTCGGCGACGCCGCCGACTACCTGGTCGAGCAGGCGATCGCCCAGATCGCCTACTACAACGGCGACATCGTGACCGTCGAGATCCCGGCCGCTGTCGAGCTCACCGTCACCGACACCGAGCCGGGCATCCAGGGCGACCGGGTCAGCGGCGCCAAGAAGGCGGCGACCCTCGAGACCGGCAAGGTCGTCCAGGTTCCGCTGCACATCAACATCGGCGACCGGCTCCGGGTCGACACCCGGTCCGGCGACTACATCTCCCGGGTCTGATCGCACCATCATGGCCGACGACGGGCGACGACGCCCACGCCCGGTGGGCATCGAGGGTGACGAGCGCTCCGACGCGCGTGAGCGGGCACTGCTGCTGCTGTACGAATCGGCCTCGAAGGGCGTCAGCCCGCGCGAGACGATCGACGCACAGGTGCAGCGGCCCGACCTGATGACGCGTGAACTGGTGATCGGCGTGGCCGAGCACCAGGAGCGGCTCGACGCCGAGATCGCCGCCCACGCCAAGGGCTGGACCCTGAAGCGGATGCCGCTCATCGACCTCACGGTCATGCGCATCGCCGGGTTCGAACTGCTCGGTCGCCCCGAGGTGCCGGTCGCCGTGGTGCTCGACGAGGCGGTCGAGCTGGCCAAGCGGTTCTCGACCGACGATTCGGGTCGGTTCGTGAACGGTGTCCTGTCGGCGCTCGTGCCGGTCCTCCGCCCTGCAGGCGGTCCCGGCCCGACGGTTCCTGCGGCGCAGCCGGATGGACGCGACCACGGCTGACGCCGACCCGTCGGGTGCGACGGTCGGCGCCGAGCCGATCGACCGCCCGGCCGATGCCGACCCGTCGCGTCGGTCCCGTCGATCGGGGTCCGTCCGATCTCGCCTGCTGTCGGTCGCCGACGTGCTGCGCGAGATGACCATCTGGCAGTGGGTGCTCGTCGCCTGCATCGCCGGCTACACCTCGTACTTCACGAGCGTCACCCTCGACGTGCACCACGGCCTCGGGACGTCCGCCTACGACTTCGGCCTGTACGACCAGGGCGTGTGGCTGATGAGCCGGTTCGACGCGCCGTTCGTCACGCTGATGGGGCGGAACCTGATGGGCGACCACACGTCGTTCATCCTCGTGTTCCTGGTGCCGATCTACTGGGTGTTCCCGAGCGCCGGGGCGTTGCTGTTCACGCAGTCCCTGTTCATCGCGCTCGGCGCCGTGCCGGTCTACCTCCTCGGTCGGAAGCTGCTCGGTGTCGAGATGTACGCGGTGGCGCTCGCTGTCTGTTATCTGCTGCATCCCGCGGTCGGGTGGTCGAATCGGGAGAACTTCCACCCCGACAGCTATCTCGCGCCGCTGCTCGGCATGGCCATCTATGCGGCGGTCGAGCGCCGCTGGCGGATGTACACGGTGTTCTTCGTGCTGTCGTTGATGGTGAAGGAGGATGTGTCGCTCGTGCTGGTGCCGCTCGGCGTGTGGGTGGCCGTCAAGCGCGACCGGCGGATCGGCATCCTGTCGATCGTCGGCTCGTTGAGCTTCATGGCGATCGCGATGTTCGCAGTGATGCGCAGCCTCATCGGCGTGCCCACGCGCAACGCCTGGCGTGTGCCATTCGGTGGGCCGGGCGGCTTCCTGAAGACCGTGTTCACCGATCCGGTGGCCGTGGTGAAGCACTACTGGAGCGACAGCCGGCCGTGGTACTTCTGGCAGATGACGGCGCCGTTCGCCTGGGTGTTCGCCCGGGCGCCCAGCATCGCCCTCATCAGCGTGGTCGTGCTGGCCACCAACATGTTGAGCACGTTCTGGTACCAGTACCAGATCCAGTACCACTACGCGCTCGTCGCCGTGCCCGCGCTCGCGATGGGCACGGTCTGGGCGGTGTCGAAGGTCGCCGAACAATGGAGAGCTGCGCTGGTGGTGCTCGTGCTCTGCAGCTCGTTGTGGACGGGATGGGCGTGGGGGGCGTTGCCGTTCAGCCGTGAACTGCCCTACACCTGGGCGCCCGACCATCCGGTTGCGGTCGATGCCCGGGAGATCATCCGTGGCATCCCGGAGGACGCCGTGGTGTCGGCGCAGTACTCGATGACGGCCCACATGGCGCGGCGCCACGAGATCTACATGTTCCCGAACCCGTTCTCGCTGTCGCTGTACGGCAGCGACGATTCGTTGGCCGGTCAGCGGTTGCCGGCCGCCGATCGGGTCGAGTACGTGGTCCTGCCGGCGACGCTGGAGCCGGAGAACCAGATCGTCTGGGACCAGGTGTCGGGCGAGTTCACGCTGGTGGACGCCAACGACTGGTGGCGGGTGTTCCGTCGGACCAGCATGATGCCGCCAACCAAGTGTCGGCGTCGCCGTGAAGCGGGTCCCGTGAGGCCCAGACGGCAGGAGAACCACGTGAGACCCATCCGGATCGCGGTGCCCCGTCACGGGGTGCCGGCAGCGGCAGGCCCCGCATTCCTGCAATTCCATGCAGTCGAGTGCATGACCATCCAGCTAGGGTGGTCGTCATGAGCCCCGCCCCACAGCCCCTCGTCCCCGCAGCGCTCGTGCTCGCCGACGGCAGTGTGTTCGAAGGTGAGCACCTCGGTGCGTACGACCCCAGCGGCCCCCGTCTCTGGAGCGGCGAGGTCGTGTTCAACACCGTCCTCGGCGGTTACCAGGAGGTGATCACCGACCCCAGCTACGCCGGGCAGATCATCACCTTCACCGCCACCCACAT
Organism: Actinomycetota bacterium; assembly: GCA_026393475.1. GTDB lineage: Bacteria > Actinomycetota > Acidimicrobiia > Acidimicrobiales > Ilumatobacteraceae > VFMC01. Next base: position 15,871 of record JAPLAA010000117.1, read on the forward strand.
CGGCAACTACGGGGTGAACGCCACTGACTTCGAGAGCCGGCGCCCCTACTGCCGAGGCGTCATCGTGCGCGAGATGGCTCGACGCCACAGCAACCAGCGGGCCGAGGCGTCGCTCGATGCGATGCTCGCCCGCTACGGCATCGCCGGCATCGGCGGCATCGACACCCGGCGCCTCACCCGCCTCCTGCGCGACACCGGCGCGATGCCCGGTGCATTCGGCCCGTGCTCGAGCGATGCCGAGCTCGCTGCGCTGCGGGCGGCCGCGCTGGTCGAGCCCGGCACGGACGGCATCGACCTCGTCGCCCAGGTGACCACGCCGACCGCGTACACCGTCGGCGCTGACGACCGTCTGATCGTCGCCTACGACTTCGGTATCAAGCACTCGATCCTGCGCGACCTGGCAAGCCTCGGTCGGGTGCACGTCGTGCCGGCGAACACCACCGCAGCCGACGTGCTCGCACTGTCGCCGGCGGGTGTGTTCCTGTCGAACGGTCCTGGCGACCCGGCCGAGGTCGGCTACGCCGTCGAGGCGATCCAGGGGCTGCTCGGCGAGGTGCCGGTGTTCGGCATCTGTCTCGGCCACCAGTTGCTCAGCCGGGCGATCGGCGGCGAGACGTTCAAGCTCCCCTTCGGTCACCACGGCGGCAACCACCCGGTGCGCCACGAGGCGACCGGGAAGATCGAGATCACCAGCCAGAACCACAACTTCTGCGTCGACCCCGAGTCGATCGCCGGGAAGGCCGACGTGACCCACCTCAACCTGAACGACCGGACGGTGGAGGGGATGCGGGTGCGCGACGTGCCCGCGTTCAGCGTGCAGTACCACCCGGAGGCAGGGCCCGGCCCGCACGACGCCAAGTACCTGTTCGGCATGTTCGACGAGCTGATGGGCGGCGCCTCCGGCGCCACTGTCAGGGCGAACCATTCGAACCTCATCGCTCCCGAGCTCGGGGTGGCGTGATGCCGAAGCGCACCGACATCCACTCGATCCTCATCATCGGCTCCGGCCCGATCGTGATCGGTCAGGCCTGCGAGTTCGACTACTCCGGCACCCAGGCGTGCCGTGTCCTCCGCGAGGAGGGCTACAAGGTGATCCTCGTCAACTCCAACCCGGCGACGATCATGACCGACCCCGACTTCGCCGACGTCACCTACATCGAGCCGATCACCTGGGAGGTGGTCGCCAAGATCATCGAGCGCGAGCGCCCCGACGCGGTGCTGCCCACGATGGGCGGCCAGACCGGTCTCAACACCGCGATGGAGCTGTTCGAGCGTGGCCTCATCGGCGTGCCAGGCACGCCGGAGATGATCGGCGCCAACGCCGAGGCGATCGCCACGGCCGAGGACCGCGAGAAGTTCAAGCAGGCGATGATCGAGATCGGCCTCAGTGTCCCGCGCAGCGGCACCGCGCACACGATGGAGGAAGCCCGCAAGGTCGTCGCCGAGATCGGCCTGCCGATCATCATCCGGCCCGCGTACATCCTCGGCGGCCGCGGCACCGGTATGGCGGCGACGCTCGAGGAGTTCGAGATCGCCGCCGCCAACGGCCTCGCCGCGAGCCCGATCAGCGAGATCCTGATCGAGACCTCGATCGCCGGGTGGAAGGAGTACGAGCTCGAGGTCATGCGCGACCGCGCCGACAACTGCGTGATCATCTGCTCGATCGAGAACGTCGATCCGATGGGCGTGCACACCGGTGACTCGATCACGGTCGCGCCGGTGCAGACCCTCTCCGACGTCGAATACCAGCAGATGCGCGACGCAGCATTTGCCTGCATCCGCCGCGTCGGCGTCGAGACCGGCGGCAGCAACGTCCAGTTCGCGGTCGATCCGGAGACGGGCCAGCAGGTCGTCATCGAGATGAACCCGCGCGTGTCGCGGAGTTCGGCACTCGCGTCGAAGGCGACCGGCTTCCCGATCGCGAAGATCGCGGCCAAGCTCGCCGTCGGATACACCCTCGACGAGATCCCCAACGACATCACCAAGATGACACCGGCGAGCTTCGAGCCGAGCATCGACTACATCGTCACCAAGATCCCTCGGTGGGCGTTCGAGAAGCTGCCCGGCACCAGCGGCGTGCTCGGTACGCAGATGCAGTCGGTGGGCGAGGCGATGAGCATCGGCCGGACGTTCCCCGAGAGCCTGCAGAAGGGTCTGCGTTCCCTCGAGCAAGGCCGCCTCGGGCTCGGATGCGATCCGGCCGAGGAGCAGTTGGCGTCGATGAGCGATGCCGACCTGCTCCGCCAGGCCGGCATTCCGACCGCCGACCGCATCCAGCAGGTCGGCGAGCTGCTGCGCCGCGGCGTGTCGGTCGACGACGTCCACGCGAGCACGCGCATCGATCCGTGGTTCCTCGACCAGATGAGCATGATCACCGACGAGCGTCACGCGCTCGCCGCGATCGGCTTCGAGGGTATGGACCGCGCCGCGTGGCGCCGGGCCAAGCGGCTCGGGTTCAGCGACGCGCAGATGGCCTACCTGTGGGGCATCGACGAGACGTCCGTCCGGACGGCCCGTGAAGCGGCCGGCGTGGTACCGACCTACAAGACCGTCGACACGTGCGCCGCCGAGTTCGAGGCGCTCACGCCGTACCACTACAGCACCTACGAGGACGAGAACGAGGTGCGTCCGAGCGACCGGCCGCGTGTGGTCATCCTCGGCAGCGGTCCCAATCGCATCGGCCAGGGCATCGAGTTCGACTACTGCTGCGTGCACGCGTCGTTCGCCCTGCGCGAGGCCGGCTACGAGACCGTGATGGTGAACTGCAACCCGGAGACGGTGAGCACCGACTACGACACCAGCGACCGCCTCTACTTCGAGCCGCTCACCAAGGAGGACGTGCTCAACGTCATCGCTGCCGAGACGGCTGCGAGCGGCGGTGTGGCACCGAAGGTGATCGTGTCGCTGGGCGGGCAGACGCCGCTCAAGCTCTCCGGTCAGTTGCCGCGCGAGATCATCGCCGGTACCTCGCCGGCGTCGATCGACCTCGCCGAGGACCGTGAGAAGTGGAATGCGCTGTGCAACGAACTGCACATCCCGCAGCCTCCCGGCGGCACGGCGATCGACCTCGAGCAGGCGCTGCAGATCGTCGACACGGTCGGCTTCCCGGTGCTGGTGCGGCCGAGTTACGTGCTCGGTGGCCGGGCGATGCAGATCGTGCACGACCGCAACCATCTCGCCCGGGCGATGGCCGAGCTGGCCGGCTTCGGCAGCCTCGGCAAGGAGGGCGGCCTGTCCGCCGAACGCCCCGTGCTCGTCGACCGCTTCCTCGAGGACGCGACCGAGGTCGACGTCGACGCGATCCGCGACCACACCGGTGAGGTGCTCATCGGCGGTGTGATGGAACACGTCGAGGAAGCCGGCGTGCACTCCGGCGATTCCGCCTGTGCGATCCCGCCGCAGACGCTGCCGAGCTGGGTCGTCGAGGTGATCGAGGCGTACACGAGATCGATCGCCAACGCGCTCGACGTGCGCGGACTCATCAACGTGCAGTACGCGGTGTCGGGCACGACGGTGTACGTCATCGAGGCCAACCCGCGTGCGAGTCGTACGGTGCCGTTCGTTGCAAAAGCAACGGGTGTGCCGCTTGCCAAGGTGGCGACCCGCGTGATGCTGGGTGCCACGCTCGCCGAGCTGCGTGCCGAGGGTCTGCTGGTGCCGCCGAGCGAGCACGGTCACGTCGCGGTGAAGGAGGCCGTGCTGCCCTTCAGCCGGTTCCCGGAGGTCGACACGGCGCTCGGTCCGGAGATGCGTTCCACCGGCGAGGTGATGGGTATCGACGTCACGTTCGGCAAGGCGTTCTTCAAGGCCGAACTCGCGGCGGGCACGCTGCTGCCCAGCGAGGGCACGGTGTTCCTCTCGCTGGCCGACGGTGACAAGCCGGCCGGCCTGGTGGTCGCCAAGCGCCTGCGCGAGCTCGGCCTCGGCATCGCTGCCACCAAGGGGACGGCCGAGTACCTGGCCCGCTTCGACCAGGCCGTCGACCTCGTCGTCGGCAAGGTGAGCGAGGGCGCCGAGATCACCGCGGTCGACCTGATCGCCGACGACAAGATCGTGTTCGTCATCAACACCCCGCAGGGGCGCGGTGGCCGGACCGACGGTGAGCAGATCCGCAAGGCGGCCAACAGCCACCGGGTGAGCTCGGTGACGACGGTCGAAGCCGCGCTCGCGGCGGTGCAGGGCATGGCCGAGCAGGGGAGTGATCACCTCACGGTGCGCTCGTTGCAGGAGTTCCATGCCAGGTAGGTCGCGTCGGGGCCGCCCCCGCGTCGGGGCCGGCCCGACGCCGGTCGCGGTCGACACGCGAGTACGCATCGGCTCGATCGAGCTGCCCAACCCGGTGCTGGTCGCATCGGGCACCGCCGGGTACGGGGCCGAGCTGGCTGAGTTCATGGATCTCGCCTCGCTCGGGGCCGTCGTCACCAAGTCGATCGCGGCCTACGAGTGGGCCGGCAACCCGTCACCCCGGCTCAGCCCTGCCGGCGTCGGCATGATCAATGCGGTCGGCCTGCAGGGGCCCGGCGTCGAACACTGGTTGGCGCACGAGCTGCCCGTGCTGTTGGACACCGGCGCACGGGTGATCGCGAGCATCTGGGGACGCAGCGTCGACGACTACCGACGGGCCGCCGAGCAGATGGCGGCAGCACCCGCGGGCGTCGTCGCCGTCGAGGTGAATCTGTCGTGCCCGAACCTCGAGGGTCGCCGGGGCATCTTCGCCCATGACGCCGAGGTGTCGGCCGAGGTGATGCGCGCCACCGAGGCGTGCGGCCGGCCGCGGTGGGCGAAGCTCAGCCCCAACACCGATCGGGTGGTGGAGGTCGCCGCCGCGGTGCACGAGGCCGGCGCCGAATCGGTCACCTTGGTGAACACCCTGCTCGGGATGGTCATCGATCCGCACACGCTGGCGCCCGCGCTGGCCGCCGGCGGGGGAGGGCTGTCAGGCCGGGGCATGCACCCCGTCGCGGTGCGTGTGGTGCACGACGTGCGTGCTGCGCTGCCCGACCTGCCCATCGTCGGTGTCGGCGGCGTCAGCAGCGGTTGGGATGCCGTGGAGCTGATGTTGGTGGGCGCCCAGGCCGTCCAGGTCGGCACCGCCACCTTCGCCGACCCCCGAGCCGCAGCGAACATCTCCGCCGACATGGTGCGATGGGCCGCCGACCATGGCCACCCCAGCCTCGCCGTCCTCACGAACCACGTGCACCGTCGCCCGAACGGGTGATTGTCGGTCGCGACGGGACATCGACGTGAGAAGCGTCACCGACCAGGGGGGTGTCCGCGACTCGCGTGATGCCCCTGGCTAGGGTGGACGACATGGCAACACCCCCGCAACTCACCCCCGAACAGCGCGCCGCCGCGCTCGCGAAGGCCGCCGAAGCCCGTACCGCTCGCGCCGAGGTCAAGAACAAGCTGAAGATCGGCTCGCTCTCGCTCGCCGAGGCGCTCGCCTCCACGGAGGACACCATCGGCAAGCTCAAGGTCGTCTCGCTGCTCGAGTCCCTGCCCGGCGTGGGCAAGGTCAAGGCCCGCAAGATCATGGACGAGATCGGCATCGCCGACAACCGCCGCGTCCAGGGCCTCGGCCAGCAGCAGAAGGCCTCCCTGCTCGAGCAGCTCGGCAAGTGAGCCGACGGGGCCCCCAGTAGTCATGGAGGCCTCCGTTCCCCAGCATGCTCGTCCGGCGGTCGACGGCGCCCAGGCGCCCGCCGATCCCGACGGCCCGATCGAGGACGGCGATCCGTCGTCGCCGTTGATCTTCATCGTGTCCGGACCCGGCGGTGTCGGGAAGGGCACCATCGTCAAGGTGCTGGTCGAGCGTGATCCCGTGCTGTGGCTCAGCCGCAGCTGGACCACGCGCGACCAGCGACCTGGCGAGTCCGACGATTCGTACGTGTTCACCACCCGCGACGCCTTCGAGCACCGCATCGAGCGCGGCGGGTTCCTCGAGTGGACCGACTTCCTCGGCAACTACTACGGCACACCCACACCCGACCCGCTCCCGGGCCGCGACACGGTCCTCGAGATCGAGGTCGACGGCGCCCGGCAGGTCAAGGCGCTGCACCCCGACGCCGTCCTCATCTTCGTGCTGCCCCCGTCGCGTGACGAGCAGGCCCGCCGGCTCCGAGGACGTGGCGATCCCGACCACAAGGTCGACCAACGCGTGCGCAAGGCCGAGGAGGAGGAGCCCGTCGGTCGGGCCCTCGCCGACCACATCGTCGTCAACGACGATCTCGGACGCACCGTCGACGAGATGCTCGGCATCATCGAGAGTCACCGTTCACGACGCATCGTCCGGTAGGATGCATCGCCCGCTTGGGCCGGATCACCAACCTGATCACACACCCGATCACCGATCGGGTCACGAGGAGTATCACGAGCATGCAGCGCACGCACGACACCATGATGAACCCGCCGATCGAGGAGCTCCTCGACCGTGTCGACTCGAAGTTCAGCCTCGTGACCCTCGCTGCCCGGCGCGCCCGCCAGATCAACTCGTACTTCTCCCAGCTCGGCGACGGCCTCGGCCACATGGTGCCGCCGCAGGTCAGCTCGGTCGCCCGCAAGCCGCTCAGCATCGGTTTCGAGGAGATCGCCGCCGACAAGATCAAGCGCGTCGAGCTCGTGGACGAGGTCGACGAGGCTGTCGACGGCGTCGAGGCCGAGGCGACCGAGTCCGGCGCCACCAGCGCCGACTGAACCGGCTCGACGGCGCGACCAGGGACGCTCACGTGCTGTCAGGACGGCGGATCGTCCTCGGGGTCACCGGTGGCATCGCCGCCTACAAGGCGGTCGAGGTGTGCCGTCGACTCGTCGATGCCGGGGCGCACGTCGTCCCGGTGATGACCAAGGGTGCCGAACACTTCATCGGACGCACCACCCTGTCCGCGCTGGCCAGCGAGCCGGTGCAGACCAGCCTGTGGGACGAGGCCAGTCCCATCCCACACACCAAGCTCGGCCAGGGCGCCGACCTCGTGCTCGTCGTGCCCGCCACCGCGCGTCTCCTCGGTGCGTACGCAGCGGGGCTGTCCACCGATCTGCTCACCAACACGCTGCTCGCCACGCGAGCCCCGGTGATCGTCTGCCCGGCGATGCACACGGAGATGTGGGAGCACCCTGCCGTGCAGGACAATCTCGCCACGCTGCGCCGACGCGGTGTGCACGTGGTCGAGCCCGACGAGGGGCGGCTCGCCGGCGGTGACGCCGGCAAGGGGCGCCTCGCGACCCCCGAACGAATCGTCGCCGAGGTCGAACGGGTGCTCGGGCCCCGCGACATGCAGGGGCTCCACGTCGTGGTGAGCGCCGGAGGCACGCGCGAGCCGATCGACGCCGTGCGCGTGGTCGCCAACCGGAGCAGCGGCAAGCAGGGCTATGCGTTCGCCGCCGAAGCGCTCGGCCGCGGCGCCCGCGTCACCCTCGTGTCGACCGTGGAGCTGCCGGTGCCGAGCGGCGCGGCGATCCGCCCCGTCGAGACCGCTGCCCAGATGCAGGCCGCCCTCGACGAGCTGGCGCCGACGGCCGACGTCGTCGTCATGTCGGCCGCAGTCGCCGACTTCCGTCCGGTCGCAGCGGCCACCGGCAAGATCAAGAAGGACGCCGGCGTCCCGGAGATCGTGCTCGAGCCCACGCCCGACATCCTCGCCGGGCTCGGCGCGGTGAAGCCCGCCGGGCAGACCCTGGTCGGGTTCGCCGCGGAGACCAGCGACCTCATCGCCAACGCCGAGTCGAAGCTGCGCCGCAAGAACCTCGACCTGATCGTCGCCAACGACGTGAGCGCGCCCGGCGTCGGCTTCCAGCACGACACCAACGCGGTCACGATCCTTCGCGCCGGCGGCGAGGCGGTGATCGTCTCGCTCACCGACAAACGCGCCATCGCGAGAGCCGTGCTGGATATCGTGTGCGAGATCCGTGCAGGTCAGGGCAGTTCCGTCACCGACACGGCCGTCTGAGCAGCCCGGCGCGCCCGATCCGGTCGTTCATCCCAGCAACATCCCAGCAACATCAGCCAGCAACATCAGCGACATCACCCAGGAGACTCACCGTCGTGAGCACGTACACCTTCACATCCGAGAGCGTCACCGAGGGCCATCCCGACAAGATGGCCGACCAGGTGAGCGACGCCGTGCTCGACGCGATCCTGGCCCAGGACCCCAACGCCCGCGTGGCGTGTGAGACCCTGCTCACGACCGGCCTGTGCGTCGTCGCTGGTGAGATCACCACCTCGGCCTACGTCGACATCCCGAAGCTCGCCCGCGAGACGATCAACGGCATCGGCTACGACAACGCGCTGTACGGCTTCGACGGCAACACCTGCGGCGTCATCGTGTCGATCGACGAGCAGAGCCCCGACATCGCCCAGGGCGTCGACCAGAGCGAGGAGCTCCGCGGCGGCAAGGCCGGCGAGGACTACCTCAACAGCCAGGGCGCCGGCGACCAGGGCATGATGTTCGGCTACGCCTGTGACGAGACCCCCGACCTGATGCCGGCACCCGTGTGGGTCGCCCACCGCCTCGCGGAGCGGCTCACCGAGGTCCGCAAGGCCGGCGCCGTGCCGTACCTGCGTCCGGATGGCAAGACCCAGGTCACCTTCGACTACGTCGACGGCAAGCCGGTCCGCCTGTCGCACGTGCTCGTCAGCACCCAGCATGCCGACGGCATCGACCGCGACAGCGTCATCCGCCCCGACCTCATCGAGCAGGTCATCCGGCCGATCATCCCCGAGCAGTTCGCCGACGACGCGTACGACGTCTACATCAACCCGACCGGCAAGTTCGTCATCGGTGGCCCGCACGGCGACACCGGCCTCACCGGCCGCAAGATCATCGTCGACACCTACGGCGGCATGGGTCGTCACGGCGGCGGCGCCTTCTCCGGCAAGGACCCCAGCAAGGTCGACCGCTCGGCCGCTTACGCGGCCCGCTGGGTCGCCAAGCACGTCGTGGCCGCCGGTGCGGCCACCCGCTGCGAGGTGCAGGTGGCGTACGCCATCGGCATGGCGCACCCGGTCAGCATCCTCGTCGAGACCTTCGGTACCAACACCGTCGACGAGGCAGCGATCGTGAAGGCCGTCCGCGAGGTGTTCGACCTCCGCCCGGCAGCGATCGTGCGCGACCTCGACCTGAAGCGCCCGATCTTCAAGCAGACCGCTGCGTACGGCCACTTCGGCCGCAACCTCCCCGCGTTCACGTGGGAGCACACCAGCCGTCTCGACGCGTTCAAGTCCGAGCTCGGCCTCTGACGTCGCCTCCCGACCCGCTGCCCCGGCATCCGTTGCCGTGTCGCGGGTCGGGGCGTCGCCGTCCGCCGGCGGTGCGTCCCCCGTGGTGATCACCGCCACCGTCCTGCCCGACGTCACTGGGCTCGACAAGACCTTCGACTACCTCGTCCCCGACGACCTGGTCGACCGCGTCCGTGTGGGTTCGCTGGTGCGCGTCGCCCTCCACGGCCGTCGCATCGGCGGTTGGGTCGTGCGTGTCGGCGTTCCCGATGCGCAGCAGTTGGCCGACGTGCCGGTCGAGCGGCTGGTGCCGATCGCGAAGTGGTCGGGCCACGGACCGTCGGCCGAGGTAATCGATCTCGCCGAGTGGGCCGCGCACCGCTGGGCGGCGGGTCGTCTGCGGCCGTTGCTGGTGTCGGCCAGCCCGCCACGCATGGTGCATGCGCTGGCGTCCGTCCCGTCACCTCGGCCGCGCACGCTCGACGGTGCGAGCGACGGTGTCCGACGGCTCCTCGCCGACGGCGGTGGCGTCGTACGCATCGCGCCGACCGACGATACGCTGCCGATCGTGCTCGCCGCTGCCGAGCGCGGACGGGTGCTGGTGGTCCATCCGTCGCAGGACGAGGTGGGTCTCCTCTCGGCGCGGCTGCGGCCGTCCGGCCTCGCGGTCGCGGTGCTGCCCGACGGCTGGCCGGCTGCAGCGGCCGGCGTCGCCCACGTGTGCATCGGCAGCCGGAGCGCGATCTGGGCGTCGGTGCCCGATCTCGCAGCGATCGTGGTGCTCGACGAGCACGACGAGGCGTTGCAGGAGGAGCGCACGCCGACCTGGCACGCGCGTGACCTGGCGATCGAGCGCGGACGCCGATCCGGCATCCCCGTGGTGCTGGTGTCGCCGTGCCCCACCGTGACCGCGCTGGCGTGGTCCGGCAGTCGGTGGATGCGGCCGACAGTGGCCGACGAGCGCGACGGATGGCCGATCGTCGAGCTGATCGACCGGCGGGGCGAGGACCCGTGGAAGCGGTCGTTGCTCACGAGCCGGCTCATCCAGGCGTTGCGCGATCCCGACCTGCGGGTCGTCTGTGTGCACAA
>JAPLAA010000118.1 GCA_026393475.1 Actinomycetota bacterium
CGTCAGCCAGAACGAGAAGCTCAGCTACACCCTCCGCGAGGCCCGCGAGCACATCGCCACACTGCGCGACGAGGTCGACAAGCTCAGCCAGCCGCCCTCCGCCTACGGCGTGGTGGTCGGTCGCAACGACGACGGCACCGTCGACGTGCTCACCAGCGGCCGCAAGATGCGCGTCGGCCTGCACCCCGAGATCGAGCACGAGACCCTCGAGCGCGGCTCGGAAGTGGTACTCAACGAGAGCTTCAACGTCGTGCTCGCCCGCAACGCCGAGATCACCGGCGAGGTCGTCACGATCAAGGAGATCATGGACGACGGCGTGCGAGCGCTGGTCGTGGGTCGCGCCGACGAGGAACGGGTCTGCGAGCTGGCCGACGCCCTGCGCGGGGTGCACCTGCGCAGCGGCGACACCATGCGCCTCGATCCGCGCACCAACCTGCTGCTCGAGAAGCTGCCCCGGCCCGAGGTCGAGGACCTGCTGCTCGAGGAGGTGCCCGACATCTCCTACGAGGACATCGGCGGCCTCGACGACCAGATCGAGCAGATCGCCGACGCCGTCGAGCTGCCGTTCCTGTACGCCGACCTGTTCGCCGAGCATCAGCTGCCGGCGCCGAAGGGCATCCTGCTGTACGGCCCGCCAGGCTGCGGCAAGACCCTCATCGCCAAAGCCGTCGCCAACTCGCTCGCGAAGAAGGTGGCCGAGAAGACCGGCGGCGAGAAGGGCCAGTCGTACTTCATCAACATCAAGGGCCCCGAGCTGCTCAACAAGTACGTCGGCGAGACCGAGCGGCAGATCCGCCTCGTCTTCCAACGTGCACGTGAGAAGAGCGAGGAGGGCTGGCCGGTCATCGTCTTCTTCGACGAGATGGACTCGATGTTCCGCACCCGCGGCTCGGGCATCAGCTCCGACATGGAGAGCACGATCGTGCCGCAGCTGCTGGCCGAGATCGACGGTGTCGAGGGCCTCCGCAACGTCATCGTGATCGGTGCGACCAACCGCGAGGACCTCATCGACCCGGCCATCCTGCGGCCCGGCCGGCTCGACGTGAAGATCAAGATCGAGCGGCCCAACGTCGACGCCGCCCGCCAGATCTTCGCCCGCTACCTCACCGACGAGATCCCGATCTCGCCCGAGTCGAACGTCGCGCGCATGATCGACGCCACCGTGGCCGAGATGTACCGCGACGACGAGGACAACCAGTTCCTCGAGGTCACGTACCAGAACGGCGACAAGGAGATCCTGTACTACAAGGACTTCTCGTCGGGCGCCATGATCGAGAACATCGTCCGCCGGGCCAAGAAGCTCGCGATCAAGCGGGTCATCGCCGGAGGAGCGCGGGGCGTGTCCACCCAGGACCTGCTCGACTCGATCAAGCAGGAGTACAAGGAGCACGAGGACCTGCCCAACACCACCAACCCCGACGACTGGGCGAAGATCTCGGGCAAGAAGGGCGAGCGGATCGTGTTCATCCGCACCCTGGTGAAGGGACGCGAGCCGGCCGAGAAGGCCGGGGGTCGGGCCATCGAGCGAGTGGCCACGGGCCAGTACCTGTGACCCGCGTCGCGATCGCGGGTGCCCACCGGTGGGCATTCCCGGGAACGGCTCGCTAGGGTCCACGCGCATGGCGATCCCCAAGGTCTGTGGCATCGAGACCGAGTACGGGATCATGGTGCGCGGGGCCGACAACAACCCGGTCACCGCCTCGTCGCTGCTCATCAACTCGTACCTCGCGGCGCACACCCGCCAGCGGGTGTCGCGCATCGGATGGGACTTCGAGGACGAGCGGCCGGGCAACGACGCACGTGGATTCAGCCTCGACGACGCCCTGGCCCCGGAGATCGAGACGCACCTCGTGAACGCGGTGCTCACCAACGGTGCGCGCTACTACGTCGACCACGCCCATCCCGAGATCAGCACCCCGGAGTGCCGCGACGCGCTCGAGGTGGTGGCCTTCGATCGTGCGGCCGAGGAGATCGTGCGTCTCAGCATGACCGCCGCCCGCCAGATGCTGCCCGACGGCGCCGAGATCCTGTGCCACAAGAACAACTCCGACGGCAAGGGCAACAGCTACGGCTGTCACGAGAACTACCTGCTGTCGCGCGAGACCCCGTTCGGACGCATCGTCGCCCAGATCACCCCGCACTTCGTCACCCGCCAGGTCGTGATCGGTGCCGGCAAGGTCGGCTGCGAGCTGCCCGGTGCGTCGGCCGACGACGTGCCGTTCCAGATCAGCCAGCGCGCCGACTTCTTCGAGGAGGAGGTCGGCCTCGAGACCACGCTCAAGCGGCCGATCGTCAACACCCGCGACGAACCGCACTGCGACGCCTCGAAGTACCGCCGCCTGCACGTCATCGTCGGTGACGCCAACATGAGCGAGGTCGCCACCTTCGTCAAGGTCGGTGCCACGTCGATCGTCCTCGCGATGATCGAGGACGACGTGATGGGCGACGACCTCGTGCTCGCCAACCCCGTCGGTGCCATCCGTGCGATCAGCCACGACCCGTCCATGCAGCGCACCGTGCTCCTGCGGTCCGGTCGCCGGGTCACGGCACTGGAGGTGCAGTGGAGCATTCTCGAGCGAGCTCGCAAGTACGAGCGGTCGCACGGGCTCGAAGCGGTGGGTGAGGACGTCGGAGCCGACGTGCTGCGCCGCTGGGAGGCGATCCTCACCGGCCTCGAGCGCGACCCCGACAGCGTCGCCGACGTGGTCGACTGGGTGGCCAAGCGCCGTGTCGTCGAGGGGTTCGCCGACCGGCACGGGCTGCGGCCCGGCGACGCCCGGCTCAAGGCCCTCGACCTCCAGTACCACGACATGCGCGCCGAGAAGTGCCTGGCCACCAAGGTCGGATTGCAGACCATGATCCCCGCCGACACCGTGGCGAGCGCGATCACCGACCCTCCTGCCACCACCCGGGCCTACTTCCGCGGCCGGTGCCTCCAGAAGTGGCCGCTCGACATCGTCGCGGCCAACTGGGATTCGATGGTGTTCGACGTCGGCCGCGACCCGTTGCGACGGGTGCCGATGATGGAACCGCTGCGCGGCACCGCCGAACATGTGGCTAGCTTGATCGACGACAGTGACACCGCTGCCGAGCTGCTCGCTCGGCTCGGTGCATGACCTGCAGGGAGCACCGACCATGGCTGAGCGCACCCAGAAACAGAAGCCCACCACCACGGGCCGCACCGACGCGAGAAACGAAGAGGAATTGGCCGACGCCCCGGCATCGACCGCGACCGGCGAGAAGCTCAAGGCCGAGCTCGACGATCTCCTCGACGAGATCGACGACGTGCTCGAGACCAACGCCGAGGACTTCGTGAAGTCGTACGTGCAAAAGGGCGGGCAGTAGTCCACATGTCGATGCCGTTCTTCACCCCGGGCGACGACCCGGGGGCCAGCTTCCCCGAACTCCTGCGTCGGGTGGGGCTCGGCCCCGACGACGCCGGCATGGCCGCGGCCGGCGCGGCCGGCGGCCGACTCGACGTTCCTCACGCCACCACGTGCGTGGCGCTGCGCTACGCCGACGGCGTCGTGATGGCCGGCGACCGGCGTGCCACCAGCGGCAACCTGATCAGCCACCGCGGCATGGAGAAGGTCGTCCAGGCCGACCGGCACAGCGGCGTGGCGATCGCCGGTGCCGCCGGGCCCGCGGTCGAGATGATCAAGCTGTTCGCCCTCCAACTCGAGCACTACGAGAAGGTCGAGGGCTCGTCCCTCAGCCTCGAGGGCAAGGCCAATCAGCTGTCGATGATGGTGCGCGGCAACCTGCCCGCAGCGATGCAGGGCATGGTGGTGGTGCCGCTGTTCGCCGGCTACGACCTGCGCCGCCGCACCGGTCGCCTGTGGAGCTACGACGTCACCGGCGGCAGGTACGAGGAGTTCGACCACGCCGCCACCGGCTCGGGCAGCCTCCACGCCGGCACGGTCATCAAGGTCGGATTCCGCGACGACATGGACCGCGACACCGCGGTCGACCTCGCGTGCAAGAGCCTGTGGGAAGCGGCCGACGCCGACTCCGCCACCGGCGGCCCCGACGCACTGCGGGGCATCTACCCCGTGGTCGCCACGATCACCGGCGACGGGTGGTCACGTCTCGACGACGCCGAACTCGCGGCCCGCTACCAGACGATCGCACTGCAGTCGACGGAGGGTCGTTCACGATGAGCATGCCGTTCTACGTCGCACCCGAACAGGTGATGAAGGACCGGGCCGACTACGCCCGGAAGGGCATCGCCCGCGGCCGTGCGCTCGTCGCCGTCCGCTACGACGACGGCATCGCGCTCGTCGCCGAGAACCCGTCGAACACGCTGCGCAAGATCAGCGAGATCTACGACCGCATCGCCTTCGCCGGCGTGGGCAAGTACAACGAGTTCGACCAGCTGCGCGTGGCCGGTGTCCGTGCCGCCGATCTCAAGGGCTTCCAGTACTCGCGCGACGACGTCGACGCGCGCAGCCTGGCCAACCAGTACGCGCAGATCCTCGGCCAGATCTTCACCCACGAGATGAAGCCGATGGAGGTGGAGATCCTGGTGGCCGAGGTCGGTATCGACGGCGCCGAGGACCAGTTGTTCCACATCCTGTACGACGGCACCGTGATGGACGAGCGCCAGTACAGCGTGCTCGGCGGTGACGCCGAGTCGATCAACTCCCGCCTCACCGGCGTCGCTGTCGACGGCCTGTCGCTGTCGGGTGCCGTGCAGGCGGCCACCCGTGCGCTGTGCGGACCCGATCGCACCTTGAAGAGCCCCGATCTCGAGGTCGCGATCCTGTCGCGTTCGAACGGCCGTCGCTGCTTCAAGCGGCTCTCCGACGACGACGTCGCCGCGTTGCTCGACGTGCCGGGCGAGGCACCCGCCGAACCCGCTGCGGCATCCGCCGACGCGCCGGCCGATCCGCCGGCCACGCCCGAGAGCTGAGCGTCGGCCCGATGGGCGTGCCGGTCGACCTCAACGCCGACATCGGCGAGGGGTTCGGTCGCTGGTCGCTCGGCGACGACGACGGGTTGCTGCAGGTCATCTCGTCGGCCAACGTGGCCTGCGGGTTCCACGCCGGCGACCCGACGATCATGCGGCGCACGTGCCATGTCGCCGCCGAGCTCGGCGTCGTGGTCGGCGCGCAGGTGAGCTATCCCGACCTGGCCGGCTTCGGCCGCCGGTTCATCGACATCGATCCGCTCGAGCTGATCGACTCGATGCTGTACCAGGTGGGCGCGCTCGAACGTCTGGCCTTGGTCGAGGGAACGTCGGTCGGCTACGTGAAGCCGCACGGTGCGCTCTACAACGCGATCGTGCACCACGAAGCGCAGGCGTCGGCGGTGGTGGAGGCGATGGTCGCCCACGGCGGTTCGCTGCCGCTGCTCGGGTTGCCGGGTTCGGTCGTCGAACAGGCGGCCGCGTCGAGTGGGGTGCGGTTCGTGCACGAGGGCTTCGCCGACCGTGGATACACCGCCGACGGGCGGCTCGTCCCTCGATCGCAGCCGGGCGCACTGCTCACCGAGGTCGACCAGGTGGTCGCCCAGGCGCTGCGCCTCGTCGATCAGGGCGTCCGGTCGATCTGTGTGCACAGCGACACCCCGGGAGCCGCGACGCTCGCCGGTGCGGTACGGGTGGCGCTGGTCGATGCCGGCCACCTCGTCGAACCCTTCGTGTGAACGAGATGCGTGTCCTGCCGTCGGGTCCGCGTGCGGTGCTCATCGAACTCGATTCGCTCGAGCAGGTGATGGCATCCACCGCGGCCGTCCGCGCCCTGGCGTTGCCCGGGGTGATCGAGATCGTGCCTGCCGCTCGGACGCTGCTGGTGTGCCATGCCGGGATCGACCTGTCGCCGGTGATGGATGCCGTGGCGAGCGCGCCCGCGGTCTCGCCCGACGACGGGCCATTGGTCACGATCGCGGTCCGATACGACGGCGAGGATCTGGCTGCGGTGGCGGCGTCCTGTGAACTGTCGACCGAGGAGGTCGTGGCGCTCCACGGGTCGGTCGAACTCCGCGTGGCGTTCTGTGGGTTCCTGCCGGGCTTCGCATATCTGGTCGGCCTGCCGTCGCAGCTCCATCTGCCCCGGCTCGCCACGCCGCGACAGCGCGTGCCCGCGGGCGCCGTGGCGATCGCGGGAGAGTTCGCGTCGGTGTACCCATCGGCCAGTCCCGGCGGTTGGCACCTGTTGGGCACCACCGACGCCGTGATGTGGGACGACCGTCGCGACCCGCCGGCACTCCTCGCACCTGGCACGCGGGTCCGGTTCGTGCTGGCATGATCGAGGTCCGCGCTTGATCGAGATCGTGTCGTGGGGCGTGGCGGGCGCGGTGCGCGACGGCGGGCGGCCGGGGCTGGCGCACTTGGGTCGCAGCCGTGGGGGAGCGGTCGACCTCGACGCGCTCCGACTCGGCAACCGACTGCTCGGCAACGATCCCGACGCCGCGGGGATCGAGACGTCCGGTGGCCTCACGGTGCGCACCAGCGTCCCGGTGATGGTCGCGATCACCGGGAGCCCGGCCGACCTGACGGTCGTCGACGGGCCGCCCGTGGGGTGGGGAGCGCCGGCGGTTCTGCCCGCCGGTGCGATGCTCCGCGTCGGCAGGCTGCTGGGTGGTGCGCGCACCTACGTGGCCGTGCGCGGCGGGCTCTCGGTCGACGACCTCGGTGTACGAGCAGGCCCCGACCCCGGCACGCCGGCGTCGCACGAGGTCGCCGCCCCTCGAGTCAGCGATCACGTCGTGCGGGTGTGGCGCGGTCCGCGGCTCGATTGGTTCGTGCCGGGGGCGTGGGAGCAACTGACGGCAGTGTCGTGGGAGGTGCGCGCCGACAGTGACCGCGTCGGTGTGCGGCTCGCCGGACCGCGGCTCGAGCGCGCGATCTCCCGTGAGTTGCCCAGCGAGGGACTGGTGGAGGGCTCGATCCAGGTGCCGCCCGACGGCCAACCGATCGTGATGCTCGCCGACCACCCCGTCACGGGTGGTTACCCGGTGATCGCCGTGGTCGACCCGGCGTCGTCGTGGGTGCTGGCGCAGGCCCCGCCCGGCACCCGACTTCGGTTCCGTCCCGTCCGATGAGCGCCACTCGATTGCCCTGACACGGGTCCTCCCCGTCGTGGAAGCTGCGTGCCACGATGTCGCCGGCGAGTGGGCTGTCGGGCGATCCGGAGGGTGATGATGAAGCGAGCGGTGCACCTGAGCGCCGACGAGGCGGCGGCCGTCGTCCGCTCGGGCGACTGGATCGACTACGGCACGACCATCGTCCAACCCGACGCGTTCGACGCCGCGCTCGCTCGTCGACTCGTCGCCGAGCCCGACCTCGGCGATCTGCGGTTCCGTTCGTGCATCACGATGCGGCCCCGTGCGGTGCTCGCGGCCGACCCGACGGGCGAGCGGCTCACGTGGTTCAGCTGGCACTTCTCGGGCTACGACCGCAAGATGCACGACGCCGGCGTCGCCCACTACCAGCCGTCGAGCATCGGCGAGATCCCCGACTGCTACCGCCGGTTCGTCCCGGCCCCGGATGTCGTGGTGCTGAAGTGCCGGTCGATGGACGCCGACGGTTGGTTCAACCTGAGCGCCTCGAACCTCTGGCATCGCGCGATCGTCGAGGCGGCGCGCACCGTGATCGTCGAGGTGAACGACGAGCTGCCGTTCTGCCACGGTGTCGACAACGGCATCCATGTGAGCGAGGTCGACATCGTCATCGATGGCGACGGGGCACTGACCCCCGAGCTCCCGTCGGCGCCGGTCACCGATGTCGACCGTGCGGTCGGCCGCCTCATCGCCGCCGAGATCGAGGAGGGGTCGTGCCTGCAGATCGGCATCGGTGCGATGCCGAACGCGGTGTGCACCTCACTGCTCGACAGCGGGGTCCGCCACCTGGGCATCCACTCCGAGATGCTGATGGACGGCCTCGTCGATCTGTACGTCTCCGGACAGGTCGACAACAGCCGGAAGCACCTGTCGCCGGGCCGCACCGTGTACAGCTTCGCCCTCGGCGCCGAGCGCACCTACCGCACGATCCACGACAACCCGGACTTCTCGTGCTGCCCCATCGAGTACACGAACCTGCCGCACCTCGTCATGCAGAACGAGCGGGTGGTGTCGATCAACAACACCACGCAGATCGACCTCCAGGGACAGGCGGCGTCCGAGAGCGACGGTCACCGCCACATCAGCGGTACCGGCGGCCAGTTGCAGTTCGTCCGCGCGGCCTACGCATCGACCCATGGGAAGTCGTTCATCTGCCTCTCGTCGACGTTCGAGAAGGCCGGCGACCGGCGCAGTCGCATCGTGCTCGACCTCACCGCGGGCAACGTCGTCACCACGCCACGGACCGACATGATGTACGTCGTCACCGAGTACGGGCTCGTGAACCTGAAGGGCCAGTCGCTCGCCGATCGTGCTCGGGCGCTCATCTCGATCGCACATCCCGACTTTCGCGACGACCTCGAACGCGAGGCCCGCACCGCTCGGGTGATCCCTCGCTCGTACCGCTGACGGCGCCGTCGACGCCATGCCGATCGCGGCGTGGTGGCACTCATCCGAGTGGCACGTGAGCACCCGGGGTGTCCCCCGGCACTCGGGTGGGCCGCTGACACTCGGGTGGGCCGCTGGCACTCGGGTGGATGGCTCGCACTCGGGTGGGCTGACGGCGTTCAGGAAGTGTGGCTAGGTTGTCGACATGGAGCGGCGGATCTACGGACTCGAGAACGAGTACGGCGTCACGTGCACCCTGCGGGGGCAGCGTCGGCTCAGCCCCGACGAGGTCGCCCGCTACCTGTTCCGCAAGGTCGTCAGCTGGGGACGCAGCAGCAACGTGTTCCTCCAGAACGGGGCCCGCCTGTACCTCGACGTCGGCTCGCACCCCGAGTACGCCACGCCCGAGTGCGACAGCCTCTACGACGTCGTCGTGCACGACAAGGCCGGCGAGCGCATCCTCGAGAGCCTGCTCGTCTCGGCCGAACAGCGCCTGCGCGAAGAGGGCATCCGCGGCACGGTGTACCTGTTCAAGAACAACACCGACTCGGCCGGCAACAGCTACGGCTGCCACGAGAACTACCTCACCAGTCGGGCCGACGAGCTCGGCACGTACGCCGAGGTGCTCATCCCGTTCCTCGTCAGCCGGCAGATCTTCACCGGGTCGGGCAAGGTGCTGCAGACCGCCCGCGGCCCGCTGTTCTCGATCGCCCAGCGAGCCGAGCACATCTGGGAGGGCGTGTCGAGCGCCACCACACGTAGCCGTCCGATCATCAACACCCGCGACGAGCCCCACGCCGACGCCGAGCGCTACCGACGGCTCCACGTCATCGTCGGCGACTCGAACATGAGCGAGTACACGACGTTCGTGAAGGTTGGCTCGGCCGCCTGCATGCTGCGCATGCTCGAAGATCCGAGCGTCGTCCTGCGCGACATGACGCTCGAGAACCCGATCCGTGCCATCCGCGACATCAGTCACGACATCACCTGTCGCCGCCGGGTGCGTCTCGCGAACGGCCGCGAGGTGAGCGCACTCGACATCCAGCGCGAGTACCTCGACCGGGCGCTGCGCTATGCGGAGACCAAGGGGTTCCCGCCGCTCGAGCAGAAGGCGCTCGAGATGTGGGAGCACTGCATCGCCACCATCGAGAACGACCCGCTCAAGCTCGACCGCGAGGTCGACTGGGTGATCAAGCACCGGCTGATCGAGGCGTTCCGTGAGCGCCACGACCTGCCGCTCGGCCACGCACGCGTGCAACTGCTCGACCTGCAGTACCACGACATCAGTCGCGACCGCAGCCCGTTCTACAAGCTGCAGGACCGCGGCCTCGTCGAGCGCATCTGCTCCGACGCCGACATCGAGACCGCGATCGACGTCCCGCCGCAGACCACGCGAGCCCGGCTGCGCGGCGAGTTCATCAAGAAGGCCAAGGAACGCAAGCGCGACTACACCGTCGACTGGGTGCACCTGAAGCTCAACGACCAGGCCCAGCGCACGGTGCTCTGCAAGGATCCGTTCAAGAGTCGCGACGAACGGGTCGAAAAGCTCATCGCCTCGTTGTGATGCGGTCACAGCTCTGAAGCGGGGCAGCACCGCATGCCGTCGTTCCGCACGTTCCGAGTGGAGGAGATCCTCCTGAGCCGCCGTGGGCTGCAGCGCGTCCGCCTGCACGACGGCAGCCGGGCCTACGTCCTCACACAACTCACCGGTGACGTCGCCGTCGGCGACGAGGTGATCGCCAACACCACGGCGGTCGAACTCGGGCTCGGCACCGGCGGCTGGCACGTCGTGCACTGGAACCTGTCCCGCCGCGAGCTGCACGAACCCGGTCCCGGCCACATCATGAAGGTGCGCTACACGAGCCTGCAGGTCGACGCGGGCTCGGCCGAGGAGCACCTGCCCCATGACGAGGGTGCCACCACGCAGCTGCCCCACCTGGGCGGCACGCCGGTGCTCGTCGGCAGCCTGCACAGCCAGCTCGGTGTCGCCCTCGCCGTGCTGCGGACGGTTCGCCCCGGGTGGCGGGTGAGCTACGTGATGACCGACGGTGCCGCGCTGCCGATGGCGCTCAGCGATCTCGTCGCCGACCTCGACGGCCGGGGCTGGCTCGCCGGCACGATCACCGCAGGCCACGCGTTCGGTGGTGACCTCGAGGCGGTGAGCGTGCCGTCGGCGTTGCAGCTCGCGGTCGAGGAGCAACGGGCCGATCTCGTGGTCGTCGCCATGGGCCCTGGCGTGGTGGGAACGGGCCGGGCGCTCGGCACCACGGCGATCGAGACCGCGGCCGTCGCCTCCGCCGCGTCGCAGCTCGGGGCCCGGCCGATCATGATCGCCCGGGCGAGCGGCGCGGATGCCCGTGAGCGCCACCGGGGGATCAGCCACCACACCCGCACCTCGCTCGCGCTCGTGCCGACCCCGGTCGACGTCGCACTGCCGCCCGAGCTGGCCGACGAGGCTGCATCGCTCGCCCCGCACCGCGCGCATGTGATCGACCCCGGCGACGTCGGCGCGGTGCTGGCGGCAGCCGACCTGCGGGTCACGACCATGGGTCGCGGCCCGGAGGACGATCCGATGTTCTTCCGCTCCGTGGCCGCGGCCACACTCCTTGCCGCCCGAAGCACCACCGAGGACGGTACGTTGTGCCCCGAATGACCGATCAGCTGGGCGACGAGCCCGACACTCAACCCGAGCGCGTCCAGCCTCGCGACCTCCTCGACGACGGCGTCAGCAACCGACCGCAGCCGAAGAAGAAGATGAACCCACTCGTCGAGTGGCTCGTCGTCGTCGCCGTCGCGATCACCTCGGCACTCCTCGTGCGGGCCTATGTGGTGCAGCAGTTCGCCGTCGAGGGCGAGTCGATGCTCAGCACCCTGCAGGACGGTGACCGGGTGCTCGTCAACCGGCTCAGCTACCGCCTCCACGACCCGCGCCGCGGTGACGTCGTCGTGCTCAAGCGCTTCGACGGCAACGCCACCGAGCGCGACCTCATCAAGCGGGTCATCGGCCTGCCGGGTGAGACCGTCGAGGTCCGTTCGTGCGTCGTGTACATCGACGATCGGGAGTTGAAGGAGCCCTACCTCGACCCGGCGATCCAGCAGCGCGACGGGTGTGGCAGCGACCAGGCGCCGATCCAGGTGCCCGAGGACTCCGTGTTCGTGCTCGGCGACCACCGCGGCAAGTCGAGCGACAGCCGTGCGTTCGGTCCCGTGGCCGACGACTTCCTGATCGGCCGGGCCTTCGTCATCATCTGGCCGGTCGGCGACTGGGCCTGGCTGTAACCGGCGATGCCCGCCCGCATCCGTGCGGGTCGATGAGTCCGATCGGAGCGGGTGTCGCCCGTGGTGATCGACGAGGGATCAGCGGGTGATCAGCGGGTGAGTGGCGGCCAGCCCAGCTCGGCCCGATAGGCGTCGACCATCCGGTCGACCCAGTCGCTGTAGATCGCGTCGAGCCCCATCCGCAGCGCCGGGCGCAGGTCGTCGTGGTGCTGCAGGTCCCAGCCGAAGGCGAACCGCTCGAACCGGTGGAACAGCGCCACGAGGCCGCCGTTCCAGTCGGTGTGGTGCATGTTGATCCCGTCGATGCCCTCGTTCGCGAGCACGGCGGCCCGCCGCTCGGGGCCCTCCTTGATCCGCAGCAACCGCGTGGAGTCGAGCAGTCGCGCCCCCTGGTCGCGCAGGGGGAGCAGCTCCTGCCAGACGGGATGGCACAGCCAGAGCCGCTCGAGCATGTGTGGCGCGGCCTCGCGCGTCACGGCGATGACGGCCTCGCCGGCGCCGGGGGCCTTGAGGTCGAGCGAGAGCGAGTACCCCGTGCCGCAGTGTTCGTAGAGCTCGGCGAGCGTGGGGATGTGGCCGGGCAGGTCGGCCCGGGCGAACTCCGCGATCGGGCGTTTGCGCAACCGCCCCGGCACGACACCGTCGTGGTCGAGCACCACCTCGCCGTCGGCGGTCAGCCAGACGTCGCTCTCGAGGCCGGTCGCGCCGAGCTTCAGCGCCAGGGCGAACGCCTCGAGGGTGTTCTCCGGCGCGTGGGCACGGGCGCCGCGATGGGCGAAGGTGATCGGGTCGTCGAGCATCGAGGGGAGCCGTTGCTGCACGTGCAGCATCCTGCCACCCGGGGCCCGATCCGTGCCCGTTCGGTCGGCCCTTCCCGCTGTCCGCCCGCTATCCGCCCGTTGTCCGCCCGTTGTCCGCCCGGTGCCCGCCCGTGCCTGTCGCTGCCGGTCAGGACGCTGATGAACCGGTCGCGGAGTCTCCTAGACTCCCCGTCGTGTTCAACTTCAGCGGCAGCGAGATCGTTTTCCTGCTCCTGTTGGCGCTCATCATCCTCGGGCCCGAGAAGCTGCCGGAGGCCATCCGGAAGTTCGGGCAGACCTACGCCGAGTTCAAGAAGGTCACCACCGGGTTCCAGAGCGAGCTGAAGCAGGCCCTCGACGAGCCGATGCGCGAGATGCGCGAGACCGCCGACATGTTCAAGCAGGCCGCCACCTTCGACGTCACGAGCCCGCTCGAGGAGGCTGCGGCGTCGCTGAAGTCGATCACCGATCCCGGTCCCGCAGCCGCCACGCCTGCACCCGCCGAGCGCGTCGACCCAGCGGTGTCGCTGGCCGCGGCCGATGCCGCCGACGCCGCGGAGACCGCCGCCGCCGAGGCAGCCGCTGCAGCAGCGGCCGACGCCGCCGGTGCGGCACCGCCGCTCGCCTCCGCCGCGACCGCGACGCCCGAGCCGACGGCAACCGAGCCGAACTCGGCCGAGACCCTCCCCGCGGACGCCCCCGTCGTCGAGACGCCGACCTCTCGACGGACCCCGGTCGCACCCAAGCCTCCGGCCGCCATCGACGACGAGCACCGCCCCTTCGAGTCCAAGATCATCTCCGGCGGCACCAAGAAGCCGGTCACGCTCGACGACGTGGTGGCCCGGCCCGACACCGAGGCACCTGCCACCGATCCGGGGACACCGCCCGCATGAAGCTGCCCTTCAGGAGCAAGGAAGCTGCCAAGCCGAAGGTCGCGACGCCCGACGACCGGATGACGCTGATCGAGCACCTGGCCGAACTGCGCACCCGCATCATCCGCTCGCTGCTGGCCGTCGTGATCGGCATCTCGATCGTGCTGGCCCTCTACAACCCGGTCCTCGAGTTCCTGCGCGGCCCGTACGAGAACCTGTGCGCCGACCGCCCCGATCTCAACTGCACTCCGAGCCTGCAGTTCATCAGCCCGCTCGAGGGCTTCAGCACCCGCCTGTCGATCAGCACATACGGCGGCATCATCCTGGCCCTGCCGGTGCTGCTCTGGCAGGTCTGGCGGTTCGTCGTGCCCGCGCTCCACGCCAAGGAGAAGAAGTACGCGATCCCGTTCATCGCCTCGTCCGTCCTGCTGTTCGCACTCGGTGCGTTCCTCGCCTACTGGACGCTCGAGAAGGCGCTCGAGTTCCTGATCTCCTGGGCCGGCACTGGCGTGGAGGCCAACTTCCGCGTGGGCGAGTACGTGCGCCTCGTGGGGCTGATGGTCGCCGCCTTCGGCATCGCCTTCCAGTTCCCCGTGCTGCTCGTCGGCCTGCAGTTGATCGGGATGGTCACCCCGCAGACGCTGCTCAAGGGGTGGCGCTACGCGATCATGGTGTGCTTCGTGGTGGCGGCCGTCATCACGCCGTCCGGCGACCCGTACTCGATGCTGGCCCTCGCGCTGCCGATGTCGCTGTTCTTCCTCCTGTCGGTGCTCATCGGCTGGCTGGTGCAACGAGCGAAGCGCAAGCGCGAGGCAGCCGCGGTGTGACACGATCGACCACGTGCGACCCGACCGGTCGGACCTGATCCGCCAGTACGACTTCCCGCTCGACGGGTTCCAACTCCGGGCGTTCGACGCGCTCGACGAGGGTCGCTCCGTGCTCGTCGCGGCACCCACCGGCAGCGGCAAGACCGTGGTCGCCGAGTACGCGATCGAGGCCGCCCGACTCGCTGGTCGGCGGGCGTTCTACACCGCACCGGTCAAGGCGCTCTCGAACCAGAAGTACCACGATCTCGTCGCCCGCTACGGGGTCGACCAGGTGGGCCTGCTGACGGGTGACAACTCGATCAACGGCGACGCGCCGGTGGTGGTGATGACCACCGAGGTGCTGCGCAACATGATCTACGCCCGCAGCGCAGCGCTCGACCTGCTCGACGTGGTGGTGCTCGACGAGGTGCACTTCCTCCAGGACGCCTACCGCGGCCCCGTGTGGGAGGAGGTGATCATCCACCTGCCGGTGTCGGTGCACCTCGTGTGCCTGTCGGCGACGGTGAGCAACGCGCAGGAACTCACCGACTGGATCAGCACCGTCCGCGGCCCGACCACGGCGATCGTCGAGGAGCGCCGACCGGTCAGGTTGGAGAATCTCTACTTCGTCGGGGACAAGACCCATGACCGCACCCACCTGTTGCCCGTCCTCGTCAACGGACGCTCCAACAACGACGCGATGCGCCTCGACAGCGAGGCGATGCGGGCCCCTCGAGGCGGCCGCAACCGCAAGGAGACCCAGGGTCGACGCAAGCTGTACACGCCGTCGAGACTCGACGTGGTCGACATGCTCGAGCGCCAGCGGATGCTGCCCGCGATCTACTTCATCTTCAGCCGTAACCAGTGCGACGAGGCCGCCCGGTCGGTGCTCGCCGCCGGGGCCCGGCTGACGACGGGGGAGGAGCGCGACCGCATCCGCGAGATCGTCGACGCCCGGCTCGGCACGATGGACGCGGCCGATCTGGCCGTGCTCGGCTACGGCCAGTTCCTCGCCCAGTTGGAGGCGGGTGTCGCCGCCCACCATGCCGGCATGGTGCCGCCCTTCAAGGAGGTCGTCGAGGCCTGTTTCGTCGAGGGACTGGTGAAGGTGGTGTTCGCCACCGAGACCCTGGCGGTCGGCATCAACATGCCCGCCAAGTGCGTCGTGATCGAGAAGCTCACCAAGTTCACCGGCGACCACCACGCGTTCCTGACGCCGGGGGAGTACACCCAGCTCGCCGGGCGGGCCGGTCGCCGCGGCATCGACGACCTCGGCA
>JAPLAA010000066.1 GCA_026393475.1 Actinomycetota bacterium
CGAGGGCGACCAGCCGCAGGTCGGCCTCGAGTTCGACCGCCTGTGTCATGCGGATCAGTCGGGTGGTGAGCCGCAGGGCCTCGGTGACCACCTGGTGGTCGGCCGTGTCGAGGTCGAGCGCGGCGAGCGCCGATGCGGTGGACACGAGATCCATGGGTCACCTCCTGAGGTGTGCGAGCGGGTGGAGAGCCGGCGGGTCGGAACGATTGGGGAGCCGGTCGGAGCCCTCCCGGCACCGAGCAAGTTATCCCGGAGATCGAACAGACGTTCGATGTTGCCCATGGTTGATCGTGATCGTCGACGTCGTCACGATCGCCAGAAAAGATGCCCTGACCTGGCCGGAAACGGCTCGAAACGTCACACCCCCGTGATCGGCGGAGACCCGTCGGCCAGGACGAGTTGGGACCCGGCGGTCATGTGTCCCGCATCGATCACCGGCGCGGCCGTCGTCGACACACACCATCGTCGACGCGTTGCCACGCCTCACCGTGGGCGTACGGAATTCACCGCTGTCGGATCTCGACCGGCTGCCAAGCTCGTCCGCATGGACGACGTGAGACGAGACCACGACGGCGAGCTGTGCGGACACGTCGTCCGGCGTGGCGATGCGTGGTGTGCGCTCGCGGTGTTCGGCGCGGTGCTCGGCCACCATGACGATCGCGACGACGCGGTGCAGCAACTCCTGACCGAGGGCCTGGCGTGCCTGGCCGAGCGCTGGACGTTGCGCGACGGCTCGACCGGCGACGAGGAGATCGTGTGCATCCAGGAGGCGAACCCAGCCTCGGTCACCCTCGCCCTCGGCTACTACTCGATGCCCGGCGTGCCGACCCTCACCGTCACGCGCGACGACCTCGACTCCGGCCGCTGGCAGCTGCTCCGCTGATCGGTCTGCGACGCAGTGTCGGGTCGCCTCGGCTACTGCGTTCGTAGTAGCGGACGAGCCTGCGCAGGGAGGATTCGGTCGGCGCTCGATCGGTTCACGATGGGTGCATGATCCACGTCGAACACCTGACCAAGACCTACGGGTCGACACGAGCGGTCGACGACCTCTCGTTCGCAGTCAAGCCGGGCATCGTCACCGGCTTCCTCGGGCCGAACGGCGCCGGCAAGTCGACCACCATGCGCATGATCCTCGGCCTCGACCGGCCGACCTCGGGCCGCGCCACCGTGAACGGCAAGGTGCTGGCCGACCATCCGGCACCGCTCACCCAGATCGGCTCGCTGCTCGAGGCCAAGGCCATCCACCCGAAGCGCTCGGCCCGCAACCACCTCCGGGCGCTCGCTGCGACCACCGGCATCGGCGCCCGTCGGGTGGACGAGGTGCTCGAGATCGTCGGCCTCGCCGAGGTGGCCGATCGAGTCGCCGGCGGCTTCTCGCTCGGGATGGGCCAGCGGCTCGGCATCGCCTCCGCGCTGCTCGGCGATCCCGAGACGGTGATGCTCGACCAGCCGGTCAACGGCCTCGACCCGGAGGGCATCCTCTGGATCCGCAACCTGTTGAAGGACCTCGCCGCCGAGGGGCGCACGGTGCTCGTGTCGTCGCACCTGATGAGCGAGATGGCCCTCACCGCCGAGCAGTTCGTGATCATCGGCCGCGGCCGTCTGATCGTCGACGTCTCGGCGGCCCAGCTCGCCGCCATGTCGTCGGGCGAGCGGGTCTTCGTGCGTACCCCGAACGGGCCGCTGCTGCGCCAGGTGCTCGCCGCCGACGGCGTCGAGGTCTCCAACTCGAGCGACGTCGCCGACGGCTACGAGGTGATCGGCCTCGACAGCGAGGCGATCGGTCGTCGAGCGGCAGAGGCCGGGCTCGTGCTGTTCGAGCTCACCCCCACCACCGACACCCTCGAGTCGACCTTCATGGAACTCACCCAGGACAGCGTGCAGTACCACGCCACCTTCGCCACCAACTCCAACCGTCCGCCACCACCGGAAAGGCCGCCTGACATGAGCGTCGCCCTCACCACTCCCCCGTCCACCACCACCCCTGCCGCGGTCACCGCCGACGAACGGCGCGTCACCCAACGCTCGGTCGTCGTCGCCGAGTGGATCAAGTTCCGCTCGGTCCGATCGAACGTGATCGCACTCGCCTCGGCCGGTGTCGTGCTGGTGCTGTTCGGCGCCATGTTCTCCTCGCTCGCCGGCAGCGGCGGAGCACTGCCGCCGAACGCCACGGCCGGCAGCGACTCGCTCTCGATGAGCTTCGGCGGCATGAACCTCAGCCAGCTCGTACTCGGTGTGCTCGGCGCCGTGTTCGTCGCCGGCGAATACACGACCGGCATGATCCGCACGATGTTCGCCGCCGTCGCCGGACGCGTCTCGATCCTGCGGGGCAAGGCGATCGTGCTCGGCGTGTCGAGCTGGATCGTGATGACCATCGCATCGTTCGCCGTGTTCTTCGCCGGCCAGGCCGTGTACGCAGGCGACGGTGCCACGTACGCACTGACCGACCCGGGCGTCCTGCGGGCCGTGCTCGGCGGCGGCGTCTACGGCGCCGGCATCGTCCTCATGGGCCTCGCCCTCGGGTTCATCCTGCGTTCGACCGCAGCGGCGATCGGGACGCTCGTCGCCACGTTGATGATCGCCCCCGGTCTCGTCGGGCTCCTGCCCGACTCGGTGAGCGAGAGCGTCGGCAAGTACCTGCCCAGCAACGCCGGGCAGGCCTTCCTCGCCGTCGAGCCGAGCGACACCCTGCTGTCGCCCGCCGCCGGGTTCGCCGTCTTCGCCGCCTGGGCGATCGGCCTGCTCGCCGCAGCCGTGATCGTGCTGCGCCGCCGGGACGCATGACGCCCGTCGACGCGACGAGATCGCCGATGGTGACAGACCACCTTCGGTACCGTGGGGCGGTGACCACCACGACGCCAGCGGCTCCCTCCCGGTCGCAGCGTCGAGCGGTCACCGCCTCACAAGCGCGACTGCTCGACGTCGGCGTGTGGCTCGCCTCGTGCGTCCCCGTGGTGGCCAGCCCCTTCCTCGACCGCAGCGACCTCCGCTGGATCGATGCCGTCGTCGCGCTCGTCGCACTCGCGCTGTTGCTCGTCCGCCGTCGATGGCCGATCCCGACGCTCGCCACCGGGCTGATCGCCGCGGTGATCGCGACCGCGGTCGTCGGCAGGCCGACGGCAATGCTGCCCGCGACGGTGTTCCTGCTGTACAACGTGGCGGTCGGCACCGATCGGCGGACCACGATCCGTGCCGGCGTGGCGGGGCTGGTGGCGCTCGTGGTGTGTGTCGTGATCATCGCCTCGAACGAGATCCTCGGCCCCGAACTGCTCGCCGGCCTGGCCTGGCCGGCCCTTGCGGTGGCGGCTGGCGACGCCGTCCGCAGCCGACGCGAAGCGATCGCCGCCGCCGAGGAGCGAGCGGCTCGCGCCGAAGCGACACGGGAGGAAGAGGCACGTCGCCGCGTGGCCGAGGAACGACTGCACATCGCCCGCGAACTCCACGACGTGGTCGCACACCAGATCGCCGTCATCAACGTGCAGGCCGGCGTCGCCGCCCACCTGCTGACCGACCATCCGGACCAGGCGATCGAGGCGCTCGGCACCGTCCGCTCGTCGGCACGCCACGTCCTCGAGGAACTCTCCAACATCCTCGGCGTGCTGCGTACGAACGACGACCCCACGGCCGCCACCTCCCCCGCTCCCACGATGCACGACCTCCCGGCCCTCATCGAGTCCTACGAGCGGGCCGGTCTGCACGTCACCTTCGACACGAGCGGCGACGACCACCCGGTCGGCGATGCGACCGCCATCGCCGTCTACCGAACGATCCAGGAAGGCCTCACCAACGCCCACCGGCACGGCGACGGCAACGCACGGGTCCGCCTCACCCGGCACCGCCACGAGATCGAACTCGTCATCACCAACCGCGTCGCGAACCGCATCGGCCGCGAGACCGCACCAGGTGCCGGACCCGGCTCGGGGTTCGGCCTCATCGGCATGCGCGAACGCGTGCACGCGGCCGGTGGCACGCTCACGACGGGGGCCGGCCCCGACGGCACGTTCACCGTCGACGCCCGATTCCCCATCAGCCGCGACCAGGGGGACGAATGACCATCCGTGTGGTGCTCGCCGACGACCAGGCGCTCATCCGTGCCGGCTTCCGACTGCTCATCGACGCCGCACCCGACCTCACCGTCGTCGGCGAGGCGAGCGACGGTGACCAGGCCGTCGAGCTCGTCCGCAGCACCCGGGCCGACGTCGTGCTCATGGACATCCGGATGCCCGGCACCGACGGCATCGAAGCCACCCGCCGGATCACCTCCGACGACGACCTCGCCGGCGTGAAGGTGATCATCCTCACCACGTTCGAGATCGACCAGCACGTCCTCGAGGCCATCCGTGCCGGCGCCTCGGGATTCCTCGGCAAGGGCGTCGAACCGGCCGACCTGCTCGACGCGATCCGTGTGGTCGCCGACGGCGAAGCCCTCCTATCGCCCCAGGCCACCAGGGCGATGCTCACCGCCTTCGCCCACGAGGCGAGCGCGACAGCCGGTGTCGCCGACCCGAGCGACTCGCAGGCGCTGCTCGGCCTGCTGACGGACCGCGAGCGCGAAGTGATGAAGCTCGCCGCGCTCGGCCTCACCAACGACGACATCGCCGAGCGTCTCTACCTCTCACCGCTCACGGCCAAGACCCACGCCAACCGGGCGATGATGAAACTCAACGCCCGTGACCGCGCCCAGCTCGTCGTCCTCGCCTACCAGACCGGTCTCGTCCGCCCCGGCGACCGCCTCTGAACCCCGGGAACGACGCTCCACGCCGGGCCGATCAGGCCGCTGACGACGGACGCGACGGAGGACAGCGAATCCCACCGGGAACGCCGGAGCACGGCGAGGCCGAGCGGGCTACGTTGCCGGCATGCCTGACCGCGGGGCGAGCGTGACGATGGTGGACAACGGAGCCGGGCCGTGGTCGCCGCTGCGTGTGCAGCTGTTCAGGTCGTTGTGGATCGCCGGGTTGGTCTCGAACATCGGGACGTTCATGCACACCGTCGCCGCCGGTTGGGCGATGACGGACCTGACCCGCTCCCCGACGTTGGTGAGCCTCGTCCAGACCGCATGGACGGTGCCCGGGTTCCTGCTCGCACTCCTCGCCGGCGCATTGGCCGACGTGCTCGATCGCCGGCGGCTGATCATCGCCACCCAGTTCGCATCGATGTTGATCGCCGCCGCCCTCGGCGTCTTCGAGATCGGCGATCGGCTCACGGTGCCGCTGCTGTTGTTGTTCACCTTCCTGCTCTCGACCGCCGGCACGCTCGCCGCCCCGGCGTTCATGGCGGTCACCCCGGAACTGGTCGAACGCAGCGAGTTGCCCAAGGCGATCGGGCTCAACTCGATCTCGACCAACATCGCGCAATCGGCCGGACCCGCGCTGGCCGGCATCGTCATCGCCCTGCAGGGGCCGGGCACGGTGTTCTTCGTCAACGCAGCGTCGTTCCTCGGCATCGTGCTCGTCATCCGGCGGTGGCGCCCCATGCGCGACACGACACTGCCGGCCGAGCACATCGGTGCCGCGATGCGCACCGGCGTCCGATACGTCCGCAACTCGCCACGGCTCCAGCTGCTCGCCCTCCGTCTGGTGATGGCGATCACGGCCACCTCGTCGCTCGCCGCGCTCCTCCCGATCGTCGCACGCGGTCGGCTGGGCGTGTCCGCCGGTCAGTTCGGACTGCTCTCGACGGCATCAGGAGCCGGCGCTGTTGCCGCCGTGTGGCTGTTACCACGACTCAACCGGATCGCCACGCCCGACGTCGTCGCGTGCGTCGCCGCGCTCACGTGGGCCGCCGGCACCGCCGTGTTCGCGACCGCCACGGCCCTGCCCGCGGCGCTGGCCGGGTTGGTCCTCGTCGGTGCCGGAGCGATGGCGACGATGAACGTGCTGTTCTCGATGTACACGGTGCTGCTCCCGTCATGGGTGCGCGGCCGGGCGTCATCGGTCGCGATGCTCACTGTGTGGCTCGGCGCATCTGCCGGTGCCGTCGGTTGGGGTGCCCTCGCCGCGGCGACGTCCGAGCGCGACGCGCTGCTCATCTCGGCCGCTGCGCACCTCGTCGTCACACTGCTCGCGACCGTC
This sequence comes from Actinomycetota bacterium, assembly GCA_026393475.1. Taxonomy (GTDB): domain Bacteria; phylum Actinomycetota; class Acidimicrobiia; order Acidimicrobiales; family Ilumatobacteraceae; genus VFMC01. The sequence goes on from JAPLAA010000066.1 coordinate 6,075, forward strand.
ACGCTCCCGATCGGCCGGCAGGACGACGTCGACATCACCCAGGTCACCTGGGCGATGCCGGAACTCCAGATCCCGCCCGCCGACGACGCCGGCCCCGTCCTCATCACCATCGACTGGCACATCGACCCGAGCGACGCCGAGGCCTTCGCAGCAGCCATGGTGCCGGTGCGGCGGCAACGACGCCGCGACGGTGCGTACAACTGGGGCCTGTTCCACGATCTGGAGACCCCGGGCCGCATGGTCGAGTCGTACTCCGTGAGCACATGGTCGGAGCAC
>JAPLAA010000134.1 GCA_026393475.1 Actinomycetota bacterium
ATCCTCGCGCTCGAGGACCAGCGCAAGGACGGTGCCCGTCTCGTCGTCACCGGGTGTATGGCCGAGCGCTACGGCGACGAGCTGGCCGAGGCCCTGCCCGAGGTCGATCGGGTCGCCGGCTTCGGCGTGCCCGTCAACGTCCTGGCCGACCAGGCGCCGACCGGTGGCAAGCGGCTCATCCCGGTCAGCAGCGCGCCGATCCCGAGCTTCGACCTGCTCAACCTGCCCCGGCCGAAGAGCTCGAGCCCGTGGGCCTACGTCAAGATCGCCGAGGGCTGCGACCGGTCGTGCGGGTTCTGCGCCATCCCGTCGTTCCGCGGGCCGCAGCGCAGCCGCGACATCGAGCAGATCCTGCGCGAGGTCGACGAGCTCGAGGCGCACGAGATCGTGCTCGTGGCGCAGGACCTCGCCAGCTACGGCAAGGACCGCCCCGACGAGCTGGGCGCCGGTTCGATCGTCCCCCTGGTGCGCGCGGTCAGCGAGCGCGCCCGGTGGACCCGTCTGCTGTACCTGTACCCGAGCGACCTCACCGACGACCTCATCGACGCCATCTGCGACACGGGCGTGCCGTACTTCGACCTGTCGCTGCAGCACGTGAGCAAGCCCCTCCTGCGCCGCATGCGCCGCTGGGGCGACGGCGATCGCTTCCTGCGGCGTATCGCCGACATCCGCGACCGCGAGCCGGGGGCGGCGTTCCGCAGCAACTTCATCGTGGGATACCCCGGCGAGACCGAGGAGGACCACGACGAGCTGCTCCGCTTCGTCGAGGAGGCCGAGCTCGACTGGTGCGGGTTCTTCTCCTATTCGCCCGAGGAGGGCACTCACGCCTACACCCTCGACGGTGCGGTCGACCGGGGTCTGATGAACGACCGGCTCGCCGAGCTGCGCGAACTGCAGGACGAGATCACCGCCCGTCGGCGTGACGACCTGATCGGCACGACCACCACGGTGCTCGTCGACGAGCCGGGCACCGCCCGCAGCCACCGCGAGGCGCCCGAGATCGACGGCATCGTCGAGGTGCCGCACGATCTCGTGCCGGGAACCTTCGTCGAGGTGCGTATTGTCGACGCCATGGGCCCCGATCTGATCGCCGAACCGGTCGACGCGCTCGCAGGGAGCTGATCCGTGCCCGTCGACCCGAGCAAGATCGCCACGTGGGCCAACCTGGTCACGGTCGGCCGTGTGCTGATCGCACCGCTGATGTTCCTGCTCATCCCCGAGGAGCCGGGTGGTGCCTGGGTGGCGTTCGTGCTGTGGTTCTTCCTCTGCTCGAGCGACGGCATCGACGGCTACCTCGCCCGTCGCCACGGTGTCACCAACTTCGGTACGTTCCTCGACCCGCTGGCCGACAAGGTGCTGGTGCTCGGCGCGATGTTCACCCTCGTGAGCCGCGACGTGTTCTGGGTGGTGCCGGTCGTGATCATCGCCGCTCGCGAGATCGCGATCAGCCTGTACCGCACGTTCGTCGGGGCCAAGGGCGTCAGCGTGCCGGCCAGCAAGATCGCCAAGTGGAAGACGGTCACCCAGCAGCTCGCGGTCGGCTTCGCGATCCTGCCGATCACCGCGCTCGACGCGACCTGGCTGTGGAAGGGGCTGCTGTGGATCTCGGTCGCGCTCGCCCTGATCAGCGGCGGTCAGTACCTGTGGCGGGCGCAGGCGGGCAAGCGGGCCGTCGCCACCCCCAACGTCACCCAGGTCGGCTGACGCCGGTGGAGGCCGCGGCATGAGGTGCGACGTCGTGGCGATCGGCACCGAGCTGTTGCTCGGGCAGATCGTCGACACCAACTCGTCGTGGATCGGTGAGCATCTGGCCGCGAGCGGGATCGATTCGCTGCTGCAGGTGAAGGTCGGCGACAACCTGGGCCGCATGGAACGGGTACTGCGCGACGTGCTCGCCGACGCCGACGCGGTCATCGTCTGCGGGGGGCTGGGGCCGACCCACGACGACCTCACCCGCGAGGCGATCGCCGCGGTGATGGGCGTCGAACTGGTGCACGACGAGTCGGTGGCGCAGGTGATCCGCGATCTGTTCGCCTCGCGCAACCGGCCGATGGCCGACAACAACCTGCGCCAGGCGTTGGTGCCGGTCGGCGCCGAGCTGATCCGCCAGACCCGCGGCACGGCGCCGGGCCTGATCTGCCCGGTCGTCGTCGACGGTGTCGACAAGGTGATCTACGCCGTGCCCGGTGTGCCGCACGAGATGAAGGACATGCTCGAGCGCGCGGTGCTGCCCGACCTGCGCCGGCGCAACGGCGACCCGTCGGTGATCGTGAGCCGCACGCTGCGCACGTGGGGCGAGAGCGAGAGCGGCCTCAACGAACGACTCGATCCGGTGATCGACGACCTCGAAGCCGCAGGCACTCCCACGCTCGCGTTCCTCGCGAGCGGCTGGGAGGGCATCAAGGTGCGCCTCACCGCCAAAGCGCCCACAGCGGCCGAAGCCGCTGCCCTGCTCGAGCCGGTGGAGGCCCGCATCCGGGGCATCCTCGGCGACCAGGTCTTCGGTGTCGACGACGACACGATGGAGTCGGTCGTGCTCGACCTGCTCCGCCGGCGTGGGTGGAGCCTCGGGTTGGCCGAGTCGGTCACCGGCGGTCTCGTCGCCGGCCGGATCACCAACGTCCCGGGCGCGAGCCAGGTGTTCGTCGGTTCCGTCGTCAGCTACGCGAGCGAGGTCAAGTTCGACGTGCTCGGCGTCGACCGCGGCCCGGTGGTCAGCGAGCAGGCCGCCGAGCAGATGGCCGTCGGCGCCCGCCGGGTCCTGCACGCCGACGTCGCGTTGTCGCTCACCGGGGTGGCCGGCCCCACCGAGCAGGACGGCATGCCCGTGGGCACGCTCTGCGTCGGGATCGCCCTGGCGGACGGTCGCACCGTCACCCGCACGCTGCGCATGCCGGGCCTGCGCGACCAGATGCGCCAGATGAGCGTGATCTCGTCGCTCGACCTGCTCCGCCGCGAGCTGCTCGCCCTCGACTGATCGCTCGCCCTCGGCGGGTCGGTCCCGAACCCGGTCTGCGGCGACGGCGGCTGCCCTAGGCTGTCGCCCGCGCGTGTCGGTAGCCGTCGACACCCGTGCACATGCCTCCGTCGCTCAATGGATAGAGCAGCGGGTTTCTACCCCGTGGGTTGGGAGTTCGAGTCTCTCCGGGGGCGCCCACAGGACTTGTCAGCGACTTCACACCCGCTTCTCACCATCCGCACAGCCGTCGCTCTCCATACTCATGGGCATGGACACGATGGAGCTCCCCCCGCTGCAGTCCGCCGCCGGTTCGTTCCCGCCGCCGGCCCCTCCGTTCCCGCCCGCGCCGCCCGGGCCGGCCGCCCCTCACACGGCCCGTCGCCGTCGTTGGCCGCTGGCCGTCGGCGCCGTCGCACTCGCGCTCGGCGCCGGTGGTGTCGGTGGCGCGATCGGTGCCGGGCTCGCCGACGGGGGCGGCGGATCCGGCCCCTCGTCGCAGCCGCCGCTCGTGGCCGATGGTGGCGACGGTCTCGACAGCACCGGGACCGGTGTCATGTCGCTGGCCGACGTCGATGTCGCCGCGGTCGCCGAGAAGGTCGGCCCGAGCACGGTCACGATCAGCAACCTGGTGGGCGACCAGGTGCTCGGCACCGGCACCGGTGTGATCATCACGAGCGACGGCGAGATCGTCACCAACGCCCACGTCGTGGACGGTGCCGACCAGGTGCGCGTCCGCCTCGACGGTGAGACCGAACCGCGCGATGCCGAGGTGCTCGCCGTCGACGCCCCGAACGACCTCGCCCTGCTGCGCATCGACGCCACCGGTCTGCCGGCCGCCACGATCGCCGCGCCCGACGACGTACGGGTGGGCGAGCCGGTCGTGGCGATCGGCTTCGCACTGGCGCTCGACGGTGGCGCCAGCGTCACCACGGGCGTGGTGTCGGCGCTCGACCGCACGCTCGTCACCGAGATCGGTGCGCTCGGCGGCCTCGTGCAGACCGACGCCGCCATCTCCTCGGGCAACTCCGGCGGTCCGCTGGTGAACGCCCGTGGCGAGGTGATCGGCATCAACACCGCGGTCGCGACCGGCAACGCCACCCGTTCGGCCAGCAACGTCGGGTTCGCGATCTCGGCCCGCACCCTGCTCGCCGAGATCGACACGTTGCGCGGATCGTCCGGCGGCGAGACGCCGGCGGAGGGCTTCCTCGGCGTGTCGATCGAGGACCGCAACGACGGCGGCGCCGGTGCCGTGATCGCCGAGGTCACCGAGGACAGTCCCGCGGCCGACGCCGGCATCGAGGTCGGCGACGTCGTGATCGCTGCCGACGGACGGCCGGTGAGTGGCCAGGGCGGTCTGATCGCCGCGATCCGCGACGGCCGGGCTGGCACCGTGTTGACGCTGACCGTGCTGCGCGACGGTGAGCGGCTCGACCTCACCGCGACCCTGGTGGCTCGCGAGGCCGAGTGATCAGCCCGGCCGAGTGATCAGCCCGGCCGAGTGATCAGCCCGGCCGAGTGATCAGCCCGGCCGAGTGATCAGGTCAGTCCGACGAGCCGCTCGCTGAGGGTCCACAACCGGTCGGCCGCGTCGGGATCGACGGCGTAGGCGCGGACGCCCGTGTTGGCGCTCTCGTCGTCGGACACGGCGGCCACGCCGCAGTCCTCGAGGTACGCACCGCCCTGTCCGTCGAGTTCTGCCGCGGTGGCCGCCCACACCGAGGTGGCCGCACCCTGCGGGATCGTCTTCCACGCGAACTCGCGGCCGCTGTCGGCGACCCGCGCCATCAGCGTCTGGATGACCTCGGGGGTCATGTGCCGGCCGAGTTCGGTGTGGATGCCGCCGGGATGCACGGAGAACGCCTGCACGCCGGCGCCGTCGTAGCGCTGTTGGAAGCCGACGGCGAACAAGGCGTTCGCTGTCTTGGCCCGGCCGTAGGCGACGAACGGTTCGTAGGTGGTGCGCTCGAAGTTCCAGTCGTCGAGGTCGACGTTCGCGAAGGCGTGGCCGCGCGAGCTGAGCGACACGAGCCGGCTGGGTGCACCGGCGACCAGGGCGGGGGCGAGGAGGACGCCGAGCAGGAAGTGGCCGAGATGGTTCGTCCCGAACTGCAGCTCGAACCCGTCGACCGTGGTGCCCTGCGGGCAGGCCATGATGCCCGCGTTGTTGATCAGGACGTCGAGCGTGCCGTGGTCGGCGAGGAAGCCGTCGGCGAAGGTGCGCACGTTGGCGAGCGATGCCAGGTCGACCTGACGCAGGGTGAGGTCGGCGTCGGGGTGGGCGGCGCGGATCCGGTCGGCGGCCGCCTGGCCGCGCGCCAGATCGCGCACTGCCATCGTGACGGTCGCGCCGTGGGCGGCGAGGGCACGCGAGGTCTCCTCGCCGAGGCCGGTGGAGCCGCCGGTCACGAGGATGTGGCGACCCGAGAGGTCGTGGCCGGTGAGCACGTCGTCGGTGGTGGAGCTGAATCCGAAGGTGGTCATCGAGCCGAAGCCTGCCACAGCCCGGAGCTGCCGATGACGGGGCTGATGACGGGGCTGATGACCGGCCACGGGATCGGCGCCGGCAGGAGTGATTTGGCCCATCACGGCCTACCCTTTGATGACCGGAATCAACGGCCGGGCGCCCAGCATTCGAGCAGCAGATCAGCGGCTCGCAGCTGAAGCCAGCAGAACCCAGCGAGGTCAACCTTGAAGTTCAAGAAGGGCGAAACCGTCATCTATCCCCAGCACGGTGCATGCATCGTGATGGGCACCAAGAAGATGGAGGCTTTCGGTTCCACTCAGGAGTACCTCATCCTGCGCACGGTCATCAACGAGATGACCCTGTCGGTGCCCACGTTGAAGGCGGCCGAGGTGGGCGTGCGCCCGCCCGTGTCGAGCGACGAGCTCGAAGATCTCGTGTCGGTGCTGTCGAAGGCCGACCCTCGCGTGCCCTCCAACTGGAGCCGCCGGTTCAAGAACCACCAGGAGAAGCTGAAGAGCGGCGACGTGTACCAGGTGGCCGAAGTGGTCCGGAACCTGGCTGCCCGCAACCGCGATGCCTCGCTGTCGGCCGCCGAGCGCACCATGTACGACCGGGCCCGCATCAACCTCATCAGCGAGATCGCCCCGGCGCTCAAGGTCAGCGCCGAGGAAGCCGAGCGCTACCTCGACGAGGCGCTCGCCAAGGGCGTGCTGAAGCCCGCCAAGGAACCCGCCAAGAAGAAGGCCTGACGCCTCCGACATCGGTCCGACCGGTTCGCCGGACCCGTCCCGAACCCTCGTCGGAACGACGGCCTCAGTGGCCGTCGGGTCCCACTTCCTGCAGCCACACCGTCCGCCCGTCGGGGTCGGTGCTCGCCTGTACGAACGTCCCCCAGTGGGTCGCCTCCCAGTCGCCGGGCAGTTGCGCGTGGTCGGCGACGTCGAGGTACACCTGCACGGTCGGTGCGACCCCTTCATCCACGGTGTCGACGAACACGTACGGCCCCGGTGACGGCGGATCGAGCTTGGCGCTGCCGTGGCCGGTCTCGAAGTCGAGGGTGAAGCCGAGACCCTGCCAGTACGCGATCGTGGCCGTGTAGTCGGCGGTGGTGACGAGGAGATGGTGGATCCCGGTGACGCCCATGGCGTGCAAGGTAGCGGTCGGCACCATCTACAGTCACCGGCCATGTCGTCACGCGTGCAAGTGTCCCGGGAAGCCCTCGAGGGGAAGATCCGCAACGGTGAGATCGACACCGTGCTGATGGTGTTCCCCGATCTGCAGGGTCGCCTGGTGGGCAAGCGCACGACTGGCCGGTTCTTCCTCGAGCACGTCGCCGACGACGGCACCGAGAACTGCGACTACCTGATCGCCTGCGACATGGACAACAACCCGGTCGCCGGGTACACGTTCACCAGTTACGAGCAGGGCTACGGCGACATGCTCGCCCGGGCCGACTGGGACACCGTGCGGATCATCCCGTGGGTCGACCGCACCGCGATGATCATGTGCGACCTGCTCGATGTGACGACCGGTGAGCTGATCGAGGTGGCGCCGCGGACGATCCTGCAGCGCCAGGTGGAGGCCGCCGCAGCCCAGGGCTTCCTGCCGATGGTCGCCAGCGAGATCGAGTTCTACCTGTTCAAGGACACCTATGACGAGGCCCATCAGAAGGGCTACCGCGACCTGCAGCCGCACTCGCCGTGGCTCGAGGACTACCACATCCTCCAGACCACGAAGGACGAGTACATCCTCGGCGCGATCCGCCGCGGGCTCGAGGCGGCCGGTGTGCCGGTGGAGTTCAGCAAGGGCGAGGCCGGCAAGGGCCAGCACGAGATCAACCTCGACTACACGACGGCCGTCGAGATGGCCGACCGCAACAGTGTGTACAAGACGGCCGCGAAGGAGATCGCCCACCTCAACGGTCGGTCGGTGAGCTTCATGGCGAAGTACGACTTCAACGACACCGGCTCGTCGTGCCACATCCACTCGAGCTTGTGGAGCCTCGACGGTACGCAGGCGTTGTTCGACGACCATCACGGTCCCCATGGCATGAGCAAGCTGTTCCAGCACTACCTGGCCGGCCTCATCGCCACGGCCCGCGAATTCAGCCTGCTGTGGGCCCCGACGATCAACAGCTACAAGCGGTTCCAGCTCGGCTCGTGGGCACCGACCGGCATCGGCTGGGGCATCGACAACCGCACCCTCGGCTACCGCAAGGTCGGTCACGGCAAGGGCACGCGCGTCGAATGCCGCATTCCGGGCAGCGATGCGAACTCGTACTTCGCGTTCGCCGGCACGCTCGCCGGCGGTCTGTACGGCATCCGTCACGAGTTGCCGCTCGGTGAGCCGTTCCACGGCAACGGCTACGAGGCGCCCGACATCGATCGCATCCCCTGGAACCTGCCGGATGCGATCGCCCTGTGGGAGCAGAGCTCGATCGCCAAGGAGTGCTTCGGCGAGGCCGTGCACCACCACATCCTCACGATGGCCAAGGCCGAGTGGGAGGCGTTCAACCACACGGTCACCGACTGGGAACTCCGCCGCTACTGGGAGCGCATCTAGTTCCGTGAGCCAAATGCCGCGTCTCGCGGTGTTTCGCTCACGGAAGACGATCGTCCGTGAGCGAACGGCCGCGTGTGACGGCGTTTCGATCACGGAACGCTGTTCGGTCGTCGGCATGAGGGCGGCGGAGTGACGGACGTGCAGCAGATCTCGCAGCAGGACGCTCGACGGATCGCGGTGCGGGCGCAGCTGCTCGACGGCGAGCGGCCCGACGACATGACGCAGGTGCTGCACCACCTGGCGGCCGTGCAGGTGGACGGCACGAAGGCGGTGGCGCCGAGTGCCGATCTGGTGCTGTGGAGCCGGTTGGGCACGTCGTACTCCACGACCCACCTCGCGGCGGCGTTGGCCGAGCACCGGGTGGTCGACCTCCGGGGCATCCTCCGTCCTGCCGACGACGTGACGCTGTACCGCGCCGAGATGGCCCGCTGGCCGGGCGTCGGTGAGGTGCCCGCCTACCGGCAGCGCCAGAGCGACTGGCTCGACGCGAACGACGGGTGCCGTCGAGATGTCCTGCGTCGGTTGCGCAGCGAGGGCGCGCTGTCGTCGAAGGAGATCCCCGATTCGTGCGTGACGCCGTGGGCGTCGTCGGGGTGGAACAACAACAAGAACGTCGGGATGCTGCTCGAGTTCATGGGCCAGCGCGGCGAGGTGGCGATCGCCGGTCACCGCGGTCGCGACCGGGTGTGGAACCTCGCCGCGCGTGTGTACCCCGACGTGCCGGCGGTGCCCGCCGACGAGGCCGCCCGCATTCGCGCCGAGCGGCGGCTGCGTTCGCTCGGCATCGCCCGCGCCCGCACGACCGAGACGCCGATCGAACCCAATGACGTCGGCGAAATCGGCACCGCCGTCGTCGTCGACGGGGTGCGTGGCGACTGGCGGGTCGCCCCGGAGGCGCTCGACGCGCTCGGCCGTCCGTTCGAGGGACGTGCCGCCCTGCTGTCGCCGCTCGACCGGCTCGTGTACGACCGCGCCCGGATGGTGGAGCTGTTCGGGTTCGACTACGCGCTGGAGATGTACAAGCCCGCCACCGAGCGGAAGTGGGGCTACTTCGCGCTGCCGATCCTCTTCGACGACCGGTTGGTGGGCAAGCTCGACGCCACGACCGACAAGAAAAGACGCACCCTGCGCGTCGACGCGGTGCACGAGGACGAACGGTTCACGAAGACGATGGCCGCCGCCGTGGACCGCGAGATCGACGAGCTGACCAGCTGGATCGAACGAGAGGTGTTCGCCCGCTGAACAGCTGGTTCAGCCGGTCAGGTCGTGAACTCGACGACGACGGGGACGTGGTCGCTGATGGCCCACCACCACTCGCCGCCGGGGGCCTCCCACTGCTCGGTCACCCGCGAACGTTCCGGCACGAGCACGTAGTCGAGGCGTGACCGTGGCGCGATCGACGGATTGGTAGGGCCGCCGCCGGGGTCGCGCAGGCCGACCGGGTGGAACTCGCGGACGACCTCCACCTCGCCGGGGGCGTTGAGGTCGCCGGCCACGACCGCGAGCGGCATTGCCTCGTCGGCCACCAACGCGGCGACGCGACGTGCCTGGGCGATCCGCTCGTCGGGCACACGATGCGCGGCGAGGTGGGTGTCGTACATCCGGAGCCGGTCGTCGCCACGGGCGACGGTGGCGGCCACCACGATCCGGTGGCGGTAGGTCCAGGTCGAGACCCCGGGCGAGATGGTGCGACGGGCGATCGACGACAGCGGACCGGGCGCCATGATCGACAGGCCCTCCGACAGCCACCAGGCGAACGGCGTGTACGGATGATGCTTGCGGGCCCAGGTGTGGTGCCAGCCGAGCAGGCGGGCCAGCGCGGCCGCCTGGCCCCGACGGATCTCCTGCAGCGCGACGGCGTCTGGCCCGTGTTCGCGGATCACCTCGGCCACGAGTTCGAGGTCGGGGCGGCCGGCGCCGCGAAGGTTCCATGTGAGGATCCGCCACGGTCGGGCGGGGCTGGGAACGGGCTCCGTCATGCGGTGGTCAGTCTGGTCGGTCGGCTACCTTCCTCGCCATGACTCGTCTCGCGGGCAGGGTTGCCCTCATCACTGGTGCCTCATCCGGACTCGGGCGCGTGGGCGCCGAGCGCTTCGCCCAAGAGGGCGCGAAGGTGGTCGTGGCCGATATGGCCGACGGCAACGACGTGGTGGAGGCGATCGCCGCAGCCGGTGGCGAGGCCACCTTCGTCGCCTGCGACGTCACCGACGAGGCGTCGGTGCAGAACGCCGTACAGCACGCGGTGGAGACCTTCGGCGGCCTGCATGTGCTGTACAACAACGCCGGCGTGATGCTCGGCGACGACGACAACCCCGTCACCACCAGCATCGAGACGTACCAGAAGACGATGGACATCAACGTCCTCGGTGTGCTGCTCGGCTGCAAGCACGCGATCCCGGAGATGCTGAAGAGCGCCGAGCAGAGCGGCCAGGCCTCGTCGATCGTGAACGTCGCCTCCTTCGTCGCCCACATGGGTGCGGCCACGCCGCAGATCGCCTACACCGCCTCGAAGGGCGCCGTGCTCGCGATGACCCGCGAGATCGCCACGATCTATGCCCGCCAGGGCCTGCGCGCCAACGCCCTGTGCCCTGGGCCGATCATGACCCCGCTGCTCGCGAAGTTCCTGAGCGACGACGCGAAGCGCAATCGCCGCCTGGTGCACATCCCGATGGGTCGCTTCGGCGAGCCGATCGAGATCGCCAACGGTGCGCTGTTCCTCGCCAGCAACGAGTCGAGCTGGATGACCGGCCAGTCGTTGATCATCGACGGTGGCATCACCTCGGCGTACGTCACCCCCGAGTGATCGGGCAGCGCCGGCCGAGCGGCATGAACGCCTCGACCGCTTCGATCGCTTCGATCGCTTCGATCGCTTCGGTCGCCTGCGGACGGGAGTCGTCGTGACCCTGCACGGCGAGGGTGCGATCCCGGCCGACCTCGCTCGCCGGTTCGCGGCGTTCATCGACGACCGCATCGCTCAGGCGCCGCTCGGTCGCACCCTGCCGCCGTCGGTGATGATGCCGTTGCTCGACGGTGTCATCACGGCCGAGGGCCTCGGTGCCGACGCTGCCTGGAACCGGTTCGTCGACCATGTCTCACCGAACAACGTCGGGCTCGACAGCGAGCGGTACCTCGCCTTCATCCCGGTGTCGCCGTCGGCCGCCGGCGTGTGGATGGATGCCGCGGTGAGCGCGGCCACCTACAGCGCCGAATCGTGGCTGGAGGCGGCCGGCGTGGTCGCCGCCGAGAACCAGACGTTGCGCTGGTTGGCCGACGTGTTCGGGATGCCCGCGTCGGCCGGTGGCTGCTTCATGAGCGGCGGGTCGATCGGCAACCTCAGCGCGCTCGCCGTGGCCCGTGAGCAGATGGGGGAGCGGCGCTCGGTCGCCGTCGCGGACACCGCGCACGCGTCGGTGTTCAACTCGCTGCGGATGCTCGGCCTCACCCGCGAGCCCGGGCACGAGATGATCGTCGTGCAGACGGGCGACGACGGCAGATTCACCGGGGCAGCCCTCGCCGCGGCCGTCGAGGGCCGCACCGACATCGGGCTCGTCGTCGCCGCGGCAGGCTCCACCAACGCCGGCGTGGTCGACGATCTCGCCGGCCTCGCCGACGTGGCCGAACGGTTGGGCGCCTGGTTCCACGTCGACGGCGCCTACGGCGCGGCGGGTGCGCTGCTGCCCGAGCTGCGCCACCTCTACGACGGGCTCGGCCGGGCCGACTCGATGATCGTCGATCCGCACAAGTGGCTGTTCGCTCCCGAGGGGTCGTGCGCGCTGCTGTACAAGCAGCCCGATCTCGCTGCGGCGGTGCACACCCAGCACGGCCCGTACATCGACATCCTGCACGGCGACGAGCCGCTGTGGAACCCGAGTGACTACGGCTACCAGCTCACCCGTCGGGCGAGCGGTCTGCCGCTGTGGTTCGCGCTCGCCGTGCACGGCACCGACGCCCACGCCGACGCGATCCGTCGCGGCATCGAGCTCACCCGGCTCGCGGCCGAGCGGCTGTCGGCGATCGAGGAGGTCTCGCTCGTGATGCCGCCGCAGCTCGGCGTGCTGCTGTTCAGGCGTGCCGGATGGGGGCGTGCCGAATGGGGCGCCTGGGCGCACCGGGTGCTCAGCGAGGGGATCGCGTTCGTTGCGCCCTCCACATGGAAGGGCGAGCCGGTGGGCCGGCTGGTGTTCCTGCACCCGCGCACGCCCGAGTCGGTGATCGACGAGATCGCCGCCACCCTGGCCTGATCGACCAGCGACAGCCGCGCAGGATCACCCGCGCAGCACGACCTCGCCTCTCGGCGTGTCGAGGGTGGCGATCAGCGCCGGCTCGCCCTTCTCGATCGAGATCCGGGCGTCCTCACCGACGATGGCCACGCTGCGGCTCAGGTGGTTGGCCTCGTGTGAGTGCAAATGCAACGAACGGAGCACGACGGGTTGATCGAGCGAAACGGTCGGGTGTTCGCTGTCGAGCCAGTCGATGAGGAACGGCATCGGTCCGATCCAGTGATCGAGGCGCGGGAAGGTGAGCCGCCACGACAGCAACACGCCGTCGGGCCGCGCTCGCCACATGTCGCTGATCGGACCCGGATCCGCGTCGGACGCCGCGAGCACCCGCACCACGTGGTCGAGCGGCGAATCGGGGTGGGCGCACCACGCGACGAGTCGCTCGCCCTCGAGCAGGTGGATGTCGAACGGCATCGGGCCCTCGTGATGGCGTTGCTCGCGGTCGGGCCCGACGATCTCGAGGTAGGCGCCGTCACCGAGCGCGACGAGCTCGTTGCGGGTGCCCTTGCCGAGGTGCTGACCGCCCGGTGTCGGCGTGACGCCGAGCAGGTCACCGAGCGCGGCGACCGTGCGCTCGAGGTCGTCGGTGGCGTAGACGAGGTGGTCGATGATCCCGCTCATGCCCACATCATGATCCCGCGCTCAGCCCAGCGTGCGCACCGGGTCGGTGCCGTCCCAGCCGACTGCGGCGGCGCGCACCATGTCGTAGAACCCGAGCAGGCCGGATGTCGGCTCGTACAGCTCCCAGTAGTGACCGCTCTGGGCGATGTCGTCGACGAACACGAACCGGGTGGAGCCGGCCATCGCGCTCTGCGCGAGCGACATCCCGGCAGCCTCGGCTCGCTCGATCGAGTCGGACACCGACTCGGCGAGACAGGCGAGGTGGTGCAGGCCGGTCTCGCCCTCGGCGAAGCGTTCCGTCACGGCGCTGGGAGAACGGTCGTGCTGCACGAACAGTTCGACCATGAACCCGCCGGACGGGCCGAGCATCCAGCCGTAGGCGCTGGTGTGGTCGAAGGCGCTCGCCCGGCCTCGGTGCACGACATCGGTGACCGGGATGTGGTCGCGGACGAAGAACGGGCCGGCGCCGTGGCGGTCGACCCATCGCTGGGCGGCCAGCCGCGGATCGTCGACCACGTAGGCCACCTGTACCACCGGTCCGAACATCGTGCTCACGCCGGGCACTGTAGGAGTCGGTCGAGCCGCGACCGCCAGCCGGGAAGCGGGCCGGGACCACGACCAGGCGCGTCGGTAGCCTGGCAGCGATGACGGGGCGGCGGACACGATGGGCGCTCGACGTCGTGCTCACCGGTGTCGTGGCGTTCCTGGTGGCGTTGTCGGTCGGCCGCATCGTGGTGTGGTTGCGCTGGGTGATCGGGCAGGCGAGCGACGATCACCCGTGGTGGGCGGCGATGCCGGCCCTCGGCGGTGTGCTCGCCGTGCTGATCGTGGTGCGGGCACGCACGACGCCGGCCACCGCCGACGCATACGTGCGGGGCATCGACGACGGCGCGCTGGCCATCGGCCCCGCCCCGGCACGGTTCCTCGCGCTCGTGAGCGGCGTGGGCGTCGGTGTGCCGCTCGGGTACGAGGGGCCGATGGTGTACTTCGGTGGCTCGTTGGGCGCGTGGGCCGCGAGACGGCTCGGTCGTCCCGACCGGTGGTGCATCCTGGCGGCGGCGACCTCCGCGGTCGCGATGGTGATCGGCGCCCCGATCGCCGCCGCGCTGTTCGCGAGCGAGGTGGCGCGCCGTGGCCTCCCTCGCCGTCGCGACGTGATGCCGTTGGCGATCGGCGCGGTGGCCTCGTGGGCCGCGCGTCGCCTCACCGGCGAGTCGGGCGGCATCGTCGGGACCGATCTCGGTCTCACGGCCGGCCAGGTGGCGGTAGGCGCCCTGGCGATCGGAGTTGCCGCCGGCGTCGCGGCGCGTCCGTTCGTCGTCGCGGTGCGACGGGCGAAGGAGCTGCACCTGTCGGTGGGCGCACGGGTGGTCGGTGTCGTCGTGACGCTCGGCGTGGCCGTGCCGCTCGGCTGGTGGGCGGCCGACGCGCCCATCTTCATCGGCAGCGGCGAGCGGCTCCGCGAGTGGGCGGCACACACGTCGCAGGGTCCGCTGCTGCTGGCCACGTTGGTGTTCGCCGGGCTCGTGATCGCGATGGTCGCGTGCGGTGTGGTGGGCGGACTGTTCCTGCCGCTGCTGTCGTTGGGTGCCCTGCTCGGCGTGCTCGTGGGTCGGGCGTGGCTGCCCGACGTGCCGTACGCAGCCTGTGTGGGCATCGGCGCCTGCTGTCTGCTCGCCGCCGGCTACGGGACGCCGCTCACCGCCATCGCGCTGGCCTTCACGTCCTTCGGGTGGTCGTCGTCGGCCTGGCTCACCGCGATGGGCGTGGTGATCGCCTCCGCCATCGCCCGCGAGCGCTCGGTGAGTGTGTACCAGCGGTCGGCGCGGGCCGGTCGCGGCCGCCGAACGGGAATGCTGCCCACCTGGTGGAGTGGGCGGCACGTGCGTTCGTGACCGGCAAGACTGACGCCGTGAGCTCAGTCGCCTTCATCGGTCTCGGGGTCATGGGGACCCCCATGGCCCGCCATCTCGCCAGCCAGGGACACCGTGTCACGGTGTACAACCGCACGCCCGAGAAGGCGCTCGCCTGGGTCGCCCTCTACGGCCACCGTGCCGCTCCGACGCCGCGTGAGGCGGCCGACGGCGCCGAGTTCGTGTTCCTCTGCGTCGGCAACGACAACGACGTCCGCGACGTGGTGTACGGGCCAGACGGTGTGCTCGCCGGTGCCGGTCCGGGCTCCGTGCTCGTCGACCACACGACCGCCTCGGCCGAGGTGGCCAAGGAGCTCGCCGAAGCGGCCGCCGAGTTCGGCGTCGGCTTCGTCGACGCGCCGGTGTCGGGCGGTCAGGCCGGTGCCGAGAACGGGCAGCTCACGATCATGTGCGGTGCCGACGACGAGGCGTTCTACACGCTCGCCCTGCCGGTGATGGGTTCGTACGCGAAGGCCGTGTCGCTCATGGGGCCCGCCGGATCAGGTCAGCTCACCAAGATGGTGAACCAGATCTGCATCGCCGGCATCGTGCAGGGGTTGTCGGAGGGCATCAACTTCGCGATGAAGGCGGGCCTCGATCCCGACGCCGTGATCGACGTCATCAAGTACGGCGCCGCGCAGAGTTGGCAGATGGAGAA
>JAPLAA010000073.1 GCA_026393475.1 Actinomycetota bacterium
CGCGCAGGCGACCTCCTCACCGAGTCGCTCGTCGGGGATGCCGAACACGGCCGTCTCGGCGACGTCGTCGTGCTGGTAGATCACGGTCTCGACCTCGCTGCAGTACACGTTCTCGCCACCGCGCAGCACCATGTCCTTGGCGCGGTCGACGATGAACACGAAGCCGTCCTCGTCGATCTTGGCGATGTCGCCGGTGTTGAACCAGCCGTCGCGGATCGAGTCGGCGGTGGCCTCGGGCCGATTGAGGTAGCCCTTGATCACGACAGCGCCGCGCACGCACAGCTGGCCGACGGTGTCGGGACCGGCCGGCAGGTCGTTGCCCTCGTCGTCGACGAGCTTGGCGTCGAGCGTGGGCACCACGGGGCCGCATGATGCGGGCTTGGCGATGAAGAAGCGGGCCGAGTTCGCGGTGACGATGCCGTGGGTCTCGGTGAGGCCGTAACCCGTGGACGGCGCTCCCGTGCCCTTCAGCGCACCGGCGATCTTGTCGACCAGATCGGGCTGCAGCGCAGCGCCGCCGCCGCCCATGCCCTGCAGGCTCGAGGTGTTCCGGGTCTCCCAGTCGGGGTGCTGCAGCAGCTCGCGGCTCATGGTCGGCACACCCGAGAAGGTCGTGACGCCCTCGCGCTCGATGAGCTCGAGCGCTCGGCCCGGGTCCCACTTGTAGGTGAAGACGATGCGTGAGCCGGTAAGGGTGGCCGGATGCAGGAGGCAGTTGCAGGCCGTCACGTGGAACAGCGGGGTGGGCGCCATGTACACGTTCTGCGCCGGGGGAGGGGTGGCGGGTGCCGCGGGCGGCTCGACCTCGCCGGCGGCGACGGCCTTCGCCTCTGCGGACGCCGTGGCGGTGCCCATGAACACCAGGTTCATCAGGTTGTGCACCGATCCGCGATGGGTGAGCTGGGCGCCCTTCGGGAAGCCGGTGGTGCCCGAGGTGTAGAAGATCGTGGCGTCGTCGTCGGGATCGATGTCGACGGTCGGCAGTTCGGCCGGGGCGTCGGCGCCCACCACGACGTCGGCCCAGCGGCTCGCGTCGGCGGGCAACTCGCGGTCGGAGCGGACGCTGATGACGTGCATCGCTCCGCCGGCGCGCACCTCGTCGAGCACCTGCATCGCTCGCTCGAGGCGCTCGTCGTCGGCGATCAGCACCTTCGGGCGCGAGTCGGTGAGGCCGTACGACATCTCCGTCGGGGTCCACCAGGCGTTCATGCCCACCACGGCGGCACCGATCGAGATCGCGGCCCAGTAGCCGACGACCCACTCGGGGTAGTTGCGCATCGCCAGCGCGACACGGTCGCCGCTGCCCACACCGTGGGTCTCGCGCAGCAGGTGCGCGAGGGCGCGCACCTGGGCCTGGATCTCGCCGTAGGTGTACTTCTCGTCCTCGTAGACGATGTAGTCCTTCTCGCTGTGCGGCGCGGTCATCTCCCACACCGACCGCATGTTCGGCGGTGCCGCGGCGAAGACCTTGATGGGGACGTCGCGGACGACGATCTCGGAGATGGCGAAGGGCGAACCCGGAGCGGTGAGCTCCTGGCGAGCGGTCAGGTAGTGATGCATCACGTGGGCCATCGTTGCAGGAGCACTGTGTCCGCTGCCACACGGACCGGCGGGGCGGCATGGCACGATCGGGGGGTGGACGAACCGCTGCACCCGACCGCCCATCCGACGGCGCTGATCGTCGGTCGCTTCAACCCGCCTCATCTGGGGCACAGCTTCATGATCGACTGGGCGTCGGAGCGTGTGGGACGGCTGGTCGTGTTCGTCAACACCCGCGACGGTGAACTGGTGCCGGGCGAGCTGCGCGCCGGCTGGCTGGCCGAGCTGCACCCGCACGTGTCGGTGGTGGAGGTGCGCCACGACCTGGACACCGACTTCGACGACGAGGCGCTGTGGGCCCGGTGGATGGCGCTGTTCCGCGAGCGCTGGCCGCACGACGAGGGGCCACACGCGGTGTTCTCGAGCGATCCCTACATCGACGAGCTCGCCCGTCGCTTCGGTGCGGTCGCGATCGTGGTCGATCCCGAGCGGGCGACGGTGCCGATCAGCGCCACGATGATCCGTGAGGCGCCCGGCGATCATCTGCACCGACTCGCCCCGAACGTGCGGGCGTGGGTGGAGGCCAACCTCGTCTGAGCGTCGTCCGGCGTCGGTCAGCCGAGCCGGACCTCGACGAGCACCTTGCCACGGGCCCGCTTCGTCTCGAGATGACGGATCGCGTCGGGCACGTCGTCGAGGGGCACCACGCGGTCGACGACGACGCGGAGGCGATCGGCCGCGAACGCGGCGGTGAGCTCGTTCAGGTCGTCGGCGGTGATCGTGGCGATCATCGGGTGCGCGCTCCGCCCCCCGAGGACGAAGGCCAGCTTCGCCCTCGCGAGGTGGGTCAAGGGCCCGAGGAGCCGTCCGCCGTCCGGTCCACCCACCACGACGTACCGGCCGCCGCGCACCAACAGCGCCTTGCAGCGCCGGAACGACAGGCTGCCGACGCAGTCGACGATGGCGTCGAAGGGGCCGGTCAAGCGGTCGAGCTCGTTCGTGGTGCGATCGATGACCTCGGTCGCACCGAGCTCGCGGACCAGCACGACGTTCGCGGTCGAGCAGACCCCTGTCACCACTGCGCCGTTCGCTGCCGCCAGCTGGACGGCGAAGGTGCCCACACCTCCGGATGCGCCGATGACGAGCACCCTGGTGGACGAGCCGACGTTCCCGAGGCGCAGCGCCTGCAGTGCCGTCACCCCGGCCACCGGGAGTCCGGCGGCGGCGACTGCGTCGAGACCGTCCGGGAGGGGCACCACCCGATCGGCGCGGGCGGCGGCGAACGCCGCCAGGGAGTGGGTCGCCGTGCCCACGACACGATCGCCCACCCGGAGGTGTGTCACCCCGGTGCCGGTCTCGACCACCACACCGGCGACATCGGTGCCCACGGCTCCGGTCTTCGGCCGCCGGAGGCCACCGGTGATGCGGACGAGCCACGGCTCGCCGCGCAACTGGTGCCAGTCGAGCGGATTGAGCGACGCCGCAATCACCTCGACCACCACCTCGTTCGCCGCTGCGGTGGGTCGCGGCGCGTCCACCAGCTCCAACACCTCGGGGCCGCCGTATCTCATCGCTCGCCACGCCTTCACGACCGCCTCCTCGAGACGTCACACCGACGTACGGCGTACGTCTGACATACGGCGTACGTTAAACGTACACTGTAGGTATGTCAACGCCACGCCGCCGTTCCTTGAGCAGGGACCGGATCGTCGACGCGGCGATGTCGTTGGCCGACCGACACGGACTCGCCGGGCTGAGCATGCGCCAGGTCGCTGCCGCACTCCGCTGCGAGGTGATGTCGCTCTACAACCACGTCGCGAACAAGGACGACCTGCTCGACGGCATGCTCGACCGTGTCTACGCCGACATCGCCGATCCGTCCGACGGCGTGCACTGGCGGGCAGCGGTGCGCGACCTCGCCGTCGCGGCGCACGAGGCGCTCGTCGGCCATCCCTGGGCGTCGGAGCTCGTGACGTCACGGTTGCCAGGTCCTGCCCGTCGACGACATGCCGAGCACCTCCTCCGGGTGCTCGCCGACGCAGCGCTGCCGGAGGACGTCGCCGACCTCGGGTTCCACGCGATCATGATCCACGTCCAGGGCTTCACGCATCAGCAGGTGGGGTACGAGCAGATGATGAGGTCCGGCCGGGCGCGGCCCGACCGACGTCTCGGCGATGTCGATGCGGAGGAGTTCCCCTTCTTCGCCGCACACCTGCGCTACCACGAACAGCAGGGTCACCGTGCCGACGACTTCGGGTTCGTGCTCGATCTGATCCTCGACGGACTGGAACGAGCTGCTCGACCGACTGCTCGACCGGCGGCGCGATCCACGACGCGGCGGCGCGCCGGTCGATCGTCGGGCGCCTGACGCCTGACGCCTGGCATCGGCCCGGTCGTGATCGGGGTCGTGCCGGGGTCCGGACGCGGCAGCGCCCCGCCGTCTCGTGACAGCGGGGCGCCGGCTTGCAGTGCTGACGGGGGGTCCGGGCGCGCCGAGCGGCGTGACCGGTCGTCAGATCACGGGATCACTTGTTGGGCTGGGGCAGGGTGCGCAGATACGGCTTGACGGTGGTCCAGCCCTGCGGGAAGAGGGTCTTGGCCTCGTCGTCGGAGACGGCGGCGCCGATGATGACGTCACCGCCGTCCGTCCAGTTGGCCGGGGTGGCGACCTTGTACTGCGCCGTCAGCTGGAGGCTGTCGATCACGCGCAGGATCTCGTCGAAGTTGCGGCCCGTGCTCGCGGGGTAGGTGATGGTGAGCTTCACCTTCTTGTCGGGGCCGATCACGAACACCGAGCGGACGGTGAGGGTGTCGTTCGCGTTGGGGTGGATCATGTCGTAGAGGTCGGCGACCTTGCGCTCGGGGTCGCCGATCATCGGGAAGTTCACCGGGGTGCCCTGGGTCTCGCCGATGTCGCCCTCCCACTTCAGGTGGGACTCGACGTCGTCGACCGAGAGGCCGATCACCTTCACGTTGCGCTTGTCGAACTCGGGCTTGATCTTCGCGACGTAGCCGAGCTCGGTGGTGCACACCGGGGTGAAGTCCTTGGGGTGGCTGAACAGCACGCCCCACGAGTCGCCCAGCCACTCGTGGAAGCTGATCTCGCCCTGGGTGGTGGGGGCGGTGAAGTCGGGTGCGATGTCGCCGAGGCGGACGGGCATGTCGGTGCTCCTTGTACGTGGTGCGAAGTGCGGTAGTGCTGGTCGTGCCGGTGGGCCGGCGGTGCCGGCGGTGCCGGCGTGCGGTGATGTGCACGAGCTGGAACCGGCGTCACCCTACCCATATTCCCGACCACTTCAATCGGGATTGACAGGTGACCGTTTGGTCACATAAAGTCTCGACCGTGGACGAGACGGAACGGGACGACCTGGTGTTCAGGGCGCTGGCCGACCCCACCCGTCGCGCCCTGCTCGACGAGCTGTTCGAGCTCGACGGCCAGACCGTGCAGGCCCTGTGCGACCGCCATCCGGAGATGACCCGGTTCGGCGTGATGAAGCACCTGTCCGTGCTGGAGTCGGCGAACCTCGTCGTCGCGATCAAGGAGGGGCGCAGCAAGCGCCACTTCCTCAACCCGATCCCGATCCAGCAGTTGAACGACCGCTGGATCGACAAGTACGCCCGGCCGTTCACCCGGGCGATGACCGACCTCCAGCGTCAGCTGGAGCAAACCATCCGACAGATTGAGCATCGGACACAGGAGGACATCTCATGACCACGCGTCACGCCTACCGCGTCTACATCCGCGCCTCGGCCGAGCAGGTGTGGGAGGCCATCGTCGATCCGGCCTTCACGCGTCGCTACTTCCACGGCACCGCCTTCGACGAACCGCCGCAGGCAGGGCAGCCGTACCGCACGACGATGGCGAACGGACTGCCGGCCGTCGACGGGATCGTCGAGGTGTGCGAACCGCCGCGACGGCTGGTGCAGACCTGGCACGTGCTCTACGACGCGGCGATGGCCGAGGAGCCGCCCGGTCGGGTCGAGTGGACGATCACCGATGCCGGCGAGGGCATGGTGCGGCTCGATCTCCTGCACGGCGATCTGGCCTTCAGCCCGCTCACGTGGGCGCACGTGAAGGACGGGTGGGTGTGGATCGTCGAGTCGCTCAAGTCGCTGCTCGAGACCGGCGAGCCGCTGCCGGAGGAGACCCTTTCGATGCCGGAGCCGGCTGACGATCCGACCGGCGAGTGGCACCGCGCCCAGGGCATCGAGTGCAACAACGGGGTGTGGGAGCTGGTGGGCGCCGAGCGCACACCGGCCAACGACGAGGAGATGCTGCGGCGGGCGTACGCCTCGGCGTACCACTGGCAGCGGGCCGCACGCCGCACGCCGGCGAACGAGGTCCGTGGGCAGTACATGCTCGCCAAGGCGCTGTTGCTGGCCGGTCAGCCCGAGCGATCGCTGCACTACGCCGACGCGTGCCTCGCCGGCTGTGTCGAGCACGGTCTGGTCGACTTCGACCTCGCCTACGCCCACGAGGCGAGGGCCAGGGCGCTCGGTGCCCTCGGCCAGACGGAGGCGTCGCTCGCTGCATGGGCGACCGCCAAGGCGGTGCCCGTGGTCGACCCCGAGGATCGCGAGATCGTCGAGGCCGACTTCTCCGACGCGCCGGCCACCGCCTGAGGGTGCCGGTCACCGACTGACGGTGCCGGGCGGGTCCGGCGCTGGGCCGCGGTTCAGGCGCTGGGGCCGGTGTCGCTCAGGTAGTCGCGCGACTCCCAGATGCGACGATCCATGTACGACTGGAGCTCGCCCATGTACCAGTTGGCCTCGGAGGTGTGCCAGCGACCGGAGAACCAGCGGCCGACGCAACCCCACATGTCGCCGGCGGTGTATTGGCGACCTCGGTTGACGTTGTTCAGCCACGTCTCGTTGCCGTCGAAGCAGTTCCGCCACGTGGCCAACCCGATCTCGAGGTTGTACGCCGTGGATCGCATCGACCCGTCGATGGCGTCGGGGAAGTAGAAGCCGCTCACCTGCATCAGGCCGGCGACCTGCGGGCACTGGCCCGGCGTGCCGTCGACACCGATGCCGTGGCCGGGCAGGCACATCACCGGGTCGGTGGTCCAGCCGCCGAGGCCGTCCATCTTGCCCCAGGCCTCCTTGGCCACCTGGGCGCGGAGCAGGTTCTCGTCGTAGCCCCACTTGCACGCGGCCCACCGGATGATGTCGTCGGTGGAGCCGGTGAAGTTGCCGGTGGCGCGGGGAAAGAAGGTGGGGTGCGCCTGCCAGGTGGTGTTGTTGTACGGGGCGTTCAGTGGACGGGTCTCGGGCGACGGATTGGCGCGGACCTCGGCGGCGCACTGCTCCTCGGAGGGGAGCTGGGCGCCGAGCGGCTGGAGCGTGTACACGCCGGGCGAGGCCGCCGTGGCGGTCGGGGTGACCTGGGTGGGTGCGCAACCGTTGCCGCACTGGCCGAGCATCACGAGGGCGGCGCCGAAGCCGAACAACCGGGTGCCCGTGCGGGTCCGGCGGCGGCGGGTCGACGTGTCCGCGGGCGCCGCCAGGTCGCGGCCTGCGGCCGGGAGCTCCTGGAGGTGCGCGAGCTGGTCGGGGCCGAGGCGCGGCGTACGGGTGGACCGGAAACGCAACATGACGAAATCATGACAAACCGATTGCGTTCCCGCAACCACCCCCATGGGTGTTCGCATCTGGTGCAGGTGCGTCAGTCGGCCCGGCGAACGTGGCCCTCGTGCAGCTGGATCCGTTGGGTGGGGTGCAGGGTGGTCGACCACGCAGCGTGATGCGTCGCCACCACGATCGTGGCGGCACCGGCACGCTCCGTGAGTTCGCGGGTGAGGCGCCCGATCTGGTCCGCGTCGAGCGATGCGTCGGGTTCGTCGAGCACGAGCAGTGTCGGACCACCGGCGAGCGCAGCGGCCAGTGCGACCCGGCGACGCTGTCCGCCCGACAGGCGTCCGCATCGTTCCGCACCGAGGTCGTCCAGGTCCACCGCGACGAGCGCACGGTGGACCATCGCCCGGCGCGACCGGGCGTCGCTCCCCAGTTCGCGCATCACCGCGACGAGGTCGACGTGATCGAACACGCGCAGCCGGGGCGGGACCGAGTCGTGCTGGGGCAGGTAGCCGAGCCGCCGCCGGGTCGCGAGGAGGGCTGCATCCACCGCCGGCCGGTCGGCCCGGCCGGACCGGTCGGCTGGATCGGCTGCAGCAGCGATCGTGCGACCGGCGACGGTGATCCGGCCGGCGTCGGGGGCGACGACGGTGGCGAGCAGGCGCAGCAGCGTCGACTTGCCGCTGCCGTTCGCCCCCTGCACGACCGTGATGCCGGGACCGACGGTGAGGGAGTCGACGGCGAGGGTGAAGCGCTCGCCGAGGCGGACCACGACACCGTCGAGGTGCACGGTCGGCGCGGTCATCGGCCGTCCCAGTGCTCGAGGCGACGACGGCTCGTGACCAGCGCGACGGCGGCGAGCACGGAGACGACGAGCGACACGAGCTGGCCGATCGCCCGGAACGGTGCAGCCGCATCGCCCGAGGCCTGCGCGATCACGACCACGAGCACCGTCCACCCCGTGCCGACGAGGCCGGCCGCGGTGCGCATCCCGAGGCGGCTCCCGACGGCGAGGGTGGTGGCGGTCGTGGCCGCCGCCGGCAGGAGCCAGGCCAGGCGGAGCCATCCGGCCGACGGGGCGGCGAGCACGCCGAGCAGTGTGAGCGCGGCCGACGCTCCGAGCACCGTCGCCGTCCGGAGCAACACGAGACGGAGCCCCGAGAGGGGTGCGGCCACCGACACCTCGTGGGCCCTGTCGGCACCCGACCCATAGGCGAGCGCGACGCCCACCACGGGCACGAGCGGTGCCAGCGTCAGCAGCACCGCCAGACGGCCGGTGTCGTCCCACGTCGCGTCGCCGGCCGAGGCAGCGAACAGCAGCACCACGGCGACCGACACGAACCAGGCGAGCCGCAACGTGGGCGTCGCAGCGACGAGTCGCGCCGTCGGCTCGGGCACCCGGGCCCGAAGGAGCAGCCGTTCGAAGCGGCCGCGGGGCGGCGCGTCGATCTCGGCCATCACGACGTCGAGGTTGTGCGCGAGGCGCGCGTCGAGGTCGGGGATCATCGGAGGTCCTCCTGCAGCACGGAGCGGGCACGGGCGAGACGGCTCTTCACGGTGCCCTGGGGGATGCCGAGCAGCACCGCTGCCTCGGCGGTGGTCAGCCCGTCGAGGTACACGGAGCGCACGACGTCGTGGAGCTCGGCGGGCAACCGGCCGAGCAGGTCGTGGGCGCGGGTTCCCGGTGCGGGCAGCGGTTCGGGTTCGGGCAACGTCGCCGACGGGCTCGGGGCCGGTCGGCGGCGCAGCTGGTCGATCAGCTTGCGCAGCGCGATCGTCCACAGCCACGCGCCCACCTCGCCTCCGGTGTCGCGGTAGGTGCCGGCCGAACGCCACACCGCGAGGAACGTGTCCTGCACTGCGGTGTCGACCAGCTCGGGATCGCCGCAGCGTCGGTGCAGGCGCACCATCAGCATCCGGGCGTGCCGGTGGTACAGGGTCTCGAGCGCCCGCCGGTCGCCGGTGGCGATCGCGGCGACCACCGCGGCGTCCGAGCGCTCCTGGTCCACGCGCACCAGCGTGTCAGTCCGTCGCCGCATCCGCGTGCACTCCCCGCCGCCGAGTGCGCCGGCCCGTCCGCCGGAACGGGTACAGCAGCTGTGCGCCGATCGACGACGGGACCGCCTCGTCCACGCCGTATCGCTGCGGCCCGGGACCATCCGGCATGCGGAACGTCCCGAACAGCAGGTCCCACACGGGCAGCAGCGTGCTGAAGTTCGTGTTGATGGCCTCGGGTTCGTTGGCGTGGTGCCAGTGGTGGAAGTCGGGTGTGAGCACGAGGAAGCGCAGCTTCCGGAGGCGCCAGCGGACGTTGAGGTGGGCCCAGATGCCGACGACGAACTGCAGGACGGCGAGCGCTCCGGTGATCTCCGGATCGAACCCGGCGGCGAGGACCAACGCGAACGCCGGTGCGATGAACGCCCCGTCGAGCGGGTGGGTGCGGAACCCCGACACCCAGTCGAGATGGCGCGTCGAGTGGTGGATCGCGTGGAAGCGCCAGAACAGCGGGACCGTGTGGCTCCAGCGGTGCGTCCAGTAGACGAGCAGGTCGAACAGCAGGATCCCCGCAGTCGTGCGCACCCAGCCGGGCAGCAGCCCGACCACCGGTCGGAGCGCCAGCCCTGGCAGCCACGCCAGCGACACCGCCGCGAGCGCCACCGCGGCGACGAGACCCACGAACTGCAGTGCCGGTGACGCCACCGCGTACGCGAGATCGGTCCGCAGCGCGAGCCGACGTACGCCCACGGGGTGGCGGCGCCAGAGCCGTTCGAGCGGCCACGAGATCACAAACAGCACGGCGATCGCGCCGACGGCCGTGTTGCCGATGGCGATGCTCGCCAGTGCCGCGACGGTGGCGGCGATCGTGAGCACCACGGTCCGGCGCGTGCGCGGGGCGCGCCGCCGTGCGGTGGGATCGGGCGCCGGCCAGGAGAGCGTGGTCGCCGGTCCGGCGACCGCCGGTGGGTCGAGCAGCGAGGTGTCCATACCGTCGCTAACGAGACGCGAGGTGCCAACGGTTCACGTCTGCACAGGAATCCCACGGCCGGAGACCACGAGCGGCGTGGGGCCGGTCCGTGGCATCGTGACGCGATGGACCCCAGCCTGCTGTCCGAACCGTCGACCGAGCCTCACGTGGCGGTGATCTTCGCCAGCGTCCGACACGCCGACGCATCGCTCGGCGTCGTGGATGCCGCCGGCTACG
>JAPLAA010000008.1 GCA_026393475.1 Actinomycetota bacterium
GTGGCTCCCGCCGACGACGAGGATCCTCGAGCGGTCAGCCATGGGTTCCGCCGACAGGCAGGAAGAACATGACCGTCTCGTCGATGCCCTCGGTGTAGTGACGCATCCGGAGCTCGTAGTCGACGCCGGCGGCGTCGATCAGTTCGGGGATTCGCCAGAAGTCGGTCGACCGGTGGTACACGGAGATCGCGAGGCGGGGCCGGAAACGACGGATCGTCTCGACCGCACCCTGCAGCGCGGGCTCCTCCGCCCCTTCGATGTCCATCTTCAGGAACGTCGCCGCCACGACACCCAGGTCGTCCAGGCGTTCGACGCGGATGGTCGTGTCGCCTTCGTCGGAGACGCGGCTGGAACTGCCCTGCTCGCTCGAGAACGTGACGGTGCCGTGAGCGTCGCTGAGGCCGCACTGGTGGACGGTCACCCGATCGCCACCGAGCGATGAGAGGTTCGCGACGACGACGGCGTGGTTGGTCGGTGACGGCTCGAACGCCGTGATGTGCTCGAACCGCGGTGCACGCCGCGCGAACTCGAGCGACGTGAAGCCGTCGAAGCACCCGATGTCGACGAAGCTCTCACCGTCTGGGGCCAACGCCAGGAAGTCCTCGAAGTACTGCCCCACCATGTCGTACCGGAATCCCTGCATCACCGACACGTCGCCGGTGAGGCGGAACGAGACGAGCCGGTCGAAGACGTCGCGGGACTCGGGTTCGACGAGGCGCTCGCGGACGGCGTCGTACTTCGCCCTGTTCGCGGCGTAGTCGGCGCGGAACGCCGGCCAGAAGGTGACCGGTCGGATGTCGAGACCTGCGAATCGCTCGAACGCGAAGTAGTCGAGCACGTCCGCGTCGGTCGCGTCGAGACTCGCGAGCGCGGTGATCGGACGCAGCATGCTGGCGACCACCACCATCGCGCCGCCGGGCAGCGACGACGACCGCACGACCGGGATGTCGCCGTGTGCGGTGTCATCGGAGTGGTCGTCGACGAAGCCCGCGATCGGCAGCACGGCGGCGATGCTCATCGCGTAGTCACCTCGGCCGAGCACGAACCGGAGCTCCGGCGGTGCGGCGAGGTACGCGGCGCAGAACGCACGCGCACGGTCTTCGAAGGCGAGGCTCATGACGGATCCGATCCGAGGGAGACCCAGCTGCGTTCGCTCGACGAGCGGGCGATGGCCTCCAACATGCGCAGCCCGTCCGCTGCCTCGGCTGCACCGAACACGTGGGTGTTGGAGTGTGCGCCGGTGGCACGGAACTCGACCAGGGCGTCGGCGAAGTCCCAGTACAGGTTCGCGAACGCCTCGAGGAAGCCCGCCGGATGACCGACCTTGAACCGCTCGTAGCGTGCCGATCCCGCCACCAGCGTCCCGGGCGACACCCGGTCGACGATGCGGACGTTGGCGAACGCGTCGGAGATGCGCAGCTCCTCCGGGTTCGTCTGCAGCCATTCGGCCGCCGCCTTGTCGCCGTAGACGCGGATGCGAAGTCCGTTCCGGTGGCCGATCGCACACTTGCCGTACCACATGTCGACGTCGACGCCTTGGGGATAGCGGGCGATGCAACTGACGTAGTCGGCGACGGTGCTGACCCGGCCGTGATGCGCCTGGGTCGCGACCAGCTCGAGCGGGGCCGAGCCGAGCAGGAACTGCACGAGATGATGGGTGTGGGTACCGAGGTCGAGCGAGACGGTCGGGACGGTGCCGTCGTGCTGGCGCCACTCCTGCGGCCTGATCGGCTCGCCATCGGCGGTGAGCCGCAGGAACCCCTCCTGGGGCATCTCGACGTTGACCGCCACGATGCGACCCAGCTCGCCGGCGTCGATCCTCGCGCGCAGCTCGCGCATCATCGGATAGCCCGAGTAGTTGTAGGTCACGGTGAGGAAGCGACCGTGTTCGACCGCGCACCGCTCGAGTCCGTCGGCGCTGGCGGACGAGCCTGCCAACGCCTTCTCGCAGATGACGTCGAAGCCGGCTGCCAGCAGCGCGGACACCTGCTCGTCGTGCTGCGGAGTCGGCGTCAGCACGACGACCGCGTCGAGCGCCCCGGCCTCCGCCTCGAGCAGCGAATGCCAGTCGGCATGGATGCGGGACGGATCGACACCCCACGTGCGACCGGTGAGCTGGTTGACGTCGTCGTGTCGGCTGAACGCGCCGGCGACGAGTTCCCAGCGCGCATCCATCTGACTCGCGACTGCGTGGGTTCGGCCGACCGCTGAGTTCAATCCTCCACCGATGAACCCCAGCTTCAGGCGTTCTGGCACTCGCTCCTCCTTCGCCGCATGACGATCCGAGAGTCTACGGTGACCCGCAGGTCCCGAACCGGGACCGCACCACGGCCCGGACGTCCCGTC
The DNA here is from genome assembly GCA_026393475.1 of Actinomycetota bacterium. GTDB lineage: Bacteria > Actinomycetota > Acidimicrobiia > Acidimicrobiales > Ilumatobacteraceae > VFMC01. The sequence continues at coordinate 2,347 of JAPLAA010000008.1, forward strand.
GCGCGGGGGTCGGCCCAGTAGCCTCGGGATGCCGATCAGCGAAGGAATGCCCCGTGGACGTCATCCCGTTCAACCGCCCGTACACCACCGCACACGCCACGTCGGCGATGACCGACGCGGCCGAACGTGGCCACCTGTCCGGCGACGGCCACTACACCAAGCTGGCGAACTCGCTGCTCAGGGCGCTCACGGGCAGCCATCGGGTGCTGCTCACGACGTCGTGCACCCATGCGCTCGAGATGTCGGCGATGCTGCTCGGCGTCGGCCCGGGGGATGAGGTCATCATGCCCTCGTTCACCTTCGTGTCCACGGCCAACGCCTTCGCCCTCCGTGGCGCGACTCCCGTCTTCGTCGACATTCGACCCGACACGTTCAACATCGACGAACGACTCATCGAAGCGGCGATCACGGAACGCACCCGCGCCATCGTGGTGGTCCACTACGCCGGCGTCGGCTGTGAGATGGACGAAATCACGGACATCGCCGCTCGGCACGGTCTGCAGGTGGTCGAGGACAACGCGCACGGCTTCGGCGGGACCTACCGCGGACGCAACCTCGGCACCATCGCGCCGTTGGCGACGCTGTCGTTCCACGAGACCAAGAACATCCAGTGCGGCGAGGGCGGCGCACTCCTGGTGAACGACGAATCCCTCTTCGAAGACGCCGAAATCCTGCGCGAGAAGGGCACCAACCGCAGTCGCTTCTTCCGCGGTCAGGTCGACAAGTACACATGGGTGTCTCTCGGATCGAGCTACCTGCCCTCCGATCTCCTCGCCGCCTATCTCGTGACACAGCTCGAGGAGTTCGACGAGATCCAGAAGCGTCGCATGTTGGTGTGGCAGCGCTATCGGTCGGACCTGAGTTCGTGGGCTGCGTCGGCCGGGTTCTCGCTCCAGCACTGTCCCGACGACCGGAACCATCCGGCTCATCTCTTCGCGCTCATCGCTCCCGATCTCGCCTCGCGCCAGGCGCTCATCGCACACCTCGGCGACCATGCGATCAAGGCCGTCTTCCACTACGTGCCGCTCCACAGCAGCCCGGTCGGGCGCACCTTCGGCGAGCGCCACCTGCCGGTGACCGACGACATCAGCGACCGGCTCGTCCGCCTGCCACTGTTCCCCACCCTCGACGAGCGTCAGCTCGACCGGATCGTCAGCGCAGTGACGTCGTTCGGCTGACCCGTTCGCCGATCGGCGAGTAGCGGACGATGCAGTAGAACGCCCGCACGCCGTCGCGCCAGCCGATCTTCTTACCCTCGGCGTAGGTGCGGCCCGAGTAGGAGATGCCCACCTCGAACACTCGCCACCCGCCGCGGGCGATCTTGGCGGTGATCTCGGGCTCGAAGCCGAACCGGTTCTCCTCGATCTCGATGCTCTGGATGACGTTGCGGCGGAAGACCTTGTAACAGGTCTCCATGTCGGTGAGGTTGAGATCGGTGAACACGTTCGACGTGAGGGTGAGCAGCTTGTTGCCGAGCGAGTGCTTGAAGTACAGCACCCGGTGGGGGCGACTGCTGACGAACCGCGAGCCGAACACCACATCGGCCTTGTCGTCGACCAGCGGTTCGAGCAGCAGTTCGAACTCCTCCGGGTCGTACTCGAGGTCGGCGTCCTGCACCACCACGTACTCGCAGGTGGCGTGCGTGAACCCGGTGCGGAGCGCGGCGCCCTTGCCCTGGTTCACCGGCTGGAGGATGACCTTCACCCGCGGCTCGTCGATCGCGGCCAGGATCTCGCGGCTCTTGTCGGTCGAGCCGTCGTCGACCACGATCACCTCACCCACGCAGGCCTGCGCGAGCACGGTGTCGATCACCGTCGCCACCGTCGCTTCTTCGTTGTAACACGGGATCACCACGCTGAGGCAGCCCGCAGGGACGGTCGTCATCCGGGCGAGCATACCGATCGAGGTCAGGGGCGGAGCCCCAACCGTGTCGCCCGCAGGGCGAGCGCGAACCTGCCACGGGCGAGCGCGAGCACCGCCTGGAGCATGCTCTGGAGCCGCACCGTCGTGCGGGCGAGTCCGGCTCGTCGGGCCCGCCGCCAACCCAGCGCGCCGGCCGCCGCGGCCAGTTCGCGACAGGCCGCGGTCTCCTCCTCGGTGCGCGACAGCGTGGCCGAGTTCTGCTGCGTCTCCGAGGCCGCGTGGCGCCGGTACCGGAACACGCGGGTGGGCTCGAGCTCGACGGACCCGCCGCCGAGGATCACCCGGCCGTAGAGCATCAGGTCCATCACCTGCCGCCATCGCGCGTCCCACGCCGGTCGCTCCAACAGCGCCCACCGGTACGACACGGCCGGGCAGTAGAAGAACTGGCCGCGGAGCAGAAGCTGCAACCCCCGCTCGCCCTCGAGACACTCGAGCCTGCGGGGCCACAGTGCGGCCTTCACCCGGTCGGGCATGGGCAGGTACGGCGTCCCGGCGGCATCGACGACCGTGACCCGGGGGGCGACGCACGCCGCTTGCGGTCGGCGGGCGTGAGCGGCGCGCATCGTGGACACGTAGGTCGGCTCGAGCAGGTCGTCGGCGTGGAGGATCATGCCGAGCTCGGCTCCCCGTTCCGCAGCCAGGTCGACGCAGCGGTTGAAGTTGCCGGCCACCCCGAGCGTGGTCGGGTTCCGCTCGACGGTGATGCGGTCGTCCCCCACCGCCGCGACGACCGCTGCGGCGCTGTCGTCCGGCGAGTCGTCGACGACCACGCACCACCAGCTCGGATCGGTCTGGGCGACGACGCTGTCGAGCGTGAGCCGGAGGTAGTCCGGCGCCGAGTAGTACGGGACGGTGACCGCGTACGGCTGATCGGACATCTGGTCGGGCATCAGGCCGGGAACGCTACCGGCCCCACCCCGGCGGGTCGGGGCCAACCCCGCCCGCGAGACGCCATCGCCTACGCTCGGTCCCCATGTCGACCACTGCCAAGCAGGCGCTCGTGCTGCTCCTCGGCGGCATCGTCATCGGCGGATTCATCCTGCGTCTCGCCCGCAAGCGACTGCTCAGCACCCGATACGCGGTCGGCTGGCTCGTGATCGGCGGGCTCGTCGCCGTTGCCGCGGCGCTCATGCCGTTCGTCGGCCGGCTCGGTCGCCTCGCCAACATGACCCCCACCGCGGTGCTGCTGACGATGAGCTCGGTCCTCCTGCTCGCGATCTCGGTGCAGTTGTCGATCAGCGTCTCGCAGCTCCAGGAGCGGTTGCGCACCACGGCCGAGGCACACGCGCTCCTCGCCCGGCGCCTCGACGAGTTGGAACAGCGTGCCGACCACTGACGCCGCTGACGCGGCTGATGGCGCGGACGACGCGCACGGCGTGCGCCATCGAGGCGTGCTCGTCGTGATCCCCGCGTACAACGAGCAGGACTGCATCGGCGCCGTGGTCGACGACGTCCGCACCGCCGGCTTCGCGTGCCTCGTGGTCGACGACGGCAGCCGCGACGAGACGGCCGCCATCGCCACCGCTCGCGGCGCCGCGGTCGCACGCCTGCCGATCAACCTCGGCGTGGGCGGAGCGCTCCGAACCGGGTTCCGCTACGCGGTCGATCACGGCTACGACACCGTCGTGCAGGTCGACGCCGACGGACAGCACGTCGCCGACCACATCAGGCACCTGCTCGAGGCGCTCGACGAGCAGGGCCTCGACGGTCAGGGCCTCGACATGGTGGTGGGCAGCCGCTTCGCCGGCGACAGCGGGTACCGGATGCCGTACGTCCGCCGGCTGTGTGTCCGCCTCCTCTCGTTCGTGATCCGCCGGTCCGGCCGCGCCCGCATCACCGATCCGACGTCGGGCTTCCGGGCGATCCGCTCCCCGCTGCTCGCCGCGTTCGCCGCCGACTTCCCCGCCCACTATCTCGGCGACACGTTCGAGGCCGTCCTCGTGGCGGCACGGCGCGGCTACCGGCTGGGCGAGATCCCCGTCGAGATGCGCGAGCGGCAGGGCGGCCGCCCCTCGGCCGATCTGTACGCGCTCGTCCAGGCCATGCTCCGGGCCTGCACCGTGCTGCTCACCGGCACCACGTTCGACGTCCCCGTGCGGCCCGCTGCGGCATCGGCCGCATGACGCGCTCGCTCGGCTATCCGCTGCGGCTCGCCGTGGTGTCGTTGCTGCTGCTGCTCACGTGGACGGTGGCGGTGCCCCTGTTCGGTTCGCCCGACGAACCGGCGCACCTCTACAAGGCGTACGGCACGGCGCACGGCCAGGCGATCGGCGTCCCGATCGAGGGACTCTCGTCGAACATCCGTCGCTTCGACGTCCCTGCCGAGATGGGCCTGCCTCCCAACGTGATGTGCTGGATCTTCCAGCCGAGCGAGTCCGTCGGCTGCGCACTGCCGGGAGCGACCGGGGCCGGCGACTCGACCGCCGCGGTCTACCCACCCTTCTGGTACGGCGTCGTCGGCGGTGGTGCCCGCGTCGTCGGCCAGGACACCAGCCAGCGCACCTACCGGGCCGTGGCCGCCACCCTCTGCGCACTGCTCATCGCCGCCGCGTTCGCGGTCGCCGCCCGCGCCCCGTCGCGGCGGCTGAGCCCGCTGCTGCTGATCGGGCTCACCCCGATGACGCTGTTCCTCGCCGGGACCGTGAATCCGAACGGGTTCGAGATCGTCGGCTTCCTGCTCATCTGGGCGCTCTGCCTGCACGTCGACGGCGACGCCGCGCCCGGGCGACGAGCAGGTGTGATCGTCGGATCCATCGCCGCGATGCTGCTGTTGTCGCGCTTCGCGTCGGCCATCTGGGTGGCGACCGGTGCGGCGGTGATGGTGCTCACCATCGGCGTCTCCGGCGTGAAGCGGTTCCTGAACCGGGCGTTCCTCGTCCCGGCGGTCGGGCTCACGGCGGCAGCGTCGGTCGTCCTCGTCGCCTGGTCGCGCTACGCCGGCGCCGAGGCGGAGGACCCTCGGATCGCGACCGACATGGCGCTCGCCGATGCGGCCCGGGCGACCTGGGAACGCACGCCGGAACTGCTGCGCCAGATGATCGGCGTGCTCGGATGGCTCGACACCCGCATCCCCACGTTCTCCTACGTCGCATTCGCGGTGCTCACCGCCGTGGTCCTGGCCGGTGTCGGCCTGGCCCGCGACCGCCGACTCGCCGTCGCCGCGCTCGCGGTGTGCGCAGGCGTCATCGTCATCCCGATCGTGGTGAACGTCGCCAGCGCGGCATCCGCAGGCCTCATCTGGCAGGGCCGCTACACGCTCCCGCTGTTCGCGATGCTCGGCATGCTCGGCATGCTCGGCTGGCAGCGACGACTCGCACGCCACCCCGACGAGCGGCTGCTCGGCGTGGTCCGCTGGACTGCAGCCACGTGCTTCGTCGTCGCCGAAGTGGGCGCCTTCTGGCAGTGCCTCCGCCGCTTCACGGTCGGGTCGGGCGGCAAGGTCTGGCTCACCGACCCGCTCCCCTGGCAGCCATCCATCGCCCCGATGCCCCTCATCGCGATCAACGCGGTCCTGGTCACGACGTTCGCCCTGGTGGTCCTCCACGGCACCGCCCGGCCCCTGGTCGGAGACGTTCCCCACCCCGGGTCCTACGACTCATGGCCCGATGGCGAAACCACCGCCGCAACGGTCGATCGGTAGCCTCTCCCCCCGTGACACGCCTCGCCATCATCGGGACCGGCTACGTCGGCCTCACCACCGGAGCCTGCTTCGCACACCTCGGACACGAGGTCGTGTGTGCCGACATCGACGAGCGCAAGGTCGAGCGCCTGCAGCGCGGCGAGATCCCGATCGTCGAGCACCGCCTCGACGAGTTGGTCGCCGAGGGCCTGCGCAAGGGCAACCTGAGCTTCGTCGTCGGCGCAGCCGAGGCCGTCAAGGACTGCGAGATCGCGTTCTTGTGCGTCCCCACACCCCAGGGCGAGGACGGTTCCGCCGACCTGAGCTATGTCGAGACCGCCGCCCGTGAGATCGCGTCGCTGCTGCCGTACGAGGCGATCGTGGTGAACAAGAGCACCGTGCCGGTCGGCAGCACCAAGGTCGTCGAGCGCGTGCTCAAGCGCCCTGACGTGCGCGTCGTCAGCAACCCCGAATTCCTCCGCGAGGGCTCCGCCGTCGACGACTTCCTGCGCCCCGACCGTGTGGTGGTGGGCTGCGACGACCGGTCGGCCGCGATCGCCGTCGGCAACCTGTACGACAAGGTCCGTGCCCAGATCATCGTCACCGATCCCGCCTCGGCCGAGACCATCAAGTACGCGGCGAACGCCTTCCTCGCCACCAAGCTCAGCTTCATCAACGCGATCGCCGCGGTGTGCGAAGGCGTCGGCGCCGACGTCAACGACGTCGTCGTCGGCATGGGCTACGACAAGCGCATCGGCAGCGAATTCCTCCGTCCCGGCCCCGGCTGGGGCGGCTCCTGTTTTCCGAAAGATTCGAGAGCACTTCTCAAGATCGCCAACGAGGCGGGGTACCGCTTCGACCTGCTGGCCGGCGTCATCACCGTCAACGACGAGCAGTTCGACCGCGTCACCGACAAGATCCGGGTCGCCGCCGGCGGTTCGCTCGAGGGCAAGACCGTCGCCGTGTGGGGCCTCACGTTCAAGGCACGCACCGACGACCTGCGCGACTCCCCCTCGATCTCGATCATCAACCGGCTGCTCGCGGCCGGCGCCACGGTGCAGGCGTTCGACCCCACCGTCGACGCTCCGAAGCCCGGCGTACCTGCCGGCGTGGCAGTCTGTGCCGATGCCTACGACGCCACCAAGGACGCCGACGTGCTGACCGTGCTCACCGAGTGGGACGACTTCCGCTGGCTCGACCCGAAGGTCGTCGCGGCGAACATGCCCGGCCGCACTGTCGTCGACGGCCGCAACCTGCTCGAGCGCGCGGCCTGGAACCACGCCGGATTCACCCACCTCGGCATCGGACGCTGATGGCCCATCATCTGCTCGCGGGCGGCGGCGGATTCATCGGGTCGCACATGACCGACGTGTTCCTGGCGCGGGGCGACCGTGTCACGGCCGTCGACAACTTCGCCACGGGCCGTCGCGCCAACGTGGCCCACCTGATCGGCCATCCCGGCTACACCCTGATCGAACACGACATCACCGAACCCCTGCCCGAGGCCATCACCTCGGGCGACTTCGACACCGTGCTCGACCTCGCCAGCCCGGCGTCGCCGCTCGACTTCGCGACGATGCCGCTCGAGATCCTCGCCGTCGGCTCCACGGGCACGCGCAACCTGCTCGATCTCGCCGTGGCGCAGCAGGCCCGGTTCTTCCTCGCCTCCACGAGCGAGGTGTACGGCGATCCGCTCGTGCACCCCCAGCCCGAGAGCTACCTCGGCAACGTGAGCTGCATCGGCCCGCGCAGCTGCTACGACGAGGCCAAGCGCTTCAGCGAAGCGATCACCATGGCCTACCACCGCGTCCACGGCCTCGAGGTGCGCATCGTCCGCATCTTCAACACCTACGGCGAGCGCATGCGCCCGGAGGACGGACGCGTGGTGAACACCTTCGTGCTGCAGGCGCTGCGCAACGAGCCGATCACCCTGCACGGCGATGGCACCCAGACCCGCAGCTTCTGTCACGTCAGCGACGAGGTCGCCGGCCTGATCGCCGTCCTCGACGGGCCGATCACCGGCCCCGTCAACGTGGGCAACCCGGGCGAGTTCACGATGCGCGAGCTCGCCGAGGTGATCGTCGAACTCACCGGCGCTACGAGCGAACTGATCACGGTGCCGCTCCCCGACGAGCGCGAGGGCGATCCCCTCCAGCGCCAGCCCGACATCACCCTGGCGAGCACGACCTACGGCTGGGCGCCGACCGTGTCGCTGCGCGACGGCCTGGCGCGGATGATCGACTTCTTCCGCACCCACGAATCCATCTGACCCCCAGCCCGACCAACACGGCTGCGGCGGCAGCGCCGGCGCAGCAGCACCACGACGTTCCCGGAGGGACCATGACCATCCTCGTCACCGGCGGAGCCGGCTACATCGGCTCGCACACCGTGCGCATGCTGCGCGAACGAGGCCGCGACGTGGTCGTGCTCGACACCCTCGAGCTCGGGCACCGCGACGCGTTGCTCGGTGCCGAACTCGTCGTCGGCGACATCCACGACCGCGCGCTCGTCACCGATCTGTGCCGCTCGCGCGGGGTCACGCAGGTCGTCCACTTCGCCGCCTACAAGAACGTGGGCGAATCGATGATCCGCCCCGAGAAGTACTGGCTCAACAACGTCGCCGGCACGGTCGACCTCGTCGAGGCGATGCTCGCGGCCGAGGTGCGCAACATCGTGTTCTCCTCGAGCTGCTCGGTCAACGGCACCCCGCCCGCCGTCCCCGTCACCGAGGACGCGCCCATCGCCCCCGAGAGCGTGTACGCGGAATCGAAGGCGATGGTCGAGAAGATCCTCGGCTGGTACGGCGTCACCCACGGCCTCACGGCGGTGAACCTGCGCTACTTCAACGCCGCCGGCGCCAGCGAGGACAGCCGCATCGGCGAGGACTGGACCCAGTCGCTCAACCTGATCCCGCTGGTGATGAAGGCAACGCTCGGCAAGCGTCCGCCGGTGCAGGTGTTCGGCGACGACTACCCCACGCCCGACGGCACGTGCGTGCGCGACTACATCCACGTCGACGATCTCGCGGACGCCCACATCCGTGCCCTCGACCATCTGTCCGAGGGCGGCGCGACCGTGTCGCTCAACGTCGGCACCGGCATCGGCAGCAGCGTCCTCGACGTCATCCACGCCGCCGAGCGCGTCTCGGGCCGCACGGTTCCGTACGAGATCGTCGCCCGACGCACCGGAGATCCGGTTTCGACCTACGCCGATCCCACCCGCATCCGGGCCGTTCTGGGCTGGGCGTCGACCAAGACGCTCGACCAGATCGTCGACAGCGCGTGGCGCTGGCACAGCACCCACCTCGACGGCTACGGCAGCTGATCCGCCACGCCGACCACGGGTCGGCCACGACGTCGGTCGGCGGACGGACCGTCGACCCGACTAGAGCGTCGACTTCTGGCGGTCGAGCCAGCCGAGCAGCACCGCCACGGCGCGCGGGTCGTGGCGCAAGCGGTGCCCCGCACCGTTGATGATCCGCAGCTCGGCCGATCCGTGGGCGTCGGCCAATCGGCGGGCATCGCTCACCGGCACGCTCTCGTCGTCCTCGCCGTGCATCACCAGCATCGGTCGGGGGGCGAACCGGCGGGCGGCGTCGACCGGGCGGAACCGGCGCAACTCGCGGGCCCACTCGTCGAATGCACGAGGGAATCCGGCGGTGCGCACCGCACCGATCTCGCGGGCGTGTTCGAGGAACCGCCTCGGCTGGGCCGCCCAGTCGTCGAAGTCGGCCCGTGGGCTGAGCAGCGCGGCCCCGCGGATGCGCGGATCGTCGGCGGCCACGCACGTGGCGATCGAGCCACCCGTGTTGGTGCCGATCAACCAGATGCCGGTGGGGTTGGCCTCCGCGATGAGGTGGTCGATCGCATTGCGCAGGTCGTCGACCCACCCCTGCAGCGAGAAGTCGCCCTCGCTGGTGCCGCATCCGCGGAAGTTGAACGTCATCGCCGCCCACCGCTGCTCGTTGGCGACGCGATCGATCAGCTCCGGGAAGGTGATCGCGCTCTGCCGGGCATCGAGTGGGCCGACGGGGAAGCCGTGGCACAGGATGAGGCCCGGGAGGGCATCGGACTTGCCCGCCGGACGAGCGAGATAGCGCGAGAGTTGCAGGCCGCCCGAGGTGAAGCTGCCGTTCACACCGACACCCCCGACCGGCCCGACATCAACCGGCTCACCGACAACCAGCGCGGGCTCAGGCGCGCGGCTTGCGGTGGCGGCGGCGCTTGCCCGGCGTGGCCAGGGTGTAGCCGCGGTTGCGGGCCTCGACGAGGGTGTCGGGTCCGAAGCAGAGGCCCGTCTCGGCCGCCACGATCTCGTCGATCACGGCCTCGTCGGTCCACTCGTCGAGGTCGTACACCAGCTGGGTGCGCTTGTCGCCGAGGAATCGAGTGTGTTCGAAGCGGGACGGCCGTTCCATGACGCTGCAACCTAGCGGGCATCGGGCCCGGGACGCGAACAGGGCAGCGACCCGGAGGCCGCTGCCCTGTTCCTGACTGGTACGAGACCGAACTCCCACACATGCGCCGACGGGACCAGCTCCGGCAGGGAGATCAGCAGAGGTTGGCGTGGATTCGCCAGGCGGTCCAGCCTGAAGGCCTAGCGGCCAACCACCTCCAGAGTCCCATGACAATTGCTGTTCAGTTGGACCACCTCCTCTCTCTGGTGAGGGAAGTCAATCACAGGCCCCGGCGGCACCGCCATCGGATTTTCGTGAACGCCGCGTGACACCCCGGGAGGCTCGAGCAGGCGTGAGCGAGAGGGTCGCGAGCCGCGCTCGCTACAGGTCGATCGCCTTGGGGCCGACGGCGCCGATCGCCTCGAAGTAGGCGAGGTGCGCGTCGACGACGTGCACGACGTCGACGTCGTCGAGGATCTCGATCCCTGCCCGGTCGGCCTCGGCCAACAGGTACGCCGTGAGGTCGTCCTCGCCGACGATGACGAGGTCGGCGATGTCCTGGCGCCGGTCGACGACGTTGGTGGGCTGGAGCCCCTTCGCGTGCAGCCAGCGCATGTGGAACGTGAGCAGCTGCTCGAGCTCGGCCGGCGTGAGCCGCGCCTGGGTGTCGGCGGGGAGGTACTCGGCGACGAACTCGACCACCTCGTCGATCATGTACACCGACCGAGGTGCGACGGCATCGAGGCGATGCGCCTCGCGACCGATGACGACGGCGGCGATGACGAACGTGCAGACCGCGGCAGCGGCGAGGAACACCCAGGTGATCGGCTCCACGTCGGGCACGCTATCGGCGGCCCGCACCGGCCGTGGCGAGACGACGCCGGCGGAGGGATCGCCGAGCATCGGATCAGCCGGACGTGGCGAACCCGCTCGCCCACACCTCATCGACGCCGTCGACCGCCAGATACAGCGTCTGCCCTGGGCGTGCTGTGAACTCGAGTTGCGTCGGCGCTGCACCGACGTTCACCTGTCCGATGATGAGGCTCGAGCCCGTTCGATCGATGACCGCCACGATCCCGGTCCCCGACGAACTCCACACCTCGAAGCGCACCGTCACCAGCTCGGCGGCCGAGCCGGCGCTCACGACCTGTACCTGCGCACCGTCCGACGCAGGTCGGCGACCTCCCCACCCGTCTGCCTCGAAGTCGCCCCACCCACTGCCGAGGGCGAGTACCCCGACCGCGACGGGCCCGGCCTCGATCCGGTACACCCGGTTGGCGAGACAGTCGCGCCCGTCGGCGTCGCGGGCGGGGACGCCGAGCACCGGCCGGTCGCAGGTGGTGGTCGACTCGAGCACCAGCCCGTCGGGCACGTCGTCGGGCCGGACGACCTCGGTGCCGCGGTCGGTGACCACCACGACGTCGGTGCCCAGCATCCGCAGGCCCGGCAGCGTCTGCGGGTCGTCGAGCGCGGCGAGCCCGCGGACCACGTCGGCCGGATCGTCCACCGCGCCGGTGTCGCTCGCCGGGTTGACCAGCACCTTGTCGAGCACCGGTTGGAAGGTCGACAGCACGTCGCCGTCCTGCCCTGCGCGCAGCATCGGGTAGAGGGCCACGGTGTCGACGGAGTCGTCGGCACCGAGCGAGACGAACACCGCCGGCGTGCGTGCGTACGACCAGGTGGGCGGCGACCAGGGCGCGAACGTGAGCGACTCGAACAGGGCGACGGCCGCCACGCCGCCGGCGACCGCCGCGCGACGCGACGGTCGCGGTGATCGGGCGAGCACCGATTCCAGCCCGATCGCGGCCAGTGCGAGCAGCCCGGTGAGCACCAGGATCACGAGGCGCGACAGCACGCGCACCTGTGGCATCACCGCACGGATCAGGTCGCCGGGCATCGGCAGCGACACCCCGAACACCGACATGTCCGGATCGAGGCTGCACAGCACGCCGACGGCCACCAGCCCGAGGAGTCCGCCGACGACCACCCGCCGGTCGACACACGGCTCACCCGTCGCCTCGGCCCCCTCCGCGCCCTCAGCTCTGTCCGCACCGGCGGCCGCGCGGCGGACGGCGAGCACGCCGATCACGGCCAGCGCGATCGGCACCATGCCGAGGTACAGGGCCGTCTCGGCGAAGTTCGAACGGTGCATGTGCTCGATCCGCCAGGTCGTGTACCCGTCGGGAGCGAGCGGATGACGCCCGGACGGCAGCAGGTACTCCCACAGGCGTGCGCCGTAGCGGCCCGCGTCCTCGGCCGATCGCGTGGTCTGCTCGTCGATCGCCCCGAAGTCGGACAGCAGCGTCAGCGCCCACGGGACGAGGAGCACGAGCGCGACGCCACCGGCGACGACCGTCGCGCCGATCCGGTGGACCAACCACCGCGACGCCGACCGACCGTCGCGACGCAGCACGGTGATCGTCATGCCGCCCACCACACCGACGACGGTGAGCGCCGCGAACGTGAGGTGGTAGCCGTCGACGTAGGGCAGCGCACCCCAGCACGCGCCCACCGCGAGCACTCGTGCCACGGTCACCCGCTCCCAGAGGCGGACGAGCGCGAGCACGAGCAGCGGGAACAGCGCCAGGAACACCCCGCCGGTGTGCCCCCACTCGGCCTTCAACTGGCTGAACGAACTGAACGCGAACACCAGCGCGACGACGGTGGCGACGGCGCGGCTGCGCACGAGGTGGCGTACCAGCGCCCACATGCCGAGGCCCGACGTGACGTAGCCGAGCACGAACGTGAGGTTGTAGGCGCACACCGGCCCGACCACCTTCGTGAACGCCCACATCGGCAGCAGGATCGCCACGTTGACGATCAGCAGCGGGCGCCAGAGCACGTCGCCGAGGTTGCCGCCCGTGAGGTACTGCACCGGTTGGAACGGTGAGCCGCCGGTGCGTTCCCACGCCCAGTTCAACCACACGGCCCCGCTGGTCCCGTCGTTCGGGCGACCGCGCACGAACGTGTCGCACCGCAGCACCGCGTCGCCCATCGCGATCGTCGCGAGCACCACGAGCCCGAACAGGGTGACGCCGAACGACACCCACGTCGAGCGCGCCACGCGCGATCCGCCGGGTCGCGGGTCGGCGGCGGATGCGGTCACCGAGCCAGTCAAGCAGGGGCGACCCGCGACGGACCGACATCGGCCGTCAGACGACCGCGCCACATCGATGCCCCATCGGTGCGGAAAACGGCGAACGGCCCGGGTCGCCCCGGGCCGTTCGTGTGATCGATGCGATCCAGCGGGCGAGCGCCCGCCGTCGGATCAGATGCCGATGCGCTGCGCCAGCAGCTCGCGGTGGTACGTCGGGTCACCGAAGAGCAGCTCGCTCGACTTCGCACGCTTGAAGTACAGGTGCGCCGGGTGCTCCCAGGTGAAACCGATGCCACCGTGGATCTGGATGTTCTCGGCCGTGGCGTGGAAGTACGCCTCCGAGCAGTAGGCCTTGGCCAGCGACGCCACCGAGGGCAGCTCGTCGTTGAGCTCGGCCGCGCACCACATGCCGTAGTACGCCGCGCTCTTGGCCGACTCGACCTCGAGCAGCATGTCGGCGCACTTGTGCTTGATCGCCTGGAACGAGCCGATCGGGCGGCCGAACTGCACGCGCACCTTGGCGTAGTCGACGGCCATCTCGAGCACCTTCTGGGCGCCACCGACCTGCTCGGCGGCGAGGCCGACGGCGGCGAGGTCGAGCACGCGGTCGAGAACCGTCCAGCCCTCGCCCTCGGTGCCGATGAGCGTCGCCGGGGTGTTGGCGAACTCGAGCTTGGCCTGCTTGCGCGTCTGGTCCATCGTGCTGAGCGCCGTGCGGGTGAGGCCGGCTGCGCCACCGTCGACGGTGAACAGGCTGACGCCCTTGTCGGTGCGGGCCGCCACGATGATGAGGTCGGCGGTGTGGCCGTCGAGCACGAACATCTTGGTGCCGTTGAGGGTGAAGCTGTCGCCCGAGCCGGTGGCCTGGGTGGTGATGCCGCTCTCGTCCCACTTGCCCGAGGGCTCGGTGAAGGCGAGGGTCGCGATCGTGGTGCCGGCGGCGATGCCGGGCAGGTGCGCTGCCTTCGCGGCGTCGTCACCGCTGTGGATCAGCGTGTTGGCGGCGAGCACGACGGTCGAGAAGAACGGGGCGCACAGCAGGGCGCGACCCATCTCCTCGAGCACGATGCCCAGCTCGACGTAGCTGTAGCCCGAGCCACCGAACTCCTCGGGGATGATCAGACCCTGCAGGCCGAGCTGCTCACCGGCCTGGCTCCACACGGCGGGATCGAAACCGTTGTCGGTCTCCATCTGCTCGCGCACGGCGGTCTCTGGGCTCTTGGCGTCGAGGAACTGGCGCACGGTCTTGCGCAGCTCTTCCTGTTCTTCGGTGAAGGCAAAGTTCATGCGGGCAGTCTGGCGACGCCGGAGGGACATCGAGAAATCGGGATGTGTACACTTGCGTACACATGAACGAGCACCGTCCATGACCAGGGACCGACCGTGATCGGGATCCGCGAACTGCGCGCCGACCTCGCCGCGCACGTCCGCCGCGCGGCGGGCGGTGAACCGACGCTCGTGTCGATCGCCGGGCGGCCCGCTGCGGCGATCGTCCCACTGTCGGCACTCGACCACGAGACCGCGACGAGCGATGAGGGCTCCACGGCCGCTCATCTCTCATCGCTGGTGTCGTCGGGCGCGTTGATCCCGCCGCGACGGGCCGACCGGTCGGTGCCCGAGCGGTTCGTGACGGTGTGGGGCAACGCCCGGCTCGACCGTCTGCTGCGCGAGATCCGCGGCTGACCGGACACCGATGACCGGACACCGATGACCGTCTACCTCGACGCCAGCGCGCTGGTCGCTGCCCACCTCGACCAGCCCATCCGCACGGTCGTGCTCGACGCGATGCGCGACGACCCCGACTGGTGCTCGAGCGGGCTCACCCTGATGGAGTCGCTCGCCCTGATCGACCGCGTGGTCGACGAGCCGGTGCTGCGCAACGACCTCGAGGATCTGGTGCGGCTCACCTGGGATCGTGTCGCCGTGGTGCCGGTCGACCAGCGGTGCCTCGACCGGGCCGCCGCACTCATGCGCGAGCAACCGCTCCGGCTGAGCGACGCGCTGCACCTCGCCGCCGCCGACCGCCTGCCGCGCCCCGTCCGGTTCGTCACGTTCGACCCGGCGCAGATCATGGTGGCCCTGTCGCTCGGCTACGACGTCGTCTCCAGCTGACAGACTGATGCCATGACGACGCTGCACTGGGCCGACGGGCGACTCGAGATCCACCGCGTGGTGGTGGGTCCCTATGCGAACAACGTGTTCGTGCTGCGGTGCCGGCACACCGGCGAGTCGGTCCTCATCGACGCGGCCAACGAGCACGAGCGGCTGCTCGAACTGTGCCAGCGCCTCGACGTGAAGCGCGTGCTCGAGACGCACGGCCACTGGGACCACATCGGCGCCGTCACCCAGATGCGCGAGGCGGGCTACGAGGTCGCGGTCACCAGCCAGGACGCGCCGATGCTGAAGGACTGCGGATACGACGTGTTCCTCGACGACGCCGAGGTGATCGAGGTCGGCAAGCTCCGCCTGCACGCGATCCACAACCCCGGCCACACGCCCGGTTCGATCTCGTTCCTCGTCGACGGGTCGCCGGTGCTGTTCTCGGGCGACACCCTGTTCCCGGGCGGACCGGGCAACACCTCGTTCGAGGGCGGCGACTTCGCGACGATCATCGATTCGATCGACAACAAGCTGTTCACGCTGCCGGCCAACACCGTCGTGATGCCCGGCCACGGTGTCGACACCACGATCGGCAACGAACGGCCCGCCCTCGCCGAGTGGGTGGCCCGGGGCTGGTGACCTCCGTCGCCCGATCGGGGGCGAACCGCCCCGACGGCGGAGCGTCGCGACACCCCGCGGCCGGCCCGCGGCCCGTCACCGTCGCCGACCTCGTCGACCGCCGCTCCCCCGGCTTCGATGCCCTGCGACTGGTCCTCGCGTTCCTCGTGCTCGTCAGCCACACGTGGCCGCTCGGCGGCTTCGGCGAGGAACCGGGCTCGCCGCTCGCACCGCGGTATCTCACGCTCGGCGGGTTCGCCGTCGCCGGGTTCTTCGCGATGAGCGGCCTCCTCGTCGGCCGGTCGGCGGCACGGCGGCCACTCGGAGCCTTCACCCGAGCGCGAGCGCTGCGCATCGTGCCCGGCTACGCCGTGGCGGTCGCGTTCAGCGCGCTCCCGGTCGCGATGCTGGCGTGGGTGCACGAGCACGGCGGGCTCGGCGGCTTCTTCACCGCCGGCGCCGACGGCCCGCTCGGGTACATCGGGCGCGCCCTCGTGTTCCCGACGGAGATGTCGCACGGCGTGCGGGGCGTGTTCGTCACGTCCACCCCCTACGGCGCGGCGACCGGCGAGAGCTTCGTCAACGGCTCGCTCTGGACGCTGCCGTACGAGATCCGCTGCTACGTCGTCGTCGGCCTGCTCGGCCTGGTGATCCATCGGTGGGGCGAGCGCCGCACGGTCACCGTGGCGTGGGCGCTCGCGGGCGTCGTCGCCGTCGGCTACCACCAGGCTCCCGAGCTCACCGGGTTCGTCGTCGGTCCGCTGGCCGACAAGACGCTCGTCATGCTGCTGTTCGTCTTCCTGTCGGGCACGCTCGTCGGTGCGTTCGCCGACCGCGTCCGCCTGCTCGGCTGGATGCCGGTGGCCGCACTGGCGATCGCCCTCGTCGCCGGGCGCACGTCGCTGTTCCTGACCGAGCACCTCGGCAACGCCGCGCTCGCGATCGTGCTGCCGCCCGTCGCGCTCGCCCTCGCCCCGATCGGCGCTCGCCTGCGCGGCGTCGACCTCTCCTACGGCCTCTACCTCTACGCCTGGCCCGTGCAGCAGTTGCTCGCGATGTACGGCGTGACGGGCAGCGCCACGGTGTTCGTGCTCGTCGCCACCGCGATCACCCTCGTCCTCGCCGCCGGCAGTTGGTACGGCGTGGAGCGGCCTGCCGTGCGACGCTGGCGGGCACGATGAACGAACCCCTCCGCTACGACCAGCGCCCCGACGACGACACGCCGGTCCACACCGCCGACCTGCCCGACACGCCCACGCGCGACCGCAACATCGTGGCCGGCGCCTGGATCGAGGCACCGTCGGAGCTCCTGCAGCTCGGTGCCGACCTGCCCGACGAACCGGTCGCCACCTACAAGCGCCGCATCGGCGACTGGCTGCTGTGGCGCGCCGGGCCGGCCTCGGGCGGTGACGCGCGGTACTGGGCCTGCCGCCGCGACGACCTCGCCGTGCAGCACACCTTCCGACTCTTCCCCGACAACGCCGGCGACGGCCACGGGCCGAGCGGCAGGCATCACACCAGGTTCCGCACGTGGAAAGAGGACCTGCTCGGTCGCGAGTGACGCCGGCGACGGCGGACCCGGTTGACATCGTGGGACCGGCGTTGGTCAGATGACCTCGTGCACACCATGGTCCCGAGCCACCTGCCGACGGCTCAAGCGACCGAACTCGTGCGCGACGACGGGCGCCCACAGCCCGCGTTCCGCGACGAGCTCCGGCGGATCCCGTCGTGGCGCAACGCGTGGTCGGTGCTGGCCCTGTACCTGCAGACCGGTGTGGTCATCTGGTTCGGTGTCCGGTGGGCCCCGTGGAGCACGATCCCGGCGTTCCTCCTCATGGGCCGGGCGCACGCGCAGTTCGCCTCGTTGATGCACGAGGCGGCGCATCGGCTGCTCTTCTCGAACCGGCGCGCCAACGATCTGGTGGGCCGGTGGCTCCTCGGGTTCCCGCAGTTCACCTCCACCGACGCGTATCGGCGGGTGCACATGGCCCATCACCGCCAGGAGTTCGGCCCCGACGAGCCCGACATCCCGCTCTACCGCGGCTACCCGATCACGCCGGACAGCCTCCGCCGAAAGCTCGTACGAGATGCGACCGGACGCACCGGCATCAAGCTGTTCCGCGGCGTGCTCCTCGGCTGGCGGTCGCCCGACCCGAAGGTGCGTCGCACGGCCTGGAAGGTCTACGCCGTGCAGGCCGTGCTGATCGCGGCCGCCGTCGCGAGCGGGCACTGGTGGGTGTACCCGGTGCTGTGGCTCGCTCCGTTCCTCACGGTCTGGCGGGTGATCAACCGGCTGCGCTCGATCGCCGAGCACGGCGGCATGCAGATGTCGTCCGACCGTCGCGAGACCACGCACTCGGTGGCACAGTCCATCCCGGCCCGCCTGTTCCTGGTGCCGTACTGCATCGGCTGGCACCTCGCCCACCACGTCGACTCCGGCGTGCCCTTCCGACACCTGCCGGCGTACCACCGGGCACTGCGCGAGGCGGGGTACGTCGACGCGACGTTCGAGTACCCGTCGTACGGTGCGATCTGGACCGCGCTGTCGGCCGGTCGGCCCTCGACGGCCTGACCTGCCCGGTCCGGCGTGCCCGTGGTCAGGTCGACGAGCGGTCGAGCAGCTCCTGCACGTGCGGCGGGTTCGGTTCCCCCGCACGCTGCGCCGCGGCCACCCCGAGATCGACGTAGTCGCGCCACCCGGTGATCAGGTCGCCGCGGAACTCGACGATGCCCATGTAGGGCGTGGCGATGCGGGCACCGTTGGCAGCGGTGTACGAGTCGACCCCTTCGATGAACAGCCGGTCGGCGGTCTCGGCCGAGGCGAACACGGTCCACACCACGTCGTGCATCTCGGCCTGCAGCACACCGAGCAACTTGCGCACTTGCACCGTGCCGCGCACGGGTGGGTGCGTGGCCGCGGCGTAGTGCCACACGATGTCGTCGGACATGTGGCCGACCACGCCGTCGATGTCGCCGGCGGCCCAGGCAGCCATCACCTGGCGCATGAGGTCGAGCCTGCTGGTCACGAGCCCAACCCCGTGAGCGCCGCCGTGAGCTTCGCGACCTGACCCGAGTCGAGGTACTCGTCGAGGCGGACGATGAGGCCGTCGAGCACGCGCACGATCACGCACGCGTCGAGCGACCACATGCCACCGTTGGGCAGGTCGGCCTCGAGCACGTGCTGCTGCAGGAAGCCGTCGGGCAGCGCCTCGAGCCGGATCACGCGATAGCGGCGGGTCGCGAGGGTCCGCGCCATCCAGGTGAGCACCTTCATGTTCTCGTCCACGGTCTGCTCGATGCCGTCGTTGTTGTGCCAGACCCGGGCATCGGGGTGATAGCACGCCCGCACCTCGTCGACGTCGCCGCGTTCGATCGCGCCGACGAACCGGCGGGCCAGCTCGATCATGTCCGTGTCGCTCATCTGTCGCTCCTCTTGTCACTCATCTGTTCGCAGCGGGCCGAGCGGCCCGTCGGTCGGTTCTTCTGGCAGTTCTTCGATCGGTTCTTCTGGCGGTGGGTTCTTCTGACGGTTCAACGGCCGGTCGACAGGCCGCGGCCGAGGCCCCGGGCCATCTGGGCCTCGAGACCCTTCGGGTCGCGGGCGAGATGGGCCCGCACCTCGACGGCCATCAGGTCGGTGTCGATCTCGTCGATGCCCTTGCGGATCGCACGCACACCGTGGGAGGCGATGTTGGCCGGCGTCTCCTTCCAACCCACGACGTCGGCGGCCATCCGGGTGTCGACCGAGCCGACGATCAGCGCGCTGACGGCGGTGCCCTGTGGCGCCAGTTCGGCCCGGACGCACGTCGTCATCGCCCGTGCCGCGAACTTCGACGGGCTGTAGCCGCCCATGGCCGGCACGGCCACCAATCCGCCGGCCGACAGCACGTTCACGATCGCGCTCTGTGGATGCCGCGCGAGCACCGGCGCGAACGAACGGCACATCGCCAGCGGACCGAAGTAGTTGGTCTCCATCTCCTCGCGGGCGGCGGCGATGTCGGGCGCGCCGAGGAGGGTCAGCCCGGTGAACGCACCGGCGTTGTTGACGAGGATCGAGATGTCGCTGCAGCGGCGGGCGGCCTGGACGACCTGGTCGGCGTCGGTGATGTCGAGGCGCACCTGCACGGCCCGCTCGCCGAGCTCGTCGACGAGCGCTGCTGCATTGGCGACGTCGCGGGTGCCGACGTACACGCGGGCCGCCCCCGCGTCGAGCAGTGCTCGGACGAGGGCCTCGCCGATGCCCCGATTGCCGCCCGTCACGAGCGCAGCGGCGCCTTGGATCTCCATCACGCGTCCTCCTTCACCCGACATCGATCAGCCAACGGTGCCATGTGTCGACCGTCCGCTCAGCATCGTGAGCCGGACCTCGATCGCGTGGATGTCGTGTGGCGCCACGTCGAACGGGCTCGCGCTCAGCCAGACGAGGTCGGCCCGCTTGCCGGCCTCGAGCGAGCCGACGAGGTGATCGAGACGGAGTGCTCGAGCGCCGTCGATCGTGTAGGCCCGCAGCGCCTGCGCGACGTCGACGCGCTGGTGGGCGTGGCAGACGACATCGTCGGAGCGCCCGGGCCGCTGCCGCGTGACCGCGGCCTCGATCTGACCGAGCGGCGGGATCTCGTGCACCTCCACGCCGGGGCAGTCGGCACCGAAGGTGACGCGGGCACCGCTGCGGACGAGGTCGCCGTACGGGCAGTAGTCGCGCTCGAACCGCTGCCGGCCGACGAGCTGCGGGTACGCGTCCATGAACTCGCCTCGGTAGTCGGTGCCCCACATCGGCGTGCAGTTCGCCGTGACATCGAGCAGCGCAAAGCGTGCGACGTCGTCGGGGTGGCAGAACTCCATGTGGCAGACCGTGTTCCGGGTGTCGAGGCCGGGATGGTCGGTGCGGATGCGCTCGTACGCATCGAGCGCACCGCGCACGCCTGCGTCACCGCAGGCGTGGATGTGGGCGTCGAACCCGGCGAGGTTCGCGGCCTCGGCGAACCGGTGCACGGTGTCGGGATCGAAGATGAACCCGCCGCGGTGCGGCTCGTCGGCATAGTCCTCGAGCATCGCTGCCGTGTGCTGTGGACCCACACCGTCCATGAACAGCTTGAGCGTCGTGATCGAGACGTGCTCGGAGCGCACCTCTGCGTGCAGTTGCCGCAGCGTCTCGACCGTTCGAGCGGGGTCACCCGCAGGGTTGCGCATCACGTGCGAGCCCACGACGCGCACGGGCAGCTCGCCGGCGCGGTCGAGGTCGACCAGCAGTTGGTGGATCTCCGCCGTGAGCGCCCGGTTCTGGGTGAGGAAGCTGGCGTCGTAGTAGCTGGTGATGCCCCATGTCGGCGCGGGGAAGAACGTGAGCGCCATCGCTTCTTTCACGGCGGCGAGGCTGAACATGCCCAACGCATGAGCGAGCGGGATCCACGACTCCGGCTCGCAGCAGGTGCCCGCCGGGAACCCGTCGGGGTCGCGGGGCCAGTAGCCGGTCGGCGGGTTGGGGTCGGGGGTCGAGGCGTCGATGCCGGCCGCGACGAACGCGGCCGTGTTGGCCCAGGCGTCGTGGATCTCGTACGAGTGCAACAACGCCGGGCGCACGTCGGTGACCGCGTCGAGCCACGTGCGGTGCGGCTGCACGCCCATGCCGAACGTGAACTGCGTCCAGCCGTGCCCGCGGATCACGTCGAGGTGCGGGTGCGCCTCGGCGTATCGGCGCACGGCCTCGACCACGGCGTCGCGGCCGTGGAGATCCTCCAACGAGACGCCCACCTTGCCGAGCGCACCGCCGATCAGGTGATCGTGACCGTCGACGAACCCGGGCATGAGGAAGCCGCCCTCGAGGTCGACCTCCACGGTGTCGGGGCGCAGATGCCGCCGCGCTGCGTCGTCGTCACCGACGAAGGCGATCAGTTCGTCGTGCACCACCATCGACGCGGCACGCGGTCGCGCTGGATCGAGCGTGTACACCTCACCGTTGCGGAACCAGTACGACCCCATCGCGCCTCCCGGTCGGCATCGTACGCGCCAGCGGCCGACGGGTTTCCGTGCGAGCGTCCGTGCAACTCGTTCGGGACCAAACGATCGCGTCCTCGATCTCGGATACGTTGAGGCGATGCCGTCGATGCACACGTGGGACGAGGGGACCGAGCTGTTCGCGCACTCGGTCATCGGGTATGCGATCGAGCGATTGCGACTGCCCAAGGACCCACGGTGGGGTTCACAGCCGGCCGCCGAACTCGAGCAGCGGTACGCCCATGCGATCACTCCGTCCGGCGCGGGTGCACTCGAGGCGATGCGCCTCGTGCGGGAGGTGATGATGCCGGCCTGCCGCCCGATGGACGACGCCATGAACCTCGCGTATGTCCCGACCGCCCCCACCATCGCGGCCACGATGTTCGACCTCGTGGTGAGCGCCTCGTCGATCTTCGGCGGCAACTGGGAGGCCGGCGCCGGCGCGATCGCCGCCGAGAACCAGGTGCTGCGATGGCTGGCCGATCTCGCCGGCCTCCCCGAGGAGTCGGGCGGCGTGTTCGTCTCCGGCGGCTCGGCCGCCAACCTCAGCGCCCTGGTCGCTGCCAGGCAGCGTCACCTCGACCGTTTCGGCCGGCGTGGCCGTCTCGCCTTCGCCGCCACCACCGAGGTGCACGCGTCGGTGCGCGCCACGGCGCGGGTGATGGACGTCGACGTCGTGACCGTCGCCGTCGACGACCGCGACCGCATGACCGGTGCCGCATTGAGCGCCGCGCTCGACGCCGCGGCGGCCGGCGGCGAGGTGGACGTGTTCGCCGTCGCCGCATCGGCCGGCACCACCAACACCGGCGCGGTCGACGCCCTCGACGAGATCGCGGACGTCTGCGCATCGCGCGACCTGTGGCTGCACGTCGACGGTGCGTACGGGCTGGCCGCGCTCTGCTCGCCCGACGGGCGGCGACGCCTGGCGGGCATCGAGCACGCCGACAGCTTCGGCGTCGATCCGCACAAGTGGCTGTTCGCGCCCTACGACTGCGCTGCGCTGATCTACCGCGACCCCTCGATCGCGGCTCGCACGCACTCCCAGCACGGCGACTACCTCGACGCGGTGAACCGGGCCGACTGGAACCCCAGCGACTACGCCTATCACCTGTCCCGCCGGGCGCGTGGCCTGCCGCTGTGGTTCTCCCTCGCGACCTACGGAACCGATGCCTATGCGGCGGCGATGGACCATACGCTCGGAACCGCTCGGTCGTTCGCCGATGCCGTCGAGGCCCACCCCGACTTCGATCTCCTGCTCGAGCCCGAGCTGTCGATCGTGCTGTTCCGGCGACGCGGGTGGGAGCCGGACCAGTACCACGCCTGGAGCCGTACACGGGCCAAGGAGGGCAGCGCACTGGTGGTGCCCACCAAGTTCCACGGTGAGACCGTGATGCGCATCTGCATCGTGCACCCCAACACCCAGATCGCCGACGTGGTGGCGCTGCTCGACGACATGGCCTCATCCTGAGATCTCATGCGTGCTCCGGGGTCTGAACCACCCCGAACTTCACCCGACGGGGTTTCCACTATGGCGATAGTGGAAATACACTGGCGGCCGTGACCGAGCTGTTCCGCATCGACGACCTCCACGCCCGTCCGGCCGAAGTGGCAGAGGGCGCACCCAGCGAGATCCTGCGCGGGCTGTCGCTCACGGTGAACGCCGGCGAGGTCCACGCGATCATGGGCCCGAACGGCAGCGGCAAGAGCACCCTCGCCAACGTGCTGCTGGCATCGCCCGAGTACGAGCTCACCCAGGGCCGGATCTGGTTCCAGGGTGACGACATCACCGACTGGCCCACCGACGTGCGGGCCAAGAGCGGCATGTTCCTCGCGTTCCAGTACCCCCAGGAGATCCCCGGCGTCTCGGTGATCCAGTTCCTGCGCCAGGCGCTGTCGGCCCGCAAGGGCATCGACCTGTCGGTGCTCGAGCTGCGTCTCGCCACCATGGACTGGATGAAGCGCCTCGGCATGGACAGCTCCTTCGTCGACCGCTACCTCAACGAGGGCTTCAGCGGTGGCGAGAAGAAGCGCAACGAGATCATGCAGATGGCGATCCTCGAGCCCGAGCTCGCGATCCTCGACGAGACCGACTCCGGCCTCGACATCGACGCACTCCGCATCGTCGCCCAGGGCATCCGCGAGGTCCGCGCCGAGCGACCCACCATGGGCGTCGTACTCATCACCCACTACCAGCGCCTCCTCGACGAACTGCAGCCCGACCACGTCCACATCCTCGTGAACGGCCGCATCGTCGCCAGCGGCGGCATGGAACTCGCCGAGCAACTCGAGCGCGAGGGCTACGAGAGCTTCCGGGCCTGACCATGAGTCACTCGACCCTCGACGTCGCCGCGATCCGCACCCAGTTCCCGATCCTGTCGCGCGAGATCGACGGGCAGCCGCTCGTCTACCTCGACTCGGCGAACACGTCCCAGAAGCCGCGCGCCGTCATCGACGCGATGAGCCGCTTCATGGAGCAGTCGTACGCCCCGATCAACCGCAGCGCCTACCGCCTCGCCGCCGAGGCGACCGACGCCTACGAGGGCGCCCGCTCCGCCGTGCGTCGCTTCGTCAACGCCCCCAAGGTGCACGAGCTGATCTTCACCAAGAACGCCACCGAGGCGCTCAACCTCGTCGCGATGTGCTGGGGTCGAGCCAACCTGCAGCGCGGCGACGTGGTGGTGCTCACCCACATGGAGCACCACGCCAACATCGTGCCGTGGCACATGCTCGTGGCCGAGCGCGGCATCGAGCTGCGGTGGGTGCCGCTCACCGCCGACGGCCAACTCGACCTCACCACGCTCCCCCAGCTGCTCGACGGCGCGAAGGCGTTCAGCTTCACCGCGATGAGCAACGTGCTCGGCACCATCACGCCGGTGCGCGAGCTGTGCCGCGCCGCCCACGACGCCGGGGCGATCGCGATCGTCGACGGCTGCCAGTACGTGCCGCACAACGTCACCGACGTGCAGGCGTGGGGCGCCGACTTCCTCGCGTTCAGCAGCCACAAGCTGTGCGGCCCGTCGGGCATCGGCGTGCTGTGGGGCCGTGAGGCCCTGCTCGATGCGATGCCCCCGTTCCTGGGCGGCGGCAACATGATCGCCGACGTCCGCCTCGACGGATTCACCACGGCCGAGCTGCCGGCCAAGTTCGAGGCCGGCACGCCACCGATCACCGAGGCCATCGGTCTCGGGGCGGCGATCGAGTTCCTCGAGGGCATCGGCATGACCGAGATCCGCCGACACGAGATGCAGGTCGCCGACTATGCGCTGCGCACCCTCACGGAGCGCTTCGGCGACGACATCACGATCCACGGTCCCACCAACGTCGAGCACCGCGGGGCCACCTTCAGCTTCGCGTTCCGCGACATCCACCCCCACGACCTCAGCCAGGTGCTCGACCAGCGCAACGTGTGCGTCCGCGCCGGCCATCACTGCGCCAAGCCGCTGATGCGTGTGCTCGGCGCGGCCGCGACCGCCCGAGCGAGCTTCTACCTGTACAACGACGAGTCCGAGGTCGACGTGCTGGCCGATGCCCTCGACAGCGCGACCGATATCTTCGGGTTCTGACGAAAGGTCACACGCATGCCCGGCCTCGACGACCTCTACCGCGAGATCATCCTCGATCACTACCGCAGCCCGCGCAACCGTGGTGAGCTGCCCCCGCCCGCCTCGCACGCCGTCGGGCACAACCCCCTGTGCGGCGACGAGATCGAGGTGTACCTCGACGTGCAGGACGGCATCGTCACCGACATCAAGGTGGGCGGACAGGGCTGCAGCATCTCGCAGAGCTCGGCGTCGATGATGAGCCAGGCCGTGAAGGGCAAGCCCGTCGCCGAGGTGCGCGCGCTGGTGCACAGGTTCAAGTCGATGATGTCGATCGAAGAGGCCGACGAGGACGCACCCGAGGTGAAGCTCGGCGATCTCGAGGCGTTGCAGGGCGTCGTGAAGTTCCCGGTGCGGATCAAGTGCGCCGTCCTCGCGTGGAACACCCTCACCGAGGCCCTCTCGACCAGCGACGCAGGCGGCGACACCACCCGCTGATCCGTTGCCGGGCCAGCCCCCTGGCCGATCCGCGATTTCTCCGAACGATCCTTCGACGTCCGGCCCCCGCCGGCCGCGGGAGGAACGGCGATGTCGAGGTCAGTTGCAACAACGCGCAGCACCGCACCGCGGTGGTTCACCGCCGCCGCGATCTGCGTCGCCGCAGTCGTGGTGGACGCCGGGCCGATCGATGGCGGTCGGACGGCGTCGGCCGATCCGCCGGCGTTCCAGATGTTCGACAACGGCAGGATGCGTTTCGGTGGCAATCCCACGGACGACTGCTACTCCGGCTGTGTCTCCCCGACCACACCTGAAGCGTCGCTCAGTGCCCTCGGTCTGTTGAAGCAGCCGTTCTACTACTCGACCACCGCGAACCAGTGGTTCAAGCTCACCTTCGACGTCTACCCGCTGAACCTGGCGATCGGCACCGGCACCGGTGGCCCGAACTGGAGCGGCGCCACGGTATCGAACGTGACCTCGCTCGCGGGGATGACCATCGACACCAGCGGGTTCGTCAGCACCGGCGCCGCCGGACTCGGCGAGAAGGGCCACGGTGTGCTGCAGGCCACCGGCACCACCACCGTCAACGGCACCCAGTTCGAGATCACCAACCGCTCCGAGCTCGGCGCCACCGCGTCGTTCGTGAAGATCACCACCACCATCCGCAACATCTCCGGGTCACCGTCGTCGAACACGACGATGTGGGTGGGCACCCAGGACGACTACGTCGGCAGCAGCGATCAACCGACCAAGACCAAGGGCAACATCGTCAACGGCGCGTTCGTGCCGACGGCGAACAACGCCGATGTGGCCGGCGCGCTGCTCATCGAGTCGGGGCCGGAGGGGGTGCTGTTCTACAGCACCACGCCCGGGGCCAACGCCTCGATCGCCTCTTGCTGCAGCTTCGCGAACGCCTTCAACACGTCGCCCACGGCGTCGCTGCGGGTCCGCACCAACGACGGCGCCTATGCGATGAACCTGCCCGTGGCCGACCTGGCCGCCGGCGCATCGACCACGATCACCTGGTTCTACGCTGCGGGTGCCACCGCCGATCTCCCCACCGTGATCAGTCAGGTGGCAGCCGCCGCACGGCCGGATCCGCCGATGGTCTCCCCTGGGAACCAGGGGGCCACGGTCTCGTGGACGGCACCCGCCTCCACCGACCCGATCACCGACTACATCGTCCGGTACCGCACCAACGGTTCCGTCGGCGCGTGGACCGAGGTCCGATCGGGCAACACCAGCGCGCCGCTCACGCTCGGCCTGACGGGCCTGACGAACGGCACCGAGTACGAGATCCAGCTGGCGGCGGTGACGGGCACCTCGCCGAGCGAAGTGGTCGGTACGTACTCCTCGTCGGCCACCGTCACCCCGGGCATCCCGGTGAACACCGCGCTGCCGACGGTCAGCGGCACCGCGCGGGTGGGGAACACCCTCACGGCCATCGACCCCGACACCAACTGGAACAACCTCGACGGCACCCCGATGACCGCGAGCTACCAGTGGCAGGCGGACGGCGTCGACATCCCTGGCGCCACGTCCTCCACCTTCCGGGTCACCCCCGCTCAGGTCGGCGCGCACATCCGGGTCATCGCGACCCGGACCAACACCTCCGGCGCGGCACACGCCACGTCGGCGGCGACAGCCATCGTGCCCGACCTCTACCTCAGCGCCCTGTCGGTCACGGGCGCCACGCTCAGCCCGGCGTTCAGCCCGGTGCAGACCAGCTACACGTCGTCGGTCGACACCACCGTCTCGGCCCTCACGGTCACGCCCTCGGCGCCCACCGGAGCCGCTGTCACCGTCACCGTCAACGGAGTCGCCGTGACGGCTGCCCCGACGGCCGACGTGACGCTCGCCTACGGCGACAACACCATCGTCGTCACGGTCACCCGTGACGGTGTGAGCATCCCCTACACCGTCGTCGTCAACCGGCCCTCGCCGCTGCCGGCGTTCAACACGATGACGCCCACCCGCCTCACCGACACCAGGACGATCGCCGGCCCACTGGGCACCGGCACCGTGATGGAAGTGACCGTCGCCGGCGCGGGAGGCGTCCCGAGCGATGCCACCTCCGCCGTGTTGAACGTCACCGTCACCGGCACCCAGGGCAGCGGATTCGTCACGGTGTACCCGTGCGGCGAGCAGCGCCCATGGGCCTCGAACCTCAACTTCGCCGCAGGCCAGACCATCGCCAACGCGGTCGTCTCGAAGATCGGCCTCGACGGAAAGGTCTGCATCTACTCCACCGCGGGGGCCGAAGTGGTGGTCGACGTGAGCGGCTTCTTCCGCGTCGGCGCGGGCGACAAGTACTTGCCGGTCACGCCCGCACGCCTCGTCGACACCCGAGAGGCAGGCGTTCCGGTCGCCGACGGCCAGGTGCTCGAGGTGGTCGTTGCCGGCCGCGGCGGGCTCCCCTCCGACAGCACCGCTGCAGCGCTCAACGTGACGGTCGCGGAGACCACCGGTCCTGGCTTCGTCACCGTCTTCCCCTGCGGCGGCGACCGTCCCTTGGCCTCCAACCTCAACTACGTGGCCGGTCAGACCGTGTCGAACGCTGCCGTCGCCAAGATCGGCGTCGACGGCAAGGTCTGCATCTACGTGAAAACCGCAGCACACGTGGTGGTCGACGTGAACGGTGCGTACACACCCACCGGTCCAGCGCTCCAGCAGTCGTTCTCGCCCGCACGGTTGATCGACACCCGTGAAACCGAAGCCCCGGTCGCGGGTGGCCAGGTGCTCGAGTTGGTCGTGGCCGGTCGGAGCGGTGTCCCGTCGAACGCCATCGCCGCGGTCCTCAACGTCACGATCGTGGGTCCCTCCGGCGCCGGATTCGCCACGGTGTTCCCGTGTGGCGTGGACCGGCCGTGGGCATCGAACCTCAACTACGTCGCCGGTGTCACGGTACCGAACGCCGTCATCGCGAAGATCGGTGACGGGGGCAAGGTGTGCGTGTTCCTCCAGACCCGAGCACATCTGGTGGTCGACGTCAGCGGGGCGATGACACCGCTCTGATCCTGTCCTGCTCGACCTGCGCCGCTACGTTCGCCGGATGGCGAACGTTCCGGCGCAGGTGGCAGAGATCACGGTCGAATGGATGAACGAGGTGCTCGTCGGGCGCGTCGGCACCGTCACCGGTGTGAGGGCGGAACGCTTCGGCGAAGGCGTCGGGATCCTCGGTGAGCTCGCCCGGCTGCACCTCACCTACGAACCCGGCCACAGCGGGCCGGCGACGATGATCGCGAAGTGCCAGTCGCCGGCGCCGGAGAACCAGTTCCTCGGGCAGATGATGGGCTTCTACGAGCGGGAGGTGAACTTCTACCGCGAGGTCGCCACCCAGCTGTCGATCCGAGTGCCCCAGCCGTACCACGCCGACTGCGGCGAGGGAGGCCTGCCGTTCATCCTGCTGATCGAGGACATCAGCGGCGCACGGTGCCCCGACCAGATCGCCGGCATCACGCCCCACGAGGCATCGCAGATCATCGATCTCGTCGCCCGCCTGCACGCTGCGTTCTGGGACAGCCCGAAGCTCGCCGAGATGACCTGGCTCCCCCCGATGAACAACCCGCTCTACCAGGCGGGCCAGGGCATGGCACTCGAACGGTTCCCCGCCTTCGCCGAGCGGTTCGGCGAGCGCATCGGACCCGACATGCTCGCGACGATCGAGCGCGCCTGCCACCACTACGTCGACATGCTCCACCACGTGTCGGCCCAGCCGCACCTCACCTTCACCCACACCGACTGCCGGGCCGAGAACTACCTGTTCGGTGGCTCGGCGGGCGCCGATGCGGTGACGATGGTCGACTTCCAGTTGTGCACCAAGCACTTCGGACCGTGGGACGTCGCGAACCTGATCGGTGGGTCGATGACACCCGAGGTGCGCCGGGGATGCGAAGCCGAGCTCATCGAGCAGTACCACCGGACGGTCACGTCGCTCGGCGTCACCGACTACTCGCTCGAACAGTGCTGGCACGACTACCGGATGAGCCTGCTGCAGAGCTGCACGGCGTCGGTGATCGTGAGCGACCTGCAGGGCGGCAACGACCGCGGGGCCGAGCTGCTCGAACAGCTCTTCCTCCGTCCGATCATCACCGCCACCGACCACCACGTCGGGGACCTGCTCGAGGAGTTCTGCTGATGGCCTTCGAACCGCGCGCCGAGGTCTTCGACGACATCGCGCCCCATCCCGAGGGCGTCGACGCCGCCGACGAACTCATCCACGAACGCGCCTACGTGGTGCGCGCGTACCGCAAGGGCCTCGACACGCTCGTGCTGCGCGGCGCCATCCGCGACCAGAAGCCGCCCGGGCTCTACGTGCCGACCGATCCCGAGGCGCTCACGGTGCACCACATGATCGTCGACATGCACATCTCGGTGCCGTCGCTCGAGATCATCGACGCGAAGGCCGTGCTCGAGATCCACCCGCACGCGGCCTGCCCGACGATCCAGGACCACTACCAGCACCTGATCGGCCTGTCGATCGCGCGTGGCTTCACCCACAAGGTGCGCGAGCTGTTCGGTGGTCCGCGCGGCTGCACCCACACCACGGCGCTGCTGCAGGCGATGGCGCCGGTGGCCGTGCAGTCGATGTGGTCGTTCCGTGTCGCCCAGGCCCGTGAGAGCGGCGACAGCTCGGGCGCGTTCGGATCGCCCGAGGCCCGCCAGCGCGGCCTCATGATGAACATGAACACCTGCCACATCTGGGCCGAGGACGGCGAGCAGGTGCGGTCGATCCTCAACGACGAGCCGATGGAGATCCCGGTGTGGATCGTGAAGCGGTTCGAAAAGCTCGGCCTCGACCCGGCCGAGTGGCGCAACAGCGACTGACGCCGCCGTCTCACGAGAACCGGTCACCCACCCATGGCATCCGCCGCGGCGCCACGCCGCATCATCATCGACACCGACCCCGGCATCGACGACGCGATGGCGATCTTCTTCGCCCTCGCGTCGCCCGAGCTCGACGTGGTCGCCCTCACCACCGTGTTCGGCAACGCGCGCACGTCGATCTGCACCGACAATGCCCTCCGCCTGCTCGAGATCGCCGAGCGCACCGACATCCCCGTCGCCGAGGGCGCCCACGGTCCGCTGGCGATGTCGTTCCGCGGGCCGGCAGACTTCGTCCACGGCGCCAACGGCCAGGGTGACGCTCCGCTCGCGCCGCCGACCACCTCGGTGGTGAACGACACCGCTGCCGAACTGATCATCGAGCGCGCCATGGCGGCGCCCGGCGAGATCACCCTGGTGCCGCTCGGTCCGCTCACCAACATCGCCCGCGCGTTGCAGGCCGAGCCACGGCTCGCGGCCAACCTGGCGGGCATCGTCCTGATGGGCGGCAACGCGTTCTGCGGCGGAAACGCCTCACCGGCTGCCGAGGCGAACATCATCGGCGACCCCGAGGCCGCCGACATCGTGTTCGGCGCCGAGTGCCCGATCGTGATGGCCGGCCTCGACGTCACCGAACGGATCGTCATGACCGGCGCGCAGCTCGACCTCATCGGGTCGGTCGACGACGTACGCGCCCGTCACCTCCGCGCGATCCTCCCCTACTACCGGCGGTTCGCGCTCGAGTCGTCCGGGCTCGACGGCATCCACGTCCACGACTCGACCACGATCAGCTACCTGCTCGCGCCCCAGCACTTCGCCTCGGTCCGGTACCCCATCCGCGTCGACACGGGCGACGGCGTCGGCCGCGGCAAGACATGGCCGCGCACGCGTCCCGCGCAGCACGGCCCCGACCTCTGGGCCGGCCGGCCGCTGGTGACGATCCTCACCGATGCCGACGTCGACGCGGTCGTCCGGCTCGAGCTCGGCCGCCTCGGCGTCGAACTCTGACGCCACCCGGGGCGGCGCCGTCAGACGACGTCAGACGCGCACGACCGAGTCGGCCGTGTTGAACTCGTTGTAGACGACGTCGGCGACCTGCGGGTCGCAGAACCACTCGCCGGCCTCGGTGCAGTACTTGAAGCGGTACTCGCCGTTGGGCAGCTCGACGGTGACGCTGCGCGTGCCGTTGCTGCGCTTCTTCATCGGGTGAGCGGACGGGTCCCATCCGTTGAAGTCCCCGAGGACCGAGACGTTCCCCGCCACCTCGGCGGTGGGGAGTGCGAACGTGACCTTGGCGGTGGTGTCACCGGCCGACTGGATCTTGAGCACGGGTGTTCCTCTCTCTGTCGGGAGCCCGCCCGGTTGCCCGGGCCGGCCCATCTGCGGCATCACCCACAGCGTGACAGAGCACCGCGGCGAGAACGCGTCACGTGACGATTCACACAGAGTGTTCAGGCCCCGTTCACGATCGATCGGTCGGGTCCCGAGCGCCCGCAGCGATCGTTCCGCCCGTACCACCGAATGGCAGGATGACGTCGGGATCGGCCGATCGGTCGATCCCGACCGATACGACGGACGGGGGACGACAGATGGCCGCAGCGAGTGGAGCAGCAGAGCTCGACGGGGTGGTGGCGATCGTCACCGGGTCGTCGAGCGGTATCGGCGAGCGGACCGCGCAACGCCTGTCCGAGCTCGGTGCGTCGGTGGTGGTGAACTCGTCGTCGAGCGTCGCCGCCGGTGAGGCCGTCGCCGCAGCGCTTCCGGGACCGTCGGCGTACGTGCAGGCCGACATCGCCGACCCCGACCAGTGCCGCCATCTGCTCGACGCCACGATCGAACGGTTCGGCCACCTCGACCTGCTCGTGAACAACGCCGGCTGGACCACGCTCGTCGACCACCGCGACCTCGACGCGCTGACCGAGGAGATCTTCCGCAAGACCTTCGAGGTCAACGTGTTCGGCACGTGGAACCTGACGAAGATGGCGATGCCCCTGCTGCGCGAGTCGCAAGCCGCCGGCGGTGGTCACGTCGTGAACGTCACGTCGATCGCCGGGGTGCGGCCGGTCGGGTCGTCGATCGCGTACTCGATGTCGAAGGCGGCGCTCAACCAGATGACCCGGCTGCTCGCGAAGAGCCACGGCCCCGTCCGCGTCAACGCGGTGGCGCCGGGTCTCGTGGCGACGCCATGGACGTCGGACTGGGACGCGCAGCACGAAGGCGTCAAGAAGATGGCGCCGCTCAAGCGGTCGGCCACTCCCGACGACTGCGCCGAGGCCGTGCTCGCACTGGTGCGCAACCATTACGTGACCGGCGAGATCTTCGTCGTCGACGGCGGCCTCACCCAGCTCTCGTAGGCGGCCGCCGGAGAGCCGAGTCGGTCAGCCCCGGCAGACCGCGGCGATGTCGCGGGCGGTGTCGCGGCTGATGTCCGGACAGACGATCGGGAAGATCTCGGTGCCGTGCATCGTGCCCATCGACATCTTGCAGCGCGCCGGCACACCTGCCTCGAGCAGCAGCCGGTAGAACTCGACCCCCTCGTCGCGCAGCGGGTCGCACTCGTTCACCAGGATCACCGTCGGCGGCAAGCCGCGCACGTCGTCGACCGTGGCGAAGCTCGGCCACGCAATCGGATCCTTCGCCTCGAACGCTTCGATGCCGTAGCCGACACGGCCGCGGTTGTGGTGCAGTTCGAGGAGGATGCCGTTGTTCTCCGACGACGAGGGGAATCGCTCCTGCGGCCACTCGCCCGCGATGTACGGACAGATCGCGTACAACCCGCGGATCAGCCCGATCTCACCGTCGCGCAGCAGACGCAGGCCGGTGGCGAGGGTGAGGTTGCCGCCACCGCTCTCGCCGGCGACGATCACCCGCGCCGGATCGACACCGAGCATCGCCGCGTTGGCGATCACCCACTTCAGCCCCGACACACAGTCGTTCAACCCGGCCGGGTACGGCCCCACCTCCGGCACGGCTGACGGGAAGATCGCGTTGCGGAACTCGACCATCGCGACGGCCACGCCGCCGTGGGCGATCATCTTCCCCCACGCCCGGTAGTTGCCGTCGAAGCACGACAGCGACTCCATGCCACCGCCGTGGATGTAGAACACGCAGGGCAGGATCTCGTCGCCCTCGGGCCGGATGAGGTTGATCAGGATCGTGTTCCCGTCCGGCTCGGAGACGAGCTCGTGATGGGTGGCCGACAGGCCCGCCTGGGACACGACCGCTTCGGTGTCGCACGCCTCCATCGCCCGCTGGCGCGCCGCCTGGTACCGGGCGATGTGCTCGCTCTTGGCCTGTTCGAGCATCTGCTCGCGGGTCTCGACGTCACGGGGCACGATCTGCTTGACCGTGGTCAGCATCGCCTTCACACGAGGGTCGAGACGGCGATCGGCGGCGAAGTCGTACGGCATGCGGGGAAGCTAGCCCGCGCCGTCAGGCACCCTGCCGTCGAACCACGTCTCGCTGGACGCCATCCCAGATGGCCGACACGTCGACCACGTCGACCTTCAGGTCGCCGTGCCCGAACCCCATCGTGCGCAGGAACGCCTCGGCCTCCACTTCGCCGGTGACCGCTGCGTCGTCGGCCGAGGCGGCGCGCACCTCGTAGCGCAGGTTGAAGAACTGGATTCGGTCGTCGTACGTGAACGTGCCCTCGGGCGTGTACGCCGACACGAAGATGTCGTGCTCGGGCTGGGCCCGCACCAGGTACTGCCGGGCCCGCTCGTCGAGATCACGGAAGCGCCCGCGCACCGTCACCCGATGCACGCGCTCCTGTTCCTCACTCATGGCCGTCGCTCATGAGCCGACACGGTAGGTCTGGGGCCGCTTCCGAACCCCACGCTTTGTTCGAGCGACCTGCCGTCCTCGCCGTCGAACAGGTGGATGCCATCGACATCGACCCCGAGGTGCAGCGGCTGCCACACGTCGAACGAGACCGACGACGCGGCGGCCACCACGATCGGCGCGTGGTGATCGTCGGCCGACACGAGACCGTCGTCGGTCGCCCGCACCGCCTCGGCACCGAGCGTGCAGTGGAGCAGTTGGTGCGGACCGAGCGTCTCGGTGAAGCGAGGGCTGACCGTCAGCGGGCCGGTCGCGTCGAGGTGCAACGCCTCGGGCCGCACGCCGATCACCACCTCGCGTCCGTGCAACGCCTCCGTCCCGCCGAAGCGACGCACCTCGTCGGCGTCGAGTCGGAGCTCGTGGTGCATCCAGCGCAGCACCACGCCGTCGCCATCGGCCACGGCCAGTGCACGCCAGGCGTTCATCGGCGGCGAACCGAGGAACTGCCCGACGAACAGATCGGCCGGGTGGCGATACAGCTCGTCGGGTGCACCGCACTGCACGATCCGACCCCGCCGCATCACGGCGATCCGGTGGCCCATCGACATCGCCTCCACCTGGTCGTGGGTGACGTAGACCGTGGTGACGCCGACACGTCGCTGCAGGCGCACGATCTCGGCGCGCAGCTCCGTGCGCAGCTTGGCGTCGAGCTGCGACATCGGCTCGTCCATGAGGAACAGGTGCGGGCTCCTGATCAGCATGCGCGCCATGGCGACGCGCTGGCCCTCGCCGCCGGACAGCTGGCGCGGCCACCGGTCGAGCAGGTGGTCGATCGAGACGAGCGCAGCCGCCTCGCGCACCCGTTCGCGGATCGTCGCCCTGGGCACCTTCGCCAGGCGCAGCGAGAAGCCGACGTTCTCCCCGACCGTGAGGTTGGGATAGAGCGCACTGCTCTGGAACGTCATCGCCACGTCGCGGCCGCGAGGATCGATGTCGTTGACGGCGACGCCGTCGATCAGCACGTCCCCCGTGGTGGGCGGCTCGATCCCGGCGATCAGGCGGAGCAGGGTGCTCTTCCCGCACCCCGACGGCCCGATGAGCACGAAGAACTCACCGTCGGCGAGATGCAGGTCGGTCCGCGCGACCGCCACGACGTCGCTGCCGTCGGACGCGCCGGTGCCGGTATCGCGCCGCTCTGCGCGGTGGACCTTGCTCACCCCTCGCAGCTCGACCGTCGACATCAGCACCTCCGGCCGTCCGATCGCCGCCGACCCGACGCGGTCGATGGCGGTGCAGCCGTGAGCGTACGCCCCGCAGCACCTCGACGATCACGGCACCCTGATCACCGTGCCTGATCACCGTGCCTGATCACCGCACCCTGGTCACCGCAACAGCCGCTCCTCGAACGGGTAGTGGTTCATGACCTCCACCCCCGTCTCGGTGATCAGCAGCTGGTCCTCGAGCTTCACGCCCTGACCGCTCTCCGACGAACCGATGTAGCTCTCCACGCAGAAGACCATGCCCGGCTCGAACGCGTCGTCGAGCGGGTACGGCTGCCCCTCGACGTGGAACGGGAGGTTCGGGTACTCACCGATCATGCCGAGCCCGTGGCCGACGCAGTAGTAGCGACTCGACCGGTGCTCCTCGGGCACCGGCCACGCGTTGCGAGCCACCTGCTCGAACGACACGCCCGGCCCGATCAGCGACACGTTGTGACGCAGCTGTTCGTGCGCGCGCCGGTACAGCTCGCGTTGCTCCGGGCGCCCGGGCCCGCCGCCGGCGAGGAAGGTCCGCGAGAAGTCGACCGAGCAACTCTCGAACGCGATCGCGTCGGTGTCGAGACACACCAGGTCGCCGTCGTCGATCACCCGCGTGCCGCACTCCTGGAAGTACGGGTACGTGTTCGGGCCGCTCTCGAGCAGGCGGGTGGAGACGAGTTCGCCGTGCCCTGCGACGAGTGCACCGATGAAGTGGCTCCACAGCTCGTTCTCGGTCATGCCGGGGCGCAGGGCCGTCTCCATCTGCCGCACCGCACCCACCGTGCGACGCATCGCCTCGCGCATGTACGCGATCTCCAACGGCAGCTTCACCCGCCTCGCCCGGCTCATGAGCGCGTCGGCATCGGTGATGCGGAAGCCCGCAGTGCGGAGCGCGTCGACGGCGACGAACGGGAAGCTGTCGACGGCGAGCGTGTCGACAGCGCCGAGGTGATCGCGCACGAGCGAGGCCACCTCGCTCGCCATCGCCGCTGCCTCGCCGGCGAGGAAGCCGTTGGCGCTGACATGGCTGAGGCCGTGCGCCGTGCGCACCTCGTCGATCGTCGGCAGACCGGCCGCCAGATGCTCGCCGCCGAGGTAGTCGAACAGGATCACCGGACCGTCGGCGAGCACCAGCAGATAGCGCGCCGGGACGCAGAGGTTGAACACCGTCATGTTGGTCGCGCCGGTGATGTATCGGACGTTGAACGGGTCGCGCACCAGCATCACGGGGACACCGAGCGCCACCATCGTGCGCCGGGTGTTCGCCAACCGCTGCAGGTAGAGGTCGTGCCTCACGGCCGTGCTGTCGAGATCGAGGCCGGGTGGGAAGTCGAGCGTCATGCATCGGAAGCTAGCCAGCCCGTGCTCGAGTCACCGGCTGATCGAGTTGAACCGGCCTGCTCGAAGCCCGAGCCTCATCTGCTGAGCAGGCCTCTATCTTCCTGTCGATGAACGATCTCATCGAGGACGACCCCGCGCGACTCGCGGTGTACGGGACGCTCGCTCCCGGTCGACCCAATCACGGGCAACTCGAACACCTCGCGGGCCGGTGGTTCTCCGGTTCGGTCCGCGGCCGGCTCCACGAGGCCGGGTGGGGCGCAGATCTCGGGTTCCCCGGACTCGTCCTCGATGACACGGGAGACGTCATCGAGGTCCAGATCCTCGAATCGGACCACCTCAGGACCGAGTGGCCTCGACTCGACGAGTTCGAGGGACCCGGCTACCGGCGGGTCGTGGTGAGTGCCAACACCGCTGGTGGCTCGGTGTCCGCCTACATCTACGTACTCGCCGACGGAGGGGAACTCAGCCCCGCTTCAGATCGGTGACGATGCCCTGACCGGCCGACGAATCCTCGAGGTACGGCGCCGTGGCCTCGGCCAGGTTGCGCAACGCCTCCGCCTGCGTCTCGCCCTCCGACGTCGTACCCGTCTCGGGGTTCAAGGCGCTGAAACCCCCCTCGGGCGCGGCCCACAGGACGGCTGTCAGTTCGACGGCGTCTTCGGGGGCGGGCATGGGCACATCTCATCGCCCAACACCTTCGATCGCAAGGTTCGTAGGATCCGCCGGTGATCACCGTCGAACCCGCCACGAACCATGACATCGCCAGGCTCGTCGAGCTCGAAGCACGGCTGTTCCGTGAGGACGCCGGCCGATACGAACGGTTCGCCGACGTCACGTGGCCAGGTCGAGAAGGCCACGAGGACTTCGTCCAGTTGCTCGGCAACCCGTCGGCACTCGTGCTTCGCGCGAGGACCGACCGGGCGACCGTCGGGTTCGCGGTCGGGTATCTCCAACACTCGTCACCGACCAGGCTGCCCGTCATGTA
Source organism: Actinomycetota bacterium (assembly GCA_026393475.1). GTDB lineage: Bacteria > Actinomycetota > Acidimicrobiia > Acidimicrobiales > Ilumatobacteraceae > VFMC01. The sequence goes on from JAPLAA010000008.1 coordinate 40,323, forward strand.
CGGCGTGCTGCGCAGCCTCTACGTCGAGCCGTCGCACCGGAACGCAGGGGTCGGAAGCCAGCTCATCGCGGCGTTCATCGAGTGGGCGAGGGCGAACGGCTGCGCGGAGGCCCACGTCGAGAGCTACGCCGCCAACGACGGCGCGCAGCGGTTCTACGCCCGCCACGGATTCGAAGCCGTGAGCGTGTCGAGAGCGCTCACGCTCTAGCTGCGCTTCAGATCGGTGACGATGCCTTGGCTCGCCTCGACGAGTTTGTGGGGTTCGATGCCGAACACGTCGTGCCATGTGCCGGCGGCCGCCCACACTTCGGGGTACTGCAGCAGGTCGCGGTCGATGAACACGCGCAGCGGGGTCCTGTGCCCGAACGGCGGCACGCCACCGCTGTGATGTGAACTTCGTCGGCTCAGTCACCCCGGATGCGAGAGAACCACTCCTGCACGAGCGGAACTGCGTGGTACACCACCGAGCCGTGGTCGAACTCGCCGACGGCGACCGTCTCGACGTTCCCACCGCGTCGGCGCATCTCCTCGGCACCGAGCAGGGCGTCATCGGGACTGACGTCGACGTCGGCGTCTCCGTAGAACAGACGAAGCGGAGCGCGAGGTGCCCACCCGACCGCTTCGTTCTCCTCCAACGCACCTCGGAACCACGAGTTGCCGCCTGCGAGGTAGTCGTCCACCCACCCCTCACGGAACATCGGGCGCGGGGTCGGAGGGAGCCGGCTCGCGATCTCGTCTCCCGAGTGCAGACCGTCGAAGAGCTCGTCGACCAACGTGGCCGCGTCGTCGGAGAGCAGCGACTCGAGGGGTCGGCCGTAGGCGCGGGCGTAGGAGTGCGCGACATACGCGAGGTACGTGCTGTGGCTCGGCGCTCGCCCCTCCAACGCCCACGGAAGTGTGACGTTGGCGAGGTCGAGAGGCGGTGCGATGCTCGCCACGGCCAGCACCTCTGCCTCGTCGATCGGAGCGGCCTCGAGTGCCCGCTGGAGGACCGCCACTCCGTGCGCCCCCTGCGAATAGCCCACCAACATCAACCGAGGGCTCCAGTCGATGCCCTCACGTTCGCAGTAGGACGCCACGGCGCGAACGAAATCGGTCGCCGCATCGACGGTGGACACCGTGTGCATGTACGGGTGATACGTGTCCGACGTGCCGAGACCGATGTAGTCGGGCGCAAGCAAGAGGTGGCCGCTGCCGGCGAAGACTGCGGAGACCAGAAGGCCCACGAGACCACCGGCCGACGGAGCTTCGGATCGTGTCGGATTGGTGCCGTTCAACCACATCACCGACGTGCGCGCCTGGTGGCGCCGCGGGATGCCGAGGAGCCCGGTCGCCAACTGCGGCTGCCCACCGAACTCGGTCCAGTACGTGACCCGGTGGAGCACGACGCCGTGATGTACCGGGAACCGCCGCGGGATGCGGGCCACTCGTTGGGCGACCCGCAGCTTCAACGCCGAGTGGGCCCCCAGCCGCTCGACCGACACCAGAACCCCTCGTGCACGTTCGTCGGTCGTCACGACCCAACCGTAGTGAATGGCGCGAGGCCTGGGCTCCGCCGACCGGCGGCGGGTCAGGCCTTTCTGAGCTCGGTGACGATGCCCTGGCTGGCCTCGACGAGTTTGTGGGGCTCGATGCCGAACACGTCGTGCCAGGTGCCGGCCGCGGCCCACACCTCGGGGTACTGCAACAGGTCGGGGTCGATGAACACGCGCAGCGGGGTCTTGTGGCCGAACGGCGGCACGCCACCGATCGGGTAGCCGGTGGTCTCGCGGACGATGTCGGCATCGACGCGGGCGCACTTCGTGCCGCCGGCGGCTGCGGCGAGCTTGCGCTCGTCGAGTTGGTTCGACCCGCTCACGTAGGCGAGCACGATCTCACCGTCGACACCGAAGATGAGGCTCTTCACGATCTGGCCGACGTCGACCCCGATCGCCGCGGCCGCGTCGGCGGCGGTCTTGGCTCCCTCGGCGTATCGCCTCGGTTCGATCGAGAGCCCGAGCGCCTCGGCGGCGCTGACGACCTTGACGACGTTGGGGTGCAGATCCGTCACGACGTCCGAACCTATCGGGAGCTCCGAACGCGGCGCACGCTCCGGCGACGCATCCGGCCTCCAGACATGACACGTTCGCGTTGCGACACCGGAAATCCGCCTCTAGTCTTGCCGACGAAGGGGAGTATCCCTCAGCACCGTGATCGTCAGTACGGCGTCCGGGTCTCACGACTCGAACACCCGGGCACGGTGGTTCGCCGAGCGCAACGAAGCGCCGGTCGAGCGGGAGAGACCTTCGGTATCGACACTCGAACGAGCACGACCGAAGGACAACCCACACGTGATGACCCTGCCCTCTTCCGGCGCATCCGGAGCTCAGCTCCCCACCGACGCGCACCGCCACGACGGCTCCACCGTCGCCGAGCACCTCGGCGTCCAGCCCGATCGCGGGCTCGACGCGGCCGAAGTGCAGCGACGGACCGAGCAGTACGGTGCCAACGTCCTCGCCGAAGCGGCTCGTACCCCGGCGTGGCGGCGCCTCGTCGCCCAGTTCACCGACCTGCTGATCCTCATCCTGATCGGCGCCGCGCTCGTCGCCTTCGCGGTCTCCGGTGAGCTGAAGACCCCGCTCGTGGTGCTCGTCGTGGTGGTGTTCAACGCGATCATCGGGTTCATCCAGGAGAACCGAGCCGAGAAGTCGCTCGAGGCGCTGAAGAAGATGTTGGTCATCCAGACGAGGGTGCGCCGCAACGGCGAGCTCGTGAACCTGCCGGCCGGCGAGTTGCTCCCGGGCGACATCGTGATGATCGAGGCGGGCGACCGTGTGCCGGCCGACGGTCGGTTGGTCTTCGCCAACAGCCTCGAGATCGAAGAGGCCGCACTCACCGGTGAGAGCCAGCCCTCCACGAAGGGCATCGAATCGATCGACCGCGACAGCGTTCCGCTCGGCGACCGCAAGAACATGGTCTACATGAACACCACGGTCACCCGCGGCCGTGGCGAGTACGTGGTCACCGCGACCGGCATGGCCACCGAGATCGGCCGCATCGCCGGCCTGCTGCGGGCCACCGAGACCGAGAAGACCCCGCTGCAGAAGCAGCTCGACGGTCTGGCACACAGCCTCGCCAAGCTCGCCGCGGCGATCGTGATCGCCGTGTTCGTGATCGGGCTCATCCGCGGCGAGAGCGCCAGCGACCTGCTGCTCACCGCCGTCGCCCTCGCCGTCGCCTCCATCCCGGAGGGCTTGCCCGCCGTCACCGCCGTCACCCTCGCCCTCGGCGTGTCGAAGATGGCCAAGCAGAACGCGATCGTGAAGCGGCTCGCCTCCGTCGAGACGCTCGGTTGCACCAGCGTGATCTGCAGCGACAAGACCGGCACCCTCACGCTCAACCAGATGACCGCGGTCGAGCTGATCACTCAGCTGCGCCGTCACGAGGTGACCGGCGACGGTTACGCACCGGTCGGGACGATCGTCCATCTCGACGGCGACGAGCCCGTCGCCCTCGATGCCGCCCTGCTCCCGATGGCGCTGTGCACCGACGCGGCGATCCGCAAGGTCGACGACCGTTGGGATCTCGTGGGCGACCCCACCGAGGGCGCGCTCGTCGTGCTCGCCGCCAAGGGTGGCCTCGTCATCGACGATGTCCGTGCCAACCACCCCCGCATCGCCGAGGTGCCGTTCGACTCCGCCAACAAGTTCATGGCGACCGCGCACCAGCTCGTCGACGGCAACGGGCGCCGCCAGGTCACCCTGTACGTGAAGGGTGCGCCCGACGTGCTGCTCGCCCGTTCGTCGCACGTCATCGGCACGGACGGCTCGGCCGAGCCGGTCGCCGGCCATCTCGACACCCTCCGCGACCACAACGATCGCCTCGCCTCGGCCGGCCTGCGCGTCCTCGCGGTCGCACAGCGCGAGTTCTCGGTGGACGACTGGACCGAGTTCACCGCCACCGGCGGCGAGCCGATCGAGCTCGTCCGCGACCTCACCCTCATCGCCCTCGCCGGCATCGTCGACCCGCCTCGCTCGGAGGCCAGGGTCGCGATCGCCGAGGCGCACGCCGCCGGCATCTCCGTCAAGATGATCACCGGCGATCACGCCTCCACCGCAGCGGCCATCGGCCGCGAGCTCGGCCTCACCGGCGAGGCGGTGACCGGCAACGACCTCGACCAGATGGACGACCACGAGCTCGCCGAGCGGATCGACGACATCACCGTGTTCGCCCGCGTCGCCCCCGAGCACAAGATCCGGCTCGTGGCGGCGCTGCAGCGCAAGGGCAACGTCGTCGCCATGACCGGCGACGGTGTGAACGACGCCCCGGCGCTCAAGAAGGCCGACATGGGCATCGCGATGGGCATCACCGGTACCGAGGTCACCAAGGAAGCCGCGACCATGGTGCTCGCCGACGACAACTTCGCCACGATCGTCAAGGCGGTCAAGCAGGGTCGCACGATCTACGACAACATCGTGAAGTTCGTGCGCTTCCAGCTGAGCACCACCCTCGGCTTCGCAGCGCTGTTCCTGCTGGCCGCCATCTTCGACATCGCGAGTGGCAAGCCGTTCACGGCGATCGCGATCCTGTGGGTGAACATCATCATGGACGGCCCGCCGGCCATGGCACTCGGTCTCGACCGGGCGGGCTCGGACGTGATGGCCCGCAAGCCCCGCCCGCTCACCGAGCGGATCCTCACCCGGAGCCGCTGGACCGCAGTCGCCTTCGCCGCCACCGTGATGGCGCTCGGCACGCTCGCCGTGCTGGCGCTCGCTCCCGGTGTGGAGGCCGAGGCCGGCACCGCCACCGTGGCCGGGACCATGGCGTTCAACACCTTCGTGCTGTTCCAGTTCTTCAACATCCTCAACGCCCGCAGCGATCGGCAGTCCGTCTTCACCCGGTTCACGTTCACCAACGGACCGCTGTGGCTCTCGCTCGCTGTCGTCGCACTCCTCCAGGTCGGCGTCACCCACGTCGGGTTCATGCAGTCGCTGTTCGACACCATGTCGATCTCGGCGACCCAGTGGCTCGTGTGCATCGCCGTCGCCTCCTCGGTGCTCTGGCTCGAGGAGCTGCGCAAGCTCGTCGTGCGCCGGCGTTACCCGCTCGACGGCTCCGCTGCCGACTCCCTCTCCCCCGACTCCCACCTGGAGGTCCCCGCATGAAGTGCCCCATCGACACCACCGTCGATCTCGTGATGACCGATCGGCAGGGCATCGAGATCGACTACTGCCCCACCTGCCGCGGCGTCTGGCTCGACCGCGGTGAGCTCGACAAGCTGATCGAGCGATCCGCTGCCGTGCTCCCGCAGCCGGCCCCCCAACCGGTCGTCCAGCCCGCACCTGCGGCCGCCCCGCTGCCCGCAGCCGACTACCGACCCGACCAGCGGCCCGACCCCCGCTCCGACGATCGCCGGCCGCGATGGGACGACGACGACGATGACGACGATCGTGCCAAGTACCGCGACGGCTACGGCTACAAGAAGAAGAAGCGCTCCTCGATCCTCGGCGAGATCTTCGACTTCTGACCGGTCTCCGGCGCCCGGGAGGTCCTCCCCGACCGGGCGCCGGCTCACACGAACTGTTCACACGAACTGTTCACCATCGTCCGACGGTGAACACACCTCCCGAAAGGAACCTGTCCCCATGTTCAAGAACACGATGAAGACCGGGGTGCTGCTCGCATCGCTCGGCGGCCTCATCGTGGCCGTGGCCACCATGTTGGGCGGCCGAGGTGGCGCCACGATCGGCCTCGTCCTGGCGTTCGTCATGGTCGGCGGCTCGTACTGGTTCAGCGACAAGCTCGCCCTGAAGTCCGCCCGCGCCCGGGTGATCACCGAAGCCGACCATCCCGAGTTCTACGGCATGGTGCGCTCCCTCGCCGAGCGCGCCAACCTGCCGATGCCGACGGTGGCGATCGCGCCCAGCGATCAGCCCAACGCGTTCGCCACCGGCCGAGGCCCGAAGAAGGCCGTGGTCTGCGCGACCGAGGGCCTGCTCACCTCGATGCCCCGTGCCGAGGTCGAGGCCGTGATGGCGCACGAGCTCATGCACGTGAAGCACCGCGACATCCTCATCGGCTCCGTCGCCGCCGCCATCGCCACCGCGATCAGCTACGTCGCCCAGATGGCGATGTTCGCTTCGATGTTCGGCGGCAACAGCAACGACGAGGACCGTCCCAACCCGATCGCCGTCATGGCCATGGCGCTCCTCGCGCCCATGGCGGCGGGCCTCATCCAGATGGCCGTCTCCCGCTCGCGTGAGTTCGAGGCCGACCGTGGTGCCGCCGAGCTGCTCGGTTCGGGGCGGGAACTGGCGAACGCGCTCGAACGGATCGAGCAGCTGGCCGTCCGGCGGCCGATGGCGGTCGCGCCGGCCCAGGCGCAGATGTACATCCACAACCCGCTGGCCGAGGCCCACGGCGGCAAGAACGCCGCCACCATGGCCCGCCTCTTCTCGACCCACCCGGCCACCGAGGAGCGCATCCGCCGCCTCCGCGGCATGTGAGGTCCCGTTCGGTCGGCCCCACGCCGATCGGACGGAACACCCGGTTCGCACCGCCCACGGCAACGTCGCCGTCGGGCGGTGCGGCGCGTTTCGGGGCCGATCCGCGAGCGGATCGGTTCCGCTTCCGATCAGTTCAGGATCAGTTCAGGATCAGTTCAGGATCAGTTCAGGATCAGTTCAGGAGCGGATCAGATCGCGAACAGGTCGTCGAGCGAGCCCGGGGCCGAGGCCTCGGGCTCGTCCGCGATGGCGTAGGCCGCGTAGCCGTCACGCTCGAGCTGGTCGGCCAGCTCGGGACCCCCGGTCGCGACGATACGGCCCTTGACGAGAATGTGGATCACGTCGGCACGCAGCGCTTCGAGCAGCCGGTTGTAGTGGGTGATCACGAGCGCCCCGAGACGCTGGCCCTGCGGGCCGTCGTCGTTCGTGAGCGCCTCGACGCGACGGGCGCAGTCGCGCAACGCATCGATGTCGAGGCCGGAGTCGAGCTCGTCGAGGATCGCGATCCGCGGCTGGAGCACCGCCAGCTGCAGCGTCTCGTTGCGCTTCTTCTCGCCACCGGACAGGTCGACGTTGAGCGCACGGTGCAGCAGCTCGGGGGCGAAGCCGATACGGGCCGCCTCGGCCTCGAGGAGCTCGTCGAGGCCGTCGGTGGAGCGGCCGCGGGCGATGAGCGCCTGTTCCATCACATGGTCGAGCGACACGCCCGGCACCTCGCTCGGGTACTGCATCACGAGGTGCAGGCCGGCCTGGGCGCGCTGCCACGCGGGCAGCGCGAGCATGTCGACGCCGTCGAGGGTGACCGAGCCGCCGAGCACCTCGTAGCCGGGCTTGCCCATCACGACCGCCGAGAGCGTGCTCTTGCCGGCGCCGTTCGGGCCCATCACCACGTGGACCTCGCCGCTCGAGATGGTGAGGTTCACCCCGTGGAGGATCTGCTTGCCCGCGACCGAGGCGCGGAGGTCGGTGATCTGCAGCGTGCTCATCTCAGGAAGCTCCTCCGGGCGTGTTGGCGGCCGTGTTGGCGGCCTCATCGGCCTCGATGTCGACGACCACGTCGCCGTCGACGTTGCGCACGACGAACACCGGCACCGGTTGGGTGGCCGGGAAGGTCTGCGGTTCGCCCGTCTCGAGGCTGAACGCGCTGCCGTGCTTCCAGCACTCGATCTCTCGCGAGTCGCACAGGATCTCGCCCTCACTGAGCGAGACGTCGGCATGGCTGCACGTGTCGCCGATCGCGTACAGGTCGTCGCCGATGCGCACGACGGCGACCGGACGACCGCCGACGACGAAGCGCTGGGCCGTGTTCGGCGCGATGTCGTCGAAGCGGCACACGACCGTGCCGACACTGCCGGAGCTGCCGGAGCTGCCCGAGGCGCCGCTCATGACGACTTCCGCTGGAGCTTGGCGCTGACCAGCTCGCGCAGCTGCGCGGCGAGCGGGCCCACGGGGAGCTGTTCGAGCACCTCGTCGAAGAACCCGAGCACCACCAGGCGCTCGGCGATCTCGGGCGGGATGCCACGACTCTCGAGGTAGAAGCGCTGCTCCTCGTCGATCGGTCCGACCGTGCTGGCGTGGCTGCACTTCACGTCGTTGGTCTCGATGTCGAGGTTCGGCACGCTCTCGGCCCAGGCGCCCGAGCTGAGCGTGAGGTTGCGGTTGGTCTGGAACGCCTGCGAGCCCTTGGCGTCGTGGCGGATCTTGATCAACCCCGTGTACACGCTCTTGGCGTGGTCCTGCACGGCCCCCTTGAACAGCAGGTCGCTGTGCGTCTTCGGCGCGGCGTGGTCCTGCAGGGTGCGGAAGTCGTGCATCTGGTTGGCGTCGGCGTAGTACAGCGCGATCTGACGGGTGCTCGCGCCCTGGCCGGTGACCCGGGCCTCGGTGCGCACACGGGCGTAGTCGCCGCCGAGAGCCACCGTGGCGAGCAACGTGTTCGAGTCGCGGGCGCCGAACGCCTGCTGGTGCGCGAGGTGCCAGGTGGACGACCCGAGCATGTTCACACCCAGGTACTTCAGACGTCCCGCTGCCGCGACGTCGACCTCGAGTCGGGGGACGCACAGGGCGACGAGACCGTCGGGCGAGACGAACTGCTCGACCACGGTGATCTCGCTGTCCTCGGCGGCGTCGATGATGAGTCGCGGGAACACTGCGACGCCTGCGGCGTCGAGACGGTGGGTGATCACGACCGGCTGCTCGATCGCTCGGCCACGCGGGACCGAGACGACCACCGCGTCCATGAAGGCCCGGTTCAGCTCGTGGAAGAGGTCGACCGCGTCGGCGTCGTCGGCACGATCGCCGAGCTCGGCGCCCTGCACCACGTGCACGCCGTCGGGGGCGTCGACCGTGGTGATCGCACGGCCCGGGGTGAACGCCGAGAGGTCGAGCTCACCGATGCGGCTGTAGCGCCACACCTCCTCCTCGGCGGAGGGGAAGGCGGCGGCAGCAGCGCGCTCGGCAGCGGCGATGCGGCGATCGAGATCGGGAGGTGCGGACGCGCGAACGGCGTCGGGGGAGAACGCAGGCACGGGGAAATACTACTGTCTGGATAGGAGAAATTCCCCAGTCCTCCACCTCGGCGAGGTGCGATCTCCGACCGCGGATCAGTCGCGGATCAGTCGCGGATCAGTCGCGGATCAGTCGCGACGGCGGAAGAAGCGCTTCAGGCCCTTGCGCTGGGCGGCCAACCGCTCGGCCTCGAGCTCGGCCCGCACCTGGGCGCCGATCGCGTTGAGATGGTCCTCGGCCTCGTCCAACACTGCCGCGGCCGTGCCGTCGTCGAGGCCGGGCGGCTCCACGGGCGTCTTCGGCGGCACCACGGTGCCGTAGGTCCAGCCGGCATCCATGCGCCGCTCGTACTTCGGACAGTTGTCCGGGCAGCGCCACGGCGCATCCGGGGCCAGGTCGAGGTTGCACTTCCGGACGGTGTCACCGTTCGGGTACGTGCGGCTCTCGTAGTTCTTGCACTCCTGGCGCATCGGCATCCGCCAAGTCTGCCAAGCGGACCGGGCTCGCGCAGGTCAGAGTTCGGTGAGAACCCGTTCGCCCACATCGGGCTGGGGCGAACGGCCGGGGTCAGACGCCGAGCTCGGCGGCGCGGGCCAGCACGCGCTCGCGCTCGGCACCGATCGTCGTCGAGTCGCCGTGGCCGGTGTGCACGACCGTCTCGTCGGGCAGCCGCAGCAGGGTGTCGCGGATGCTGCGCAGGATCGTCGGCTCGTCGCTGTAGCTGCGACCGGTGGCACCGGGCCCGCCGCAGAACAGCGTGTCGCCGCTGAACAGCACACCCGATGCGACGTCGTGGAAGCAGCAGCAACCGGGCGAGTGGCCGGGGGTGTGCAGCACGCCGAGCTCGTGGCCGCCCACGCCGATGACCGCACCGGGCTCGAGGTCGCGATCGGGCGACTGCCCCGGCCACACGACGTCCCACAGCATGCGGTCGGACGGGTGCAGCACGATCGGGGCATCGACCGCGTCGCGCAGCGGCACCGCCGCGTTGATGTGGTCGTTGTGGCCGTGGGTGAGCACGATCGAACGCACCCGGCGTCCGTTGACCGCCGCGGTGATCGCGGCCGCATCGTGGGCTGCGTCGAACACGATCACCTCGCGGTCGTCACCCACCAACCAGATGTTGTTGGTGACCTGCCATTCGCCCCCGTCGAGGGCGAAGATTCCGTCCGTCGTGACCAGCTCGATCGTCATGCGCGTGACGCTACCGGGCGACGGCTCAGGAGGCGATCAGCCGACGCTGCCTTCCATCTGCAGCTCGATCAGACGGCTCCACTCGACGGCGTACTCCATCGGCAGGGTGCGGGTGATCGGCTCGATGAAGCCGTTGACGACCATGCTCATCGCCTGCTCCTGGCTGAGGCCGCGGCTCATGAGGTAGAAGAGCTGCTCGTCGGCGATCTTCGACACGGTGGCCTCGTGGCCGATCTGCGCGTCGCGCTCGCCCACCTCCATGTACGGCAGGGTGCGGCTCTCGCTCTGCTCGTCGAGGATGAGGGCGTCGCACTGCACATGGCTCTTGCAGCCGTATGCACCTTCGTCGACGCGCACCAGGCCGCGGTAGGTGGTGATGCCACCGTCCTTGCTGATGCTCTTCGAGACGATCTTCGAGGTGGTCTCGGGTGCGGCGTGCACCATCTTGGCGCCGGCGTCCTGGTGCTGGCCGGGGCCCGCATAGGCGACCGACAGCACCTCGCCCGTGGCCTTCGGGCCGACGAGGTACACCGACGGGTACTTCATGGTGAGCTTCGAGCCGATGTTGCCGTCGATCCACTCCATGTGACCGCACTCCTCGACCCGGGCACGCTTGGTGACGAGGTTGTACACGTTCGGCGACCAGTTCTGGATCGTGGTGTAGGTGACGCGAGCATGCGGCTTGACGACGATCTCGACGACCGCCGAGTGCAGCGAGTCGTTGGTGTACACGGGGGCCGAGCACCCTTCGATGTAGTGCACCTGCGAGCCCTCGTCGGCGATGATGAGCGTGCGCTCGAACTGGCCGGCGTTCTCGCTGTTGATGCGGAAGTACGCCTGCAGCGGCATCTCGCACTCGACGCCCGGCGGGACGTAGATGAACGAGCCACCGCTCCACACGGCGGTGTTCAGCGCGGCGAACTTGTTGTCACCCGCGGGGATGACCGAACCGAAGTACTGCTTCACGAGTTCGGGGTACTCGCGCAGCGCCGTGTCCATGTCGCAGAACAGGATCCCCTGCGCCTCGAGGTCTTCACGGTTGCGGTGGAACACCACTTCGCTCTCGTACTGCGCCGTGACGCCGGCGAGGTACTTGCGCTCGGCCTCGGGGATGCCGAGCTTCTCGTACGTGGCCTTCATCTGCTCGGGCAGGTCGTCCCACTCGCTGACCTGATCGGTCGCCGGCTTCAGGTAGTAGAAGATGTCCTGGAAGTCGATGTCGGGCATGTTGGTGGCGAACCACGGTGCCATCGGCTTGCGGTCGAACATGCGCAGGCTGCGCTGGCGCTGCGCCGTCATCCACTTCGGCTCGCCCTTCCACCACGAGATCTGATCGACGACGTCGGGGTTCAGGCCCTTCTTCGGCGTGAACGCGTACTCGACGTCGTCACTCCATCCGAGGTTGTACTTGCTGAGGTCGAGGTCGAACGAGGTCACGAGTTGCTCCCTGGGTGTCCGGGTGTGCGAGCGGGGGTGTTCGCGGTCGGTGCCGAATTAGCACTACGGCCATAGTAACAATTCGGACGGCCGCGTCCACCCCGGACCTCGAAGCGCACGGCACCGGCCGTCCGATCCGCCATAGCCTGTGGCCGTGGACCTCGACCGGGACGCCGTCGATCGCGTGCTCCGACGCGCGAGCGAGATGACCGCAGCGCATCCGGGCGTCCCCGGGTCGACGGGCCGGATGAGCGAGCAGGTGCTGCTCGAGGCCGCCGACGAGGCCGGCCTCGATCTCGACGCCGTGCGGATCTCCCTCGCGATCGAGCGGCTGGGACCGATGCCGCCGCCCGTTCGGCTCGACCGCACGGTCGGCCCGCGGCGAGTGGCGGTCGAGCGGATCATGGCGCTCGACGTCGACACGTTGCTCGGCCGCCTCGACGACCACCTGCAACGCCGCCACGGGATGCGGCGCGCCCGCAGTGCCGGCGATCGTGGCGAGTGGCGCAAGCGCACCGACGCGATGGCGACCGTGCAGCGACTGGCGCGCACCGGGTCGGTCTCGGTCCATCTCCGCAAACTCGGCGGGATCGAGGCGCGCACCAGCGTGGTCGAACCGGGCCGCACCCTCGTCCGGCTCGTGGCCGACCGCACCCCGCAACGCGCCGAAGCGGTCGCCGGGGCGACGGCGGTCGGCGGCTTCGGTCTCGTCGCGACCGGTGTGATCGCCGTGATCACGACCCCGGTGGTCGTCGCCGCGGCGCCGGTCGCGCTCGGTGCCGGGTACGCGACCGCGCTCATGGGCCGCAGTCGACACGCCGGCCTCGTCGACGACCTGGAAGGTCTGCTCGACGATGTCGAGCGCGGCACGCGACCGGTGTCGCTCAGCGACGACGTCCGCCGCGTGCTGCGTCAGCTCAGGTCCTGACGAGCACCATCGAGTGGGCGACCCTCGAGTGACCGTCGGGCGACCGTCGGGCGACCGTCGAGGTCAGGAGACCGGTTCGAGGCGGGCCGGCACGCTCTTGTGCCACGGTGTCCCCGCGATCGGGTCGCGGAGCCGGTTGTCGGTGAGCTCGTTCGGCGCCACGCCGGTGCGGTGCAGACCACCTGCCTCGTCCTGGTCGAGCCCGAGACCGTTCGGCAGCGAGATGTGCCCCGGTTGCATGCCGTCGTACACCTCGACCACCACCTCTGCCGCGCCACGGGTCGTGACCACCCGAACCGTGCCACCGGTGATCACGCCGAGCGCCTCGGCGTCGGCGGGGCTCAGCCGCAGCGCACCCTCGGCGTCACGCTTGCGCCAGCCCGCATCGCGGATGATCGTGTTCGCGGTGAACGAACGGCGCTCGCCGGCCGACAGCACGAACGGGAACTCGTCCGTGGCGATGGGCGCATCGTCGGGCAGCGCCGCCAACTCGTCGAGCAGCTCCGGGAGCGCGAGTTGGATGCGCTGGTCGGCCGTCTGCACGCGCGGCCACACGGCGTCCCACTCGTCGTTGGTGAAGGTGACGCCGTGGTGGCCGGCGAGGATCGCGTCGAACAGCGCCTCGCCGAGTTCGAGCCCCTCGCCGGTGAACCCGGCGCCACGCACCGACGTCTCGTAGCCGAGGGCGCACCGGTGAGCGGCGCCCCACAACAGCGCCGCGGACGCCGCACCGTCGGGGAGCGTGGGCCCGAGCGTGCGGTACAGCACCACGGGCGCCATCGCACCGAGCCGGGGATCGGCCGACGTCGCCTCGAAGAACGCCGTGGCGAACTCGGCGCGACCGCGCTCGGCCGCGGCGCGCAGCGGCGCGAGCTGCTCGGAGGTGATGGCCCCCAGCGCCTCGCACAGACGAGCGTGGATCTCGGGCTCGGGCAGCACGCCGTCCGGCGCCGGCAGCACCGGCTTGCGGAGGTGGAAGACGTTGTGCGGGAAGTCGAAGTTGAAGAACGTGGCCTCCCACTTCTCGTACTGCGTCGGTGCGGGCAGCACGTAGTCCGCGAGCCGGGCGGTCTCGGTCATCGCCACGTCGATCACCACCACCAGTTCGAGCGACTCGAGCGACTCGCGCATGCGGCCGCTGTCGGCCAACGAATGGGCGGGGTTGCCGCTCTCGACGAGCATCGCCCGGTAGCGGCGCGGGTGGTCGGTGAGGATCTCGTCGGGCACCACGTTGCACGGCACCAGACCACTGATGATCTTGGCGCCCACCACGGGCGACACGTTCTCGGGCGTGCCCGCCGGCTTGGGCCCACCCGCACGGATCAGGCTGACGAGCGAGGTGCCCATGTACTGGCCACCGGGGATCGCGAAGTTGCCCGTGAGGATCCACAGCAGCTTCTCGAGCCAGCTGTTCATCGTGCTGTGCCGGTTCATCTGGATGCCCAGGTCCTCGAACACCGCCACGCTCGCCGCACCGGCGATCCGGCGGGCCGCGCTGCGGAGCAGTTCGGCATCGACACCGCACCGCGCCGCGTAGGCGTCGACGTCGATCGACGAGAACGCCTCGGCGATCTGCTCGAAGCCGGTGGTGTGCTCGTCGACCCACGACCGCTTCACGAGGCGTTCCTGCACCAGCACCGCGACCATCGCCGCCAGACAGAACGCGTCGGTGCCCGGCTTCACGGCGAGGTGGAACTCGGCCAGTTCGGCGGTCTCGCTCCGCTTGGGGTCGATCACGATCATCGCCCGCGCCGGATCGTTGGCGATCTCCTTGAGCAGGGTGCGCGCGCGGGGCAGGCCGTGGCTCTGCCACGGGTTCTTGCCGACGAACACCGCCACCTCGGTGTGCTCGAAGTCGGCGCGCACCCCGCCGCCGAACATCTTGCCGTTCACCCAGAACTCGCCGGTCTTCTCCTGCGAGAGCGCGTTCGCCTTGTAGCGGGCGCCGAGTGCGCGCAGCGTGGCGCCGCTGTAGCCGCCGCCGAGGTGGTTCCCCTGCCCGCCGCCGCCGTAGTAGAAGATCGACTCGCCACCGTGGGCGTCGCGGACCGCGGCGAAGCGTGCGGCCACCTCGCTGATCGCGGTGTCCCAGTCGATCTCCTCGAACGTGCCGTCGGCACGGCGGCGCAGCGGCGACGTGAGCCGCGGCTGGTGCTGGTAATGGTCGAGGCGGAGCGCCTTCTCGCACGTGTAGCCCTGCGACGCGGGGTGGGCCTTGTCGCCGCGGATGCGCTCGAACCGGGTGCCGGTGTCACCGCCGAGCCGGATCTCGATCCCGCAGTTGCACTCGCACAGGATGCACGCCGTGGGGTGCCACTCGACGGTGGCGGCCGCCGCCGCCGGGGACGCCTGGGAGTCGGGGCGGTGCTGGCTCGTCTCGTCGCTCATGGAGCGATGGTAGACCACTCCGTTTCATCACGCAACGGAGTATGGCAGGAGTGCCGCCGGAGTGTGGTCTGGAAGTGGTCGGGTAGTGGTCAGGTGGCGGGCAGGTCGCCGCCGGCCCGAGTCCAGCCGGGACCGCCGGTCGCCTTCACCGAACGCAGTTCGAGGGCGCCACCACAGTGATCGCACACGACCGTCGGCGTGGCCACGTGCCCGCAGGAGTGCACCAGATCGATCGGCTTGCCGAGCGGGGCCGCCCACTTGTCGCCCCACGCCATCAGCGCCGCGACGACGGGGAAGAGATCGCGCCCTTTGTCGGTGAGGCGGTACTCGAACCGCTCGGGATGGTCCTGGTACTTGACCCGGTCGACGATGCCGTGCTCGACGAGCGTGCCGAGCCGGTCGCTCAGGATGTTGCGGGCGATCCCGAGGTCTCCCTGGATCGCCTCGAACCGACGCTGGCCGAACATGAGGTTGCGAACGACGAGCAACGTCCACCACTCGCCGACGACGTCGAGCGTCTGCGCGACCGAGCAGTTCAGGTGCGCCACGCTGGTCCGTTTCATCACGCTCAGGCTACCGCGGCGGCTCGGTCGGACGAGCGTCCGCGCACGGACTACGCCGCGTCGGCCTCGCCCGCCCGCCCCATCTCGATGAAGATGCACTCGCCGGGACACGCGAGCGCGGCATCGATCACCGACTGCTCGGCTCGCGCCGGCACCCAGGCCAGGCTGCCCGAGCCACCCGGGTCGTTGAGCGGCGAGCCCTCCTCGGCCACGTACGCGATGCCGTCCTCGAGCTGGACGAACACGTCGGGCGCATGGTCGAGGCACAGACCGTCACCCGTACACAGGTCCTGATCGATCCATACGCGCACAGGCGGCGACAGTACCCAAGCCCGACCGCGAACTCGCCCCGGAACGACAAGCGACACACACACCGCCACGGGAGCCGCGCCGGGCGGACCTCGACCGGACTCCCACCCGCATCCTCGCTCGGGTCCGACCTCGGGGCGCACGTCGCAGCGCACCTCGTTAGCCTCGGAGCGTGCCCGACGCCGTGCCGACCCCCGCCGAATCCTCCCCCGTCTTCCCCGTCTCCCCCGACGCCTCGTCCGACGCCTCGTCCATTGGGCCCGCCGCGGCCGTGCCGCCGGTCGCGAAGCAGGTGCCGCACATCTGGCACCGCATCACGGGTGACGTCGCCGATCCCTGGGCCTGGCTGCGCGACCGGGACGATCCCGACACCGTCGCGTACCTCGCCGCGGAGAACGACTACGCGCAGCAGTGGCTCGCCCCGCACGAGGCGCTCGTGCAGACGGTGTTCGAGGAGATCAAGTCCCGGGTGCAGGAGACCGACACCGCCGTCCCCGTCCGCAAGGGCGAGTGGTGGTACACCGCCCGGACGGTCGAAGGCCTCGACTACGCCATCCACTGCCGAGGCGCGAGCCGCGACACCGCTGAGTCACAGGTGCTGATCGACGAGAACATCGAGGCGGCCGGCCACGACTACTTCTCGTTGGGCCTGCTCGAGATGTCGGTCGACCACTCGACCGCGGCATGGAGCTGCGACGTCGACGGCAGCGAGATGTACACGCTGCGCTTCCGCGACCTCGCCATCGGTGCCGACCTGCCCGACGTGCTGGAGGGCACCTCGGCGTGGGGCGGCTCGGCCTGGTCGAGCGACGGCACGCAGTTCTTCTACATGCTGCCCGACGACCAGATGCGGCCGTTCCAGGTGTGGCGCCACACGCTCGGCACCCCGCAGTCCGACGACGTGCTCGTCCTCCACGAACCCGACGAGCGTTTCTACCTCGGCATCGACCTCAGCCGCAGCGAGCGCTGGATCGTGTTCGAGGCAGCCAGCAAGACGTCCTCCGAGGCGTGGCTGCTGCCCGCCGACCGGCCGACGGACGCACCCGTCAGCGTGCGTCCGCGCACCGAGGGGCTCGAGTACTCCCTCGACCACTGGGGCGACCGGTTCGTGGTCCTCACCAACCTCGAGGCCGAGGACTTCCGCGTGATGAGCGCGCCCGAGGACGCGCCGGCCGACTGGAGCGAGCTGCTCCCTCACGTCCCGGGTCAGCGGATCGTCGGCATCGAGCCGTTCGCCGATCACCTCGCGGTACACGAGTGGTCGCAGGCCCAGCAGCGGGTGCGCATCCTGCGCCGCGACGGCGCCATCGAGGCGCTCGACCTCGGCAGCGAACCGCACGAACTCGAGCTCGACGCGAATCCCGAGTGGCACGCGACCACCCTGCGGTACGGCTACCAGTCGTTCACCACGCCGGCGTCGGTGTACGAGCTCGACCTCACCACGGGCGAGCGCACCCTGCTGAAGCAGACCCCCACCCCGAACGTCGACCTCACCGCGTACGAAGCGAGTCGCGAATGGGCCACCGCGCCCGACGGCACGCTCGTGCCGGTCGACATCGTGCGCCGTCGTGGCACCGCGCCCGACGGCACCGCCCCGTGTCTGGTGTACGGGTACGGCAGTTATGAGGCCTCGATGCCGCCGTGGTTCAGCGTCGGCCGCATCTCGATGCTCGACCGCGGGTGGACCTGGGCCCTCGTGCACCCGCGCGGTGGCGGCGAGCTCGGTCGCCGCTGGTACACCGACGGCAAGCTGCTCGCCAAACGAAACACCTTCACCGACACCATCGCCTGCGTCGAGCACGTCCGCGACCTCGGCTGGGCCCACCCCGACCGCATCACCCTGCGCGGTGGCAGCGCCGGCGGTCTGCTCGTGGGCGCGTGCATGACGCTGCGACCCGACCTGTTCAACGCGGTGGTCGCCGAGGTGCCCTTCGTCGACGTCGTCACCACCATGAGCGACCCGACGCTGCCACTCACGATCACGGAGTGGGAGGAGTGGGGCGACCCGCGCGACGAGCCCTTCGCGTCGTACATGCTCGGCTACTCGCCGTACGACAACGTCGTCGGGCGCGACTATCCCGCGCTGCTGATCACCGCCGGCCTCAACGACCCACGGGTCAGCTACCACGAGCCGGCGAAGTGGTGCGCCAAGCTCCGCGCCGTGCGTACCGACACGGCTCCGCAACTGCTGCGCACCGAGATGGGCGCCGGACACGGCGGCCCGAGCGGGCGGTACGAACGGTGGCGCGACGAGGCGATCGTGATCACCTTCGCCTTCGCCGTCACGGCCTGATCCTCGTCACCCAACCGCGACGTCACCCGACCGCGACGTCACCCGACCGCGACGTCACCCGACCGCGACGTCACCCGACCGCGACGTCACCCGACCGCGACGTCACCCGAACAGGGCGGCGAGGACGGCGAGGGCAGCGAACCCGGCGTTGCGAGCGACGTGCCTGCCGCCGAGCGGCGCCGTGCTCCACGCCCCGAAGCACGCGCACTGGGGATGACGGCCGCGACGGAGCTGTACGACGATCGCCGCCGTGAACCCGATCAGCGTGACGAGTGCGGCGATCGCTGCCCAAGGCGAACCCAACCCCGCGACCAGCAGCGCACCGACGGTCATCTCCCACCACGGCACCACGAGCGCCACGGGACGAGGAGCACCGAGTTCGGCTGCCTGCACCGGCCATTCGCGACCGCGTGCGACCTTGCTCGCGCCGGCGACGACGAACACGATGCCGAGCGCCATCTCGGCGATGAATCCCAGCACGTCCATCGGCCATCGATCCCGGCGACCCGTCGACCCGACGTCAGTCGAGCCGGACGGTGAGACCCTCGCGGGCAGCGAGGACCTCGACGCCCATCAGCGAGCCCGCCGTCGACGCACAATCGCGGATCGCGTCGATCGCGTCGTCGTGACGCGTGGGGTCGTGGTGGAACAGCGCCAGCCGCTTCGCCCCGGCCTCGTGCGCGAACCAGACGGCATAGTCGACCGTGCAGTGACCCCAGTTGAACTTCATCTCGAACTCGTCCTGCGTGTACTGCGAGTCGTGGATGAGCAGGTCGACACCGCGAGCGAGTTCGAGCGCACCGTCGCTGGCGCGCATCGATCCGTCGTAGGGCTGCTGGTGGTCGCTCAGGTAGGCGACGCTGATGCCGTTCCATTCGATGCGGTACCCGAGCGTGTTACCGACGTGCGGCACGAGCCTCGCCGTGACGTGCACGGGGCCGAGGTCGAACTCCTCATCGGCGACGTCGTGGAAGCGGAAGTCGCCCGGGAACTGCGAGACGCTGATCGGGAACAGCGGCGGATGGATCGTCGACTCGAAGACCTCGGCCACCGAGCGGCCGTCCTCCTGCACGGGCGCATACACGTCGAACTGGGCGCCGGGCTTCAACATCGGCGTGAAGAACGGCAACCCCTGCGTGTGATCCCAGTGCAGATGGGTGAGCAGACAGGCCCCGCGGAAACTGCCGTCCTGCGGCTGCGTGGCCCCGAAGTACCTGAGGCCGGTGCCGAGGTCGAACACGATGGGGTCTGCGCCGGGGATCGCCACGGAGACGCACGACGTGTTGCCGCCGTACCGTGCGATGTCATCGCCATGGCACGGGGTGGAACCCCGCACGCCGTGGAACGTGACCTCGACCCCTCGTTGACCCCCGATGAGCCTCACGATAGGACCAGTGGCACCCGTCACTCAACAACGGAGCACACGGCGGGGTGGTGACGTGCGTCGCAGGGTGCGGGTCGGCGCTCGCTACGGTTCGCTCATGTCGTCATCGATCGAGACCCGCCAGGCCACCGTCAACGACGTGGACTTCACGTACCTCGCCTGCGGCGACGAGGGACCGCTCGCCCTCTGCCTGCACGGCTTCCCCGACAGCGCCCACTCGTGGCGACACCTGCTGCCCGAACTCGCCGCTGCCGGATACCGCGCGGTGGCGCCGTTCCAGCGCGGCTACGCGCCGACGGCGGTGCCCGCCGACGGCCGCTACCAGACCGGGGTGCTGTCGCTCGATGCGATCGGGTTCCACGAGCTGCTCGGCAACGGCGAGCCGGGGGTGATCATCGGCCACGACTGGGGTGCGCCGGCGACCCACGGTGCCGCGGTGCACGAACCCGATCGATGGCGCACGGTCGTCAGCATGGCGGTACCCCCCGGCGCAGCGATCGCCATGGCCTTCCTCACGAACTTCGATCAGCTCAAGCGCAGCTGGTACATGTTCTTCTTCCAGCACCCACTGGCGGACATGGTCGTTCCCGCCAACGACCTCGCGTTCATCGACCGGATCTGGCAGGACTGGTCACCCGGCCACGACGGCGCGGTCGACGCCGCCCACGTGAAGGACTGCCTGCGCGACCCGGCACACCTCGCGGCAGCGCTCGGCTACTACCGGGCATCGCTCGGCGACGGCTACAAGGACCCTGCGCTCGATGCGATCCAGGCCGCTGCCCAGGCGGTGCCCACGCAGCCGATGCTCTATCTCCACGGCGCCGACGACGGCTGCATCGGTGTCGAGGTCGCCGAGAGCGCACGGGCGATGGTCACCCCCAACGTCACGATCGAGATCGTCGAAGGCGCCGGCCACTTCCTGCAGCTCGAACGTCCCGACGTCGTCAACGCCCGAGTGATCGAGTTCCTCGCATGAGCACCTCGCCCGGACCCATCGCCCCCGGTCGACCGGTCCTGCCCGACGGCCTCGTCGTGATCGTGAAGGAGGAATGCGAGACCTGCCGGATGGTGGCGCCGCTGCTCGCCCGGTTCGAGTGCACCGTCTACACCCAGGACGACCCGACGTTCCCGCACTCGGTCTCGCCCGTGTACGACGAAGACCTCTCGGTCAGCTGGCATCACGACATCGAGACCGTCCCCACCGTGATCAAGGTGATGAACGGGATCGAGATCGATCGCACCGTCGGCTGGTCGCGAGCCGAGTGGCAGCGGATCACCGGCATCGAGCACCTCGGCGACGACCTGCCCGTGATGCGACCCGGGTGCGGCTCGAAGAGCGTCGACCCCGACCTGGTCGACTCGTTGCGCGCCCGGTTCGACGGCCACGCGCTGAAGGCGCGACGCATCGAACTCGCCGACCTCGACGACGAGATGGAGTCGATGTTCGACCGAGGGTTCACCGACGGTCTGCCCGTCGTGCCGCCCACCGAGGAGCGGGTGCTGCGGATGCTCACCGGCACAACGCGCGCGCCCGACGAGGTCGTCACCATCGTGCCGCCCGACCTCGTCGAGGTGACGGTCGAGAAGATCGCGATCAACGCCGTGATGGCGGGCTGCAAGCCCGAGTACCTGCCGTGGGTGATCGCCGCACTCGAGGCGATCTGCACCGACGAGTTCAACATCCACGGCGTCCTCGCGACGACGATGCCCGTCGGCCCCGTGATCGTGTGCAACGGGCCGGGCACGAAGGCGATCGGGATGAACGCCGCCGGCAACGCCCTCGGCCAGGGCAATCGGGCCAATCTCACCATCGGCCGCGCCGTCCAACTCGTGGTGCGCAACGTCGGCGGCGGACGCCCCGGCGAGGTCGACCGGGCCACCCACGGCAACCCCGGCAAGATCAGCTTCTGCTTCGCCGAACTCGAGGACGGTTCGCCGTTCACGCCGCTCGCCACCAGCCTCGGTGCACCGGCCGGAGCGAACGCCGTCACCGTGTTCGCCGGCGAGGGACCGAGGTGCATCGTCGACCAGCTCGCCCGCGATCCGGAGAGCCTCGCGAACTCGTTCGCCTCGTGCCTCCGCACGCTGCACAACCCGAAGCTCGTCCTCGGCTTCGACGTCGTCCTCGTCGTCGGACCCGAGCACGCACGCGTCTTCGCCGAAGCCGGATGGGATCGCGAACGGTTGCTCGACGAGCTCCACGCCCGCCTGCAGCTCGCCGGTGCCGACATCGTCCGCGGCGCGCACGGCATCGCCGAGGGCGTGCCGACGCATCTCCGCGACGCCACCCTGCCGAAGTTCCGTCAGGGCGGCATCCTGATCGTCCACGCCGGCGGTGGTGCCGGTCTGTTCTCGGCGATGATCGGCGGCTGGGCCAACGGCGACATCGGCTCCAAGCCGGTCACCCGCCTGGTCGGGAACTAGGGTCGCGCCATGAGCAAGCTGCTCCTCGATCCCACCAGCGAACGTCGCGTCAGCGAGCGCACCCGGCTCACCCGGCCCGCGTCGCTCCACGACCAGGTGATCGGACTGCTCGACATCTCCAAACCGCGCGGCGACGTGTTCCTCGACCGGCTCGAACAGCGCCTCGTCGAGGCCGGCGCCACGGTGAAGCGGTACAAGAAGCCGACCTTCACCAAGCCGGCCCCGGTCGATCTGCGCCAAGAGATCGCCACCCACTGCACGTTGGTGATCGAGGCGCTCGCCGATTGAGGCAGTTGCACGTCGTGCAGTGTGCACGACATCGTGGATCTGGAGAGCCGAGGCATTCCGGGCGTGTTCGTCGCGTCCGCCGAATTCGTGACGGCAGCCATCGCCCAGAGCGCATCGCTCGGGTTCCCGTCGGTCGCGCGTGTCTTCACGCCGCACCCCATCCAGGACCGCACCGACGACGAGATGCGCGCCTACGCCGACGCTGCCTTCGACGAGATCCTGCAGCAGATCATCGGCTGACCCGCGGCTGACCCTCGGTCCGCGTGACCGCCCTCCAGGCCGGTCAGGCCGGTCAGGCCGGTCAGGGCAGTCGATAGCCCGTGTCGGTGCCGACGAGCAGTCCTTCGGCGACGAGCGCATCGGCCAGACGCCGCGCCTGCACCTCGTCGCGGCCGGCGACCGCCGCCAGATCCGTCGATCGCACGACCCCGGCGCCGGCAGCGCGCAGCAGTGCGCCACGGGCCTGGCGGTCGCTGCCGTCGAAGCGGGCCTGCGCCACGCTCACCCCGGCCGAACCGATGGCGGGGTCGACCGCGTCGCTCCCCTGCCAGGTGCACCAGGCACGGACGGGGCACACCTCGCATGCCGGTGCCGGCCGGCAGACGATGGCGCCCAACTCCATGATCGACTGGTTCCACGCCCACGACTCGCCTCGAGGTGCGTGCCGGTCGGCGATCGCCTGCACCTCGCGCGCTCGCAGGGTGCGTCCGGCGACGCGCGCGTAGATGCGAGCGATGTTGGTGTCGACGGCCGCGGCATCGATCTCGTACGCGAACGCGAGGACCGCCCGGGCTGTGTACGGGCCGACACCGGGCAACGCGAGCAGGTCGACGAGGGTGTCGGGGAACCCACCGCGTTCGCCGACGGCGGTCGCGGCGGCATGCAGGTTGCGCGCCCGCCGCGGATAGCCGAGGCCCTGCCAGAGTCGGAGCACGTCGCCGAGCGAGGACGCAGCGCACGCCTGCGGTGTCGGGAACGCCTCGAGGAACGCGAGGTACTTGGGGATCACCCGCGGCACCTGCGTCTGCTGCAACATCACCTCGCTGACGAGGATCGCCCACGGATCGCGTGTACGCCGCCACGGGAGATCCCGCAGGCGCGGCTCGCCCCAGGCGAGCACGGCCTCCGCGAACGCAGCGTCGGCAGGGGCCGGATCGACCGATGTCGGCTGCGTCAGTCCCAGACCTCGACGCCGTCGTACGGGCGCTTGCGGTCGGGGGCGAACTCGCGCTTCCACACCATCACCCGGCGCCGGAAGTAGCAGACCTCCTTGCCGTCCTGGTTGAAGCCCTTGCTCTCCACCAGGACGGTGCCACGGTCGTGCTTGCTCTTCGACTCCGTCACCTCGAGCACACGGGTCTCGGCGTGGATCGTGTCACCGTGGAACGTCGGGAACTTGTGCTGCAGCGTCTCGACCTCGAGGTTGGCGATGGCGGCACCGCTCACGTCGGGCACGCTCATCCCGAGCACCAACGAGTAGACGAGGTTGCCCACCACGACGTTGCGACCCTGCACGCTCTCGCTCGCGAACCAGTCGTTGGTGTGCAGCGGGTGATGGTTCATCGTGATCATGCAGAACAGATGATCGTCGTACTCGGTGATGGTCTTGCCCGGCCAGTGGCGGTAGACGTCGCCGGGGACGAAGTCTTCGAGATACCGGCCGAAGGGGCGCTCGTGAACGGTCATGGCCAACGACGTTAGCGGTCGGACTTCGGACGGTCCTTTTCCAGCCAGTCGTCGTCGAGACGCGGGGGCCGAGGTTCCGGCTGGTCACCCGAGCGCTGCTGCGGCGGCCGCACCATCGAACCGGTGCTCGGATCACCCGGGTGCCGCGGCCGACTGCCGAACCGCGCGGCGAAGTCCAACGCGCTCTCGGGGTTGCTCGATTGTTCGGCAGCGATGTCGCGCAGGCGTTGGAGCCGCTCGCGCCGATGGATGCTCCACGGGCCGACGCGCAAGGTGGCGTAGAGCACACCGCCCAGCACGATCGGGAAGAACAGTTGTGCGAGACGCCAGGCAGCGACGCCGAGGAGCACGGCGTCGGCGGGCGCGCCGAAGCCGATGAGCGCCGACGACAGCGCGACGTCGATGACCCCGAGGCCGCCCGGCATGATCGGGACGACGGCGAGCACGTTCGCGAGGCCGAACGCCACGAGCAGCGCGTCGATGTCGGTCCGTAGACCGAAGGCGTAGAGGAACACCCACAATGCCGCCGCATCGAGCAACCAGTTGGCCGTCGCCCACCCGATCGTGCGACCGAGCAACTGGCGGTCGGAGGCCAGGTCCTCGAGCCGGGTGGCGACATGCTTGACGCCGGCGGCCGCACGGTTCTCATCGAGCCGGAGGCGGCGAGCGATCCAACGGAAGACCCGTTCGGCCCTGCCCTGGCCTTCGAGGAGGCCGAACACGAGCGCAGCGATGAACCCCATGATGAGCACGCCCGCGATGGCGGCAGAGGCGTACCCGCCGTTCACGCCGCGGATCGGGATCGACACGATCAGGGCGATCCAGAACAGCACGTTCAGCACGACGGCCGAGCCGAGGCCGGCCGTCGCCAGCGCGAACCCCGCGTCGGGGCCGGGCACCCCGGACAGGGTCATGAGGCGGTACCCGAGCGCCGAACCCGCCGCGCTCCCGCCGGGCACGATGCTCGACAACGCCTTGGTGCTCATCTGGATGCGGAACAGCCGCCACGTACTCACGAGGTGTCCGGCGTCGCCCAGCGCTGCCTTGGTGAGCAAGGAATACGAGAGCAGCGCAGCGATCTCGAGGCCGAACCCGACCACGATGAAGGCCGGATTGAGCCGGTCGAACTCGCCGGCCGCCTTGCGCACCTCGGGCACGACGGTGACGACGGCGAAGTACACGACGCCGACGAAGGCCAGCACCTTCAGCGGGAAGCGGAACCGGCGGAAGCGGCCCGGCCGCGGCGGACCACCCGTGTCGTCGAGGCTGACGCGCGGGAGTTCCCCTGTCGCGGTCACATCGAACGGTTCGTGCACCCCTCTTTGTTAGCCGATCGCACGGTGTCGTGCCGACCACCCGGCGTCGGCGCGCGGCTCGAACGGGCGCAGCGCCGCCCTGTCGATCGGTCGTCGATCAGTCGTCGAATGCCTCGACGACGGCCCGCAGCGCGGCGCGCACGATCGCCCGATCGTCGGCGGGCACCTTGCCCAGGTGCACCACGACGAGGTCGCGGTCGGGCACCACGAGCGTGTACTGACCCTCGTAGCCGTGACACGCGAGCGCACCGGGGAACTCCGGCCACAACCACCACTGCCGTCCGTACCCGAAGCCGCCCTCGTCGTCGAACGCGATCTGCGTGCGGGCGACGTCACGCCATCCTTCCGGCAGGATCCGCTCGTCGCCGACCATGCCGTCGTCGAGGTAGAGCTGGCCGAACCGGGCGAAGTCGCGGGCGGTGGCGTACACGTACGACGAGCCGACGAACGTGCCGGCGGTGTCGAACTTGGGGATCGCGCTCGCCATGCCCGTGGGGTGGAACAGGCGGTCGCGGAGGAACGACTCCATCGCCTCGCCCGTGCCGCCGATCGCATCGGTGACGATCCGCGACACGATGTTCGTCGTCCCGCTCGCGTAGTTCCACACCGTGCCGGGCGTGTGCAGCAGCGGCAGCCCGGCCGCGTAGGCGGCCATGTCGTCCTTGCCGTCGCCGTACAGCATCTCGAGGCAGTGGCTGACGCTGTCGTCGACGTAGTCCTCGACGAACTCGAGCCCCGAACGCATCTCGAGCAGGTCGAGCAACGTGATCGATTCCTTCTCGGTGCCGCGCCACGCCGGCACCGGTGCCGGCGCATCGAGGCGCAGGAGCCCGTCGCCGATCGCGATGCCGACCGCCGCCTGGGTGATGCTCTTCGCCATGCTCCACGAGATCAGCGTCGAGTCGGGCGTGACCGGCCCGCCGGGGCCGAAGAGCGTGTCGGGTTGGTGCCCGTAGCGCTCGTACACCACCTCGCCGTGGCGCTGCACCACGAGCGCCAGCGTGATCCCGTGCGCAGCGCCCTCGGCGAACAGTTCGTCGCCGATCGCTCCGACGGCGGCGGGCGCTGCGGGTGATGGCGGTGAGGGCTCCGTCGACATGTTCGTGAACGTACACCGCCCGGGACGCGCGCCAGACTGAGCCCGTGGAGCATCCCGAGCAGCGGCCCGCCGATCGACCCCTCGACGTCGCGACCGCGCTCGGCACGTATCTCGAGATCGTCGACTCCTGCGCTCCCGGCCTCGTCGAAGGCCTCTACGTGGTCGGATCGTTCGCGCTCGACGACTGGCGACCCGGACACAGCGACATCGACATCGTCGCGGTGACGGCGGAACCGGCGACCGACGAGGACGCGGCCAATCTCGTCACGGCCCATGCCCTCCTCGCGGAGCACCAGCCGCGTCCGTTCATCGACGGGCCGTACCTCGCGTGGGGCGACCTGATCACCCCGCCGATGTCGCTGCACCGTCCCTGGAGTCTCGATGGTCGGCTGCACCACGACGGCGACTGCTTCGAGCTGAACCCGGTCAGCTGGTACGTCCTCGCCAGCCACGGCGTCACCGTTCGCGGACCGTCGGTCGAGAGGCTCGGCATCTACGTCGACGTCGACGCCCGGGTGCGTTTCGTGGTCGACAACCTCGCCTCGTACTGGGCACCGCTCGCCGACGACGTGCACAAGGCGTGCAACGCCGACCCGACCCGCGCCTTCGACCCGGACAGCTTCGAGTGGTGCGCGCTCGGCGCGCTCCGACTGCACCACACCGCATTCCGTGGCGGTGTGGTCTCCAAGCGGGGCGCCGGCGAGTACGGCCTCGAGGTGGCACCCGAGCGATACGGCGAGGTGCTCCGCGAGGCGATGGCGGTGCGCGCCGGGACGTCGAGGCTCACCTCGGTCGGCACCGAATGGATGCACGTCGCGGCCGACCTGATCCAGTGGTGCACCCGCTCGGTGGCTGCCGCGGCGGCGCCCGGCATCTAGGTGTGCGGCGTCGGCCGCTCGTCGGGGGATCTGAAGATCGCCGAGGCGATCGTGCCGCCACCGTCGCGAGCGCTCAGCTCGACGGATCCGCCCGTTGCCTCCACCAGCCGTTGCACGATCGCGAGGCCCAGACCCGAGCCGCCGCTCCGGGCATCGGGCGCCCGCCAGAAGCGGTCGAAGGCGTGGGCCCGCTGCTCGTCGGTCATCCCCGGGCCGCGATCGAGGACACGCACGGCGACGCCACCGCCGGCACGGTGCACCACCACCTCGAGCGCCGAACCCGGCGGTGCGACCCGGAGCGCGTTGTCGAGGAAGTTGTCGATCACCTGCTCGGCCGCCTCCGGCGCGGTGAGCACCCGTGCCGCCGGGATCGACGAACAGGTCACGCGGACACCGGACTCCTCCGCGAGGGGCTGCCACATCTCGACACGCTCACGGGCGACGACCGCGAGATCGACGACCACCGGTTCCACCGTGCGACCTTCGGTGCGAGCGAGCATGAGGAGTTGGTCGACCAGGTGCTGGAGTCGTTCGGTCTCGGCGCTCGCCGCCTCGATCCGCAACTTGGCCTCCTCGGGATGGTCGTCGACGGCATCCGCGGCCTGCTCGAGCCGCACCCGGAGCGCGGTGAGCGGGGTGCGGAGCTGATGCGACGCATCGCCGGCGAACGATCGCTGGGCCGCCAGCAGCGACGACAGCCGGGCCGACATCGTGTTGAACGAGCGCGCCAACGAGCGCACCTCGGGCGGCCCTTCGTCGTCCGGCGCGCGCACGCCGTCCTCACCGGTCGCGAGACGCTCGGTGGCGAGGCGGAGCCGCCGGAGCGGACGGGTGACGGTGTTGGCGAGCGCCCACGCGGCGACGAGCGCCATCAGGACGGAGATGACCGCCACCACGAGCAGACCGCGCACGCGCCGTTCGACCCGTTCGTCCACGACCGATGCCGGATAGGTGAGCCGGACGACGCCCTCGACGTCGTTGCCCGACAGCACGGGCACCGAGACGAACAGCAACTCGGTGCCGAGGGTGCGCGACGGTCGTCGGCCCCTCTGCGGCGTGCCCGCCGCGGCCGCGGCGATCTCGGGACGCGTGGAGTAGTCGGCTCCGGCGGCGGCCTCCTCGTCGGAGATCACCATCGCGATGCCGAGGTGGTCGGTGACGATCACCCGCGCGCCCGTCGAGGTGCGGTACTCGTCGACGAGCGCCTGCAGCGCCGGGTTGGCGCGGGCGGTGCCCAGTTCGAGTGCCTCCTCCGACCTGCCCGCGATCACGAACGCGTCGCGCTCGAGGCCCGTGATGATCCGATCGCGCTCGACCCTGCGGAGGTGTCCGGCGAGCGGGAGGTCGTGGGCCAGCAGCACGGCCACCGTGATGCCGACCAGGACGGCGACCAGGCGCCACCTCATGGCGCGACGGTCATGCGGGGACCTCGAGCCGGAAGCCGACACCGCGGACCGCCTCGATCCACCGATGGTCGCCGAGTTTCTTGCGCAGGGCGGCGACGTGGGCGTCGACGGTCTTGGTCGGCCCGTACCAGTGGGCGTCCCACACGTTCTCGAGGATCTCGGTCCGCGTCGAGACCGCCCCGGGATCGCGGGCGAGGTGGGCCAGCAGGTCGAACTCCTTCGCCGTCAGCTGGATCTCCACGCCGGACACGAACACCCGCCGGGTGCGCCGGTCGATCTCCAGCGGTCCGATCTGCTGACCGGTGGGCGCGGCGGAGCCATCGGGCCCGCTCGGCTGCTCCCCCGCGTCGGCCCCACTGGCCGCGTCGGGGACCCCGTCGAGCTCGACCCGGCGCGCCAGCGCACGGATGCGGGCCACCAACTCGCGGAAGCTGAACGGCTTGGTGACGTAGTCGTCGGCACCCAGCTCGAGACCGAGCACGCGGTCGAACTCGTCGGACCGGGCGGTCAGCATGATGATCGGCACTCGGCTGCGGCCGCGCAGCACACGGCACACGTCGCGACCATCCATGTCGGGCAACCCCAGGTCGAGCAGCACGACATCGGGGGTCTCGGCCGCCTCCAACTCGATCGCCGCGACGCCGGTGGCGGCACGGATCACGGCGTACCCGGCGTCGGTGAGACCGTCGACGAGCGACACCGCGATCGAGTTGTCGTCCTCGACGAGCAGGATCTTCACGGCTGCATTCTGCCCGTCACGGCTGCCGCCACGCTGGTCGCCGCCGCGTCTTGCACCAGCCTTGCACCAGTCTCGACCCAGTCTCGCCCCAGTCTCGGACGTTTCTTGGACGTTCCCGGCACCGGCGGCGGACGTCCGATCCCTAACGTGGCACGGGTGAAGACCCGGACCGCGACGCTCCTGTCGATCGCGGGCGTGCTCGCGGCGAGCTCGGTGGCCGCGATCGTGAACGCCCAGGTGCTCGACACGTCCGACGACTCGCGCACCCCGGTGCCGGTCGCGGTGACCACCACGATCGCCGTCGCCGACACCGGCGGCGCACCGGAGTCGTCCGTCGCGGTCGGCACGGACGTCTCGGCCGCTCCCACCGTCTCGATCGACCCGCTCGCGACGACGAGCATCCAGCCGCCTGCGGCCGCCGACCCCTCGGTCCCTGCCGGCAGCGCGCCGCTCGACCCCTCGCCGATCGCACCGCTCGCCACGACCGCCTCGGGTCAGACCGAATCGCCGGCCACCGGACCTGGCGCACCGGCGACCACCGGCGCACCGGCGACCACCGGCACCACCGGCACCACTGCGGCGACGGCCACGCTCCCTTCGGGCACGGCGGGCGGCAGCGACGACGATTCGCACGACGATTCGAGCGACGACCGCAGCGACGACGACGACTGAGCGACGACTGAACGACGACTGAACGACGACCGACTCGCCCTGCGTGGGCGCAGCAGGTCAGCAGTGGATCAGCAGTGGATCAGCGAGGGGTCACCGGACCCGGCGTGATCGGCACCTGGCCGGTGTCGCGATCGATCCATTTGTTCGGGGTCTCGGGCGCGGGCGCCAGGGCCAGCGCGAGCGCCTCGTCGATCGTGTGTGCACGCTGCGCCAGCATCCGGTGCGACCGGCGGACGAACCCGGCGTCGACGGCGTGATCCATCCAGTCGAACAGCGAGCTCCAGTACCGCTCGACATCGAGCATCACGACCGGCTTGCGCACCAGACCGAGCTGGTTCCACGTGAGCTGCTCGAACACCTCCTCGACGGTCCCGAAGCCACCCGGCAGGGCGATGAACCCGTCGCTCAGCTGTTCGAAACGCGCCTTGCGCTGGTGCATGTCGGGCACGACCTCGAGCGCGGACAACCCTCGGTGCGCCACTTCGGCCGACACCAGCTGATCGGTGATCACGCCGATCACCTCGCCACCCGCCGCCAGCGCAGCGTCGGCGACGACGCCCATCAACCCCACGTGACCGCCGCCGTAGACGAGCGTGATGCCGCGGCGGGCCATCGCCTCGCCCAGCGCCTGGGCTGCATCGCGGAACGCGGGGGCCGCCCCGGCGTTGGAGCCGCAGTAGACGCACAAGCGCGCCGGACGAACAGAGGTCCCGGACATCGACATCCGACCAGCCTGGCACAGCTCGATGTGACTGTTGCAACGGCTTCGGGGCGGAGGAGGCCCTCAGCAGGGGTGATCACTACAGTTTCGACCCGTGACTGCACCTGATCTCCACGCCGCTGCCGATGTCATCGAACTCGCCCAGGGGGTCGTGGGCAAGGCGATCCGCCACCTCGCCGCCAACGGTGGTCCCGACCGGCACCAGACCCTCGCCTACGACCTCGCCCACGCCGCGGCACAGGTCGAGACGGCCCGGTCGCTGCTCGACTACGGCGGCAAGGGTGAGGTCGAGGCCAAGATCACCTGTGCCTTCACGGCCGACATGGTGCACGACCTGATCTCGCGGCTCGCCGGCCGGGAAGCGCTGTGGGGACTCGAGGTCGCGCCGCTCACGGACGCACACACGTTCCTCGCCGCGTACCGCGACCCCGCGTTCATCGCGTCGCTCGCGAACACCGCAGGTCCCCGCCACCTCGACAGCGAGTTCGAGATGGTGCAGGACACCTTCCGCTCGTTCGCCGACAACGAGATCAAGCCCCGGGCCGAGCACGTCCACCGGTACAACGAGGACGTGCCCGAGGAGATCATCGCCGGCCTGGCCGAGATGGGCGTGTTCGGACTCAGCGTGCCTGCCGAGTACGGCGGGTACAGCGAGGGCGGCGACGGCGAGTACATCGGCATGGTCGTCGCCACCGAAGAGCTGAGCCGCGGCTCGCTCGGCATCGGCGGCTCGCTCATCACCCGCCCGGAGATCCTCACCCGCGCACTCGTGCACGGCGGCACCGAGGAGCAGAAGCAGCAGTGGCTGCCGAAGCTCGCGACCGCCGAGGTGATGGCGGCCGTCGCCGTCACCGAGCCCGACTACGGCAGCGACGTCGCCGGGCTGAAGGTCACCGCCACACGGGCGACCGGCCCGGGCGGCGCCGAGGGCTGGGTCATCAACGGGGTCAAGACCTGGTGCACCTTCGGCGGTCGCGCCGACGTGTTGATGCTCCTCGCCCGCACCGATCCCGATCGGTCGAAGACCCACCGCGGCCTGAGCATGTTCATCGTGCCCAAGCCCCGCGGCACCGGCCACGGCTTCGAGTTCACCCAGGACGCCGACGGCGCCTTCGCCGGCGGCAAGCTCGAGGGTCGGGCGATCGACACCATCGGCTACCGCGGCATGCACAGCTACGAGATCGCACTCGACAACTGGTGGGTCCCCGCCGAGAACCTGATCGGCGGCGACGCCGGACTCGGCAAGGGCTTCTACTACCAGATGCAGGGATTCGAGAACGGCCGGTTGCAGACCGCGGCGCGCGCCGTCTGGGTGATGCAGGCCGCGTACGAGGCCGCGCTCGACTACGCCCAGAACCGCACCGTGTTCGGATCGTCGATCATCGACTACGAACTCACCCAGGTGAAGCTCGGCCGCATGGCCGTGCTCATCCAGGCGGGCCGCCAGTTCTCGTACTCCGTCGCCCGGCTGATGGCCAAGGGCGAGGGAGCCATGGAGGCCAGCATGGTCAAGGCATACGTCTGCAAGGCCGCCGAATGGGTGGCCCGTGAAGCGATGCAGATCCACGGTGGGTTCGGCTATGCCGAGGAGTACTCGGTGAGCCGGTTGTACGTCGACGCCCGCGTGCTCAGCATCTTCGAGGGTGCCGACGAGACCCTGTGTCTCAAGGTGATCGCCCGCCGGCTCTGCGACACCGCGAACGCCTGACGCTGGGTTCCTCGCCCGGTCCGGTCCTCAGGGCAACGAGCGCAGCCCGTCCGCCCGCCAGAGCGCGGTCAACACGCAGCAGAGTCCCAGCAGACCGAACACGCTCAGGGCCTCCTGCGCGCCGATCACCGAGGCGAGCAGCGCCGCGGCCAGACCCCCGAGCGGGAGGAGGCCGGCGCTCACCATGGAGTTCAACGCCATCACCCGACCCATCCGATCCGGTGGCGTGAGTTCCTGGATCAGCGCCTGGTTGAGGTTCATGTACATGCCACCGGTGAGCCCCCAGAGCAGCAGCAGCATCTCGAGCGCGAAGAACGACGGAGCGAACCCCTGCAGCACCTGATCGGTCGTGCCGACCACCATGAAGCACATGAAGACCAGCCCCCGACGGCGGATGCGCGACCGGTAGCGCATCAGCAGCAACGAGGTGGTGACCATGCCGACGCCCATCAGGGCGAACAGCCGGGCCGCCTCTGCTGCGTCACGGCCGAACTCGTCGCGAGCGATGCGTGGCAGCAGGGTGAACGCGCTCCCGCCCATGAGGCCACCGCCCACCGCCAGCAGGAGGAACAGGGCCCGCAGGACGTCGTGGTGCCAGACGAAACGGAGCGCTTCGGCGATCTCGACCCGCAGGTGACGTCGTACGGCGACGGGCGGGTGCGGCGGCGGATGGATCTGCGTCGCCGCGGCGAACCCGAGCAGGAAACATGCGGCCTGCACCGCGAACGCCCAACCGACACCGAACGACTCGATGACGTTGCCGACGAGCAGCGGTCCGACGATCATGGCCACGTTCGCCCCGATCGTCATCAGCACGACCGCCTGCATCACACGTTCGGTCCCCACCAGCGCCGGCACCAGCGACGAGCGCACGGGCATCGCGAAGGCCACGACCGTGCCGAACGCGGCGGCGAGGACGACCGCCAGGGCGAGCGTGATCACCCCCGTCCACACGAGCACCGCGCCGACACCGACCACGACCGTGCCGCTGGTCTGGGTGATCAGCATCATCCGACGCCGATCGTGGCGGTCGGCGAGAGCGCCGGCGGTGAGCACGAAGGCACAGACGGGCGCGCCGAGCGCGAACACGATCAACCCGCTCGCCCACGTCGGCGAGCCGAGGGTGTCCTCGACGAGCCACAGGAACGTGAATCGATCAGCCGAGACGATCAGGGCCAGAGAGACCGCGTTGACCCACAGGTACCAGAACCCCGTCCCGGCGAGCGACGTCGCGGCACGAGACGGCACGGCCGTCAGCTGGTCCCCCATGGCGGGAACGGTACGGGACCCCTTGTCGTGGGGACGAGACGAACGCCGGGTGTCAGGCCGAACGCAAGGCACCGGCTGCGCCGGTGTCGTCGGTGACGACCGGCACCGGCGTCATCGAGTCGTCGCCACCGCTCGGGTCGAGCGTGGTGACCGCTGCCATGCTCTCCGACGGGCTCGACCGGCGGAACAGGGTGCGCACCGCCTTCGACAGCACCTGCTCGATGGTGGCGACGAGGATGACCAGATCGAGGTTGAGCGACCAGTTGTCGACGTAGAACAGATCGAGGCGCCGGTACGCACCGAAGTGCGGGTTGTCGCGGGCCTCGACCTGCCACAGGCCGGTGATGCCCGGGGGCATCTGCAAGCGGTCGAGCAGGCGATCGTCGAACTGGGCGACCTCGGACGGCAGCGCCGGCCGGGGGCCGACGATGCTCATGTCGCCGCGCAGCACGTTGAGCAACTGGGGCAGCTCGTCGAGCGAGGTGGCGCGGATGAACTGGCCGATGCGGGTGACCCGCGGATCGCTCTCGAGCTTGAAGAGCGGTCCGTGGCGTTCGTTGCCGCTGTGCGCCTTGAGCTCGGCGAGGCGGGCCTCGGCGTCGACGACCATCGACCGGAACTTCAACATGTGGAACAGTTCGCCGTTGAGGCCGACGCGCTTCTGGCGGAACAGCACCGGTCCACCGTCGGTGAGCTTGATCCCGATCGCGATCGCGATCATCGGGATCGCGGCGAGCAGCAGCGTGAGAGAGGCGAGGACGATGTCGATCCACCGCTTGACCAGCAGTTGCGGGCTGCCGGAGTCGGCCGGCTCGAGGTAGTAGAGCGACTGGTAGGCGACCGGGGTGGCCCGGAGCCGGCGGTGGCTCATGCCGTGGAGGCC
Source organism: Actinomycetota bacterium (assembly GCA_026393475.1). Lineage (GTDB taxonomy): Bacteria > Actinomycetota > Acidimicrobiia > Acidimicrobiales > Ilumatobacteraceae > VFMC01. The sequence goes on from JAPLAA010000008.1 coordinate 74,901, forward strand.
GTTCGAGACCTGGATGTGGATGCCCTCGTCCTCGAGCATCTGGATGAGCGGCGTGAGCTCGCGAGCCGGAAGGGCGCCCACCACGGTGATGACGCCGCGGATGTCGTGGTCGTGCAGCAGGTCGATGATGTCGTCGGTGTGGCCCAGGTGCAGCGACGACAGCCCGTGGACCGCAGCCAGGGTGGGATCGCCCACGACGCCGCGCACCCGGAAGCCGGCCTCGGGGTGTTCGCGCATCATCGCGACCAGGTCGGATGCATCGGCGTTCACGCCGATGACGATGACGTCACGCAGGTGATGGCCCGAGGCACGAGCGGCGCTCAGCCAGGCTCGGTAGCCACCCCGGAACCACAGCAGCAGCACCACCAGCAGCAACGGGCCGGCGATCAGCCAGCGAGTCTGGATCTCCACGCTCATGGCCGCCAGCAACAGCGCCTGGACGATGCCGAGGACCACCGACGCACGCACGATGCGACGGATCTCCTCGGTGCGACTGGAGGCGACACGTGCCAGGTAGAGCCCCTGGAACTGGAACAGGGCCAGACCGCTCGCGACGAGGACGGCCTCGGTCAGGAGCCACTTCCAGACCTCCATGCCCGCGGAGTACTTCCATACCTGTGCGGGCATCCATGCGATGACGAGGGCGATGCTGTCGAGCACCACCAGCCGCCGCCGGAGGTTGCGAACTTCGAGTTTCTTGGTGCGGTGGTGGATCACGAGGCCACTCACTTTGCAGTTGTTTGAGGGGGGGTGTCGGCGATCTTACGACGGGGGTGTTCGCCACATCAGGCATTGGGTTTGACGGTTCGATGACGAAGTGGGTCGTTTTCTTGACCTCGGCTTGATGATCTCCCGACGAGTGGTCGAGCGGTCCCGGAGGGCGTGCGCACGCTCTGACGTGAAGGAAGCTTCAGGTCGCTGCGCCGTGCACGGAGACGGCGTAGTCGCCTCCCGCAAACGGCGTGCGCTCCCACGTCGCCCACCGCTGCACGAGGGTGAGCCCCGCGGCGGTCGCCGCAGCGTCGTACTCGTCGAGGGTGAGCTCGCCGGCCACCCCGCGCAGCGAGAAGCCGGCCACGAGCAGGCCGTCCGGATCGAGGTGGGCGGCGCACGAGGCGACGACGGCGGGCCGATCCGCCGGGCGACAGAAGAGCATCACGTTGCCCGGCATCGCGACGACGTGGAACGTCCGCCCCAGGCGCATGGTCGCGAGATCGGCGTGCACCCACGTGACGCCCGGCGCCTTGCGGCGCGCGTACTGCAGGAGGTCGTCGTCGAGGTCGGCGCCGACGACGTCGATGCCGCGGCGGTGCAGTTCGACCGCCACCCGACCCGTGCCGCAGCCGGCGTCGAGCACGCTCCGGGGGTGCAGCGACGCCAGGCAGTCGGCTTCCCCGTGCGCGGTGTCGTGCGTGAAGCGGGCCTCGTACTCGGCGAGGTCGATCGCGGCGCGCCAACCGGCCCACTGCTCGCTCACGTGGGCGCCGGGCCGCGCCTGCTCCGATTCGTCGCCCATGCTCAGGGCTCGAGCATCGAGAGGAGCTCGCCGAGGGTGGCGATGCGATCGAAGTCGGCCTCTGGATGATCGTCGTACGGGTCGAGCAACACCGGGTGGAGCCCTGCCGCGCGGGCGCCGCCGACGTCCATCGTCACCGAATCGCCGACGTATGCGATGCGCTCGGGGGCGACATCGGGGAAGTGTGCGAGCGCCGGCTCGAAGATCCGCGGATCGGGCTTGGCGATGCCCACGACATGGCTGTCGATCACGACTCGCACCGACGCGCCCGCGCCGCCGCCCACCTGGCACACCTCGCTGCGGCGGAGCACCTCCTCGATCTGTCCGCTGGCGTTCGACACGACGCCCATCGGCACACCGGCGGACGCGAGGCCGCGCAGCGCGTCGACGCTCTCCGGGATCGGCCAGCGCCACAGATGGGCGTTGCGCGTGTGCTCGAGCACGAGCGCTGCGGTCTCCACGTCGTGATCGGCGACGCCGACGGCGCGCACGTAGGCGCCGTTGTACTCGCCCCACACGCCCTCGCTGCTCCCGGCCGTGCTCTTCGCTGCCATCGCCGCGTAGTGCGCCCGACGGTGGGCCGCGACGGACGGATCGCCGCCGTAGTACGCGAGCAGCGGGCCGAGCACGTGGGGATCGGGCAGCACCAGGATCCCGCCCGCGTCGAACAGGATTGCATCGAATCGGGACACGGCTCCTACCCTTGCAGATCGATGCGCAGCCCCCGTGACTTCTTCAAGCCGCTCGCCGTCGGAGCCCCCGAGCCGGTCCGCGAGATCCCCTTCCGCCCGAGCCGGGTGATCCACTTCTTCCCGCCGCAGAACGAGAAGCTGGTGTCGAAGCTGCCGGAGATCATCCCGACGGTCGACATCCTCCTCGGCAACCTCGAGGACGCCATCCCGATGGCCGACAAGGAGGCCGCTCGCGCCGGACTCGTCAACGTGGCCCGCACGGTCGACATGGGCACCACGCAGCTGTGGACCCGCGTCAACAGCCTCGATTCCCCGTGGGGTCTCGACGACCTCACCACGCTGGTCACCGAGGTCGGCGACAAGCTCGACGTCGTGATGATCCCGAAGGTCGAGGGACCCGAGGACATCCACTACGTCGACCGGCTGCTCGCCCAGCTCGAGGCGAAGGCGAAGCTGCAGCGGCCGATCCTCGTGCACGCGATCCTCGAGACCGCCCGTGGTGTCGCCAACATCGAGGAGATCTGTGCCGCGTCGCCGCGCATGCAGGGCCTCTCGCTCGGTCCGGCCGACCTCGCGGCCAATCGCCGCATGAAGACCACCCGCGTGGGTGGCGGCCATCCCGACTACGTCGTGCGCGTCGACCCGCCGGCCGGCGACGACGGCCCGCAGTACACCGCACCTCGAGCCACCTTCCAGCAGGACCTGTGGCACTACACGATCGCCCGCATGGTCGACGCCTGCGTCACGTTCGGGCTGCTGCCGTTCTACGGCCCGTTCGGCGACATCAAGGACACCGTCGCCTGCGAGGACCAGTTCCGCAACGCCTACCTGCTCGGCTGCGTCGGCGCGTGGAGCCTGCACCCGGCGCAGGTGGAGATCGCGAAGCGCGTCTTCAGCCCGCGTCCCGAGGACGTACGCCAGGCCCAGCGCGTCATCGATGCGATGGGCGACGGCACCGGGGCGATCATGCTCGACGGGAAGATGGAGGACGACGCCTCGGTGAAGCAGTGCCACGTGGTGGTCGAGCTCGCCCGTCAGCTCGCCGCCCGCGATCCCGAGCTCGCCGCCTCGTACGGCTTCTGAACACTCCCTCCTCTGCCCTCCCACACACTCCGGAGCACCCCATGAGCGACCTGCGTCCCCGCCGATCCGTGCTGTACATGCCCGCTGCCAACGAGCGGGCGCTCGAGAAGGCGAAGACGATCGCGGCCGACGCGATCATCTTCGACCTCGAGGACGCCGTCGCTCCCGATGCCAAGGAGTCGGCCCGACCGAACGCGGTCGCCGCTGCGTCGTCGGGCGAGTACGGCAACCGTGAGCTCACGATCCGCTGCAACGGCCTCGACACGCCGTGGGGCGCCGACGACCTGCGCGCCGCCGCCGGCAGCGGTGCCTCCGCCGTCGTGGTGCCCAAGGTCGGTTCGGTCGCCTACCTCGACGAGATCTCGGCGATCCTCGACGGCGCTGGTGCGCCCGAGTCGCTGACGATCTGGGCGATGATCGAGACGCCGACCGCGATCTTCGACGTGCGCGCCATCGCCGCCCATCCCCGGGTGGCCGTGCTCGTGATGGGCACCAACGACCTCGCCCGCGAGATCCGGTCGCGTCTCGGCGCCGCCGATCGGCATCCGCTGGTGCCGCACCTCGCGACCGCGCTGCTGGCTGCCCGCGAGGCCGGCAAGGTCATCCTCGACGGCGTCTACAACGACGTGAAGGACCTCGACGGCTTCCGCACCGAGTGCGTGCAGGGCATGGAGCTGGGCTTCGACGGCAAGACGCTCATCCACCCCGGCCAGGTCGACATCACCAACGAGGTGTGGGCGCCCACCGAGGCCGAGGTCGAGCACGCCCGCAAGGTGATCGCCGCGTTCGACGAGGGCCTGCGCGAAGGCAAGGGTGTCGTCACCGTCGACGGACGGATGATCGAGAACCTGCACGTGGCCAACGCCCAGCGCGTGATCGCCGTCGCCGACGCCATCGCCGCCCTCGGCTGATCCTTCCGTGAGCCAGACGCCGCGTCTGGCGGCGTTTCGCTCACGAAGCGGTCGGCGCGGGTGACCGTTCCCAGGGGCGCGACTCCCAACGACGCCAGTTCACGACGGCGCGCATCGTCATCCAGGTGAACTGGGCGCCCCAGAGGCCGGCGAGACCCAGGCGCGGCCAGACCAGCGTGGCGATCGCGAGCGGCGCGAAGCCGAGCAGGTTGATCACGGCCTGACGGCCGAGCCAGCGCTCGTCGTGCGCACCGATGAGCGCACCGTCGAACGCGAACGCGATCGCGCCGGGGAACTGCATGACGGCCAGGATCAGCAGACCCATCGTCAGCCGCTCGTGCACGGCCGGGTCGCCCGAGAACACGTGCGGCAGGAACGGGCTCGCAGCCGCGAGCACGACGGCCAGCAGACCGGCGCACCACAGCGACAGACGGTTGCTGGTGCGGCCGACGAGCAGCGCGGTCGCCGTGTCATGACTGCCGAGCGCCCCGGCGACCAGCGACTGCGCCGGGATCGCCAGCGCGTCGAGCACGAGCGCGAGGAACATGAACAGCTGTGTGAGCACCTGGTGCGCCGCCAGCGTCGGCGTGTCGACCCGTGCCGCCACCGCGGTCGCGGTGTTCCACACCGCGAACATCGCCAGGGAGCGCACCGCGAAGTGCACGCCGCTGCGCAGCATCCGGACCATCCGATCGAGGCTCGCCCGACCCTGCGTGGTGTGCGGGAGGAGCAGACGGCGAAACGCGAGCGCCGCTCCGATCTGCACCATCACGGTGCTGGCCGCGGAGCCCGCGACACCCCAGTCGAGGCCGAAGACGAACACGAGCTCGAACACGACGTTGAAGCTGTTGGCCACGAGCACGATCACGAGCGGCCGGCGCAGGTCGTTCAGGCCGCGCATCACCCCGTGACCGACATACGCGGTGAGCACCGCCGGCAGTCCGATCGTGCTGATGCGGAGGTACGTGGTCGCGTGCTCGAGCACCGCTCCCCTGCCGCCCAGCAACCAGCACAGCGGCTCGGCCAGTGCCGCCACCGCGGCGCCCATCAACGTGCCGACGATCAGCGCGAGCCGCAGCGCCGAGGCGGCGGTGTCGTGCGCGTCGCGGACCCGATCGGCGCCATGGGCGAAGGCCACGTCGGGCGTGACGCCGTACTCGAGCGCCGCGGCGAGCGAGATGGCGGTGAGCAGGATCGTGGACGCGATCGCCACACCGGCGAGTTGGTCGGTGCCGAGCTGGCCGACGATCGCGGTGTCGACGAGCACGTACAGCGGCTCGATCGCCAGCGTGCCGAGCGCTGGAATCGCCAGCCGGATGATCCGCCGATCGAGGCTGCGATCACGACCTCCCGACCCGACGAACACCTCCGGAGGCTACGCGAGCGACACGCCGCATCGCTCTGGTCACGCCGCGCGGCCGCGGGAACAGGCGAGGTCCGACGGCGCTCGCCCAGGCGCAGCGGGCGGCGGATCGAGAACCACCCTCGTGGGGCGCTCCAGCGCGACGTCGGATCTGCCGATGCACCTGTGTGGAACCAGCGATCGATCCGCCCGAGGCCGATGTGCCGGCCGTCGCTCCTCCGGCGTGGTACCCGGATCCGAGCCACCCGGCCGTGCTGCGCTACTGGGACGGTGAGGCCTGGACGACGTACACGAGGCCCGACGTCGACGAGGCAGGGCCACCTCCTGCGAAGCGTCCGGTGTGGGAAACCGTGGCGATCGTCGTGGCCGTGACGCTCGGAGCGATCGGGCTCATCGGGCTGGTGTTCATCCTGATGATCGTGAATGCGTTGAACAACTGGGGCGAGAACAAGTGAACCGGTCGATGCTCCTCACCGCGGTCCGCGACCTCGTGCGGCCGGCGTTCGTGTTCCTGGTGCTCACGGTGGGCTCGATCGGCATCGCCCGAGCCGACGCGTCGGGCACCGTCGACGAGTTCGCCGTGATCGCCTCCGTCGCCGCGTGGGCGATCGCCGCAGCGGCCGTCAACGACCTGGCCGACCGCCGGATCGATCGGGTCAACCTCGGGCACCGACCCGGGCGCTCGTTGGCGACGGGACGCCTCACGCCCGAGATCGTCGTCGCTGTCGCGGCCACGGCAGCGGTCACGTCCCTCGTGTGCGCCGCACTCGCATCGTGGCCCACTGCTGCCGTCATGGCTGTCGGCATGGTGCTGGCCGCCCTGTACTCGGCGCCGGGTCTGGGCATGAGCGGTCGCGGTCTGGCGACCTCGGTGCTGCTGCCGCTCGTGTACGTCGCGGTGCCGTACGCGGCCGGACGTCTGTCGGCCGGCTGGTCGGTCGATGCGGTCGACGCGCTGCTCGTCGGCGGGCTGTACGTCTCGTTCGTCGGGCGACTGATGTTGAAGGACTTCCGCGACGAGCACGGCGACCGCCTGTTCGGCAAGCGCACGTTCCTCGTGCGGCACGGACGCGCCACCACGTGCGCGGTGAGCGGCGTGCTCTGGTGGGTCGGCGCCCTGCTGCTCGTGATCCCGCGCGACTCGTTCACCATCGCCGCCCAGTGGGCGATGTTCGGGACGATCGTGGTGCTGCAGCTCCGGCGGATCTCCGTCGACGAGCGCGGGGTCGACGACGTGTACTGGGTGGCGATCGTGGCGATCTGCGGACGGGCGACGTTGGTGAGCCTGTTGATCGACGCGGTGACGGAGATGCGGGGGACACCGTGGTGGGCCTGGTGGCTGGCCCAGGGCATCGTGACGGCCTCGACGCTGCACGCGGTGCATCGCTGGACGAACGCCTGCGCCACCAACCCGGCACGCGACGCCGCCCGGGCGCCGCTGCCGACCACCGCACCCCTTCCTACGTGAGCGAGATGCGCCGCATGTGCGCACTCGGCTCACGAAACAGGTTCGTTCGTGAGCGAAACGCCGCGTGACGCGGCGTTTGGCTCACGGACCTCGTCAGAGGGTGTCGCGGAAGAGGGCGACGGTGCGGTCGAACGCGGTCGCCGACGCCGCGGCGTCGTAGACCTCGGGACGGGCGTCGTTGAAGAACGCGTGATCGGCGCCGGCGTGCACGTGCATCGTGGCGTCCTTGCCGAGCTCGCGCAGCTGGGTCTCGAGCGCCTGTGCGGCTTCGGGGCTGGCCCAGCCGTCGAGCTCGGCGTACTCGCCGACGACCTTCGCGGTGAGCGCCGACCAGTCGGGCTGCACCGACGCCCACGGGATCGCGCCGTAGTACGGAGCTGCCGCGGCGATGGCGTCGGGACGCTGCGTGGCGAGCACGAGGGCCAGGCCGCCACCCATGCAGTAGCCCACGACGCCGACCTTGTCGCGGCCGGTCTTCTGCTGGAGCAGGGCCACGGCACCGGAGAGGTCCTTGGCGGCGTTCTCGAGGTTGAGCGCCATCATCAGCTTGCCGGCGCCGTCGGGCTCGGTGCTCGACTCGCCGTGGTACAGATCGGGTGCCAGCGCGGTGAAGCCCGCCGCCGCGAAGCGATCGGCCACGTCCTTGATGTGCGGCACGAGGCCCCACCACTCCTGGATCACGATCACGCCGGGGCCGGTGCCGTCGCCGGCGAGATACCCGTCGCACGTGTGGCCGTTGGAAGGAAACGTCGTCATCTCACCCATGGCGCGCACGCTACCGCGACGGTACGGACCACGGCGTCGTGGGACGAGCGGTGACCGCTCGATGAACACTTTGTACAGGCACAGAACCCACTCTGTACGCCACCTGGTGTAGCGAATACGATTGGGCGCATGAGCCTGGAGACCCACCCCGAGAACGCCTTCGCCAACGACCGAGCCCATGTCTTCCACTCGTGGAGCGCACAGGCATCGCTCAACCCGCTGGTGATCGAAGGCGGCCAGGGCAGCTGGATCTGGGATCAGAACGGCAAGAAGTACCTCGACTTCTCGAGCCAGCTCGTGAACGTCAACATCGGCCACCAGCACCCCAAGCTCGTCGCCGGCATCCAGGAGTACGCGGGCAAGCTGTGCACGATCGCCCCGTTCCACGCGAACGACGCCCGCAGCGAGGCCGCCAGGCTCATCGTCGAGGCAGCGAACGGCGGCGAGGGCAACGACAAGGGTCATGGCATGTCGATGGTGTTCTTCACCAACGGCGGCGCCGAGGGCAACGAGAACGCGATCCGCATGGCCCGCCTGCACACCGGTCGGCACAAGATCCTCACCACCTACCGCAGCTACCACGGTGGCACCGCAGCCGCGATCCAGATGACGGGCGATCCCCGCCGTTGGCCGAGCGAGCCGAGCACGCCGGGCATCATCAAGTTCTGGGGCCCGTACCCGTACCGCAGCGCCTTCCACAGCACCACCGAGGCCGAGGAGGGCCAGCGTTCGCTGCAGCACCTCGCCGACACGCTGATGGTCGAGGGCCCGCACACCGTGGCCGCGATCGTGCTCGAGACCGTCGTGGGCACCAACGGCATCCTCGTGCCGCCGCCCGGCTACCTCGCCGGCGTCCGCGAGCTCTGCGACCGTCACGGCATCCTGCTCGTCCTCGACGAGGTGATGGCCGGCTTCGCCCGCTGCGGCGAATGGTTCGCGTTCCACGCGTTCGACGTGCGGCCCGACCTGATCGTGTTCGCCAAGGGCGTCAACAGCGGCTACCTGCCCCTCGGCGGTGTGGTGCTCGGCCAGCACGTGGCCGCGTCGTTCATGGACAAGGCCTACCCCGGCGGCCTCACCTACTCGGGCCACCCGCTGGCCTGCGCGTCGGCCGTCGCGAGCATCAACATCTTCAAGGAGGAGGGCATCGTCGAGCACTCGCGCATGCTCGGCACCGACGTCATCGGGCCCGAACTCGAGAAGCTCAAGGCGAAGCACCCCAGCATCGGCGACGTCCGCGGCCTGGGAACGTTCTGGGCGATCGAGCTCGTGAAGAACCGCGAGACCCGTGAGCAGCTGGTGCCGTTCAACGCCGCCGGTGCCGATGCCAAGCCGATGGTCGAACTGGGCAACGCGTGCAAGGCCGCCGGTCTGTGGCCGTTCACCCACTTCAACCGCCTCCACGTGGTGCCGCCCTGCAACACGCCGGTCGACGAGGTGCACCAGGGCCTCGCGATCATCGACGAGGCACTGAACATCGCCGACAGCTACGTCACGGCCTGACCCGGATGGTCGGGGCCGCCATGGTCTCGCGATGACCCACGTCCGGCTCGCGACCGACGCCGACCTCGACGCGGCCGCCGACACCCTCGCCCTCGCCCAGGTCGACTACGCGTGGGCCGAGTGGGCGTTCCCGTACCCCGACCGTCTCGACCGGTTGCGGCGGTCGTTCGCGCTCGACCTGCAGCTCGGGATGGCCTGGCACTCGGTGTGGGTCACCGACGACGTCGCGGCGGCGGCGATCTGGGTGCCGCCGGCAGATCGACGACAGCCCGCCGACGCGGCGCTCGTCGCCGACGTCCAGGCGGCCCAGGGCGCGCTGATCGACGTCGAGCGGATGCGGGTGAGCCACGAGCTGACGCACCCGTTCCAGCCGCTCGTGCCGAGCTGGTACCTCGGCACCGTCGGCACCCGTCCGGACCGGCGCGGCGAAGGGCTCGCGTCGGCGCTGTTGCAGCCGATCCTCGACGAGTGCGACCGCACCCGCACGCTCGCGTGGTTGGAGACCTCCAGCGACGACAACGTGCGCCTGTACGAACGGCTCGGCTTCGTCGAGGTGGTGCGCCTCCACACGCCCGACGAGGTCGGGCTCCCGCTGATCGTGATGGAGCGGCAGCCCGTCGCCGCGACTGCGGTCTAGGGTCGGCGCATGTCATCCGGCTGGCGTCATCCCGGTCGATCCGGCGCGATCGTCTATGCCCTGCTCGCCGCGGTCGTCGGCTCGCTGATCGGCGTGTTCAGCCGGCTGCAGGTCGCCAAGCAGCGCAGCCGGTCGAAGGCAGCAGAGGCGTTGCCCGACGGCGCCATCATCGTGATCTCCAACCACACGAGCTACGCCGACGGCGTGCTGCTCGCGCTGGCGTGCCGGCGTCTCGGTCGTGAGCTCCGACTGCTCGCGACGGCCGGCGTGTTCAAGGTGCCCGTGATCGGTTCGCTCGCCCGCAGGCTCGGCTTCATCCGCGTGCAGCGCGGGTCGAGCGAGGCGTCCGCGGCGCTCGACGAGGCGGCCACCGCGCTCGCCGCCGGTGAGGCCGTCGGCCTGTACCCGGAGGGACGACTCACCCGCGACCCGATGATGTGGCCCGAGCGGGCCAAGACCGGTGCCGTGCGGCTCGCGCTGCGGTCGGGCGCTCCGATCGTGCCGGTCGCGATGCTCGGCGCCCACGAGGTGGTGGGTCGGCGACGGCTCCTGCTCACGCTGGCTCGCAACGTGATCCGCCGGCCGAAGGTGACCACCAAGGTCGGCACGCCGATCGATGTTCGCGACCTGATGCGGATCGATGCCGCGACCGAGCCGACGCCCGACGAGGTACGGATCGCAGCCGACCTCGTGATGGGCCGGTTGGTCGACCTCGTCGAGGACCTCCGCGGCGAGGTCGCGCCACATCCTCACGGCGCACCGCGTCTCGACAGCTGACACAATCGAGCAATGCTCCTCCCCGGCACGACGGCACCCGACTTCGACCTGCCCGATCAGCAGGGTGCCCGCATCCGCCTCGCCGATCTCGGCGGCAGTTGGGTGCTGCTGTGGTGGTACCCCAAAGCCTCCACCCCAGGTTGAACCCTCCAGGGTCAGGGCCTGCGTGACAGCGCCCCCCGGTTCGCCGCCGCCGGCACGATCGTGCTCGGCGCCTCGTTCGACACCCCCGCCGAGAACCTCGCCTTCGCCACTGCGCAGGGCTTCACCTACTCGCTGCTGAGCGACGTCGATCGCTCGGTCGGCGGCGCCTACGACGCGGTCCGCCGACCCGGCGAGCAGTACGAGCAGTTCCCTCGGCGCATCGCCTACCTCATCGATCCCGCGGGGATCGTCCGTGCGAGCTACGACGTGAGCGACGTCGCCGGATTCGCCGATCACGTCCTCGCCGACCTCGAGCGCCTGCAGACGGGCTCGCACACGTGAGTCCCGGTCCGTTCGTCGATCCGATCGAACCGCGCGTCACCGACGACCGCAGCGATGCCGAGGAGCTGCAGCGACGGGTGGACAGCGCCAACCGAGGTGGCGCCCGTGCTGCCGTGCTGGGCGTGAACGACGGGCTCGTCACCAACGTGTGCCTCATCCTCGCGGTCGCCGGTGCCGACAGCTCCGCGAGCGCCGTCCGCATCGCAGGGTTCGCCAGCCTGGTGGCCGGCGCGTTCTCGATGGCCGCCGGCGAGTGGGTGAGCGTGCGGAGCCAGGTCGAGATCTACGAGGGTCTGCTCGCCGAGCTGCGCCGGATGGTGCGCCGCAACCCGAAGCTGGTGCTCGACCGGATCACCGACAAGCTCGTCGACTCGGGCCTCGCCACCGACACGGCCCAGCGCGCCGCGACGGAGTTGCCGCTCGACGAACACAAGTTCCTCGACTTCTCCGCCCGCCTCGTGTTCGGCCTCAACCCCGACGAGCTCGGATCGCCCACCACGGCCGCGGTCAGCTCGCTCGGTCTGTTCGGCGTGGGCGCCGCGATCCCGCTGCTGCCGTGGTTCTTCGTCGACGGCACCACGGCCGTGGCGGTGAGCGTCGCGGCCACCGCTGCCGCGAGCGTCGCCGTCGGGGCGTGGGTGAGTCGTTCGGCGGAACGCCCCGTCGTGCGCGGCGCACTGCGCCAACTCGTGATCGTGGTGGCGGCCTCGGCCGTCACCTACGGCATCGGCTCCCTCTTCGGCACCGCCATCGCCTGAGCCCACCGGGGGCCGCCTGGACGAGCGGGGTCAGCCCATCGCGGCTGGCGTCACCGCGGCGAGGAACCTGGCGAGGTCGTCGGCATCGAGCGAATCGACGTCGAAGGACTCGAACGGAGGAAGACCTCGGCGGGCGAGTTCGGTGTCGAGCAGCTCCGACCACAACCCCGACTGCGGCAACGAGGATGCACCGATCACGACCACCCGGTAGCCCTGCTTCGCGTAGTCGGCGAGGTCGTCGACGATGTACTCCATCGTGCTGGCGATCGTTCGGAGGGTGAACTCCGAGGGGGGTGGCACGATCATGCCGAACGTGGCCGCCTCCAACGCGCTGACCACGTCGTACTCGGCAGCGCCCTCGTTCACGATCGCGTCGGCCACGAGCGCGACCCGGTATCCGCGTGGGTCAGGGAAGAGCATCGGGCACCTCGGCACGAAGGCCGCCGCCGGCGAGGAACTCGTCGAGCTCATCGAGGCACCGCGGCAGGTCGCGCGCCTCGTCCCAGTCGGTGGTGTCGAGCAACATCCCGCTCGCCCGCGGCCACGGCACGCCTCGAGCTTCGAGGCCGCGCTTGAGTTCCTCCATCCACACGCCCATGCCCTCGACGACCTCGTAGTCGCCGTCGTCGAACTGCGGTCGCCCGCCCCACGACCTCGCCTTGCCCGTGTAGCGCACCCCGCTCGAGGGGCTGCCGTCGAGGCCGATCACGACGACCTCGTAGCCCCGCCGATAGAACTCCGCCATCGGCTCGGCCATGTTCGCCGCGAGCGTGCTGCAGTGGCGTCGGTAGTTCGCCTTGTCGTACAGCTCTCGACCCTGCCACCACCGGTTCACCCCGGCGAACGCCATCTCGGGACACGGGAGCTGCTGGATCCGATACCCGTGCCTGCGCAGGCGCTCGACCACGCCGGGCACGGCGCCGGCCGCCCTGGCGAACTCCTGCACCTTCGCGTTCTGGTTCACCAGGCAGTGCGCCACGTAGGCCACCCGCCGCGTGGTCGACAACGTCACCGGCGTCACCGGCGTCACCGGCGCGACCGGCGCCTCGACAAGCGGATCGGCAGTCGGATCGGCAGTCGGATCAGCCATCGTGGTCGCCCGTCAGCGGAAGTGGTTGATGCGGAAGACGTTGCCGTCGGGATCGGCGAGCACCGACTGCCATGCGCCGTAGTAGGTCTCGTACGGATCATGGAGCAGACGAGCACCGTTGGCCACTGCTCGATCGGTGGCCGCTGTGACGGCCTCGTCGGACTCGAGTTCGAAGGTGAGGTACTGGCTCGTGCCCGTGGGGTTCGCCCACTCCTCGATGTGGAGCATCTCGTACACCACCGGCGCGGAGAACCCGAGGGTGAGGCCGCTCACGTCGGCGCCACGGAAGATGTCCGAATGGAGCTCGACCACCTCGGGCAGATCGAACGTCGAGGAGTAGAACTCGAACAGCGCGACGAAGTCTTCGCTGATGTAGCTCGCGAGCGAGATCGAGACGGCCATCAGGAAGCCGTTCCCATCGAGGTCTGCTTCGTGAACTTGTTGTAGAGGTGGTCGCCGGAGCTGATCGGCTCGTACTTCGCGACGCCGTCGGCAGGCAGGCAGCTCGGCAGGCACTCGATCATCGCGTCGTAGTTCGGCTGGTGGAAGAGCACCAGCGAGATGCGGCGGGAATCGTGCGCGAGATCGCGAGGCGGATTGACCACGCGGTGCACGGTCGAGACCCATCGGTCGTTGGTCCATTCCGCCATCAGGTCGCCGATGTTGACGACGAGACCACCGGGGATCGACGGCACGTCGACCCACTCGCCGGCCTTGTTCATCACCTGCAGGCCGCCGGGCCGGCTCTCCTGACGGACGATGGTGAGGCTGCCGTAGTCGGAGTGCGCACCCGCCCGGAGCTGGCCCGGCAGCGGTTCCTCGACCTGGTCCGGGTAGTTCAGCACCCGGAACATCGAGATGTGCTTGTCGATCTTGTCCTCGAAGTAGTCGATGGGGAGATCGAGCCCGACGGCGAACATCCGCATGAGTTGACGGCTCAGCTCGCTCATGGTGAGGAAGTACTCGGTCCAGAGCTCCTGGAACCGCTCCGGGTGTGCCGGCCAGACGTTGGGGGCGAAGTGCGGCCCGGCGACGTCCATCGAGTAGTAGGGCTCGTCCGGCGCGTTCGGCGGCCCCATGTCCATCTTCTCCTTCAGGTCCCCAGGGGCCGCTTCACCGAGCGAGTAGGAGAGCCCCTCCTTGCCGACGGCGGACCAGCCGCGGACCTGATCGGGAGACGGCTGCGACACCAGCGCCTTCTCCTCCTCGGGCAGGTCGAAGAATTCGCGGCTCACGTCGTAGACCGACTGGATGAAGTCGAGGTCGACGCCGTGACCGACGATCTGGAAGAAGCCGGTGTGCTCGCACGCGTGTGCGATCTCCCGGGCCACTCGTTCGATGCCCTCGGGGGAACCCGACATGAACTCGGAAATGTCGATGACGGGGACGACGTCGCCCGCCGAGTTGGTGATGGATGCGCTGGTGTTCATTCGGTTTCCTCCGTGATTCCTGCGGGCGATCGCTGCGGTGATCGAACCTGCAGCCACTGTTCGGGGCACGGCGATCGCGGCCGTACCGACGGCGGAGCGTCCGCTCCGTCGAAGCATGATCCGAACCGACACGGTGGCGGCAGGGCCGTTGGGTCCTGCCGCCACCGGACCGATCAGATGTCCTGGACCTTGTCCTTGTACTCGGTGAAGATGAACGGGTTCGCCGCCACGACTTCCTCGACGTTGTCGGCGGTGACGAGCAGCTGCTCGATCACGGTGCGGAACTCGACCGGCTTGCCGGCGAGTGCGTTGAGCACCGCGTTGGCGGCGATGAGGCCGGTCTGGGCCGAGCTGTAGTAGCGGGTCGCCGAGAGGTACGGCGTCCCGAACCAGGTGACCATCTCCTCGTCCGCATCGGAGGTGACGTGGAGGATGTTGTCCTTGCCCTCGTCCTTCAGCCACTGGCAGATGCCGTTGCTCATGGCGGCCGCGTAGTCGACGACCGCAACGAGATCGGGGTTCGCCTGGAAGGCGGTCTGCACGACCTCGACGGCCTTGACCCGGTCGAAGAAACCCTGTTCACGGACGACGATCTCGATGCTCGAGCCGGCGAGCACCTCGTCGAGGCCCTCGTCGATGCGCTCCGAGAAGCCCTGGCCGATGACGCCCTGCACGACACAGATCTTGCCGCCATCGGGCAGCTGCTCGAGGAGGTAGCGGCCGATGATCCGGCCACCCTCGACCGAGTCGATCTCGGCCACACCGTTGAAGTACTGGTCGGCGTCGCTCGGACCCGGCCAGATGCAGTTGCCCACGGGCACGCCCTTGTCGAAGGCTGCCTTCGCGCCGGCGCCGGCGGACTCGGCCGTGTTCGGCTGGATGATCACGCCGACGGCGCCCTGGGCGAGGAAGTTCTCGATGTTGGCGAGCTCGGTCGCGGCGTCGTAGTTCGCCTGCACGACCGTGAGCTCGTACTCGGTGCCCTCGAGCGCCTTGTACACACCCGTGGCGACGCCACGCGTGTAGTCGTTGAGGCCGTTGAGCGTGAGGCCGATGAGGCCGCTCGTCGGACCGGCCGCCGTCGTGCCAGCGGGCGCTTCGGTGGCGGCGGGTGCCTCGGTGCCCGCGGGCGCTTCGGTGCCTGCGGGTGCCTCGGTGGTGGTCGACTCCTCCTCGTCGTCACCGCAGGCGGCGAGCAGGCCGCCGGTGACGGCGACCCCACCGAGGATCGTCACACCCTGGAGGAAGCGGCGGCGGCTGAATGGATTCTCCGGAACGTTCACGTGTTCTCCTGTCGTTGCTGGATTGCTGTGTTCTCCGCAGGCTGCACCGGCGCCGTTGCCGCTCCCCGCATGCTGAAGATCTGTGCCAAGGGGCCCCGCTGGCCCTTGTTGTCTCGGCGAAGGTCGCTGATCGCCGTGATCAACACGGCGACGATGAGGACGCCGCCGAAGACGAAATCGCTCCACGAATCGTTGATGTTCAGGAACGTGAGGGCCGCCTGGACGACCCCGAGGACGAACACGCCGAGGAAGCTGCCGACCGGCGTACCACGGCCTCCGGCGAGCGTGGCGCCGCCGAGGACGACGGCGGCGATCGCACGGAGCTCGAGGCCGCCGCCCGATCGGGGGTCGCCCGAACCGATACGTGCCATGAGGATGAGGCCGGCGACCGCGACCAGGGTGCTGCTGATCACGTACACGAGGATCTTCGTGCGGGTGGTGGGCAGGCCGGCGAGATAGGACGCCTCCTCGGCCGACCCGAGCGCGTACACCTGCCGCCCGAACCTCGTGTAACGCATCACCACTGCGGCGACGATCAGCACGACGAAGAGGATGAAGATCGGTGTGCGCAGCCCGAGCACGTCGCCGGTGCGCAACCACTCGAACGAGTCTCGAACCGGCACGGGCGAGTTCTTGGCGCGGACCAGGGCGAGCGATTGGAACACGCTCAACCCGCCGAGGGTGAGGATGAACGGCGGGATCTTGAGTGCGGTGATCACCGCTCCCCAGATGAGTCCCACGAAGGCACCGACGAGCAGCACGATCAGGACCGCGAGGAACTCCGACCGCCCGTTCACCACCTGGGTCGCAGCGAGGACGGCGCAGTACGCGGAGAACGTCCCGACCGAGAGGTCGAGCTGGCCGGCCGCGATCAGGAAGGTCTGCCCGATCGCGATGATCCCCAACACCGAGGTCTGCAACAGGATGTTCTCCAGGTTGGCCCAGGCGACGAAGTTGTCCTTCTTGTACTCGGTGTAGAACGACAGCAGGACCACTGCCGACACGAGCGGGACGAACACCCGGACGAGCTCACCCCGGAACGCTCGCGGCAACCACTTCATCACGCACTCATCTCCATCTCGATCAATCGCTGCTCGGAGGCGAGCGCACCGGCCACCTCGCCGACGATTCGGCCGTCTCGCATCACGAACACCCTGTCGGTCACGAGGCCGACCTCCTGGAAGTCAGTGGAGCACACGACGATCGCAGCGCCTTCATTCGCCAATCGCCGCAGGGTTGCGTAGATCTCCATCTTCGACGGGATGTCGATGCCGGCGGTGGGTTCGTCGAACACGAGGACGGGAGTGCCGACCTCCATCCACCTGCCGATGATGACCTTCTGCTGATTGCCACCGGACAAGGTTCGAACGCCGCGGTCGGCGCTGTCGGACTTGACGTTGGCCGCCTTCATCAGCATCGTCGCGACCTTGCGCTGACGTCGCGGCATCACCACGGGCGGGCCGGGCACCGCCAGGCGGCCGAGCAACAGGTTGTCCGCGATCGTCTTGTCGAGCAGCAGTCCGCGACGCTTGCGGTCCGACGGCAGGAAGGCCACGGCACTCGCAGCACCGGTGCGTGACCGGAGACGTCTTCCGCCTCCCAGTACCACCGATCCCGACGACGGGCGCCTCGCTCCCACCAACAACGCTGCCAGCTCGGTGGTGCCGGAGCCGGTTCCGCCGGTGAACCCCACCACTTCGCCCGGGTAGATCTCGCAGCTCACGCCGCGCACACGGGTGCCAGCGTGGACGTCGACGAGCGAGATCGCCGGCCCGCCGTCGCGGTTGCAGCTGTCCGTGCGGTCGACCGTGTGGGACACCTCGCCGAACATCTCGTTGACGAGCTGGTCCGGGGTCAGGCCGGCGACGGCACCGTTGAACACCTGGCGACCGTCGCGCAACACCGTGACCGTGTCGGCAAGATGGAAGATCTCGTCGAGGTGGTGCGAGATGTACAGCACCGCGACGCCACGAGCGCGCAGCGCGTTGACCACGTCGAACAGGCGCTCGACCTCCACACGGCTGAGCGACGCGGTGGGCTCGTCCATGATGATCGCTCGCGCGCCGTAGTCGACGGCACGGGCGATCTCGATCAGCTGCCACTGGGCCACGGAGAGTCCGCGCACGCTGGATCGTGGATCGAGTTCGAGGCCGAGCACGGCGAGACGCTCCGATGCTTCCGACATCGTGCGACGCCACGACACCAACCCCGTTCCGGGAAGGCGGTCGAGCATGACGTTCTCGCCGACCGACAGGTCTCGGGCGATCTGACGCTCCTGGTAGATCACGCGGATCCCCAACGCCTGGAACGCCCGGCGGGAGGCGTTCGCGACGACCGATCCATCGACGCTGACGGTGCCGCTGTCGGCCTGGATCGCACCGCTCGCGATCTTGATGAGCGTCGACTTCCCGGCACCGTTCTCGCCGACGAGGGCGTGGACCTCGCCCGGCATCAACCGCAGCGACACGTCGTCCAGCGCGCGGGCTCCCGGGTACGACTTGCTGATACCGCTCAGATCGAGTGCAGGAGCCTGGAGGTTCATGGGGCGGGTCGACGATACGACAATGTGTGCGTCGGACGTGTGAACGCTCGGTGACGAGGACCGGCGTCCATCAGTTCTTGGCCCGCACGTGGTCGGCGATGGCCGGCATGACCTTCTCGCCGTAGGCGGCGAGGGTGTGATCCTTGTCGTCGTGCTGGAGGTAGATCGAGAACTGGTCGACGCCGAGGTCCTTCAGTTGACGCATCCGCTCGATGTGCACCTCGGGCGGGCCGACGATGCAGAAGCGGTCGACGATCTCGTCGGGCACGAACGAGGTGTGGCTGTTGCCCGCCTGGCCGTGCTCGTTGTAGTCGTACCCCTGGCGGCCGGCGATGTAGTCGGTGAGCGCCTTCGGCACCGGTGCGTCGTCGCCGTAGCGGGAGACGATGTCGGCGACGTGGTTGCCCACCATGCCACCGAACCACCGGCACTGCTCGCGGCCGTGGGCGAGCCCGGCCTCGGTGCCATCGGTGACGTAGGCGGGAGCGGCGATGCAGATCGTGATGTCGTCCGGGTTGCGGCCTGCGGCCTCGGCGGCCGAGCGCACCGCGCCGATCGTCCACTCGGCGATCGACAGGTCGGCGAGCTGGAGGATGAACCCGTCGCCCACCTCACCGGTGAGCGCGAGCGCCTTCGGTCCGTAGGCGGCGACCCACACCTCGAGCTCGCTCTTGGCGGCCCACGGCAGGCGCAGCTCGCTGCCCTTGTAGTCGACCGCACGACCGTTGCCGAGCTCGCGGATGACGTGGATGCTGTCGCGCAACGTCGCGAGCGTGGTGGGCGCTCCGTTGGTGACGCGCACGGCGGAGTCGCCACGGCCGATGCCGCACACGGTGCGGTTGCCGTACATCTCGTTGAGCGTGGCGTACACGCTCGCGGTGACGGTCCAGTCACGGGTGGCCGGGTTGGTGACCATCGGGCCGACCACCACGTTGCGCGTCTCGGCCAGGATCTGGCTGTAGATGACGTACGGCTCCTGCCACAGGATGTGGCTGTCGAAGGTCCACACGTAGGTGAACCCGTACGTCTCGGCCCGCTTGGCGAGATCGATCACGCGCGCCGACGGCGGCGTGGTCTGGAGGACGACTCCGAAGTCCATGTGCGTCGTGGCTCCTGTCAGCGGTTCTGCGGGAAGCCGAGGTCGACGGTCGACGTGCGCGGGTCGGGCCAGCGGCTGGTGACCACCTTGGTACGGGTGAAGAAGTTGATGCCGTCGGGGCCGTACATGTGCTGATCGCCGAACAGCGACGCCTTCCAGCCGCCGAAGCTGTAGTAGCTGACCGGCACCGGGATCGGCACGTTGACGCCGACCATGCCGACCTGCACGTCGAACTCGAACTGGCGGGCGACGCCGCCGTCGCGGGTGAAGATCGCCGTGCCGTTGCCGTACAGGTTGTCGTTGATGAGCTGCAGGCCCTCGTCGTAGCTGCCGATGCGGGTGACCGTGAGCACGGGGCCGAAGATCTCGTCGTCGTAGCACTTCATGCCGGGCTTGGCGTGGTCGATGAGGCTCGGGTTGAGGAAGAAGCCGCCGTTGTCGGGAGCGCCCTGACGGCCGTCGACGACCACCGTCGCACCTTCCTCCGCAGCGCCGGCGACGTAGCCGGCGACCTTGTCCCGGTGCTCGCCGGTGATGAGCGGGCCCATCTCGTTGCCGGGCTCGCTCGCGGGGCCGACCTTGATGTCGGGGATGCGCGCCTGGATCCGCTCGATGAGGGCATCGGCCACGGAGTCGACCGCGAGCACGACGCTGATCGCCATGCACCGCTCGCCGGCCGACCCGTACGCCGCGCTGACCGCTGCGTCGGCGGCCATGTCGAGATCGGCGTCGGGCAGCACGAGCATGTGGTTCTTCGCACCGCCGAGCGCCTGCACGCGCTTGCCGTTCTTCGTGCCGGTCTCGTAGATGTACTTCGCGATCGGGGTCGACCCGACGAAGCTGACGGCGGCGATGTCGGGATGCGTGAGGATCGTGTCGACGGCCTCCTTGTCGCCGTTGACGACGTTGAAGCAGCCGTCGGGCAGACCCGCCTGCTTCAGCAGCTCGGCGAGGAACATCGACGCCGACGGGTCCTTCTCGCTCGGCTTCAGCACGAACGTGTTGCCGCAGGCGAGGGCGTTGGCGAACATCCACATCGGCACCATCGCCGGGAAGTTGAACGGCGTGATGCCGGCCACCACGCCGAGCGGCTGCTTGATCGAGTACACGTCGACGCCCGTCGACGCCTGCTCGCTGTAGCCGCCCTTCAGCAGGTTGGGCACGCCGCACGCGAACTCGACGTTCTCGAGGCCGCGGGCCACCTCGCCGAGCGCATCGCTGAGCACCTTGCCGTGCTCGGCCGACAACAGCGAGGCGATCTCCTTGCGGTTGGCGGAGATGAGCTCGCGCATGTTGAACATCACCTCGGCCCGGCGCGACAGGTTGGTGGCGCGCCAAGCGGGGAACGCCGCCTTGGCGACGGCGATGACCGCCGACACCTCGTCGGCCGAGGCGAGGTCGACCGACGCGGCCTGCTCACCCGTCGCCGGGTTCCAGACGACGCCCGAACGGCCCGACGTTCCTTCGACGACCTTGCCGTCGATCCAATGGCTGATGCGTTGCATGTGAGTGCTCCTGTGCGCTCGAGTGGAAACCCGGGAGGGGACGCCCCGGGGCGTGGTCCGGAGGGGTCAGACCAGGTACTGCGACAGCCCGCGACGGACGTACTGGCCGTGGCCCTTGCGTCCGAGGTAGGTGTCGTTCTGGACCACGACGGTGCCGCGGCTGAGCACGGTGTCGACCTTGCCGTCGATCACCCAGCCCTCCCAGGCGCTGTGGTCCATGTTCATGTGGTGCTTGTCGTTGATGCCGATCTTGGTCTTGGTGTTGGGATCCCACACCACGACGTCGGCGTCGCTGCCGGGCGCGATGACGCCCTTCTTCGGGTACATGCCGAACATGCGCGCCGGCGTGGTGCAGCAGGTCTCGACCCAGCGCTCGAGGCTGAGCTCGCCGGCGACGACACCCTGGTAGATCAGCTCCATGCGATGCTCGACGCCGCCGATGCCGTTCGGGATCTTCGAGAAGTCGCCCAGGCCGAGCTCCTTCTGGTCCTTGAAGCAGAACGGGCAGTGGTCGGTGCTGACCACCGCGAGCTCGTTCATGCGCAGGCCCTTCCACAGGTCGCCCTGGTGGCCGTGGCCCATCTGACCGATGTAGTGCGGGTCGTGGTCCTTCGAGCGCACCGGCGTGGAGCACACCCACTTCGACCCCTCGAAGCCGGGCTGGCCGAGGGTCTCCTCGAGGGTGAGCCACAGGTACTGCGGGCACGTCTCGGCGAAGACGTTGCGGCCGTGGTGGCGGGCGGCGGCGACCTCGTTGAGCGCGTCGCCGGCCGACATGTGGACGATGTACAGCGGCACGTTGCCGGCCACGTGGCTGAGCACGATCGCCCGGTGCGTGGCCTCGGCCTCGAGCGGCGAGGGCCGGGTGTAGCTGTGGTAGCGCGGGTCGGTCTCGCCGCGGGCGAGCGCCTGCTGCACGAGCACGTCGATCGCGATGCCGTTCTCGGCGTGCATCATGATGACCGCGCCGCAGTCGGCGGCGGTCTGCATCGCCTTCAGGATCTGGCCGTCGTCGCTGTAGAAGACGCCCGGGTAGGCCATGAACAGCTTGAAGCTGCTGATGCCCTCGTGCTCGGTGAGGTACCGCAGCGCCTTGAGCGACTCGTCGTCGACACCGCCGATGATCTGGTGGAAGGCGTAGTCGATGGCGCACTCGCCGTCGGCCTTGCGGTGCCACTCGGCCAGGCCGTCGAACACGTTCTCGCCGGCGCGCTGCACGGCCATGTCGACGATGGTGGTGACGCCACCCCACGCCGCCGCCCGGGTGCCGGTCTCGAACGTGTCGCTCGCGAACGTGCCGCCGAAGGGCAACTCCATGTGCGTGTGCACGTCGACGCCGCCGGGGATGACGTACTTGCCCGCCGCGTCGATGACGGTGTCCATGCCCTCGTCGGTGAAGTACCCGGTCGAGCCGAGCGCCGTGATCGTCTCACCGTCGATGAGCACGTCCTGCGCGATCACCCCGGTCGTCGAGATGACCTTGCCGTTCTTGATGAGCGTCCTTGCCATGTGGGTTCCCCTTCCCTCGTTCCGTCTGTCCGTCGGTGTGTTCGTCGGTGTTCGTCGGTGTTCGTCGGTGGTTCGTCGGTGGTTCGTCGGTGTTCGTCGTGGCGTGTGATCAGTGCTCGACGAGCTCGTCGTACGCGTCCGGACGACGGTCACGGTAGAACGCCCAGCGGTCGCGGACCTGCTTGATCTTGTCCATGTCGAGGTCGCGCACGATCAGCTCGGGCTGGTACGCGTCGCCGACCTCGCCGACGAACTTGCCCTCGGGATCGACGAAGTAGCTCTGCCCGTAGAAGTCGTTCTCGCCGAGCGGCTCGATGCCCACCCGGTTGATCGCACCGACGTAGTAGATGTTGGCGACGGCCGATGCCGGCTGCTCGAGGCGCCACAGGTACTCGCTGAGCCCGCGGTGCGTGGCCGACGGGTTGAACACGATCTCCGCGCCGTTGAGGCCGAGCGCACGCCAGCCCTCGGGGAAGTGGCGGTCGTAGCAGATGTACACGCCGACCTTGCCGACGGCGGTGTCGAACACGGGATACCCGCCGGTGCCGGGCTTGAAGTAGAACTTCTCCCAGAACCCCTTGGTCTGCGGGATGTGCTGCTTGCGGTACTTGCCGAGGTAGCTGCCGTCGGCGTCGATCACCGCAGCGGTGTTGTAGTAGATGCCCGGCTGGACGATCTCGTACATCGGCAGCACCATCACCATGCCGAGCTCCTTGGCGAGCGCCATGAACCGCTGGGTGGTGGGACCGTCGGGGATGTACTCGGTGTACTCGTAGTACTCGGTGTCCTGCACCTGGCAGAAGTACGGGCCGTAGAACAGCTCCTGGAAGCAGATGACCTGCGCACCCTGGGCAGCAGCCTCGCGGGCGTACTGCTCGTGCTTGTCGATCATCTCGGCCTTCGTGCCCGGCCAATCGGTCTGCACCAGTGCCGCGCGAACGGTGCGGCCCCCCGTCGACGTGTCGCTCATGCGGCGGATCGTAATGTTCCACCCTGGTGCTGACAATGGCGATATTGTGCCCGCACAAACCGTTACACGCCGTTCACAGGGACCGGCGGGAAAGGCCCGAGTGGACCTCGCATCGGTGATCTCGAACGGCATCGACGATCGCAGCGCGAAGGGCATCGCCGCGGCCATCGGACGGCTGGTGTCCTCCGGCGAGCTGCAGCCCGGGAACCGGCTCCCCACGGTCCGCGAACTCTCGCGGGCCCTCGGCGTGTCGCCCACCACCGTCAGCGAGGCGTGGCAGACCCTGGCCCTCGTCGGGGCGATCGACGCCCGCGGCCGACAGGGCACCTTCGTCCGACAGCCCACCGGACCGGGCTCGCCCCGCCGCTACCGCCGGGTCACCGAGGGGCCCGGCCACTTCGCGCTCGACCTCTCCACCGGCACCCCCGATCCGGCACTGCTGCCCGACCTCGGCCCGGTCATCGCCCGGGTGAGCGGCCAGGCGCTCACGTCCAGCTACCTCGACCAACCGGTGCTGCCCGCCCTCGACGAACGCCTGCGCGCCGGATGGCCGTTCCGCCCCGAAGAACTCACCGTGGTCGACGGCGCGATGGACGCGCTCGACCGGGTGGCGCAGGTGATCGTGAGGCTCGGCGACCGTGTCGTCGTCGAGCACCCTGCGTTCCCGCCGGTACTCGACCTGCTCGAGCAACTCGGCGCCGTCACGATCGGCGTCGACGTCGACGACGAGGGCATGGTGCCCGAACAGCTGGCCGCCGCGCTCGATCAGCGACCCGTCGCGGTGTTCTGCCAGCCGAGGGCCCACAACCCCACCGGCGTCACGATGAGCCGCCGCCGCGCCAAGGTGCTCGCCGATCTGCTGCAGCACCACGACGCCCGGCCGATCGTCGTCGAGGACGACCACTCCGGCGACATCGCCAGCGGCAAGCTCGTCAGCTTCGGTCAGCGCCTGCCCGCCCGCACGGTCCACGTCCGCAGCTACTCCAAGAGCCACGGACCCGACCTCCGACTCGCAGCGGTCGGGGGCGCGGGCGACGTGATCACTGCGGTCGCGAACCGGCGCCTGCTCGGCCCCGGGTGGAGCAGCCGCATCCTGCAGGCCGTGCTGCTCGAGATGCTCGACGACCCCGCCACGCTCGACGCGGTCGCGGCGGCCCGCGACGAGTACGCCGCCCGGCGCAGTGCGATCACCTCCGTGCTCGACACCCACGGCGTGCCCTTCACCGGCACCGACGGCATCAACCTGTGGATGCGCGTGCGCGACGAGCGCTCGGCACTGCTCACGCTCGCGGCCCAGGGCGTCGGCGCCGCGCCGGGCGAGCCGTTCCAGGTGCGCGACGACGACCCGCACATCCGCGTCACCGTCGGACTCGTGCCCACGACGGAACAACGGCTGGCCGGCCGCCTGGCCGAGGCTGCCAACCTGCAGCCCAACCGCTCCGGTCAGCGCTGACCAGCGGGCCGACCGGCCCACGTCACATCGGGGACGACTTCACCAGCTCGTGGGCCATGGCGCACTCGGCGTCGAGCACGCCCGGCTCGGTCGCGTCGGCCGGGCCGTCCGGACCGATCACGCTGCCGAACAGGGCGAGCGGCAGCGGTTCCGCGTCGGCATCCCAGGGCTCGCGCACGTCGGCGATCCGGGTCGACATCGTCGTGAACAGCGGCTCGGGCAGGCGTCGGCCGCGCCCGGCCACGAGCCAGGTGGGCACCTCGCTGCAATAGGCCACGCTCGCCAACGCCCGCGAGCCGGGGGACGCGAGGACCTCGCCCGCTCCGGCCGCCATCGCCTCCACCAGCACGACGTCGGCTGCCACGGCTGCGGCAGCGATGCCGGCTGCCGGCACGACCTCGGCCTCGATGTCGGCCCGCTGGAGTCGGCGGACGAACGAGCTGCCCTCGTCGTCGGCGTCGACCGCGAGCACCCGGATGTCGCCTCGCCGCATCACGGCGTCACCGATGAGATCGGGCCACCCCACCACGCAGACGGTGGCGTCGTCGGGCAGGAGATCGAAGAGGTGGTCGGGCGTGCGGTCGTGCTCGACCTCGCTCGCGAGCTGGTGAGCCGCGTCGAACGGGCGCGCCGAGGTGAGCAACGACGAGCAGAACCACCACAGCGGGCCGCTGGTGGGATGGCGTTCGACGATCCGCCGGCAGGCGATCACCAGACCGGCCGGCTCGAACTGGAGACCGCGCAACGCGCCGGCGGTCTCGCGCACGAGCATCCGCTGGTCGCCACCCGACGCCCTGGCCACGTAGCGGAGACGTTCGATGGGATGCACGCCGCGAACCTAGTGGCGATCCCCCGCCGGTGCACCGCCGCGGTCGGGGTCCGAGTTCCAGCTGCGGGTCGGAGGACCCGCGGGCGGGTCATTCCACGACGAGGGTGAACACCACCTGTTCGGTGTCGTGGGTCTCGACCTCGAACTCGCCGGCCTCGTCGGCGACGAAGGTGATCGTGACGTCCGTGCCCTCGCTCTCGATGTCGTAGCCGTGCACGTGGAACTCGTGCTCCTCGGCGGCGGTGATGTGGAGCGACACGGTCGAGCCCTTGGCGACGGTCTGAGTGGTCGGCTCGGCGGCGTCAGCGTCGACGTCGATCACGATCGCGTCCGCGGATGCGGATGCGGCGATCGTGCTGCCGGTCGAGTCGTGGTGATCGGCCGATTCGTCGTCCCCGCCGCACGCCGCGAGCAGGAGGATGGGGAGGGCACCGAGTGCCAGGGCGCGACGAAGAACGAGGCTCATGGCAGTCAGGTCGTCGGTCGGGAGCATCCGGTTCCCGGCGACATGGTGCGAGTGCCACATGCCAGGCGGGTGGCACCTGGGACTCGGACCGGCGGCTGGGACTCGGACCGCATGAGCTGGGGGCGCGACCGGTCGGCTTGGTAGCTTGTCGCCCGTGGCCATGAATCCTTCGCCCGACGTCGTCCTCACCTCGCTCGACGGTGACGCCCGCCCGCTCGAGGAGTGGCTCACCACGTTCCACCTCGCCAGCGTGATCCTCGACCCGTTCACCAACGAGAGCGCCTGGATCCTGAAGACGGCGGTCCGCATCCTCGACGGCTTCCGCGGGTCCGACGCTCGGGTCAACTTCGTGCTCACCTGCACCCGCGCCGAGGCACGCGACTTCCTCGGACCGCTCACCGACGACTTCCTCGTCTACTGCGACGCCGACCGGTCCTTCGTGAAGTCCCTCGGCCTGGCCGAGCTGCCGGCGTTCGTGTTCCTCCGTACCGATGGCACCGTTCCGGCCGCCGCAGAGGGCTGGAACGCCGCCGAGTGGCGTGGCGTCGCCGACGCGATCGCCGAGTCGTGCGCCTGGTCGCGGCCGAACATGCCGGTCGCCGGCGACCCCGGCCCGTTCCACGGCACGCCCGCGCTCGCGGGCTGACCCGAAC
>JAPLAA010000135.1 GCA_026393475.1 Actinomycetota bacterium
CCGTCGGCGCGCACGACGAGCCGGTCGCGTTCGCCGATCTGCGCGACGAGCTCGCGGCGGGTCCCCTCGGCCACGATGCGGCCCCGGTCGATGATGCCGACGCGGTCGCACAGCCGCTCGGCCTCCTCCATGTAGTGCGTCGTGTACAGCACGGCCATGCCCTCGGCGCCGAGGGTCTCGATGTTCTCGAGGATCTGGTTGCGGCTCTGCGGGTCGACGCCGGCGGTCGGCTCGTCGAGCACGAGCAGCCGCGGACGATGGAGGAGCCCGACGGCGATGTTGGCCCGACGTTGCATGCCGCCCGAGAACTCGCCGATGCGGTCCTTGGCCCGGTCGGAGAGGCCGACCAGCTCGAGCGTGGCCGCGATGCGGCTGCGGAGGTCGGCACCGCGAAGTCCTTGGAGGCTGCCGAAGAACCGCAGGTTCTCCTCGGCGCTCAGGTCGTCGAACAGCGCGATCTCCTGCGGCACGAGACCGAGCGATCGCTTCGCCTCGGGGTCGTGCGCGTCGATCCGACGTCCGTCGAGCTCGACATGGCCTGTGTCCGGGCGCAGGATGCCGGCGATCATCGAGATCGTCGTGGTCTTGCCCGCACCGTTCGGGCCCAACAGCCCGTACGTCTCACCGGCGGAGATGTGGAAGCTCACGCCGTCGACGGCG
The DNA here is from genome assembly GCA_026393475.1 of Actinomycetota bacterium. Classification (GTDB taxonomy): domain Bacteria; phylum Actinomycetota; class Acidimicrobiia; order Acidimicrobiales; family Ilumatobacteraceae; genus VFMC01. The sequence continues at coordinate 661 of JAPLAA010000135.1, forward strand.
GTGCGCTCGCCGAAGCGCCGGACCAACCCGTCGCAGCGCAGGAGCTGGGCGGCCCCGGGGAGCGTTCGTTGGTCGATGCCGCTCACGGACGCTCCTTCGATCGGGACCTGTTGGGACAGAATGGAGAGTAGCACTCTCCATTCTGTCCGGCACTGGTACGTCCGTCACACCGACGCGGCCGCGCTGCGGCTCATCCGAGTCGCGTCAGCGGGCGTCGTCCACGAGCGAGTGCAGTTGGGCTGCGAGCTGGGCGAGTTCGGAGGCGGCCAGCTGGCTGTCGGTCGCCCCGGAGGCGGTGCTGTCGGCCGCCTGGCTCACCGACGACAGCATCGAGGTGATCTTCCCGGCCCCGTGGCTGGCCTCGGTGACGCTGCGCGCCATGTCGTTGGTGGTCGCCGCCTGCTCCTCGACGGCCGATGCGATCGTCGTCTGGAAGTCGGCGATCTGGCCGATGACCGACGTGATCGTCTCGATCGCGGCGACCGATCGAGCGGTGTCGCTCTGGATCGCTTCGATCTTGGCGCTGATGTCCTCGGTGGCCTTGGCGGTCTCCTTGGCGAGTTCCTTGACCTCGTTGGCGACCACGGCGAATCCCTTGCCGGCCTCACCGGCGCGTGCTGCCTCGATGGTCGCGTTCAACGCGAGCAGGTTGGTCTGCTGGGCGATGCCGGTGATGACCTTGACGATCTGGCCGATCTCGGCCGAGCTCTCGCCGAGCTTGCCGACGACGTCGGTGGTGACTCGTGCCGCCTCCACCGCCTGGTTCGCGACCATGGTGGCGTCGCTGGCGTTGCGGGCGATCTCCTTGATCGAGGCCGACATCTCCTCGGCGCCGGCGGAGACCGACTCGATGCTCTGGCTCACCTGCATCGAGGCCGCGGCGATCTGCTGCACCTCTCGCGAGGTGGTCGTCGAGTTGTCGCCCATCTGTACCGACACGACCTGCAATTCCTCCGACGCCGCGGCCAGTGCCTGCGCGTTGGAGATGATCGCGTGGGCCCGCTCACGTTCACGCTCCTGAACCAAGAGCCGCTCGAAGGTCTGCGACACGAGTTGGCCGACCATTCGCAGGCTGTCGAGGCGGTTCTTCGACGGGTCGAGTGTCTCGCTGGCGAAGAAGTCCATCGTGCCCACCACCCGGCCGTTGACCTGGATCGGGAAGCAGATCCCGCTCTTGACGCCCACCCGCTGGGCGACCGGCGCGCGGACGCAGTCGGTCACCTCGCCGATGTCGGGCACGAAGACCAGGTCTCGGGATCGCCAGGCACGGCCGGAGAGGCCGACACCCTCGGCGAACGACGCCGTTCTCGTGACCCGGCGGAACTCCTCGCCGGCATCGCCCACCTCGACCTCGAAGCGGAGCGTGTTCGATGCCGCGTCGATCTTCCAGTACGAGCCGTACGTCCAACCGAATCCGGTGCGCACGGTGTCGATGGCCAGGCGGGCGGCCTCTTCCGGGCTGTGTGCGTTGCCCAGCGACGACATCGTCTGCTGGACGGCGCGTGCGTCCTGGGCGTCCGCCTCTGCGGCGCGCACCCGGCCGAGCTCCTCGGTCATGTCCTCCCAGTTCACGACGAAGCCGACGTGTTGGCCGTTCACGTGCAAGGCGTTGGCGAAGCCCTGGAGGGTGTGGCCGCCGAAGGCGAACGAGACCGGACGGGGGAGTCCGTTCACGTTCCGCAGGATCGTCTCGATGCGGGCCGGGTCGCGGTGGAACCGGTGGATCGACCCACCGAGCAGTTGGTCGACGCTGACGCCGAACGAGTCGATCAGCTGACGCTCCAGGCCGCGCAGGGTGCGCAGTGCCAGATCGTTCACGAACACGAGGTTCAGCTGCAGGTCGGCGACCATGACGCGGGTCTGCATCGAGTTGATCACGGTCATGAGCGCGGCGGCGTCGCCGTCGAGCAGGTTGCGTGGCGCGGCTCCGGTCGAACGCGCGGGCGCCGATCCGGTCGTCGCACGATCCCGTACGAGTGTCTTCATCGCATCTCCTCCCGAAACACCACCGGGTACTCCGACACCGTGTGGTCGCAGCGGTCGCCGCACTCTGATGTGTCCGGTGCGGGTGACGCCTGTCATGGCGATTCGGAAGAAAGGTTCGGAAAAGTCGCCGCCCGGGATCGCCGCCTCGGGGGCGGGTAGCGTCCTCGCCGTGACCCGGATCGTTCCCCACCCCGATCCCGTCGTCGACCAGGCGCTCGACCAGGCGCTCGACCAGCCGCTCGACCAGGCGCTGGCACATCTCGAGTCGATCCTGCGCGAACTCGGCACGGTGGTCGTGGCGTTCAGCGGTGGAGCCGACTCCGCGTTCCTGGCGGCGGTCGCCCATCGGGTGCTCGGCGACCGGGCGCACGCGGTCACCGCCGTCTCGCCGTCGCTCGCCGGTGACGAGGAGGCCGAGTGCCGCCGTCTCGCCGCGGAGTGGGGCCTGCGCTGGACGCCCGTGACGACCCACGAGATGGAGCGGGCGGCCTACCGCACCAACGACATCGACCGCTGCTACCACTGCAAGGCCGAGTTGATGGACGTCGTCGTGCCCATCGCGACCGCCGAGCGGGCCGTCGTGATCCTCGGTGTCAACCTCGACGATCTCGGCGATCACCGCCCCGGTCAGCGAGCCGCCTCCGAACGGGGCGCCCGCTTCCCGCTCGTCGAGGCCGGCTTCACCAAGCAGATGCTGCGCGAGGCCTCACGCGACCTCGGCCTGCGCACCTGGGACAAGCCCGCCGCGGCCTGCCTCGCCAGCCGCGTCCCCTACGGCACCGAGGTGTCGGTGAGCCTCCTCGGACAGATCGATCGAGCCGAGGCCGGCCTCCGTCGGCTGGGTTTCGCCGAGTTGCGCGTGCGCCACTACGGCGACACCGCCCGGCTCGAGGTGCCGCTCGCGCGGCTCACCGACGTCGTCGACCGTCGGGACGACGTCGTCGCCGCGGTGAAGCACTGCGGCTACCGCTACGTCACGCTCGACCTCGAAGGCCTTCGATCCGGAAACCTCAACGACGGTCACGTATCGTCGGCGGCGCGGCAGCGCTGATCCCAAGCGCGATCCGACGACGGGTGCCAACGAGGCGCCCGGCACGTACGAACGAGATGGAAGGGCACGACGTATGAAGCTCTCGATGATGATCAACTACGCCGGCGGGTTCAAGGAGGCCGTGGACCGCGTGGTCGACCTGGAGAAGGCCGGCCTCGACCAGGTCTGGATCGCCGAGGCGTACAGCTTCGACGCGATCAGCCAGGTCGGCTACCTCGCCGCGAAGACCGAACGGGTCGAGATCGGTACCGGCATCGTCAACGTCTACAGCCGTACGGCGGCGTTGATGGCGATGACCGCGGCCGGCTGCGACTACGTGAGCGACGGTCGGTTCATCCTCGGTCTCGGCGCCTCCGGCCCGCAGGTGATCGAGGGCTTCCACGGCGTGCCGTACGAGAAGCCGATGCAGCGCATCAAGGAGTACATCGAGGCCTGCCGCATGATCTGGAAGCGGGAGGAGAAGTTCGACTACCAGGGCCAGACCTTCCAGGCCCCGCTGCCGGAGGGTCAGGGCACGGGTCTCGGCAAGCCGCTGAAGATCATCAACCACCCGCTGCGCAGCGACATCCCCATCTGGTGGGCGAGCCTCAAGGACAAGAGCGTCGAGGCGACCGCCGAGCTGGCCGACGGCTGGCTGCCGATCATGTTCATCCCGGAGAAGTACCACAACGTGTGGGGCCCGCAGCTGAAGGCCGGTCTCGCCAAGCGCGACCCGAACCGCAAGCGCCTCGACATCTCCGCCGGTGGCATGCTCGCCATCGGCGAGGACCTCGTCGGCGATGCCCGCAACAAGATCCTCGACTACGGACGCCCGAACATGGCGCTCTACGTCGGTGGCATGGGTGCCCGCGGCAAGAACTTCTACAACGACATCGCTCGCGCCTACGGCTACGAGCAGGAGGCCATCGAGGTGCAGGACCTGTACCTCGAGGGCAAGAAGGAGGAAGCGGCCGCGGCGCTGCCCGGCGAGTGGCTCGAGCTGGCGAACCTCGTCGGCCCGAAGAGCTACATCCGTGAGCGCGTCGGCGCGTTCAAGGAGGCCGGTGTCACGGTGCTGTCGGTGAACCCGGTGGGTCCCGACGCGGTGAAGCAGGTCGAGACGCTGCGCGAGATCGTCGACAGCGTCGGCTGACCATCTGACCATCTGACCGGACGTCGAGTCCTCGAACGGGGCGGCACCAGGGGTGCCGCCCCGTTCCGCGCACGAACCGATCCTTCGTGAGCGAAGTGCGCTGATGGTGCGCATCTCGCGCACGAACCCCGATCCTTCGTGAGCGACGTGCGCTGTGGGTGCGCATCTCGCGCACGAAGCGGGCGACGTGGGTGCGTCGATGACCGGGCGGGGCGGATCAGAGGGCGGAGAGGGCGGCTGCTCGGATGGCGCGGCGGAAGATCTTGCCCGAGTCGGTGCGGGGCAGCGGCTCGTGCACCAGGCGCAGATGTCGAGGCACCTCGTAGGGCGCGAGCGTCGTCGCCAGGAAGGCGCGGAGCTCGTCGGCCGTCG
>JAPLAA010000040.1 GCA_026393475.1 Actinomycetota bacterium
CCATGTCCCCCGTCACCCCCTCGTCGGGCTCGTCCGACGCACCGACCATCGAAGCCAGCGGGCTGCGCAAGCACTACGGCGACGTGCACGCCCTGGCCGGCTTCGACCTCGTGGCTCCCGCCGGTCAGGTCACTGCGATCCTCGGCCCCAACGGCGCCGGCAAGACCACGTTCGTGAAGGCCGTCGCCACCCTGCTCAAGCCCGACGCCGGGTCGCTGCGCGTGGCCGGCATCGACGCCATCGCCCGACCCGACCTCGTTCGCCGCGTCATCGGCCTCGCCGGCCAGAACGCCGCGGTCGAGCCCGCCCTCACCGGGCGCGAGAACCTGGTCATGGTCGCCAAGCTGTTCGGCCACGATTCGAAGGCCGCGAAGGCAGCCGCGCAGGTGGTGCTCGACGAGATCGGGCTGAGCGACGACGCCGACCGTCAGGTGAAGGGCTACTCCGGCGGCATGCGCCGACGGCTCGACCTCGGCGCCAGCCTCGTCGGTGCCCCGAAGGTGCTGCTCCTCGACGAGCCCACCACGGGCCTCGACCCGCGCACCCGCATCGAGCTCTGGGAGTCGATCCGCTCGCTCGTGCGGGGCGGCACCGACGTGCTGCTCACCACGCAGTACCTCGAGGAGGCCGACCAGCTCGCCGACCACATCGTGATCGTCGACCACGGTCGGGTGATCGCCGACGGCACGCCCACCGAGCTGAAGACCCGGGCAGGTCTCGACGTCGTCGAGGTGCGCGTCCGCCACGCCGCCGACATCGCCGCGATCGCCGAGGTGCTCGCGCCGCTCGGCACCGAGCCGCCCCACATCGACGAGCCCGCCCGCCGCGTCGCCGTCCCCGTGCAGGACGGCACCAAGGCCCTCACCGAAGCGGTCCGCATGATCGGCGAGCGCGAGATCGCCCTCGACGACGTCGGCCTCCGCCGCCCCACCCTCGACGAAGTCTTCCTGACCCTGACCGGAGCCCCCTCGTGAACACCGCATCGGCCACCAGCATCAGCGCCTCGATCCAACAGCCCGCCAACCCGCCGGGCGTCTGGGCCACGGCCTCCACCTACGCGGGCCGCACCATCCGCCAGTTCGTCCGCACCCCGCAACTGCTGATCGTCAACGCGGTCACCTCCACGATGTTCCTGCTGATCTTCCGCTTCGTGTTCGGCGGGGCGATCCAGACCGGCGACGTGAAGTACGTCAACTTCCTCATCCCGGCGCTGGCGGCCGTGAGCGGGCTGTTCGCCGGCGGCGCGGTCGGTGTCGCCGAGGATCTCGAGAGCGGCCTGTTCGACCGGCTGCGCTCCCTGCCGGTGCCGCGCCCCGCGGTCCTGCTCGGCCGCTCGTTGGCCGACACCGCGCTCAACGCCTGGGGCACCGTCGTCACGCTGCTCGTCGGCTTCCTGGTCGGCTTCCGGGTGGAAGGCGGGTTCGTCGGGGCGCTCGCGGCGCTCGCGCTGTGCCTGATCTTCTCGACGGCGTTCACATGGCTGATGATCTTCCTCGGCCTCGTGTCCGGTTCGGCCCAGGCCGCGCAGGGCATGTCGTTCTCGGTGTTCCCGCTGATCTTCGTGTCGAGCGCCTACGTGCCGGTCGAGTCGATGCCGGGCTGGCTGCAGCCGATCGCCGAGAACCAGCCCGTCACCGCGATGGTGGGCGCCGTACGTGCCCTCACGATCGGCGGTGACACCGAGGCGCTGCTCGGCCACTCGACCACCTGGTTCGTCGTCCGCTCACTGCTGTGGTCGGCGGCCATCCTCGCGGGGTTCGCGAGCCTGTCGGCCCGCCGCTTCGCCCGCCTCTGATCAGCGACTGATCAGCGGGTCAGCGGCCGGCCACGAGCTGCACGAGCCGGGCGATGTGCTCGGGCTGCATGCCGCAGCACCCACCCACGATCGTCGCGCCGGCTGTGAGCCACTCGTCGACGAACTCGCTGTAGCTGCTCGGGTCGAGGTCGTCGCGGAACGAGGCGATCTGGGCGTTCGCCTCGCCGCCGTCGGTGTGGCTCGACAGGAACCGGTTGGCGTAGCCGCCCACCTCCGCGCCGGTGCCGACAGCTCGGTCGGCAGCCGTGCGGATCGCCGGGGTGATCGTCTCGGCCTGGCAGCAGTTGAACAGCACCGCCGCCGCACCGAGGTCGAGCGCCGCCGCCACCGCGTCGTCGATCGGTTCACCCGAGCGCAGCGTGCCGGGGTGGTGGTCGTCGAGGGTGAACGAGATCCACAGCGGCCGGTCACCGACGCCCGCTCGATCGATCGCATCGCGGACGGTGCGGGCCTCGGCGATCGCGCCCAGGGTCTCGCCGAGCCAGAGGTCGACGTGGGGTGCGAGCCCCTCGACGAGCGGGTCGATGATCGGGCCGGCCGCTGCCGCGTCGAACAGGTCGGGGCGATACGACCCGAACAGCGGCGGCAGGCCACCGGCCACCTGCACCGGTGACGGTGCGGCGTCGGCGGCCTGCCGGGCGAGGCGACCCGACAGCTCGGCGAGCTCGAGCCCACGCGCCGCGAACCGCTCGTCACCGAGGTGGAACGGCACGATCGCGTAGCTGTTGGTGGTGATCACCTCGGCGCCGGCGTCGATGAAGTTCGTGTGTGCCTGCACCACCCAGTCCGGACCCTCGAGCAGCGCCAGCGCGGACCATTCGGGCTGACGAAAAGGTGCCCCGATGCGCATGAGCTCGCGTCCCATGCCGCCGTCGAGAACGGTGATCCGAGGGGAACTGCGCATGCCGGCGAGTCTCCCAGTCGCGCGCTGCGCGGTCGCGGCACGCGCGTGGCATTCCACGCGATTGATCGCGATTCGTCATGTACGCGGGCGCGCTCGCGGCCGAGCGCAGACGAGCGCGGCCAGGGCTCAGGGCAGCGACGGGCGGATGAGGAACTTCTGCCCGGTCGCCTGCTTCGCATAGGTCTGGATCGCGTCGAGCGACAGCGCGCCGGCGAGGGAGACCTCGTCGGTGTAGTGGCTGGCGAAGGTGGTGGTGAGCTCGTCCACCACACGCTGACGCAGGCGCAGCATCCCCGGCACGCCGAGCTTCTGCAGGAACGGCGTGAGCAGCCAACCGCCGATGCTCCACATCATCCCGAAGCTGCGGATGAGTTCGGTCGGGCTGCGGTCGAGCCCGCCGTAGATGTAGACCTGCTTGTGCACCGACGAGCCGTAGCGGCTGTACTCGGTGGCGTTGGCGTTGATCGCCGCCTCCATGCAGCCGAGGATCTGGCTGGCCAATCGACCGCCGCCGGTGGCGTCGAACGCGATGGTGGCGCCGGTCGCCCGCAGCGCCGCGATGAGGTCGTCGGTGAACGTCGGTGCGCTCGAGTCGCACACGTACTCGGCGCCGAGATCGCGCAACAGACCCGCCTGCTCGGGGCGGCGCACGATGTTCACGTGCGGCACCTCGTCGGCGAGGCAGATCTTCACGAGCATCTGGCCGAGGTTCGATGCGGCTGCCGTGTGGACGAGCGCGGTGTGGCCCTCCATCCGCATCGTCTCCACCATGCTCAAGGCGGTGAGCGGGTTGACGAAGCACGACGCGCCGTCGCGCGGATCGGTGCCGTCGGGCAGCACGAGACACGACATCGCGGGGACGGCCCGGTACTCGCCGTAGGTGGCACCACCGATGATCGCGACGAGCGTGCCGAGCAGCGCCTGCGCATCGGGGTGCTCGCCGGCCGCGACCACCACGCCCGATCCTTCGTTGCCGACCGGCATCGACTCACCGAGGCGCGGGGTGAGGCCCTGCATCACGGCCGAGGGGACGGGGGCGGTCACCACGGGCGAGTCGGCGGAGCCGGCGCTCGTGGCTCTGCTCACGTCGGCCATGGCGAGCAGCAGCCCGAGGTCGGACGGGTTGATCGGCGCCGCCTCCATGCGCACCAACACCTCGTGCGCGGCAGGCGTCGGCATGTCGATCGTGGCGATCGACAGCTCGAGCGTGCCGTCGACGGAGACGAGCGACCGGATCTGGCGCATCGTGGCGGGGAGTTCGGACATGGGGTGCCTCCAGGCGGAGCAGGGTGTGCCCGCGACACTACGGCCGGGTGCGACCCGCTGTCGCCGGGGCCCGATGCCTACAGACCTCGGGGGCCGTCGCCCTCAGACCTCAAGGGCCGAGTCGGTCAGGCCTCGAGCGCCGTCTTCACCCGGTCGAGGGTGCGCTGCATGCCCTTCGTCATCGACTTCGAGCGGAAGAGGACCCGCTCGTAGACGAAGCCCATCGCACCCGTCGGTTCGTACTCGAACGTCTCGGTCACCGTGGTCGCGGTGCCATCGACGCCGGACGGCTCGAAGCGATAGGTCCACGTCGTGTAGCCCTCGGCGACGAACGCGAACACGCTGCCCGGCTCGCATGCGGTGACCTCGGACGTGGTGGTCCATGCCTTCACCGTGCGGCCCCCGATACGAGCGACGTTGTCGCCCTCGAAGCGCGCACCGACAGCCGGGCCGATGGCGCCGTCGACCCATCGGCCGGCGATGCACTCCGGGCTCCACTCACCCATGCGCGTGATGTCGGCGACGGCCGCCCACACCTCGGCGGGCGGACGGGCGATGACGGTGCGGGCCGATCCGGTGGCCATGGGGTCTCCTAGAGCTGTGCGGCGGCGGTGTCGATGAGGCGCTGCAGGTGCAGGCCCCGGTGGATGTCGAGCGGGTGCGGCGTCGCGGTGCGCACGGCCTCGGCGAACTCGGCGACGATGCGGCGCTGCGCGGTGCGGACCTCGGCGACCATCTGCTCCTGGGTGAACGCGGCGGCGTCGAAGCGCCGATTGCCGTCGAGGCCGTGCACCTCCACGGCGAGCCCACCGTTCTGGTTGGAGGTCGCAGAGAGCGACGCCTGGCTGACCCGCCCGTTCTCGTGTTCGCATTCGAGCAGCACGATCTTCTGTGCGTCGCCGCGGGCGGTGATGCCGACGATCGTGCCGAGTGCCGCGTCGAGACCGTCGAGCACGTGCGGGCCGAGGTCGAGCAGGCCACCCTGCTGCAGACGCCACGGGGTGGCGAAGTAGGTGCCGGGCACGCACCCGTTGCCGAAGAACGACGCACGTCCGCCGTAGCTGTCGAACGTGCGGGCCTCCTCGAGGAAGGTGCGCATCGAGTCGTAGTAGCGGTTGGTGAAGATCACCTGGGAGATCACGCCGGCCGCGTCGATCTCGGCCGCGAGGCCCTCGGCCTGGGCGGTGTCGAGGCCCACCGGCTTGTCGAGCAGCACGGCCTTGCCGGCGCGGGCGGCGCGGCCGGCCAGCTCGGCCTGCACGTCGGGCGGGAGGCTGAACGTGACGGCGTCGCACGCCTCGAACAGTGCGTCGAGGTCGGTGAAGGCCTCCACCTCGTGGGTGGCGGCGAGCTCACCCGCGGCCTCTGGCCGGCGGGCCCACACGCCGACGAAGTCGACGTCGGGCGATGCCGCCAGCATCGGTCCGGTGAACAGGTGGCCCCACGGGCCGGCTCCGACGAGTCCCATGCGCAGTCGTTCGCTCATGGCAGCCACTCTGGCACGTCGGCGACGGGCGCGGTGCCTGCCGCCGCCCGCCGCTCGGTGCCGTCTGCCCGCACGGCTACATTGCGCGCGGCGTCGGTGAGGGGACCGACCCGTCGAGAGCCCGTCGAGAGGGGAACCCGCATGAGCGCACCGGCACCCGGTACCCAGGAATGGCTCGATCTCGTGATCGAGGACGTGGCCGAGCCCGATCTCCCGATCGTCGATCCGCACCATCACCTCTGGCCCGCCGGCGGCGCGCTGCCGTACGGCCTCGCCGAGCTGCACGCCGACACCGGCGACGGCCATCGCGTGGAGCAGACGGTGTTCGTCGAGTGCCACGCCGCGTACCGGGCCGACGGCGATCCCGAGCTCGCGCCGGTCGGCGAGACGGAGTTCGTGGCCGGCGAGGCGATGCGCGATCCGGCGCACCTCATCAGCGGCATCGTCGCCCACGCCGACCTCCGCTCGCCCCGTCTCGACGAGGTGCTCGACGCACACGAGGCCGCCGGGCAGGGGCTGTTCCGCGGCATCCGCCACGCCCTGTCGCACGCGCACCACCCCGAGGTGTTGATGATCCCGGGTCGCGCCGGCGCCGACCTGTACCTCGAGCCGGCCTTCCGGGCGGGCGTGGCACGCCTCGGCGAGCGCGGCCTCACCTACGACACCTGGCACTACCACTACCAGAACCGCGAGCTGCTCGAACTGGCACGCGCGGTGCCCGGCACCACCATCGTGTTCGACCACTTCGGCACGCCGCTCGGCGTCGGACCGTACGCGGCGCAGCGCGAGGAGATCTTCGAGCAGTGGAAGCTCGACATCGCTGCGATCGCCTCGTGCGACAACGTCGTCGCCAAGCTCGGCGGGCTGGCGATGCCCGACAACGGCTTCGGGTGGAACACCGCCGACCGGCCACCGACCTCCGACGAGTTCGTCGCCGCGCAGTCCCGCTACTACCTGCACGCGATCGAGTGCTTCGGACCCGAACGCTGCATGCTCGAGTCGAACTTCCCGGTCGACCGCTTCTCGCTGTCGTACCGGACGGTGTGGAACGCCTTCAAGAAGCTCACCGTCGGCTTCACGGCCGACGAGCGGACCGCGATGTTCAGCGGCACGGCTCGCCGCGTCTACCGGCTCGCCTGACCGTCGTCACGCTCGCGGGTCGATCGCACCCGAGGGACGATCCCGGCCGCACCGCTCGCGAGCGCGCGTGCCTCGGCCTCGTCGAGCAGTGCGCCGACGTTGCTGCCGTCGCCGAGTCGACGATCGGCGAGGGCGCGCACCCGCAGGGTCTCGGCGTACCAGACGTACTCCCCCCGGCTGGTCGCCTCCTCGGCGGCACGATCGAGTGCGTCCCACGCCCGTTCGTCGCCGAGTTCGACCAGCGCGTGGGCGACGAAGGTCCACAGCGCGCTCCGCAGCGAGTGCTCACCGCCCGCCTCGAAGGCCCCCATCGACGCCAGCATCGACTCGGCGAGCGACCCCGCCTCCGGATCGGTCGACTGCCGTTCGGTCGCGCCGACCATCACCAGCGCCCAGAGACGAAGCACGTCCGTGGCCGCTGCCTGGCCGTCGAGGAAGCCGTACCCGCCGGTGCGCGAGCCGCCCGGGATGCGCTCGAGCAAATGTTGCGGCTCGCCGAGGAGCGCCTCCGTGAGCGCGCTCGTGAACGCGAGCGCCGACTGCACGGCGTCGTCGACCTCGGCCCGCTGGGCGAGCCAGGCGCGGATGCGGACGTGACCGTGGCGGCGGGCCGACTCGGCGTCGCCCCTGACCGCCGCGGTGATCGCCGCGACCACGGGCAGCAGCACCACCGGCACGTGTTGCGGCGTCACCTCGGCCGGCCGGTCGCGTTCGCCGCCGAGCGCGAGGTCGAGGTGCTCGGCCGCGTCGTCGAGGCGGCCGCAGAGCATCGCGTGTGCGCCGATCATGTAGTGGCACGTGAGCAGCGCGTACGGATCGGACGTCCGCGACGCCAATCGTCGAGCCTGCTCGAGCCCCGCCATCAGATCGGGGTCGGCGAGGTCGCCGATGGTGTCGACGTCGTCCCACACGAGGAACAGTCCGAGTGCGCGCGCGCCGTCGTTGTCGCTCGACTCGCCACGGGCCCGCACCCGCGCCGCCAAGGCCTCGACCCGCGCCGGATCGCCCCGACGGGCGACCATGCCGAGGAGCGCCTCGAGCACCTCCACCTCCACGCGGGCGACCTCCACGCGGGCAGCCTCGCTCGCGCGCGGCGCGCCATCGAGCACGTCGAGCGCCAGGTCGGCCCACCGCTCGGCCGTGTCGAGCGCATTGCGCCACCGGGCCACGTCCGACGCGCGGACCAGCGCCTGGGCCACCACCACCGGGTCGACGAACGACCGAGCCGCATACCGGTGGTGAGCCACGGGCTCGGCGGCGTCGGCGACGTCGCCCTGCACGGCCAGGATCGCGTCGGCCACCCGGCGGTGCAGCCGAGCGCTGCGCAACGCCGGAAGATCGGCCAGCACCGCGTCTCGCACCAGCGCGTGGGCGAAGCGATACCCGTTCGCCTCCGGCACGAGGATGCGCGTGACGATCGCGGCGTCGAGCGCATCGAGACAGCTGTCGGGATCGCGCTCGCTCGCGGCCATCACCGTGCGCACGTCGAAGCGTTCGCCGACCACGGCGGCCACCTCCAGCTCGGCGATCGCCTGCACCGGCAGCGCGGCCAGCCGCGAGCGCACGACGTCGCGGACGGCGTCGGGCACGATGCTCGCGTCGTCGATGCCGCGTTCGCCTGCGAGGCGGGCCAACTCGGTCACGAAGAGCGGGTTGCCGCTGGTGCGGGTCTGCACCCGCTCGGCCAACTCGGCCGATGGTGCCACGCCGGTGGTGGCGGCGATGAGCTCGGCGACCCCCGGCGTGTCGAGCGGGGCCATCGGCACGCGGGTCGCGGCCGCGACCGATCGGTGCAGGCCGGACAACGCCGCCGCGAGGAGCGAGTCGGGAAACAGCTCTGGCGGCCGGTGGGCGGCGACCACCAGCACACCACCCCGCCCGAGGCGCGACAGCACGAGTTGCACGACGTCGAGCGTCGCCTGATCGGCCCAGTGCAGATCGTCGACCAGCACGACGCACCCGCTCGACCCGGGGCGTTCGACCGCGGCGTGCAGGAGGTCGACGAAGTGATCGGCCAGCTCGACGGTGGCGGTGGCCACCTGCCGGCCGGCCGCGAGCCGCTGCCACGGGTTGGCATTCGGCGCGCGAACACCGGCATCGTCGTGATCCGATACATCCACCCCGTCGCTGGTGAGCAGCGCGCGGGCGATCTCGATGCAGGGCCACAGCGTGGGCGCGAGGCCGGGTTCGAGGCAGCGGCCGGTGACGGTGTGCCATCCCACGGAACGGGCATGAGCGAGGAACGCGTCGCACAGGGTCGACTTGCCGATGCCCGGCTCGCCCTCGAGGAGCACGAGACCGGGAACGGCCACCGCGGCGTCGAGCGAGCGCTGCAGCGCCGACCACTCCGCCGGACGGCCGACGAGTGCGATCCGTGGGGCGTCGACAGGCACGGGTGACGGCGCCGCCGCTGCAGGGCGTTGCACCCCTCCGTCGAGCAGCAGCCCGGGATCCTGGGCGAGGATGCGGTGCTCGAGGTCGCGGAGTTCGGGACCGGGGTCGAGTCCGAGTTCGTCGAGCAGCACGTCGCGCGCTGACGACACGGCTCGGAGCGCGTCGGCCTGGCGCCCGCTCCGGTAGAACGCGAGCGCGAGCAGTCCCCACAGCCGCTCGTGCATGGGCTGCTCGTCGACCGCGGCCTGCAGCTGCGGGATCGCCTCCTGGTGGCGACCCAGCGCCAGCAATGCCTCGAACCGCTCGTCGAGCGCAGCGGCGCGCTCCTCCTCGAGGCGGACGACGACGGGCCGCACGAGGTCGTCGGCGCCGATGCCGGCGAGTGCAGGTCCCCGCCAGAGGCCGAGCGCCGCATCGAGACGGGCGAGCGCTCGGGCATGGTCGCCGGCTCCCGCTGCCACGCGGGCCTCGTCGACGAGCGAACGGAACCGATGGATGTCGACCTGCGTCGGCTCGACGCGCAGCAGGTAGCCGGGGGCCTCCGACACCAGCACCTCGGCGGGCGCGCCGGCGGCACGCCTCGGCTCGAGCGCACGGCGCAGCCGCGACACATAGCTCTGCAGGGTGCCGAGCGGCGTCCGCGGTGGCTCGTCGCCCCAGAGTCGATCGATGAGCCGCTCCACGGACACCACGTGGCCGGGCTCGAGCGCGAGGTGCGCGATCACGGCGCGCTGCTGCGGTCCGCCCAGGTCGACGAGCACATCGTCGATGCGGACCTCCACCGGGCCGAGCAGCTGCACCGAGAGCATCCTTCGAGAATTACCACACGGAGCGGCCCGCGTGCGCGACGCGTTCTCGCGTGACGTGGACGGTCAGGTGCCGAGCACGAACGGCACGAACACCACCGCGACCAGGGCGTACCAGACGAGCACCACCGAGCCGAGCTTCCAGTAGTCACCGAACCGGTACCCGCCCGGATCCATGATCATCATGTTCGACGGCGTCGCGACCGGCGTCAGCAACGCTGCGGCCGAGCCGACACCGATGCACATGAGCACCGGCTCGACAGCGACATCGAGCTGACCCGCCGCCGCGAGGCCGATCGGGATCAGGATGAGCGTCGTCGCCGTGTTGCTCATCACCTGTCCGAGCAGTGCGGTCACCACGAACAGAGCGAGCAGCAACGGTCCGGGGCCGGCGTCGCCGACCACGTCGACGAGGCGCGCGGCGATCAGGTCGGCCGCGCCGCTCGTGCGCATCGCGGTGGACAGCGGCAGCATCCCTGCGACCAACACGACGGCCGACCAGTTCACCGCCGCGAACGCCTGGTCGATCGTCAGCACACGCAGCACCACGATGAGGCACGCCGCGACCATCGCCGCCGGAGCCGGAGGCATGAGCCCGAACACGAGCACGACGACGAGCGCCGCCAGGACGACCGCCGTCTCGGCGGCACCGAGGCCGAGGGGAACCGCCTGGCGTCGGACGAGGTCGGGCGAGTCGATCGCGCGGATCCCGCCACCCGCGGCGCCCACCGACAGCGCCTGCCACGAGCCCCGCACGAGCAGGGTGTCGCCCGCGTCGAGGACGACGGAGCGATCGAACCGACGGGAGCCCCGCGCGATCGCGAGGACCTCGAGCTCGGTGTCGGGGACCGCGTCGCTCGGGCCCAGGGTGCGCCCCACCAACGTCGATCGAGGGGTGACGACGAACTCGGCAGCGCCGTACTTGCGACCGAACAGCTCGCCATCCATCCCGTCGGCGACGCGGTAGTGCCGGCGCAGCGTGTCCTCGAGCGCGCTCAGATCGGGCGTCGCGATGGTCGGGTCGCGGTGCGGGAGCAGCCTCGGGCCGGCGACCAGCACGATCGCGATCGTGCCGATCAACAGCGGGACGCCGGCGATCGCGAACTCGAAGAATCCGAACCGTCCGACGCCTGCCTCGGCGGCGGCCTCCGACAGGATCACGTTCGCCGGTCGTCCGGTCAGGGTCAGCAACGAGCCTGCATGGGCCGCGAAGGCCAACGGCATCATCATCTGCGACGCGAGCTGCCCGACGCGCGTCGCGATGATCACGACCACCGGCACGAGCGCAGCCACCGCTGCGTTGGCGGTGACGAACGCCGTCGCGACGGCAGCGAGGAGCATCACGGCCGTGACCACCCGCGTGCGGCCGGTGCCGACGCGGTCGATGAGCACCTGACCGAGCCAGGCGGTGATCCCGGTGGCATCGAGCGCCTCACTGACGATGAACAGGGCACCGACGAACAGCACCGTGGTGCTGCTGAACCCCTCGAGCGCCTGGCCCAACTCGAGGACACCGGCGCCCCACAGCGCGAGCGCCCCTGCCACGGCGACGACGGCGGACGGGAAGCGGTTCCAGACGAACAGCGCGACCATCACGCCGAGGACGAGGAACGTGATCGAACTGTCGCTCATCGATGACGCGTGCAGGTGGCCGTCGCACCCGATCGTGCGGCCAGGTCTCGACGTCGACCGGTTCCTCCCGTTTCGACGTACTGACCAGGCATGTTCGAACGGTACCACGACCCCTCCGCGGGGTCCGGGGCCGTCGCTGCGGGCCCGCTCGATCGTCGTCGAGTGGACCTGCTCGCGCCCGAACCCCGCACGAGTGGGCCCCGGGGCCGCTAGTTTCGCGGCGTGCTCATCCTCGCCATCATCGGTTTCGGCATCATCGTCGGCGCCATCGCTCAACTTCTCGTCGGCCGCATGGGTCAGATGGGCACCATCGACTGGTCGTTGGCCATCCCCGCCGGCATCGGTGGCTCGTTCGTGGGCGGTCTGCTCATCAGCCTGATCGCCGGCGACGGCCTGCGGCTGCGGCCGAGCGGATTGATCGGGTCGGTCCTGGGCGCGGTCATCATCACCGCGATCGTCGCCTGGTCGCGCGGCCGCAAGTAGCCGCCACGCCCGCTGCCACCGGCGCACGCCCGCCACGGGCGGACGCGGCTGCGATGCCCTGCCGGCTCGCAGCAGGACATCGCACCGGTATCGGCTTCCGCGTGGAACGCGGTGCACACCATCGGGCCCGGCGGCTCGACCCGTGCCTCGGCCTGCGGATCAGGCGGCGAGCGTGCGCTGGATGTGTTCGAGGACGGCCTGATCGGGCTGCGGCGGCACCACGGCCGTGTTCGAGCGCCGGGTCGCGGCGATCGCCTGGTCGATGTGGGTGCGACCGATCACGGGCGTGTGGCAGCCGGTGATGAACGAGGCGCCCAACGCCTGGACGCGGTCGACCGTCGTCTGGAACTTGTGCTCCTCGGCCATGGTGATCCACGGCGAGACGTACTGGTTGAACATGAGCATGCCCTCGTCCCAGAACATCGGGTCGAGTGCTGCCACGTCGCGCACCGGGGTGAGCATCGGCGTCGCGAAGGCGTCGGAGGCCCAGTAGACGCCGGTGGTCGGGTCGAAGAGGCCTCGGGTGGTGGGCGAGTCGTACACGGGCGGGCGAACGGTCACGAGGGTGCGGTCACCGACGTCGATGCGCTCGCCGTCCATCACCCAGCGCTGCCGCATCGGCGACACGCCGAGGGAGGCGCCCATGCGCTCCTGCATGAACCAGTTGATGATCACGGTCGCGTTCGGCGCGGCCTCCATCAGGGCGTTGAGGTTGCCGGTGTGGTCGACGTCGTCGTGGCTGATGAACACCCAGCGGATGTCCTCGGGCTCGACGATCGAGAAGACGTCCTCGAGGAACCGGTCCTGGTTCTCCATCATGCCGGTGTCGACGACGACGGGTTCGGCGCAGCGGATCACCATCGCGTTGAGGGGCACCAGGACGGGCGCGTGGCCCTCGCCGGCGTGGTCGTGGATGAGGAACGTCTCGTTGGCCACCTGGGTGGGTGCGAGGCGGGTCTTGGTCGGGGGGACGGGGGTCGGGTGACTGGGGGGCTGTTGGGTGAGGGTCGTGTTCATGGAGCACACGATGCGAAACCGCGCTTGCAGCCCACTTGACGTCCGCTGACCGTCGCCGACCCGCCATCGGATCGCGCGGCTCGACCGTCCGCCCGCCATGCTGCGGGGGTGCTGCGCATCGCCACCTGGAACGTCAACTCCATTCGGGCGCGCCAGGCACGGGTGCTCGCCTGGCTGGCCGAGCACCGACCCGACGTGGCCCTGCTGCAGGAGACCAAGTGCACCGATGCCCTGTTCGCCAGTGACGGGTTCACCGACGAGTACGAGGCACTCGGGTACGAGGTGGCCCACCACGGTCACGACCACTGGAACGGGGTCGCGGTCCTGAGCCGGGTCGGGCTCGTCGATGTGCAGCGTGGCTTCCCGGGCACCAATCGGCCGCCGTTCGACGAGGCCCGGGTGATCGCCGCCACCTGCGGCGGGATCCGGGTGTGGTCGATCTACGCGCCGAACGGCCGCGAGCTCGACGACCCGCACTACCTGTTCAAGCTGGTGTGGTTCGAACGTCTCCGAGCGGCGGTGGCCGCCGACCCCTCGGGCGCACCTCACGCATTGACGGGCGACTTCAACGTCGCACCCACCGACCTCGACATCTACGACCCCGTCCGCTGGCGTCGCCGCACCCATGCGAGCCCGCCCGAACGCGCGGCCGTCGCCGCCTTCACCGACCTCGGCCTGATCGACGTGACGCGGGTGCACCTCCCGGAGCCGGCGGTGTACACGTGGTGGAGCTACCGCCCTGGCAAGTTCGAGCAGAACCGTGGCCTGCGCATCGACCTGGCGCTGTGCTCCCCGGCCGTCGCCGACCGGGTCACGCGTGTGTGGATCGACCGTGACGAGCGCGCCGGTGCCGTGGCGAGCGACCACGCGCCGGTGGTGCTCGACCTGCGCGACTGAGCGGCGCGGCCGATCCGCCAGAGGGCGCTCGCTGCTGCAAGCACTCCCCAAGGCGTCTGCAAGCGCCGGGTCCGACGATGTCGTGGTGCCGGCCGCACGAGCGACCGGCGACACGAAGGACACCCGACCATGCATCCCATCGACATCCGCGCGCTCGCCGGCGCCTTCGCTGCCGGCGCGGCGGCCCCCTGCCGGCCGAGCCAGCCCATGCGGTCGGCACGACCCGCACAACCGACGCGACCGACGCGACCGAGCGGCGAGCGGACGAACCGCTCACCGCTCGTGGGCCCGCTGACAGGGGTCGCGGTCAGCGGGCGCGATCAGGCGTCAGGCGCCGCGCTCAGGCGGCAGGGTGGTCCTTCGTGCGATCGGCCCGCTGGGTCCGGCTCGTCGGCGTCTTCGTCGGCGCCTTCGTCGACTGCTTCGTCGGTTGCGTCGTCGGTACCTTCGTCGGCACCGTGTCGACCCGGTCGAGGGTCGTGAGCATCGGTTCGATGGCCTTCATCATCCGGCGGGCGAACATCGTCTGCTCCTCGACCATCCGCTTGCGGAAGGTGAAGCCGGTGTCCATCACGTCGCGCACGGCGTGAGCCTTCGGCATCGGGGCCAGGAACGCGGGGCGTCCGGGCACCAGATCGGCGAACCGGGTGGCGAGCTGCGTCGTGGTGCGCAGCACCGGCGCCTCGATCCGCTTCACGAACGTGAAGTACTCGTCCTGCCACGTGCGTCCGTGGGTGTCACGGGTGGCGTGGGTCTCGTGGCGCTCGTGGGTCTCATGGGTGGTGGTGGTCGTCATGTCGACACCTCCTGATCGTGGTCTCGCGATCGAGACCGGGGGGCCGAGCACACTCGGCCCGAGATCATCCTCCGCCCGAGTGCTTGCAATTGCAAGCGCGACGCTGGTGACCCTCGTCGCCCCGTGCGCGCACAACCTTCCCGCGCCGTCAGCCGAGGACCCGGTCCACCAGATCGGGCTCGAGTTCGACGACCTCACACCACGCGATCAGACCGTCCTCGACGCCGAACCGGAGCCGGCGTGGGAGGTCGACGGTCGATCCGTCGATCGTCCACCGTTCGACAAGCTCGACGTCGGCGAACCCGTCAGCAGGCGTGATCGACCGGACCTCGGCCAGCACCCGCCCGGTCGCCGCCTGCAGTGCCGCGAGTGCCGTGACCGCTGCGTCGCGACCCGCGTGCGTCCCGGAGAGCCGGTGCGTGCCGGGCCAGCGCAGTTCGAGTCGCTCGTGGTAGCTGCCGAGCACGGTCATCACGTCGCCGTCCCCCCATGCCGTGAGATAGCGGTGCAGGGTCGCCAGTTCGTCGTCGGTCATGGGTCCCATCCCACCGGACGCACACGGTGACGTCAACGACGTGTCCACCACCGATCGAGCCACCGATCGAGCCACGCCCGCGGTCGGGAATGCACCGGAGGTCACCTCGGTTGAGATACTTGTGCGCGCAACGAATGCGCCGGATCTCGGAGGACAGGAACATGGACCGCACGGCCGGGCAGACGCCCCTCGTGGAACTCGGGTTGGACACCTTCGGTGACGTGACCGTCGATGCCGACGGCCGACGCCTCACCGACAGCGAGGTGATCCGCAACGTCGTGGAGGAGGCCGTCCTGGCCGACCGCCTCGGCGTCGACTTCATCGGTGTGGGCGAACACCATCGCGACGACTTCGCGGTCGCCTCGCCCGAGACGGTGCTCGCCGCGATCGCCGGACGGACGGAACGGATCCGGCTCGGCTCGGCCGTCACCGTGCTCAGCTCCGACGACCCCGTGCGCGTCTTCCAACGCTTCGCCACGCTCGACGCCGTCTCGAACGGACGTGCCGAGGTGATCCTCGGTCGCGGCTCGTTCACCGAGTCGTTCCCGCTCTTCGGCTACCAGCTCGACCAGTACGAGGAGCTGTTCGAGGAGAAGCTCGACCTGTTCTCCGTGCTGCTCGCCGAGCAGCCGGTCACCTGGTCGGGCGAGACGCGTGCGGGCCTGCGCAACCAGCAGGTGTACCCGCGCACCGCCGGCGGTCTCACCACCTGGGTCGGCGTCGGTGGCAGTCCGCAGTCGGTGGTCCGCGCGGCCAAGTACGGCCTGCCGCTGATGATCGCGATCATCGGTGGCGAGAGCGTTCGGTTCGCGCCGTTCGTCGACCTCTACCAGCGTGCGCTGACCCAGTTCGAGCACCCGCAGCTCCCGATCGGCGTCCACTCGCCGGGTCACATCGCCGCCACCGACGAACAGGCCAAGGACGAGCTGTGGCCGCACTGGCAGCAGATGCGCAACAAGATCGGACGCGAGCGCGGTTGGGGTCCCACCACCCGGGCCGAGTTCGAGCACGCAGCCTCGCCCGACGGCGCCCTGTACGTCGGGGCGCCCGACACCGTCGCCCGCAAGATCGCCGCCACCGTGCAGACGTTGCAGCTCTCACGCTTCGACATGAAGTACTCGGCCGGCACGCTGCCGCACGAGACGATGATGCGCAGCATCGAGCTCTACGGCGGCGAGGTCATCCCCAAGGTGCGCGAACTCCTCGCCACCGAGGCCGCCACCACCGGCGCCTGACAGGTCGCGCTGGGGTCAGCGCCGCGTCGCTCCGCCGATGCGCCACTCGCCCCGCTCCAGCGCGAAGGCGAGTCCCTCCGACTGGCCGCGGGGGAAGTTGCGCACCCCCGAGGCCTTGGTGCCGGTGATCACCACGTCGGTCAGTGTCTCGTCGACGAACATGTGCGAGCTGATCGATCCGCCGCCGCTCGTCTCTCGGCGGTAGCGCTCCGACGCGGCGACGAACGCGGCCAGGTCGGCGATCGCCTGCACGCACACCTTGGTCGCCCTCGTGTGCGCGGTCACCAGCTCGCGGTGCCGTTGCGACTCGGCGAGCATCTGCTCCGTCGGGACGTCGGCAGCCCGAGCGCGCTGGGCGGAGACGACGACGGCGGCGCCCGCGTCACGCACGGCGTCGAGGCGATCGTCGGACACTCCGTGGGTCCGGCACAGGTCGGCGAAGCGACCGGCCGGGTCGTCACCAACCATCGGGATCACCATCGTCGCGATCGCCTGGAGCCGCGCTCTGGTGAGGCATCGGAAGAAGACCTCCCAGTCGCCGCGGACCATCGCCTGCTGGGCGGTGTGGAACACCTCGTCGGGGCTCGATGCCGGCACCGGTGCATCCTCCCATCCGCCGCCGGCTGGCGCGAGGCACGGGCGTGTCGGCCCGGTGGCGATCGGCGACGACGAGCGCCGTACGATCAGCCACATGGGTGCGCTGGGGACGATGCCGACCGAGGCCGTGCTCGACCGCGTGCTCGGCACCGGTGCGGCCGGCCACCGCGACGTGCACGCCGACATGACCGCCGCGCACGCGGCGGCGTGGGCGGCGACCTCGCCGCGGCTGCTCGAGCTGTGCCGGGTGCGGATCGCCACGATGCTCGGCTGCACGGCGGAGGCGAGCGCCCGCGCGGCCGACAGCGGCGTGCCTGCCGAGTTGCTCGAGGCGATCGCCGCCTGGCCGACCGATCCTCGCTTCGACGCGGCCGATCGGGCCTGCCTCGCGTTCACCGAGCACTACGTGATCGACGTCGCGTCGGTCGACGACGCGACCGTCGCCGCGGTGCGCGATCACCTCGGCGACGACGGCGTGCAGTCGTTCGTGAGTGCCCTGCTGGTGGTCGAGCAGCGGATTCGGCTCCGGCTCATGTGGGACCGGCTGTTCGCCACCACCGGCGTTCCCGGATCGGGCGAGGGCTGACGATGGAGCGCGAACGACGCGTGGCCGCCGGCACGACGGCCGACCCGACCCTGCGGCGTGCGTTGGGGGCGATCGCCGCGTCGACCGTCCGCCTCGCCACCGTCGATCCGGTCACCACCGAGATCGTGCGCATGCGGTGCGCCAAGCATCACGACTGCGGGACTTGAATGTCCGTTCGCCTGGCGGTCGCCAGGGATGCCGGACTCGACGAGGACACGATCGCGGACGTGCTCGCGGGCGACGTCGACACGTTCCCCCACCACCACCGGCTCGCGCTGGCGCTGGCCGACGCGCTGATGACCCAACCGGTGTCGCTGCCCGACGACACCGTCGCCGCACTGCGCGAGCACTTCACCGACGTGCAGCTCGTGGAGCTGACGCTCGACGTCATGAAGTGGAACGCGCAGAAGGTGCCCGTCGCCCTCGGCACCGACGTGTGGCTCCGCCCGGGCGAGCTGAGTGACCTCGTCTTCGACGACGACGGGAACTGGGTCCGATGAACACCGCCGAGCCCCGACCCGTCGCCGTCGTCACGGGCTCGGCCGTCGGGATCGGTCGCGAGCTGTGTCGTGCGTTCGGCGCCCGCGGGATGATCGTGCTCGGCATCGACCTCGACGGTGCCGGCAACAGCGAGACCGCCGAGCTGGTCGGGCCGTCGATGGCCACCGTCACGTCCGACGTCGGTGATGCGACTGCGGTGAAGGCGGCGATCGACGAGCTCGTCGCCCGCACCGGACGCATCGACGTGCTGGTGAACAACGCCGCAGTGTTCGGCGACACCCGGCTGCTCAGCGGCGACTACGACCGACAGGTGGCGGCCTGGCACCGGGCGATGGACGCCTGTTCGAACGGGGCGTTCCACTGCACGGCCGCCGCTGCGCCGGTCATGGCCGCCCGTGGGGGCGGCACGGTCGTCAACATGATCACCGACCACATCCGGCCGGCGCATGCGCTCGCCAGCGGCTACGCGACCGGGTACGACGCGACGAAGTTCGCCCTGTGGCGGCTCACCGAGGGCTGGGCCGCCGAGCTCGCGCCCGTCGGGATCCGGGTGAACGGGCTGGCGTTCGGCGCCACCGACACGCCGATGCTCCGCGGCGTGTCGCCCCGCCTCGCCGACAGCGCGATGCGAGCGTCGGACATGGCCGACGCGGCGTGCGCGATCGTCGATCAGGGACCCGACGGACCGACGGGACAGGTGTGGGACGTGGGCTTCACCGGCACACCCCGCGAGGAGTACCTGGCCCAGATCGCCGCGATCCGCTCGCACCGTCGCGACGGCTGACCGCGCACGATCGAGGGTCGATCCGGGGCGGACACGCGAGCCTCCCCATCGACAGCCGATCGGCAGTCCTCCCCGGATACCTTGCAGGCCATGAGGCGAGCGTGGGTCGTACGGGCGGGCAAGAACGCGAAGGAGATCGACGCGATGCGCGACGCCGGGCTGATCGGCGTCGACTTCGAGACGGTGGGCGACGTGCGGACCATGACCCAGCAGGAGATCGAGCACGCC
>JAPLAA010000078.1 GCA_026393475.1 Actinomycetota bacterium
AGCCCACCCTCGGCCCGCACCTCGTCGACGTGCTGGGCGACCGCCCACGGCACGAGCGTCTCCTGGGGGCGGTGCATGTGCAACAACGGTCGCCACCGGGGATCGTGCGCCATCGTCTCGATCCACTCGAACCGCATCGGTGACACGGCGTCCATCACGTGCAGGTCGCTCACATGGCCGAGCCGGGCGAGCACGTGGCCCTCGCCCGTCGGTGCAGGTGCGAGGTCGGTACGGGGAACGAGGTGCGTGCGGTCGCTCATGGCGCCACCAGTGTGTCCCACGCGACCCGGCCCGGACGGCAACCGTGAGGGGAGCCATCGGTAGCCTCGACCCATGAGCGCCGACGCGTCACTGGACGCCACCACGCTGTTCCAGTTCGACAACTCCTATGCACGCGAGCTTGAGGGGCTGTACGAGCGTTGGCAGGCAGAGCGAGCGCCGGCGCCACGACTGCTGGCCTTCAATCGCCACCTTGCGGAAGAACTCGGGGCCGATCCCGATGCCCTTGCGACCGACGAGGGCGTGGCGGTCCTCGTCGGCAACACGACTGCAGAAGGCTCCGAGCCGATCGCGCTCGCGTACTCGGGCCACCAGTTCGGGAACTACTCGCCCCGCCTGGGCGACGGTCGAGCGCTGCTGCTCGGGGAGATCGTCGATCCGCAGGGCGTACGCCGCGACCTGCACCTGAAGGGCTCGGGACGCACCCGCTTCGCCCGCGGTGGCGACGGCAAGGCGGCCGTCGGACCCATGCTGCGCGAGTACGTCATCAGCGAGGCGATGCACGCCCTCGGCATCCCCACCACTCGTTCGCTCGCCGTGGTCGCCACGGGCGAGCGCATCGCACGCGACACGGGCATGTTGCCCGGTGCCGTGCTGGCCCGCGTCGCCTCCAGCCACCTGCGCGTCGGCTCGTTCCAGTACGCAGCCGCCACGGGCGACGTCGACCTGGTCCGACGGCTCGTCGACCACGCCGTGGCCCGGCACCTGCCGGAAGCCGCCGACAGCGAGATCCCGGCACTCGAACTGTTCCGCCATGTCGTCGCCCGTCAGGCCGATCTGGTCGCCCGCTGGATGCACGTCGGGTTCATCCACGGCGTGATGAACACCGACAACACCACCATCTCCGGCGAGACCATCGACTATGGACCGTGTGCGTTCATGGACCGCTTCGACACGGCCACGGTGTTCAGCTCGATCGACCACGGCGGCCGATACTCCTACGGCAATCAGCCGCGGGTGCTCCAGTGGAACCTCGCCCGGTTGGCCGAGACCCTGCTCTCGCTGTTCGACCCCGACACCGAGCGTGCCGTCGCCATCGCCACCGAGGTGCTGCAGGGCTTCGGCGATCGCTACGTCGCCGCGTGGCACGCCGGGATGCGCGACAAGCTCGGCATCGCCGGTGCAACACCGGTGACCGCAGCGGACGCGGTCGTCGACGCCGTGCCGGAGCTGCTCCAGACGCATGCGATCGACCACACCCGCTTCTTCCGGCTGCTGTCGTCGGCGCTGCGCGGCGACGACGGACCGGTGCGAGCCCTGTTCACCGACCCGGCAGCGTTCGACGCCTGGGCAGCGACGTGGCTCGCGCTCGTGCCCGCCGATGTCGACCAGCGTGTCGCCATCGCGGCCGAGATGGACCGGGTGAACCCGATCTACGTCCCGCGCAACCACCTCGTGGAGGCGGCCCTCGATGCGGCGACCGCCGGCTCGATGGAGGCGTTCGACGCCCTCGTCGACGTCATCCGTCACCCGTTCGACGAGCGGCCCGGCCTCGAGGCGTACGCCGTGCCCGCTCCGGCGGACCAGGGTCCGTACCGCACCTTCTGCGGCACCTGACGACAGCTGCCGGACCGGTGCCCGACCGGCCCACGTTCACACGATGTCGTGCACGAGGGCCGGCCGGGCCGGCAGCAGGACCAGCGCCATCAGGGAGCCCACCAGGGTGACGCCCGAGGCGACCAGACAGCCGGCCTGCAGACCGTCCATGAACGATTGGAGTGCGCCGTCGGCGAGCACCGCTGCGGTGTCGGCGCCCACCTGACCAGCGGCCGCGTCGACCACGCCCAGGGCGAGCCCGATGCCGTCCTCGGCACGCTCGAGCGCCTCGGGCGGCACCTGGTCCCAGCCCGGCTTGCCCATCAGGGCGCTCGAATACACCGAGGCGAAGACGCTGCCGATCACGGCGACGCCGAGGGTGCCGCCCACCTCGCGGGTGGCGTCGTTCACCGCCGATCCCTGCCCCGCCTTGTTGGCGGGCACCACGCCCATGATCGCCTCGGTGGCCGGGGCGCTCGTGAAGCCGAGGCCGAGGCCGAGGAAGATCATCTGCCCGATGATCTCGGCGTACGGCGTGACGGGGCTGGCGGTCGACACCCAGGCGAAGCCGATCGACATCGACAGCAGCCCGCCGGCGACCACGGCCTTGTTTCCGAAGCGCACGGCCAGGCGGGTGCCGGTGATCGACGCGATCGCGATCGACAGCGCCACCGGGATGACGCGCAGGCCCGACTCGAACGGCGAGTAGCCGAGCACGAACTGGAAGTACTGGGTGATCAGGAAGATGAACCCGAACAGTGCGAAGAAGGCGAACGTCACCGAGCCGGAGGCCGCAGTGAAGCGCAGGTTGCCGAACAGTGCGACGTCGAGCATCGGATCCGGATGCCGCAACTCCCACGCCACGAACGCCGCCCCGGTGATCAGCGCGACGGCGAACAACCCGAGCGTGCCCTCTGTCGTCCAACCCCACTCGGGCCCCTGGATGATGGCCGTGACGAGCGTGCCCAGGGCGACGATCGACAGGCCGAGGCCGAGGAGGTCGAGAGGTGGGGTATCGGGATCGTTCGACTGGGGCACGCGCAGCGCGGTGAGCACGAACGCGACCACCGCGATCGGGACGACCACGGCGAAGACCCAACGCCACGATCCCTGCTCGATCACCCAGCCGCCGATGATCGGTGCCGACGCGACACCGAGACCGGTCATCGCTCCCCAGAGGCCGATCGCCTTGGCTCGCTCGCTGCGGTCGGTGAAGACGTTCGTGATGATCGACAGGGTCGCCGGGAAGACGAGCGCGCATGGCCATGAGGCCTTCGGGGGAGTTCATCGTGGTGGCGGCGAGGTTGCCGAGGGCGAACACGGCGAGGCCGACGAGCAGCGTGGTCTTGCGCCCGAAGCGGTCGCCCAGGCTGCCGCCGACCAGCACGAGCGAGGCGAACGCCAGGTTGTACGCGTCGACGATCCATTTCAGCTCGGTCGTCGTGGCATCGAGTTCGCGGACCAGCGTGGGCAGGGCCACGTTCACGATCGAGGTGTCGACGAGCACGGCGTACGTGGCGACGCACACGACGCCCAGCACGAGCCAGCGTTGTGGTGAGGGCGATGTGGACGAGGCGTCGATGGGGGTGGTGACGGTCACGGGGCCTCCTTGGTTAGTGAGTTAGATTAATCGACTAACAGAGAGGTGCAACTTGTATCGTGGCGCTGTGACATCCGACCGGCCGACCCGAGTGCGCTCTGCGCGAGGCGAGGGCGGCCAGGTCCGCGAGGAGCTGATCGAGGTGGCCGAGCAGTTGCTCGCCGAGCGCGGCAGTGCTGCCGCCGTGCCGGTGGCCGAGATCGTCGGCCGGGTCGGCGTGACGGCGCCGGTGCTCTACCAGCACTTCGCCGACAAGGACGCGCTGTTCGTCGCCGTGCACGCCAGGCGGATGCGCGACTTCCGCGACACGCTGCGAAGGTCGGGTAGCCGCACCGCCTCGCCGCTCGCCGCCCTCGAGCGCCGAGGACGGGCGTACATCCGCTACGCCACCACGAAGCCGGACGCCTACATGGCGCTGTTCATGACCCCGACGTCGCTCGGCAAGGACGTGTTCGACGATCCCGAGGCGCTCGAGCTGACGGCCTTCGACGACCTGCTGGCCAACGTCCAGGCCTGCATGGACGCCGGTGAGATCCCGACGGGCGACGCCGAACTCGCGGCGCGGGTGGTGTGGATCCAGGTGCACGGCCTCGCCGCGCTGCTCATCACGATGCCCGAGATCGCCGCCGACGTCGGGCTCGGCACGCTCGTCGACGGTGTGATCAAGGCCATCACGGCCACCCTCGTCGCCGGCTGACCAGCTGCACGATCGCAGCGACGACCTCGGGCTCCGGACGAGACGCGTCGACCGTCATCACGTCGTCCTCGGTCGCATCGGGGCGTTCGAGCGTCGCGAACTGGCTCGGGATCATCGCCGGTCCCATGAAGTGGTCGGGTCGGTTCGCCGCTCGCGCCACGGCCTCGGCGAGGTCGACGTCGAGGAAGACGAACTCGACGGGGCCGGCGCCGCGCAGGACGTCTCGGTGCGATCGGCGAAGCGCCGAACAGGCGAGCACGAGGCCGTCGTCGTCGGCGAGCACCTCGGTCACGGCCACGAGCCAGGGCGCCCGGTCGGCCTCGTCGAGCGGGAGGCCGGCGGCCATCAGGGCGACGTTCGCCGCGGGGTGCAGATCGTCGGCGTCGACGAACCCGAGATCGAGCGCGGTCGCCAGCGCCCGGCCGACCGTCGTCTTGCCCGAACCGGCGACCCCCATCACCACCAGCCGCGGGCGGCGTTGCGGGAGCGGACCCGCAACGGTCATCGGCCGAGCGGAACGGGCGGTGCGGACGGGTCGCCGTCGACGAACAGCAGGGCCGGGAGCTCGAGGAGGGCCTTGATCCGCTGGACGAAGGTCGCCGCGTCCCAGCCGTCGACGATGCGGTGGTCGAAGCTCGACGACAGGTTCATCATCTGCCGCGGTTCGAACGCGCCGTTGCGCCACACCGGACGGGTCTCCAGCTTGTTGACCCCGATGATCGCGACCTCGGGCTGGTTGATGATCGGCGTGGTCACCAGTCCGCCGAGCGCACCCAGCGACGTGATGGTGATCGTCGAGCCCGAGAGCTCCTGGCGGGTCGCGCTCCCGGCCCTCGCAGCCGACGCGACCCGACCGATCTCGGCCGCGAGATCCCACAGCCCCCGAGCCTCGGCGTGGCGGACGACGGGCACGATCAGCCCGTCGTCGGTCTGCGTCGCGATGCCGAGGTGTACCGCGTCGAAGATCGAGAGCGTCTGCGCAACGGCGTCGTACGTGGCGTTCAGACGAGGCTGCTCGGCTGCGGCCAGCACGATCGCTCGGGCCAGGAACGGCAGGATCGTCAGCCGGGTGGCGGTCGGCTCGTTGCGGCGGTTGAGTTCGGCGCGCAGGATCTCCAGGTCGGTCACGTCGATCGCGTCGACGTAGGTGATGTGGGGGATCTGCGTCCACGCCGAGGTCAACCGTTCGGCGATCCGCCGGCGCAGGCCGCGCACCGGCTCGACGTGTGGTTCGTCCGCGCCCGACGCCACGACTGCTGTGGTCGTAGACCCGCTGCGACCGAGCAGCACGCGGTCGAGGTCTGTGTGCAGCACGCGGCCGTCGGGCCCAGAACCGGCCACGGTCGCGAGATCGATGCCCAACGAGGCGGCCCGCGACCGCACCGCAGGTGCGGCGAGCGTGCGAACGCGAGGTGTTCCCGCAGAGGCGGCCTGCACGGGAGCGGCTGCTGCGACCTGAGCGTTCGGAGTCGCCGGTGCGCGTGGTGCGGGCGCGGCGCCGTCGAGCTCGATCGACACGAGCCCGCCACCGACGGCCAGCACGTCGCCCGGCTCGCCGTGCAGTTCGACCACCACACCGCTCACCGGGCACGCGACCTCGACGGTCGCCTTGTCGGTCATCACCTCGGCGAGCACGGAGTCGCTCGTCACCCGATCGCCGACCTCGACGAGCCAGGTGATCAGCTCCGCCTCGGCGACGCCCTCGCCCACGTCGGGCAGCTTCACGTCGTAGGTGCTCATGCCGACATCACCTCGCGCATCGCCCGAGCCACGCGATCGGGCCCCGGGAAGTACGACCACTCGTGCGCGTGCGGATACGGCGTGTCCCACCCGCACACCCGGGTGACCGGCGCCTCCAGGTGGTGGAAGGCCCGCTCCTGCACGGTCGCGCTCAGTTCGGCACCGAAGCCCGACGTGAGTGTCGCCTCGTGCACCACGAGGCACCGGCCCGTGCGCCGCACCGAGGCGACGATCGTGTCGACGTCGAGCGGCACGAGGGTGCGCAGATCGATGATCTCGGCATCGATGCCCGATTCGTCCGCGGCCGCCTGGGCGACGTGCACGAGTGTGCCGTACGTGAGCACCGTCAGGTCGTCGCCACTTCGGTGCACCCGGGCCTGGCCGAGCGGGATCGTGTAGTGGCCGGCGGGCACCTCGCCGAGCGGGTGCTGGCTCCACGGCACGATCGGCCGATCGTGGTGGCCGTCGAACGGGCCGTTGTAGACCCGTTTCGGTTCGAGGAAGATCACCGGGTCGTCGTCCTCGATCGCCGCGAGCAGCAGGCCCTTCGCGTCGTAGGGGTTCGACACGACGACGGTCTTGAGCCCGGCCACGTGGGTGAACAGCGCCTCGGGACTCTGCGAGTGCGTCTGCCCGCCGAAGATGCCGCCGCCGGTGGGCATGCGGATGGTGAGCGGAGCGGTGAAGTCGCCGGCCGACCGATGGCGCAGACGCGCTGCCTCCGACACGATCTGGTCGTACGCCGGATACACGTAGTCGGCGAACTGGATCTCCACGCACGGTCGCAATCCGTAGGCCGCCATACCGACCGCGACGCCGACGATGCCGGCCTCGACGTCCTCGCCGAACACGACCACGGTGTCGTCGCGCTCCATCGCGATCGCGTGTGCGTCGCGGATCGCCTCGATCATCGTCATGGCCGGCATGGTCAGCCCTCCATCCGATCACGTTGTTCCACCAGATGGCGGGGGAGGGTGGCGTACACGTCGTCGAACATCGTCGCCGGGCTCGAGGTGTGTCCGCTCTTCACCGACCCGTGCGAGTCGGCCTCGGCGAACGCGTCGGCGATGAGGGCGTCGACCTCGGTCTGGAGCGCCGCCTGCCGCTCGTCGTCCCATGCCCCGATCACGGTGAGGTGGCGCCGGAGTCGTTCGATCGGATCGCCGAGCGGGAACCGGTCGGCCTCGTCGTCGGGGCGGTACACCGACGGGTCGTCCGAGGTGGAGTGAGCACCCACGCGGAGCGTGACCCACTCGAGCAGCGTCGGGCCGAGGTTCGAACGTGCCCGCTCGGCCGCCCACTGCGACGCCGCGTACACCGCGAGGTAGTCGTTGCCGTCCACCCGTAGCGCGGGGATGCTGAACCCGTAGCCACGGTCGGCGAAGGTGGCCGACGCGCCGCGAGCGAAGTCCTCGGGCGTCGAGATCGCCCACTGGTTGTTGACGATGTTGAGGATCACGGGCGCCTGGTATGTGGAGGCGAAGACGAGCGCGGCGTGGAAGTCGGACTCGGCGGACGCACCCTCACCGATCCAGGCCGACGCGATCCTCGTGTCGCCCCGCAACGCCGACGCCATCGCCCACCCCACCGCCTGCACGTACTGGGTGGCGAGGTTCCCGGAGATCGAGAAGAAGCCGTGCTCCTTCGACGAGTACATCACCGGCAGCTGGCGTCCCTTGAGCGGGTCGTGCTCGTTCGACAGCACCTGGTTCATCATCGTGACGATCGGGTGGCCGCCGGCGATCAGCAGGCCCTGTTGCCGGTAGGTGGGGAAGTGCATGTCGTCCGCTCGCAGCGCACGACGTTGCGCACACGCGATCGCCTCCTCACCGAGGCACTGCATGTAGAACGAGATCTTCCCCTGCCGGTGCGCCCGCAGCAGTCGGGCGTCGAAGCTGCGCACGGTCATCATGTCGCGCAGCCCCTGGCGGAGCTGGTCGGCGTCGAGCGCCGGGGCCCAGGGCCCGACCGCATGCCCCTCGTCGTCGAGCACGCGCACCAACTGCTTGCGCATCAGCGCGATGCGCTCGACCTTCTCGTCGAGGTCGGGCTTGCGCATCTCGCCGGCGGCGCTGATGTACGGCACCGGGTCGGCCGGTCGGTGCCCGCGAGCGGGCTCGGGGATCCGCAGCTGCAGGGCGGGCCCGACGGGGTTGTCCATGGACCGAATCAGATCACGTCCTGACGACTTGTCAACGCCTCGTCCGCGCAGGTCCGCCCACCGAACACGGAAACGCCGAATCCTTCGTGAGCGAGAGCGCACGGAGCCCGCACCCGGCTCACGAACACCGATCCTTCGTGAGCGACACGCGCGGCTACGGCGCAGATCGCTCACGATGGGCTAGACATCGAGCCGGCAGCCGACGACCTGAGGGAGCAGTGATGGAGTTCAGCCGGTCCCCCGAACACGAGGCGATCCGCGAGGGGATCCGGCGCATCTGTGCCGACTTCCCCGACGAGTACTGGGCGGCCAAGGACGAGGCGCACGAATTCCCGTGGGAGTTCTACGAACAGCTCGCCGCCGGCGGCTGGGTCGGCATCTCGATCCCCGAGGAGTTCGGCGGCGGGGGACAGGGCATCGCCGAGGCCTCGGTCATGCTCGAGGAGATCGCCGCCTCGGGTGCTGCGATGAACGGCTGCTCGGCGATCCACCTGTCGATCTTCGGGATGGAGCCCGTGCGCCGGTACGGGTCGCCGGAGCTGGCCGCCGAGGTGCTGCCCCGGGTGGCATCGGGCGACCTGCACGTGGCGTTCGGCGTGACCGAGCCCGACGCCGGCACCGACACCAGCTCGATCCGCACCCGCGCGGTCCGCGACGGCGACGAGTACGTCGTGCACGGCGCGAAGGTGTGGACCACCAAGGCGCCACTCTGCGAGATGTGCCTGCTGCTCGTGCGTACGACGCCCCGCGACGAGTGCGCGAAGCCGACCGACGGCATGACCCTTTTGCTGGTCGACCTGCAACGCCCCGAGGTCGACATCCGGCCGATCCCCAAGCTCGGCCGCAACGCCGTCGTGTCGTGCGAGGTGCGCTACGACGGCCTGCGGGTCCCGGTGGGCCGGCGCATCGGCGAGGAGGGCAAGGGGTTCACCTACCTGCTCGACGGGCTCAACCCCGAACGCATCCTCATCGCCGCGGAAGCGCTCGGCATCGGGCGCGCCGCGATGAACAAAGCGGTGCAGTACGGACGTGACCGTGTGGTGTTCGGCCGACCGATCGGCCAGAACCAGGGCCTCGCGTTCCCGCTTGCCGAAGCGCACATGCGGCTGCATGCCGCCGAACTCGCGGTGCGCGAGGCGGCGTGGATGTTCGACGCCGGCATGCCCTGCGGCGAGGCCGCGAACACCGCCAAGTACCTCGCCGCCGACGCCGCGTTCTTCGCGTGCGACCGTGCCATGCAGACCCACGGCGGCATGGGCTACGCACGGGAGTACCACGTCGAGCGCTACTGGCGCGAGGCCCGGCTGATGAAGATCGCACC
>JAPLAA010000116.1 GCA_026393475.1 Actinomycetota bacterium
CAGCACGGTCTGCAGGTCGTTTCCCGAGGTGACCGCGCTGAGCACCGCTGTGAGCGCGTGCTCTCGGCGACGAGCGGTCGACAGTGATGCTTCCAGATCCTCCGACACGCAGCCCCCAATGCCCGGTCGGGGCAGACCCTAGATCGGCGGTCGGCATCGGCGCGCTGTGATCGACGGCACGTGGCGGTGGCTTCGCCAGACCCATGCAAGAATCCGGCGGTGCGCGTCCCCGACACCCAGTACGCCGATGCCGACGGCACTCGAATCGCCTACCAGATGTTCGGTGAGGGGCCGCCGGTACTGATCGTGTCCGGGCTGCTGTCCAACGTGGAGATCACCTGGGAGCACGAGCTGTTCCGACGCACGCTGGACCAGGGCGAGCACGAACTGAAAGGCATCGACGGCGCCTGGCGCCTCTACCGCATGGAGCGGTGAGGGCCCTGCGTCGGTGCGATGGCTTCAGCGGGTTGCCGCCCGCTCGGGAGGCGGTACCGCCCGGCCGGCGGCCTCGCGCCGCAGCAACGCTGGCTCCTCATCCGCCGACCTCACGGCATACCCGTGATCATCGCCAACACGTCGAGGATCTGGTGCGACACGACCGGCCCGAGGTTGCCCTGCGGCGCGGAGCACCGCTCGACGGCCACGGCACGCATCTGCTCGACCAGGGCGCAGCTCGACATCGTCAGGCCGTTGCGCTCGTCGGGCTCGATGCCGACGTGACTCGGGAACACCCGCGGGGTGCTGGTGATCGGAACCGCGAACACAGTGGACGGCCGAAACCGGAGAAACGCATCAGCGGTGACGAGCACGGCCGGACGGGTGAGCCCCGCTTCAGATCCGATCGGCGTACCGAAGTCGACGGTGACGACGTCACCGAAGTTCACGACCCCGCCAGATCGGGGTTCAGCCATGCGTCGCGCTCGCGCACGTACGTGGTCCACGCCGCCGGATCGGCGCGGAGCTGTTGCTCCGCTGACGCCATCTCCTCGTAGAAGAGCTCGCGACGCAGGGACTCGAGCGCTGCGTCCAGGGTGTCGGCCATCGTGGCGTTGCGATCCTCCGCGAGCCGCCGGAGTCGTTCCCGCTGTTCGATGCTGACCCGAATCGTCGTAGAGCTTATTGTCATACAAAAAGTCTACACTTTGTCCGACCAGGTTCGAACAACCTCGAGTGATGGACCCGCCGCCTCGACGCGGCGCTCTCCCCACTTCCCGCCAACCCGGCGCTGACGACCTGACCTCGGCTTCGCCGCCCCGTCACTGCGCCGACACCGGGGCGACATGGCACCGACGCCCTGACGAACCGTCCGCTCCCCTACGGTGAGGTCCATGGCAAACCGCCTCGCGAACGAGACCTCCCCCTACCTCCGCCAGCACCAGGACAACCCGGTCGACTGGTACGCCTGGGGTGAGGAGGCCTTCGCCGCGGCGCGCGACCGCAACGTGCCGATCCTGCTGAGCGTCGGCTACTCGGCCTGCCACTGGTGCCACGTCATGGCCCACGAGTGCTTCGAGGACTCCGAGGTCGCCGAGGTCACGAACCGCCTGTTCGTCAACGTCAAGGTCGACCGTGAGGAACGCCCCGACGTCGACTCGATCTACATGGACGCCGTGCAGGCGATGACCGGCCGCGGCGGCTGGCCGATGACGGTGTTCCTCACGCCCGACGGCAAGCCGTTCTTCGGCGGCACCTACTTCCCCAAGCCCACCTTCCTCCAGCTGCTCGCGGCGATCGACGACGTGTGGCGCAACAAGCCGGCCGATGTGCAGCAGAACGTCGGCGCGCTGATGGAGGCGATCGACCGCACCCGCACCGTGGCGGCTGCCAAGGAGGTCCCCGGCGCGCCGATGATCGACCTGGGCCTCCAGCAGCTCGCCAAGTCGTTCGACGGCCAGTGGGGCGGGTTCGGCCCCGCGCCGAAGTTCCCCTCGACCAACAGCATCGAGCTCCTGCTGCGTTCCCACCTGAGCACCGGCCGCCCCGACATTCGTGGCGCCATCGACACGACGCTCCAGGCGATGGCCTCCGGCGGCATGTACGACCATCTCGGTGGTGGGTTCGCCCGCTACTCCACCGACGAGAAGTGGCTCGTCCCGCACTTCGAGAAGATGCTCTACGACCAGGCGCTGGTCGCCCGCATCTACGTGCGCGCCGCGCTCGTCTTCGACGACCCCGTGTACCGACAGGTGGCGAGCGAGACCATCGACTACGTGCTGCGCGAGCTCCGCCATCCCGACGGCGGATTCTTCTCCGCCGAGGACGCCGACTCCCTCGACGCCGCGGGCCACAGCCACGAGGGCGCGTTCTACGTGTGGACCGCCGACGAGGTGCGCGCCGCTGCCGGTGCCGACGCCGACGCGGCGCTCGAGTGGTATGAGTTCACCCGGCCCGAGAACGCCGAGGGGAACTTCGAGGGCAAGGTGATCCCCGCCCGCCTGTTCCACCGCGGCGACCTCCTCCGCCCCGAGGCCGTCGAGCGCGCTCGCGTCGCAATGCTCGCGGTCCGCGCCACCCGCTCGAGGCCCGGCCTCGACGACAAGGTGCTCACGGAGTGGAACGGCCTGATGCTCGCCACCATCGCCGAGGCGGCCGCTGCCTTCGGCCGTGCCGACTGGCTGGCGGCCGCGGTGGCCAACGGCGAGTTCCTCGTGCGCGAGCTCCGCTCGCCCACGGGCCGCTGGTCGCGTTCGTGGCAGGCCGACGGGTCGCCGCGTGCACGCCACGCCGCCCTCGCCAACGACCACACCGCGCTCGTCGACGCGTTCACCCGACTCGCCGAGGCCACCGGCGAGGCGCGCTGGATCGCCCACGCGACCGAGGCCGCAGACACCCTGCTCGACCACTTCTGGGACCTCGACCACGGCGGCCTGTTCACCACCGCCGACGACGCCGAACAGCTCGTCGTCCGCCAGAAGGACTTCATGGACAACGCCACCCCGTCGGCGAACTCGACCGCGGCGATCGCGCTGTACCGCCTCGCCGCGCTCACCGGCGAACTGCGCTACGCCAACCTGGCCGATCAGATCCTGCAGCTGCTCGCCACCGTGATCCCGAAGGCGCCGACCGCGTTCTCCAACGCGCTCGCCGCGATCGACATGCGCGCGAGCGGTACCACCGAGATCGCCGTCGTGGGGGACCGCCCCGACCTGCTCGCCGTCGTCCGGTCGGCATGGCGCCCGAACTCGGTCGTCACCTGGGGCGAACCGTTCGACTCACCGCTGTGGGACAGCCGCAAGGATGGCTTCGTCTACGTCTGCCGCGACTTCGCCTGCCAGCAGCCCACCGACGACATCGAGACCCTCCGCACCCAGCTCGGCTGACCGGGCCTCACGGCGGCCGGCCTGCAAGTCGGCTGCAAGCGGGCTCCAAGCGACCCCACGGACACTGCTCCTGCCGGCCACACCGTGGCCGAGAACGAGGAGCAACCCGTGTCCCCCGCACACCCCACCACCGCTGCGCCCGCCGTCCCCGACCTGACGAGCTACCGGGCCGTCCACCGCGCCATCCGACAGGGCGCCCATCGCCTGGCCGTCGCCACCGCCGAGATGGTCGCCTCCGACACCGCCCGCGTCAGAGCCGTGCCCGTCGCCACGTTCGCTGCCACCAGCGCCGAGGCGGTGGCGTCATGAGCCTCGAACGCTTCGCACGCGCCATGGTGCGCCGCCGTCGCACGGTGGTCGCAGCATGGGCCGCGGCGCTCGTCGCCATCTCGGTGATGGCCTCCGCCTGGGGCGGCGACCACCACGTCGACTACTCGATCCCGGGCAGCGACTCCGCCGCCGCCCTCGAACTGCTGGAAGCGCGCCTGCCCGAGATGGCCGGCGACACCGCCCAGCTGGTCTACGTCGCGCCGGAAGGCGTCGAGTCCGCCGAAGCCGGCGAACAGCTCGCGGCGATCAACCGAGCGGCGGCAGCCCTCGACCACGTCGCCGCCGTCCTCCCGCCGGCCATCTCGCCCGACGGCACCGTCGCCCTCGTCACCCTGCAGCTCGACGCCCCCACCGAGCAGATCCCGGTCTCGCTCGGTGAGGCGCTGATCGAGCTCGCCGAGCGCAGCGACACCCCCGCGCTCACCGTCGAGGCAGGCGGCGCCGCCGTCCAGATGGCCGAGGGCACGGAGGCCGGTTCCGAGCAGATCGGCCTGATCGCGGCACTCGTGATCCTGCTGATCGCGTTCGGCTCGGTGATCGCCGCCGGCATGCCGCTCGTCGTCGCCCTGTTCGGCGTCGGCGTGGCGCTCGCCGTCGGCAAGCTGCTCACGCACGTGTTCATGGTGCCCGACTGGGCACCTCAGCTCGTCACGATGATCGGCATCGGCGTCGGCATCGACTACGCCCTGTTCGTCGTCGTCCGGTACCGCTCGGCCGTCGAGTCGGGCCTGTCGTCCGACGACGCGGTGGTGCATTCGATCAACACCGCCGGACGTGCCGTGCTGTTCGCCGGCGGCACCGTGGTCATCTCGCTGCTCGGCCTCTGTGCCATGGGCATGGAGTACCTGTACGGCACCGCAGCGGTGACGGTCAGCGGCGTGCTCATCGTGCTCGTCGCGTCGATGACGCTGCTCCCGGCACTGCTCGGCATCGTCGGCCCGCACCTCGACCGGGTGAAGGTCCCCTTCGTCCGCGGCGACCGCGGCGAGCACGGCATGTGGGCCCGCTGGAGTCGGGTCGTGATGCACCGACCGCTCGCGACCGGGGCGATCGCCCTCGCCGTGCTGCTCGCGCTCGCCGCCCCGTTCGGCAGCCTGCGCTTCGGCTACCCCGACGCCGGCAACGGTCCGACCCACCTCACCAGCCGTCGAGCCTTCGACGTCACGACAACCACGTTCGGCCCCGGCACCAACGGTCCGCTCGTGCTGGCGATCGACACCGCCGGCGAACAGGCACTGCTCGACCAGCTGGCCGACCGGCTGCGCGCCACTCCCGGTGTCGCCGCCGTGCTGCCCCCACAGATCGGTGCCGACGGAACGAGTGCAGCGATGATCGTGCTACCGGCGACGGGCCCGCAGGCCGAGGCCACGCAGGATCTCATCCACACGGTTCGCGACGACGTGCTGCCGACGGTCGTCGGCAGCGCCCAGCGGGTCCACGTCGGTGGCCTCACCGCCACGCAGGTCGACGAGAGCGAGTTCATGGCGCCCCGGCTGCCGCTGTTCATCGGTGCGGTGATCGCCGTGTCGTTCCTGCTCCTCCTGCTCGTGTTCCGTTCGCTGCTGGTGGCCGTGAAGGCCGCGGTGATGAACCTGCTGGCGATCGGTGCCTCGTACGGGATCATGGCCCTCGCCCTGCGCGGCGGCTGGTTCGGCGAGCTGTTCGGCATCACCGAGCCGACCCCGATCCCGGCGTGGGCGCCGATGATGATGTTCGCCCTGCTGTTCGGCCTCTCGATGGACTACGAGGTGTTCCTGCTGTCGAGGATCGCCGAGGAGTACCGCCGCACCGGCGACAACGCTTCGGCGGTCGCCGTCGGCATGGCCCGCACCGGCAGGGTGATCACCGCCGCTGCGGCGATCATGGTCACGGTGTTCGGGGCGTTCATCCTGGGCGACCAGGTGCTGATCAAGGTGATCGGCCTCGGCCTGTCATCGGCGGTGCTGCTCGATGCCACCGTGGTGCGCATGGTGCTCGTGCCGTCGACGATGGAGCTCCTCGGCGACCGCAACTGGTGGCTCCCCGGATGGCTCGATCGCCTGCTCCCCCACCTCGACGTCGAGGGCGAGCACGCTTCGTCGGCGATGGCGGCGGCCGGACACACGGCCGACCGGCAGGACGACGGCGGCCATGCCGGTCGCTCCGATCAGAAGCGGACCGACCAGCTCGAACTCGTGGACGTGGGCTGACCACCCCGCCACGCCGATCGCGGGAACGCTCCCCCGCCGGCCGCGGTGCAGACCTCACGGTCTGCACCGCACCGGCGCGTCAGACCTGACTCACCAGCCGTCGCGGTGGATGATCTGGCTCGGCGAGCGCCGCATCCGGGTGGCGCTCACGCCCGACTGTGCATCCGGTGACGGCCAGCCGAGCGCGACGGCGCCCAGGAGCTGCTGCCCGTCGGGCACACCCAGCTCGACGCGCACCTCGCGCTCACCGTTGAACACGGCGAAGAACAGCGCACCGAGCCCGGCGTCCTCGGCGGCGAGCAACAGCGTCATCACCGACATCGAGGCGTCGACCGTCCAGTACGGCGTCGGCCACGCATCGGGCCCGGCACCGAGGCCGGTGCGCGCCTTGTCGGGTTCGGAGTACCGGGCGACGTACGCGCTGGGGTCGGCGAAGGGCAGCAGGATCACCGGTGCGGTGAACAGGCCCGGCCAGGTGAACCCGGCCCGCCGCTCGACCGGGAATGCGTGCCGCCAGAACCGATCGGTCTGGTCTCCCTCGAGCACGACGAGGTGCCAGCCCTGGGTCTTGCCGGCGCTCGGGGCGCGGCTCGCCAGATCGACGAGATGATCGACGAGGTCGGGAGCAACTGGATCGGGCCGGAACGACCGGCACATGCGTCGACGCCGCACGACGGCGTCGAACTCGCTCACGAGAGTTGCCGGGCGCCCAGCTTGACGAGGTCCTCGGCCATGGTCCAGCCGTGGGCGATGAGGGAACCGCCCTTGTTGGCGGCCACCGTGTCGAAGAGCGCGGCCACATCGGGCGAGATCTTCTCGGGCTTCAGCGACTCGTGGTCGATGAAGCCGCTCTGACCGTTGGTCTTGACGACGAAGCTCTGCTCGTCGTAGTTGGCGTCGACCGAGAAGCGACGGGCGAGACGACGGCCCCAGGCGCGCTCCTCGCCGACCGCACGGTGCTTGGGCCGGGGGATGATCTCGTCGAGCGCCTTGAACCCGTCGAGCGCATCGGGGCGCACGAAGCGAGAACCGACCACGACGTCCTCGTCGGGGAACGCCATGAGCGCCCGATGGAACGACTCGCCCATGAGCGACTTCAACACCTGGTCGCGCTTGGACGTGCGCTTCACGCTCAGCAGTCCGATCAGCACGCACGGTGTGCCACCGATGCGCTCGAGCGTCGAGAACGAGAAGCCGTGCAACTTGCCCTCCACGCGAGCGGTGGCACACAGCACCCAATCCTCTTTCGCCTTCGACAGCACACCGATGTCGAATGCACCCCCCATCGACGCCATGTCATCGAGGTCGGCGTCGGTGAGCGCTGCGCAGTCCCTGGTTTCCACCTGGATTGCCATTGCTCGAAGCTCCTGTCGGCTGAGAACCACCATCGCCTGTTCGGCGGGCGGGATGACGTGAGTGCACCATTCTGCCACTTCCGACGGGGGGTTCCACCAGCCGCACGTCACCGGGGCGGCTCGCCCCAGCTCAGAGCGTGTCCAGGGCAGAGGAAATCCTGACGCCCGACAGGCCGCCGGGCATGTCGGCACCGGCGAGTGTCAGAGCATGACGGCGTCGTGACCGAGCGCCACCCGCAGTTCGGGCACCACCCGATCGAGGTCGACGCAGAACTCGTCGGCCAGCCGCAGGATCTTGCCCTGGCCGATGTGCAGGTAGACCATCGACTCGCCCGGGTGGTCGCGCAGGATGCGCCGCAGCTGATGGATCTTCAGTTCGCTCAACGCGGCGGCCGGCACCTTGAGGTGCAGTGGCAGCGACGACGACGTGTCGAGGCTCTCGAGGATCGTGACGTCCTGGGCCATGAACCCCACCCGCGACTCGTCGCGCTTGTCGATGCGACCCTTCACGGTGACGATCGCGTCGTCGACCAGCTTGTGGCCCTGCTCGATCAGCACCCGCGGGAACACCGTGCACTCGATCGCGCTGTCGAGGTCTTCCAGCGTGAACACCGCCATCTGGTCGCCCTTCTTGGTGAACTTGCGGGCGAGGCCGGTGATCACCCCGCCCAGGGTGATGACCGAACCGTCCTCACGCTCGAGCGCCTCGGCGACCGTGCAGTCGACCTTGCGGCGCAGCGCGGCCTCGACCCCGAGCAACGGGTGGTCGCTGACGTACAGCCCGAGCATCTCCTTCTCGAACTTCAGCCGCTCGGTCTTGTCGAACTCGAGTTCGGGCACGGCGATGCGCTCGCTGAAGCCGGAATCGGCCGCCTCGGAGAAGTCGCCGAACAGGCTCATCACGCCCTGGTCGCGCTCACGGCGACGGACCACGGTGGTGTCGATGATCTGTTCGAACACCATCAGCAGGCCCTTGCGCGGCAGGCCGAAGTTGTCGAATGCGCCGGCCTTGATGAGCGACTCCACCGTGCGCTTGTTGAGCACCGGTTCCGGCACCCGCTCGACGAAATCGTGGAACGTCTCGAACGGTCCGTTCGCGTCGCGCTCGGCGAGCAGTTGGGCGACGAGGCCCTCGCCCACGTTGCGGATGGCCGACAGGCCGAAGGTGATCGCTCCGGGGCTGCCGATGGGGAGCTGGATGTCGTCGGGCACCTCGTGGGGTGCCAGCGCTGCGAAGTCCATGACCGAGCGGTTGACGTCGGGCGTGAGCACCTTGACGCCCATCGCCCGGCAGTCCGACAGGTAGACGGCCGCCTTGTCGAGGTTGCTCTTGACGCTGGTGAGCAGACAGGCCAGGTACTCGACCGGGTAGTGCACCTTCAGGTACGCGGTCTGGTAGGTGACGAGGCCGTAGCCGAAGGTGTGGCTCTTGTTGAACGCGTAGTCGGCGAACTTCGCGATCACGTCGAACAGGCTCTCGCCGAGCGCGCGCCCGTAGCCGGTGGTCTCACATCCGTTCTCGAAGTCGGCGCGCTCCTTGGCCATCACCTCGCGGCTCTTCTTGCCCATCGCCTTGCGCAACGAGTCGGCCTGGGCGAGGGAGTACCCGGCGAACTTCTGCGCCACGCGCATCACGCTCTCCTGGTAGATCATCAGGCCGTACGTGTCGCCGAGCACCTCGCGGGCGTCCTCGTGGAAGTACTCGACCGGCTGCCGCCCGTTCTTGCGGTCGGCGTAGTCGTAGTGCATGTTCACGCTCATCGGCCCGGGCCGGTAGAGCGCGAGCACGGCCGACACGTCCTCGAAGCTGGTGGGTGCCAACGAGCGCAACAGGGCGCGCATCGGCGGCGACTCGAGCTGGAACACGCCCATCGTGTCGCCTCGGCCGAGCAGGGCGAACACCCCGGCGTCGTCGAGGGTGACCGAATCGATGTCGAACGTCGGGTCCTTCGTGGCGCGCACCATGTTGACGGTGTCGGTGATGACGTCGAGGTTGCGCAGGCCGAGGAAGTCCATCTTCAGGAGGCCGAGTTCCTCGACGCCATGCATTTCGAACTGGGTGACGACCGGTGCGTTCTCCGGAGCGACGCCGGCCTCGGGCTTGCGCTGGATGGGCAGGTACGTGGTGAGCGGATCCTTGGTGATCACCACCGCAGCGGCGTGGATGCCGTCGCTGCGCTTCAGGCCCTCGAGGCCCTTGGCGACGTCGACCACGCGCTTCACATCGGGATCGGCCTCGTACATGGCGCGCAGTTCGGAGGCGGCCTTGTAACCGTCGGCGTACTTCGGGTTCTCCTCGAAGCAGTACCGCAGCGGGGTGTCGCGACCCATGACCAGCGGTGGCATGGCCTTCGCGACCTTGTCGCCCACGCCGTACGGGAAGCCGAGCACGCGTGCGGCGTCGCGCACCGCGTTGCGGGCCTTGATCGTGCCGAAGGTGATGATCTGGGCCACGTGGTCGCGGCCGTATCGCTCGGCCGCGTAGCGGATCATCTCGTCGCGGTATCGCGAGTCGAAGTCCATGTCGATGTCGGGCATCGAGATACGGCTCGGGTTGAGGAACCGTTCGAACAGCAGGTCGTACTTGATCGGGTCGAGGTCGGTGATCTTCAGGCAGTACGCCACGGCGCAGCCGGCGGCCGACCCACGGCCGGGACCGACACGGATGCCGGTGTCCTTGGCGTGCTTGATGAGGTCCCACACGATGAGGAAGTAGCTCGCGAACCCCATGTTCTTGATGACCTGGAGTTCGTACGCGATGCGCTCGATCGCCGCGCTCGGCAGGTCGTCGCCCCATCGCATCTTCGCCCCCTCCCACGTGAGGTGGTCGAGATACTGGGCGTCGTCGGTGAAGCCCTCGGGGATCGGGAAGTTGGGCAGCTGCGGCTTGCCGAACTCGATCGTGACGTCGGCGCGCTCGGCGATCCACAGCGAGTTGTCGCACGCCTCGGGGTAGTCGCGGAACAGGTACCGCATCTCGGCCGCGGTCTTGAGGTAGTGCTCCGTGCCCTCGAACTTGAACCGCTTCGGGTCGCTGAGCAGCGCGCTGGTCTGCACGCACAGCAGCGCGTCGTGGGCCTCGTGGTCGGCCTGGTGGGTGTAGTGCGAGTCGTTGGTGGCCAGCAGCGGCGCACCGATGCGTTTCGCGATCTCGATGAGCTTCGGGTTGGTCTCGCGCTGCGCGGCGAGGCCGTGGTCCTGGATCTCGACGAACAGGTTGTCCTTGCCGAAGATCTCCTGCAGGCGACCCGCCTTGTCGAGGGCACCCTTCTCGTCACCCTGGAGCAACGACTGCAGCACGTGCCCGCCGAGACAGCCGGTGGTGGCGATGAGGCCGTGGTGGTACTTCTCGAGCAGCTCCCAGTCGATGCGGGGCTTGTAGTAGTAGCCCTCCATGAACGCGAGGCTGGCGAGCTGGATGAGGTTGCGATACCCCT
This sequence comes from Actinomycetota bacterium, assembly GCA_026393475.1. Lineage (GTDB taxonomy): Bacteria > Actinomycetota > Acidimicrobiia > Acidimicrobiales > Ilumatobacteraceae > VFMC01. The sequence goes on from JAPLAA010000116.1 coordinate 10,632, forward strand.
GATCGGTCTCGGCGAGCAGGATCAGGTGGTAGTAGAGCTTCTTGCCGCCCTCGGTGTCGCCGCCGGAGTCGTCGAGCCGACCGCGGCGGGCCGGGCGCTCCTTGCGGCTGTCGTAGGCCATGTAGGCCTCGGTGCCGATGATCGGCTTCACGCCCTGCTTGCGGCACTCCTTGTAGAACTCGAGGGTGCCGTACATGTTGCCGTGGTCGGTCATGCCGAGGGCCGGCTGGCCGTCGGACACCGCCTTCGCCACCAGCTCGTCGAGTCGGGCTGCGCCGTCGAGCATGGAGAACTCGGTGTGGACGTGGAGATGGGTGAACGAGTCGCCCAACTGCACCTCCTCCCTTCCTTCGCTCGGTGGCCGGGCCCGCTCCCCTGCGCTGCCCTCATCTTCTGGGGGTCGGCTCGTGGGTCGGTTCGTCCGGCGAGTTACACGATTGTGATTCGTTCGACCCTAGCCGCGGCCGGGCGGCGGGACAACGGCGCCTCCACACGGATCACAGTCGGATCAC
>JAPLAA010000102.1 GCA_026393475.1 Actinomycetota bacterium
CCGACTCATCACGAACCCCCGACGCTCGCCGTCGCCACCCGACTGGAACCCTGCTCATGGACAACGCATTCGGTGAACCGCAGAACATCGTCGTGCTCGGCGGCACGAGCGAGATCGGACTCGCGATCGCCCATCACCTCGTGAGCCCGGTCACCCGCTCGATCGTGCTCGCCTGTCGCGATCTCGCGAAGGGCGAGCAGGCCGCCGCTGCGCTCCGATCGGACACCGTCGAGGTGTCGGTCGTCGCGTTCGACGCGGCCGACACCGCATCGCACGAGCGGGTGATCGGCGACATCGTCGAGGCCCACGGCGACCTCGATGTGGTGGTGCTCGCGTTCGGCCAACTGGGCAACGGCGAGGCGACGGGCGCGGATGTGGCCGAGGCGGCGGCGCTCGCCCACGTGAACTTCACCGGGGCGATCTCGGCGAGCGTGGCGGTCGCCAACCGGTTGCGCAAGCAGGGCCACGGCACGCTGGTCGTGCTGAGCAGCGTCGCCGGCGAGCGGGTGCGCAAGGCCAACTTCGTGTACGGCGCCACCAAGGCCGGCCTCGACGGGTTCGCCCAGGGCCTCGGCGATTCGCTGGAGGGCACGGGGGCGCGGGTGCTCGTCGTGCGTCCCGGCTTCGTGCACTCGGCCATGACCAAGGGGATGAAGGCGGCGCCGTTCGCCACCACGCCCGACAAGGTCGCCGACGTGACCGTGCGGGGTCTGCGTCGCGGGAGCCGCACGGTGTGGGCACCGGGCATCCTGCGGTTCGTGTTCAGCGCATTGCGGCACGTGCCCGGGCCGATCTGGCGCAAGCTCCCGCTCGGCTGAGCCGCGCCGGCGAACGGCCCTCAGGCGTCAGGAGCGCTCACGGCCGTCACGGTCGTCATGCGGCCGGTGCGCACCTCGGGCGGCACGCGCAATTTCACCAGGATCACCATGCCCGACAGGAACGCCATCACGGCGACGGCTCGCAGCGCTCGGTGGTAGGCGTCGATCGGGATGATGTCGGCGTTGCCGACGATCGAGATCACAGTCGCGACACCGAGTCCGCCGCCCAGGTAGCGCAGCGAGCTGAGCATCGCGCTGGCCTGGCCCATCTGGCGCTCGGCGACGCCGCGGAGGGCGAGCGCCATCGTGGGGGCGTAGACGATGCCCCACCCGATGTTGAACAGCAGCGCGCCCGGGAGGATGCCGGTGAGGTAGTTCGGGTGTTCCTCGAGCCGGATCGACTGCCAGACCATGGCGACCGCGGGCAGCATCGCCCCGTAGACGATGACCCGCCGCGTGCCGAAGCGCTCCGCCATGCGGCCGGCGAAGAAGCCGACGATCGCCGAGGCGATCGGGAACGGGGTGAGGGCGAAGCCGGCGCGCATCAGCGAGTAGTCCCAGTGCTGCACCATGAACAGCGGGTACAGCAGCCAACTGGCGGTGCCCGCTGCAGTGAACCCGACGTTCACCAGGTTGACCGCGGTCATGTTCGGTGCGCGCATCAGGCGCAGGTCGAGCATCGGCTCCGGGTGGACGAGCGACCGGTGGACGAACCACGGGAGGAACACGACCGCCCCGATGATGCAGGCGATCACGAACGGCGACGTGATCCCGAGGTGCGGGCCTTCGGTGATGAGCGCGGCGACCATCGCGACGCCGAGGGTGCCGAGCAGCGTTCCCAGCAGGTCGAGCCGCCCCACGGGTGCTGCCGAGGGGCGTCCCTCGGGGAGTACACGGGTGGACAGGACCAGCGAGGCAACGGTGGCGACGAGCGGCACGACGAACACCCAGCGCCACCCGAACTGTTCCGACACGATCGCCGAGAACGACGGGCCGATCGCCGCGCCCATCGTGCCGAGACCGGTCCACGTGGCGATCGCGCTCGGTCGGCGTGACGAGGGGAACTGTTCGAGCACGAGGCTGAGCGACGACGGACTCGCCATCGCGGCGCCGACTGCCTGTCCGAGCCGCGCAGCGACGAACACCCAGGCGGCCGGTGCCAGCGCGAGGAGCATCGACGCCACGCAGAACACGCCGACGCCGAGCACGAAGATCCGGCGACGCCCGACCCGATCCGCGAGCCGTCCGCCGAGGAGCATCAGCGAGGCGAGGGCGATGGAGTAACCCGTGATGCCCCACGACAGGCCGGTTCGGCTGGCGCCCTCGAACTCGGTCTCGATCGCCGGGAAGACGACGTTCACCGCGGTCACCGCCATGCCGACCACCATCGCAGTGGCGGACGCGAGCACGAGTCCCCACCAGGCTCTGGCCTCCACGTGCTCGCGCACGGGACGCGGCACACGCTGGGAGCCCTGCGAGCCCTGCGAGCCCTGCGAGCCCTGCGAGCCCTGCGAGCCCTGGGAGCCCTGGGAGGTGACCGACATCGGGTGGTGACCGTAGCGAGCCGACGCTGCCGTAACGGGGTCCGGCCGACGCGGGTCGGGGCGCGGGTCGGGGAGTGCGCTCGACGGGCTGGCTAGGGTCCTGCGGATGAGCCGGGGCACCCGCTGACGTGGTCGACATCGCCACCCGCGTGTACGACCACGCCTGGCGGATCGACCCGATCGTCCGCTCGCTGCTCGACACCGACTTCTACAAGCTGCTGATGTGTCAGTCGGTGCTGCGCAACCGGCCCGACGTCGAGGTCGAGTTCCGACTGGTGAACCGCACGCCGTCGGTGCGGCTCGCCGATCTCGTCGACGAGGGGCAGCTGCGCGAGCACCTCGACCATGCCCGCACGCTCCGGCTCACCCGGGGCGAGTCGACCTGGCTGCGCGGCAACACCTTCGCCGGCAAGCGGCAGATGTTCTCCAGCCCGTTCATGGAGTGGCTCGATCAGGTGCGGTTGCCCGAGTACCACCTCGAGGTGCACGACGGGCAGTTCGAGCTCACCTTCGTCGGTGCGTGGCCGGAGGTGATGCTGTGGGAGGTGCCGGCGCTGTCGATCCTGATGGAGTTGCGCAGCCGGGCGGTGCTGCGGGGTATGGGCAGGTTCGAGCTGCAGGTGCTGTACGCGCGGGCGATGACCCGGGTGTGGGAGAAGCTCGAACGGCTGCGCACGCTCGACGCCCTTCGGGCCACGGGCCTCCTGATGGGCGACTTCGGTACCCGCCGGCGGCATTCGTTCCTGTGGCAGGACTGGTGCGTGCAGGCCCTGGAGGAGGGCCTCGGCGATCGCTTCGTCGGCACCTCGAACTGCCTGATCGCGATGCGGCGCGACCTCGAGGCGATCGGCACCAACGCACACGAGCTGCCGATGGTGACGGCCGCGCTGGCCGACACCGACGAGGAGTTGCGCCAGGCGCCGTACCGGGTGCTCGAGGACTGGCATGCCGAGCACGACGGCAACCTTCGGGTGTTGCTGCCCGACACGTTCGGCACCGAGTCGTTCCTGCGGGGCGCGCCCGACTGGCTGGCCACGTGGACCGGGATCCGCATCGACTCCGGCGATCCGGTGCGCTCGGCCGAGATGGCGCTCGACTGGTGGGAGGCCCACGGCGAGGACCTGAGCACGAAGCTGGTGATCTTCTCCGACGGGCTCGACGTCGACGAGATCGAGCGTCTGCACCTGCACTTCGCCGATCGGGTGCGGGTGTCGTTCGGCTGGGGCACGATGCTCACGAACGACTTCCGGGGCCTGGTGGCCGACGATCGCCTGGCGCCGTTCAGCCTGGTGGCCAAGGCGGTGTCGGCGAACGGGCGGCCGACGGTGAAGCTGAGCGACAACCCGAACAAGGCGCTCGGCCCGCCCGATCTGGTCGAGCACTACCGCCGCGTGTTCGGCACCGAAGCCGGCGACACCCAACCCGTCGTCGTGTGAGCGCGTCGAGGCCTTCATCGCCCGGTCTCAGGTGGTCGTGTTCCAGAGGGGCTGCTCCGCGAGGACGGTGCCGAGGGCTGCGAGGACTCGGACGCCGGTGATCTGGCCCGTCGAACCGGCGTCGACCACGGCGAACACGCCGGGCGCTGGGGCGGCCGACAGGGCATCGACGCGTTCCGTCGTGCCGTCCGGCCGCGTGTATTCGAACGCGACCGCGTCGGTCGCCCCGCTGAGGAGCACCCACTTCGGGCCGATGGGCACGAACGATTTCCATGTCGGGCCCAGCCAGATCGATCGGGGGATGTCGTCCTGCGGCGTCATGCACCCCTGCCCGCCGGTGTAGACGCGCAGGATGAGACACGTGCCGTTCGGTGCGGCCGATGTGAGCGCTCGCGCCGTGGTGGGCGTCGAGACGCGCAGGTCCCACGGCACCCCGTCGACCTCACCGCTCGCCAACATGACGGGGTCGCCGGGGATCTCGACGGTGGGAGTATCGACCACCATCCCGTCGAGGATGCGGTGCATGACCGCGGGGTCGTCGCCGACGATCTGCACGGTTGCCGCGCCGACTCGGGCGTAGATCGACTGGCGCCCGTCCTCCAACCCGGAGCGAACCCGGTCTCCTTCCACCACCGAGCCCTCGGACATGGCGTGTTCCGCCTCGACGTCGAACGGGTCGCCGAGGGCGATGCGGAGGGTGATCGGCTGAGCCAGGCCACGGCGCAGCGAGTAGTGACCCTGCCAGTAGCCGAACTGCTCCATCGCCCACAGGTAGTTGGTGCCGTCGAACTGGACCGAGACGATGTCGTCGGGGAGCCAGGTGAGCGTGGCCCAGTCGTTCAGGCGCACCTCGCTGTCCGCGATGACGAGGATGCCCGGTTCACGGTTCCCCCGGATCGCCCACAGGCCGCCGGCGGTCAGCAGCGCGGTCACCAGGACGGCCGTGGAGGTGACGGCGAAACGTCGGCGGCGGCGCTGGTTCGCCCGTCGGCGGACGTCGGCCACCGGGGGCAGGGCGGGGTGCTGGTCGGCCACGAAGCGGTCGAGCACGGCGGTCAGCTGATCGGTCAAGAGGTCACCTCCGGGTCGTTCTGGAATGGGTCGTCCTGGAGTGCGGTGCGCAACGAGCGCTTGGCGTCGCTGAGGGTGGAGGCGACCGTGCCCTCGGCGATGCCGGTGAGCGCGGCCGTCTCGGCTTGCGAGAGTCCGAGGACGAGGCGGAGCACGAGCACCTCGCGTTGGCGGTGGGGGAGCGAGTCGACGATCTCGCGGAGCTCGACGGGAAGCGCAGCACTGGATGTCTGCTCGCTGCGCGGGACGGTACGGCGAAGCAGCGAACGGCCGAGCGTGGTGCGTCGCTGCTGGCGCTTCCACACGTTCACCGCCACGCGGTACGTCCAGGCTTCGGGCGCATCCAGCGTCCGCACGCGACGCCAGCGTTCGAGCGCGCGTGCCATCGCCTCCGCTGTCGCATCCGCCGCCGCATGCGGGTCGCCCGTGACGAGCGTGAGCGACGCAAGGAGCCGGGGAGCGGTCGTCGCGTACCAGCCGTCGAAGTCGGGCGGCGGCACGACGACGCGCACGACGACGCGCACGAGGTGGTCGGCCCGGTCGTCGAGGTCCACCTCGAGCGCCGTCAGGTCGGTCGTGTCGTCCGCCATCACCTCACCGAGTCACGAACGTCGGATTCCGTTGGGTCCGAGTGCCACGTGTCGGTCGGAGTCCCAGGTATTGGTCCGAGTCGCACGTGCCACCCGGGTGACCGCTGGCACTCGGACCGACACGGGGCCTGGTCAGGCGTTCTCGGCGAGTTCGCGTTCGAGGCTGGCACGACGCTCGGCGCCGATGCCGATACCGGCGGGGCTGATGCCGTCCCCTTGTTCGCACTTGCGATACAGCAGAACGAGCCCGTTCTCGAAGTTGCCGACGAGGCAGAACTGGTCGGCGACCACCTGGTTCGGTGCATCGCTGCCGAAGTTGCTCGACGCGTTCGGCTCGTACCAGCCGGTCCAGAAGTTGGTGAGGATCAGCCAGTCGGCCGAGGCCACGTCGTCGGCCAGGCTCGACCCCTCGTCGTCGGCGAGGCCCGGGTCCATCTCGATGAAGTAGGTGGCGGGTTCGAGTTCGGGGAACATGAAGTAGAACACGACGTCGCTGTAGATCGTGCGGCTCAGGTCGGCCGGCCCCACCAGCAGCCGTTCACCCGGTTGCGACAGGCGGTCGAGTTCGTCGATCGCTGCCTGGCTGGCCGCCTGCAGCGGCACGTTCCCGAACCAGAAGTTCCGGTCGCCGCGGCTCACCTGATAGCCGCCGACCTTGTCGCCCACCGAGATCCGTGCGTACAGCAGATACGTGCGGTACGTGTAGAACGGCATCACCACGAGCATCGTGACGGCCAGCACCGCGGCGATCGCTGCGTCACGCCGCAGCCCGACGAACTTCGGTCGCACCACCGTCGAGATCTCGGCCAGCAGCGCCGGCAGCAGCGCGAACGACACGCACGAACCCCAGGCGAGATGGGTGGAGTCGGGACGCTGCAGCGCCTGCGGCAGGAGACCGAGTCCGAGCAGCGATGCGCACATCAGCGTGAGGCGCTGCGGCGTGTCACCGTGGCGTCGCCGGAGCCAGATCGTCGTGCCGACGACCCCGAACGCGCACACGATGACGACCCAGAACCACAGCCACAGCTGGTGGTTCGCCGAGAGGGCGGGCAGCCTCCACCACGGAGCATCCGCGGGGCCCTCGACCACCGCCTGAAGTGCACCGTCGACCTTGCCGAAGCTCGGCGGCTGGGGGAGTTCGCGCCCGGGACGCAGTTCCTTCACCGGCTCGGTGACCATGCCCCGCCAGGCGGCCGGGATGCCGGCGACGGCCAGGTGGATCCACATGGGCGTGAGCCCGACGATCGCGCCGATGGACGCAGACCGGAACGCACGGGCCTTCCACCACATGAAGCCGTGGGCGATGCCGAGCGCCAGGACGAGGTCGGGCCGGAAGCTCAACGCGAACCCGGCGAGCGCCCCCGACGCGGCGAGCGCCAGCATGCGGTCGCGGTCGGTGGTGTGCAGGGCGCGCACGCCGAACACGACGCTCCACAGCGCGAGCGCGACCGCCCCTTCCCAGGCGAGCGCCGACAGCCCGATCGGGGTGAGCACGAGGAACGTGACCGTGACCGCCGCGACGGTGGCGAGGCGATGGCCCCACGGCCGGGTGAGGGCGTAGATCGCGAAGATGATGCCGAGGTGCTGCAGCAGGCCGAAGCCACGTTGCGCCTCGAGGGTGTAGCCGAACACCTCGTACCAGCCCATCAGCACGTGGAGCGCGCCGGGCCCGTAGAGGTGGAGGAAGTCGACGTTGGGCACGTCGCCGGCCAGCATCCGCTTCGGGAAGACGAGCATGAAGCCCTCTTCCATCGAACTGCCGGTGCCCTTGTAGAGCCCGCGGAGGGGGATCAGGACGACGGCCAGGATCGTCGCGACGCTGAGCCACGCGGCGCGGGACGGGCGACCCCGGAGCCGGCCGCCGAGCACGAAGGGCACGAAGGGCACGAAGGGCACGAAGGGCACGAAGGGCACGACACCGTTCGCAGCCGCCGGTGACGCCGGGTCGGTGGTGGGACGCGCGTCGTCGACGGGCAGGTCATCGGGTTCGCGCACGGTGCGACATTAGTGAGCAGGGCTAGCCTCGGGGCCTCATGTCGGCGGAGGAAGCACCAGAACCATCCACAGGGTCGGCACAGGCCGTGCCGTCCGCTCCAGGCGTTCCGTCCGTTTCGCAGCGACCGAACGCCGACCTGCGTGAGCTCGACCGGCTGGCGGCGGAGATGATCGGGCGCGGCGTGCGGCGCATCCACACGATGGCGTGGCGCGACCTCGACGATCCGGACGCCGGCGGCAGCGAGGTGCACGCCGACGAGTTCATGCGCCGCTGGGCAGACGCCGGCCTCGAGATCACGCATCGCACGTCGGCAGCGATCGGCCGACCGGCCGAGTCGATGCGGAACGGGTACCGGGTGATCCGCAAGGGCAGCCGCTACAGCGTGTTCCCTCGCACGATCCTGGGCGAGATCGCGCACCGGTCGGGACCGTACGACGCGCTGGTCGAGATCTGGAACGGCGTGCCCTGGTTCTCGCCCGTGTGGTGCCGGAAGCCGCGCATCACGTTCCTGCACCACGTGCACGGGCCGATGTGGGGCCAGATGCTGCCGGGGCCGCTCGCCGGGTTCGGTCGGGTGCTCGAGGCACGGATCGCACCGCCGTTCTACCGGCGCACCCAGATGGTGACCCCGTCGGAGGCGACGGGTGAGGAGCTGCTCGAACTCGGGTTCCGTCCCGAGCGGGTGCTGGCGGTCGACAACGGCGTCAGTGAGCAGTTCCTGCCGGCGAGCGATCCGGTCGCGGCGCGGTCACCGGAACCGTTGGTGGTGGCCGTCGGCCGTCTCGCCCCGGTGAAGCGCTTCGACGAGCTGATCCGGGCGGCGATCGTCGCCAAGCGCGACGTGCCCGGTCTGCGGCTGGAGATCGTCGGCAGCGGTCCGATGCGCGACGAGCTCGACGCGCTCGTGGCGGCCGAAGGCGCGGGGGAGTGGATCTCCTTCGTCGGTCAGTTGCCCCACGACGACCTGGTCGAGCGGTACCAGCGTGCCTGGCTGGTGGCGAGCGCCTCGCTCGCCGAGGGCTGGGGGCTCACGCTCACCGAGGCGGCGGCCTGCGGGACGCCGACGGTGGCCACCGACATCCGCGGTCATCGCAGCAGCGTGGTCGACGGTGTGACGGGCCTGCTCGCCCCGCTGCCCCAGCTGGGCCCGACCCTGGCGCGGGTGTTGAACGACCACGACCTGCGCGGCCGCCTCGCCGAGGCAGCGCTCGCCAGGGCCAAGACCCTCACCTGGGACGCCGCCGCGCTCGGCATCCTCCGCGCCCTCCACGCCCAGACCTGACATCCGTGAGCCAAGCGCCGCGTGACGCGGCGTTGCGCTCACGAATCGACGTGTTTCGTCAGCGCGGCCCGCAGCATGTGCGGGTCCGGCTCACGGACGACGTGTTCTCGTGAGCGCGATCCGCAGCATCTGCGGGTTCGGCTCACGGAAGCTCAGCCGGGGAGGTGTTGCATGCCCCACTTCACCGCTCGCAGCGCGCCCTGTTTGGCGGTGGTGCGGTGGTGCGAGGCGCCGGCCTGCTCGGTGATCGCCCGGTTCTGCACGAACCAGTCGTAGCTCGCCGCGAACATCTCCTCGTTCGAGAAGCGCGGCTGCCAGCCGAGGGCGTCGCGGGCGTGGTCGATGTCGAACCACAACGACTTGGAGTACATGATCCAGTGGTACGGGGCGAAGGGGGCAAGGTGCAGCCTGGCGGCGGCCTGCATCGCGAGCGACGTCGCCTTCGCCGGCAGCGAACGCACCTGCGAGCCGGTGCCGGCGTGGCCGCACAGCGACTCGAGCGATTCGCGCATCGTGCCGAACCGGTCGGTGCCCGCGTTGACGATCATCGGGCCCTCCTTGCCGGCGGCGAGCAGGCAGACCTCGGCGAGGTCGTCGGCGTGGACGAACTGGTAGCGGTTGGAGCCGTCGCCGAGCACGACCACGTCGGCGCCGTCGGCGATCCAGTCGAACAGGATGCCGAAGATGCCGAGGCGGCCGTGGCCGAGGATCGTGCGCGGCCGGACGATGCTGACGTCGAGGCCGTGCGCTGCGGCGTCGAGGCACGCCCATTCGGCGGCGAGCTTGGCGTGGCCGTACGCCTCCACCGGTGACGGCACGGTCGTCGGCAGCACCGGGTTCGAGGCGGGGATGCCGAACACGGCGCTCGACGACGTGTGCACCACCTTCGACACGCCGGCGCGGCGCGCCTGGTCGAGCAGCAGGCGGGTGCCGTCGACGTTGACCGTGCGCAGCAGGTGGTGGTCCTTCGCGAGCGGCACCTGGGCGACGTTGTTGAAGACCACGTCGACGCCCTCGAGCGCGGACGCGACCGTCGTCGCGTCGCGGATGTCGCCCTGGACGAGCTCGACATCGGCGGGGCGGTCGTCGGCGTCGTTGAGATCGAGGATGCGCACCTGGTGCCCTGCGGTGCGAAGTCGTTGCACCAGCAACGACCCGAAGTAGCCGGATCCGCCGGTGACGAGCGAGCGGGTCACAGTTCGAGCCCCTGGGCCACGCACCACTGGATGCTCAACCGCATGCCCTCGTACAGTGCGATCTTCGGCACGTAGCCGAGCTCGGCGGTGGAGGCGCTGATGTCGCACGCGATGGTCTTGTCCATCTCGCCGAGCACGTGCAACTGCTGCTGGTACATCCCGGTGCGTTGGATGAGCTTGTCGCCCAGTTCCGCGACGCGTCCGGCGATCGCCGGCAGGCGCATGCCGCCGTCCTTCACCGTGAAGCCCTCGTCGCGCAATGCCCGTCCGACCGTCTCGACGATCTCGGTGACGAGATAGGCACGTTCGTCGGCGATCCAGTAGCCCTTGCCCACGGCCGCGGCCGTGAGCTCTGCCGCGAGGATGCCGTCGACGAGGTTGTCGACGTACACCATCGACCGGCGTTGCTGCCCGCCGCCGATGATCGGGAACTTGCCCTGGCGCACCATGCGGAAGAACGTCGTCTGGCGGGGCGGCTGGAACGGGCCGTAGAACCACGGCGGCCGCACCAAGGTGGCGTCGAGATCGCCTGCGGTGACGGCGGCGAACACGGCCTGCTCGCCTTCCATCTTCGAGCGGCCGTAGCCGTAGTACGGGTGGTACGGCTCGTCCTGCCGGAACAGGTCGGTCGGGTGCGGGTTGGTGCCGAACGGGCTGTTCGACGACACGTGCACCAACCGGCGGACGCCTGCAGCGGCCGACGCGGCGACCACGTTGCGCGTGCCCGTGGCGTTGACGTGGAAGAAATCGGCGACCTTCTTCGGGTGGATGACGCCGGCGGTGTGGACGACGTCGACGACCTCGTCCGATCCGAGACCGGCGAACAGCCGATCGACGACGGCCCGGTCGCCGATGTCGCCCACCTCGACAGCGATCGCGTCGCCCTGGGGGATCTGCGCCCGCTCCTCGTTCGTGTGCACGAGCACCCGCAGGTGATCGCGTCCGTCGGCGAGGAGTCGGTGCACGAGGGCGCGTCCGAGCCATCCCGCCGCTCCGGTGACCACCGTGACGGTCGGGGGTGCCCAACGATCGGTCATGCCTGTGCTCCGTTCTGGGTCGCGCCCGATGAGCGGTGCGACTGCTGAGACTGCTGCTGCTCGATGAACCGGCGGGCGTTGCGGATCGCGAACGCCATCACGGTCGCCTGTGGGTTGACGCCCGGTGCGGTGGGGAGCAGCGATGCGTCGTTCACCCACACCCGGTCGGCGCCGTGCACCTTGCCGAAGGAATCGGCGCCGCACCGGTCGCGGTGCTCGCCCATCGGCACGGTGGAGCACAGGTGCACCGTCATCACGCTCGCCTTGCTGGCGGCGAAGCGCTGCTGCATGGTGGCGAGGTCGCCGCGGTCGCGTACGACGGGTGCGCCGCGGAACGACGGGTACACCTCGGTCGCACCGGCCTCGAGCGTGAGCAGTGCCAGCCGGCCGAGTCCGCTGCGCAGCACCTCGCGGTCGCGGTGGCTGAGGCGGTAGGTGACCAGCGGGTCGCGGAAGCCGGGCAGGGCCTGCACCCAGCCGCGGCCCTCGCTGGTGATCGCGGCGTAGTAGATGCTCATCCGTCGCCAGTCCTCGATCGCTGAGGAGAACGTGCGCCACTCGTCGGTGAGCGCGAGGGCGACGAGGCCGGAATGGCTCGCCGAGCCGCCGAAGCTGAGGTCGGGGGCGAACTCCTTCACCTGGTGCACCGGCACGTCGTCGGGCACGTTCACCTCGTCGGCGAACTTCGCGGTGAGCTTCACCGTGGGGTGCACCGCGAGGGTGCGGCCGATGTGCGAGCGCATTCCCGAGCGCTGCAGCAACGCCGGCGTCTGGATCGCACCGCCGCAGACGAAGACGTGCGCCGCCGTGATCGCACCGCCGGGCATACGGCCGGTGCCGTCGCCGTAGGTGACGTGGGCCGTGACGTTGAGCCCGTTGTCGACCAGACGATCGACCCTCGTCTCGACGAGCATCCGGGCGCCGGCGGCGAACGCCCGCGGCAGGTAGGTGCGGGTCATGCTCTGGCGCTTGCCGGTGACGGCGTCGCCGCCCGCCGGGTACTTCATCCAGCGCGGGATCTCGCTGTGGCGCCAGTTGAGTGCAGCGGCGCCGCGGCGGAGGATCTCGCTCGCCGGGGTGGGTTTGCCGGGCACGGTGGTGACGTTGATGGCCTGCTCGACCTCGTCGGCGATCGACTCGAGTTCGTCGACGTCGAGGCCGTCGATGCGGAAGTCGCGACGCCACCGTTCGACGACGTCGAGGGGCGGGCGGAAGTAGAGACCGCTGTTCACCTCGGTGCCGCCGCCGGCGCACCGGCCCTCGGTGTACGCGATCGAGGGCAGCCCGAGCGCCACGGTGACACCGCCCGATCGGTACTGGCGGTCCATCTGGTCGAGCGAGAACGGGGTGACCGTGTCCTGGTCGACCCACGGCCCCTCTTCGACGATCAGCACGTCGAAGCCGGCCTCGGCCAGCAACGCAGCCGTGGTGGCGCCACCTGCGCCGGACCCGACGACGAGCACCTGCGTGCGGACGTGGATCTGGTGGCCTTCGATGCCGCTCATGCGGTGCCCCCCATGTTCGGGACGGCGTCGGCAGGCGCCGCCTCGACGGGCGCCGGCGTGGGGCTGGAGCCGTCGGGACGGGTGTCGGGCCAGGTCTCGAAGATGTAGGCGTACCCGAGGGAACGCACGAGCCGCACGTACTCGCCGAGCAGGGGGAGCGGGGTGCGGGCGAAGAACCGCAGGATCGCCTCGTTGCCCGGCAGCGCGAGCAATCCGCGGAACAACGCTGCGATGAGGATGACCCCGAGGTTCATCACGCTCGGCAGTCCGTCGACGCGGCGGACGGCGAAGGCGATCGCCTGTTCGCGACGCGCCGGTTCGAGCGCCGGGAAGTCGAGCGCAAGGAGGCGATCGGCGAACGGGCCGACGAGGGGAGCAGACGGGACCGAACGCATGACCAGGTCCGAGCGTAGCGTTCCGACGGACAGCGTCCCCGGCTCCCCCTGGCCCGGGTCGCTACGATCTTCCCTCGTGCGTTGCGTCGTGGTGGTGCCCACCTACAACGAGAAGGAGAACATCCAGCCGTTCCTGGCTGCGGTGCGCGGTGCCGTTCCCGCTGCCGACGTGTTGGTGGTCGACGACAACAGCCCCGACGGCACGGGTGCGCTCGCGGAGCAGACCGCGGCCGAGCTCGGACAGGTGAAGGTGTTGCACCGTCCCGGCAAGCAGGGTCTGGGCAGCGCCTATCGCAACGGGTTCACGGTGGCGCTCGACGAGGGCTACGACGTGATCGTCTCGATGGACGTCGACTTCTCCCACGACCCGACGGTGATCCCGAGCCTGCTGGCGGCGATCGAGGCAGGTGCCGATGCGGTCATCGGCTCGCGGTACGTTCCGGGCGGCGCCACGGCCGACTGGCCGCTCCACCGGCGGCTGCTGTCGCGTTGGGGCAACCGGTACACGGGCGTGGTGCTCGGTCTCGGTGTGCGCGACGCGACGTCGGGGTTCCGCGCCTACCGGGCCACGGCGATGCGCGACATCGATCCGAGCAGCACCACCGCCGAGGGCTACGCGTTCCTCACCGAGCTCGTGCGGCGGCTCGTCGTGAAGGGTCACCCGGTGCGCGAGGTGCCGATCGTGTTCCGCGACCGCGAGTTCGGCACGTCGAAGATGTCGTCGCGCATCATCGTCGAGTCGATGTTGCTCGTGACCCGCTGGGGCGTGTCCGACATCGTGCACCGTCGCCGTCCCAAGCCTGCGAAATGACCCGGTCGGCGGGAACCGCCGGTTCAGGCGCGGCGCCGGGCGCGTCGCGCCCGAGCGGCATGGCCGTGCGTTGGTGGAACCGATTGGTCGCACTGCCGGGGTACCGGCTGCGCCTGCTGCTGTGGGCGATCCTCGCCCTGCCCTTCGTGATCGCTGCGGTGCGGCTCGTGAGCCGCGACTACCACCCCGTGCTCGACCTGGCGATGACCGAGTTCCGGGTGCGCGACGTCGGTGGCGGCGACACGCCGCTGATCGGCCTGCCCGGTCGCATCGGCGTGTTCCCCGATCAGGGCAGTCATCCGGGACCGCTCAGCTTCTACCTGTTGGCGCCCACCTACCGGCTCACGGGGTCGGGGGCGTGGAGTCTCTTGGCGGGGATGATCGTGCTCAACCTCGTCGCGATCGCCCTGGCGCTCTGGCTCGCCCATCGTCGCGGTGGGCCTCGACTCACGATCGGTGTGGCAGCGCTGATCGTCGTGCTCGTCCGCGGGTACGGGTTCGACGTCGTCACCCAGCCGTGGAACCCCTACCTGCCGTTGCTGTTCTGGCTCGTGGTGCTGCTCGCCGTCTGGGGCGTCCTCGAGGACGACAAGCGGATGATCGTGCTGGTCACCGCGGTCGGCTCGCTGTGTGCGCAGACCCACATGCCGTATCTGGGGCTCTGCCTCGGCATGGGTGCGCTGTGTGTCGCTGCGCTCGCTTGGCGGGCCCTGCGCCATCCGGTGGAACGCGACGAGACCTACCGGGTGCTCGGCACCTCTGCGGTGGTGGGCCTGGTGCTCTGGTCGCCGCCGGTGTACGACCAGCTCACGAACGATCCCGGCAACCTGCGGATGATCGCCGACTACTTCCGCAACGCGCCCGAGGACCCGGTCGGCACGGGCGAGGGGATCCAGCTCCTGTTGCGGCACCTGAACGTGTTCCGCATCGGAACGGGTGCGTTCGGATCCGACGGGTACGTCACCCGGGCTGCGTTCGATCTGCAGGGCAGCGTGCTGCCCGGGTTGCTGGTGCTCGTCGTGTGGATCGGTGCGGCGGTGCTCGCCTGGCGGCTGCGCCATCGGGCGCTCACGACGCTGAACGTGGTGATCGGCTGGGCGCTGGTGCTCGGTGCGATCTCGATGAGCCGCATCTTCGGCAAGGTCTGGTACTACCTCACGCTCTGGTCGTGGACCACCAGCACGCTGCTCGTGGTGTCGGTGGTGTGGACGCTCGCCGTGGTGCTGCAGCGACGCCTGGGCCCGGAGCGCTCGGTCGGGCTGAGGATGGCCCTCGGGACGATCCTCGCCGTCGTCGCGGTCGGTTCCTACGGTGCGCTCACGGTCGAGGCGTTCGGCGCTCGCGTGCCCGAGCAGCATCTGAGCGACACGCTGCGCGAGATCACCGGGCCGACGGCCGACGCGCTCGAGCAGGGCCTCGGTTCAGCGGTCGGCATGGACGGTAGGTACGTCGTCACCTGGAACGACGCGAGGTACTTCGGGTCGCAGGGCTACGGGTTGGTGAACGAGCTCGAGCGGCGTGGGTTCGACGTCGGGGTGCCGTTCACGTGGCGTGTGCCGGTCACACGTCAGCGGGTGATCGAGTTCGATCAGGCCGATGCCGAGGTGCGGCTCGCGACCGGGTTCTACATCGACGAGGTGCGTGCCGTGCCGGGCGCGGAGCTGGTGCTGGAGTACGACCCGCGTGACGCTTCCGAGCTGGCCGAGTACGAGCGGATCGAGGGCGAGGTGACCGATTCGCTCACCGTTGCCGGCCTCGACGACCTCGTGCCGCTGCTGGAGACGAACCTGTTCGGGTTGCAGCTCGACCCGCGGGTCTCCCCAGCGGTGCAGGAGCAGGTCGATCGGTTGCTCGAGCTCGGTACGCCGACAGCCGTGTTCGTGCTGCCGCCGGGGGCCGACCGGTGAGCGGGCCCGCGGTGGACGCGTCTCCCGATGCCACGCCGGTCGACCCGATGAATGGTCGATCGCAGCTGGCTGCACGGGTCGCCGATCGCCTGCATCTCCTGGTGCTCGCGATCGCGCTGCTCCCGGTGATGACCGCGATCGCCCGCCGCAGCGGCGATCGATGGATCCCCATCGGTGACAACGCGCTGATCGAGCTGCGCGCCCGTGACGTGTTCAGCCTCGATCACTTCCCGCTGCTCGGCACCTGGTCGTCGGCGTCGCTGAGCGCGGGCAAGGATCTGAACCACCCGGGTCCGCTGCTGTTCGACCTGCTGGCGGTCCCCGTGAAGTTGTTCGGTGGGTCGACCGGGGTGGTGCTCGGGGTCGGCCTCGTCAACGCCGCGGCGATCATCGGGACGGTGCTCGTCGCTCGTCGTGTGGGTGGCCGCACCGCTGCCCTCGCCGCGGCAGCCGTCGCCTCCCTCCTCGCGTTCACCCTCGGCAGTGCGATGCTCACCGATCCGTGGAACCCGCACGTGCTGGTGCTGCCGGCGCTGTTCGCACTCGTGTGCACGTGGGCCGTCGCCAGCGGCGATCTCGTCGTGCTGCCGTGGTTGTTCGTCGCGACGAGTCTGTGCCTGCAGACGCACCTCGGCTACGCGTATCTCGTGCCGGCGCTCGTGATCACGGCGCTCGCCGGCGCCACCGCCGTGTACCGACGGCGCTGGCGGCTCGACGCCGCGGCGCGCTCGGCCGATGCGCCGCGCATCCGACGCACCGGCGTGCTCTCGCTGCTCGTGCTGCTCGTGCTGTGGGCGCAACCGTTGCTGGAGCAGTTGTTCGGCGAGGGTCAGGGCAACCTGGCGCGCATCGCCACCAGCACCGGTGGCGACGAACCGACCATCGGCGCCACGAACGCCGTACGCATCGCCGGCGGCGTTCTCGCGGTGCCGCCGTGGTGGAGCCGGGGTTCGTTCGTCGACGCGGTGCCCTACACGCCGTATTCGGCCGACGGCGTGACGCTCGACCCGATGGGGCTGCGCAGCACCGGTGTGGCGCTGCTGGGTCTCGTGCTGCTCGCCGCACTGCTCGGCCTGGCCGCCTGGTGGTCGGTCCGCCGTCGCGACCGTGTCGCAACGGTCGTCGCGGTGGTCGCAACCGTTGCGGTGGTGCTCGCGATCGGCTCGTTGACGATCATGCCGATCGGGCCGCTGGGGCTCACGCCGCACCAGATGCGGTGGCTGTGGTCGATCGGTGCCTTCTGCGCGCTCGCCCTCGTCGTGGCAGGCGTGCGCGCCCTCGGTCGGCCGGAGACGCTGCGTGTCGGTGGCGTGTTCACCGCGATCGCGGTCGTCGTGTCGCTCGCGAACGTGCCCGCCCATGTGCAGCCGGCAGGCCCCGACACGTTTCCCGAGGCCATTCCGGTGGCGCAGGCGATCTCCGACCAGGTGCGGCAGTTCCGCACCGACGACTCGGTGGTGCTCGACTCGTCGAACCTGCGCTACCTCGAGCCGTACTCGGCCGTCGTGATGTCGGCGATGCAACAGGCCGACGTCGACCTGCGCGTCACCGAAGCGGGGCTCGTCCGCCAGCTCGGCAATGCCCGTCGGGCGGCGGGCGACGAGCCGCTCACGGTGTACCTGCTGGAAGGTCGGGCGGCGCTCGAGGTGCCGGCGGGCAGCGAACGGATCGCGTTCACGTCGCCCCTCGACCAGGCGTCGCTCGACGGGCTGCTCGACGGCGAACGGGCGATGACCGACGAGATCGCTGCGTTCGGGATCGTGCTCACCCCCGAGGGCGAGCAGCTCGCCGCCGACGGTGCGTTCGGGCTGTCGGCGCAGGAGATCGTCGACGCCTCGTTCGACCCGGCCACGTTCGTGTCGAGCGGCCTCGCGGCCGAACTCGTCGCTGCCGGTGCGCTGCAGCTCGATCCCAGCGTGGCCGACCTGTTCGCGTCGACCAGCGCCCTGCGCCGCCAGGTCGGCACCACCACCGTCGCGGTCCTGATCCGGCCCTCCTGATCCGGCCGGCCCGCCCCGGTCGCCCGATCCGGTCGCCCGCCCCGGTCGCCCGATCCGGTCGCCCGGCGTCAGGTGCGGGTGAGGACCGAGCTGCCCGACTCGACCGGCGGCGGTGCGGCGAAGACCCAGGCTCGCAGGAGGGCGAACCGTCCGACCGCGGCGAGCCCCCAGGCGCCGATGAGCGTGAGCGACTGGGCGAGCAACCCGCCGTCGGCCCACAGCGTGACGGCGAGGAGACCGCTGGAGACGCCGAGTGATGTCAAGAGCATCGCGCTGGCGGCCAGGTAGTCGCGGCCGCGGTCGACGCGGCTGCGGTGCCCGAACGTGAAGCGCCGGTTGGCCCACGCGTTGGCGAGCCACGTCGCGGCCACGGCGATGATGTTCGACCAGACCGGGTGCAGGTGCTGCTGCAGGAACAGGAACAGCAGCAGCGACACCGTGGTGCTCGCCAGGCCGACCGCGGCGAAGCCGACGAGCTGCCGACCGAAGTCCTCGGTGAGCGGGGCCCGTCGGAGCGGCCCGAGGTCGAGTCGGCCGCCGCCGCGGACGAAGCTCTTCGCCATCCGCCAGACGCCCTTGAGGTCGTCGGTGGCCGTGCGGCGGACGTTGACCCGGCTGTCGGGATCGTCGACCCAGTCGACCGGCACCTCGTGCACACGCAGGCCGTTGTGCTCGGCGAGCAGCAGGAGCTCGGTGTCGAAGAACCAACCGTTGTCCTCGACGGCGGGCAGCAGGTGGCGGGCGATGTCGGTGCGGATGGCCTTGAAGCCGCACTGCGCGTCACGGAAGCGGACGGCGAACACGGTGCGCAGGATCACGTTGTAGGTGCGCGAGATGATCTCGCGTCGTGGGCCGCGAGCGACCGACGCGCCGGGCGCGAGCCTCGACCCGATCGCCATGTCGCTGTGGCCGGTGACGAGCGGGGCGACGAGGGGGAGCAGTGCGTCGAGCCCGGTCGACAGGTCGACGTCCATGTAGGCGCACACCTGGGCGTCGCTGCGGCTCCAGGCCTCGCGCAGCGCCAGTCCGCGGCCCTTGCGGTCGAGGTGCAGCACGTGCACGTCGGTGAAGCGTTCGGTGCATCGTGTGGCCACATCCAGGGTGGCGTCGGTGCTCGCATTGTCGACGACGGTGATCCGCCAGCTGAACGGGAAGTGGGCGCTGAGGTAGGCGTGCAGCGTGGCGATGCTCGACTCGAGCACGTGTGCCTCGTTGAACACCGGCACGGTGACGTCGAGCACGGTGGTCGGTGCGGTCGCACGGGGCGCGTCGGGGGTGCCGGAGTCGTTCGTGCTGGGGTCGGTCGTCGGCTCCATGGTGCTCACCGAAGGGTACTCACGGCAGCGTGAACGCGAGAACGCTGACCAGCGCCGATACGGCGAGCCATGAGACCACGGTGGTGCGGGTCGATGTGTGCAGCCGGCGGACCGGCTGCTCGACGAGCAGGTGGAGGGCGACGCCGAGTACGCCCGCCACGGCCAACTTGACCGCCACGAGCGCCACGCCGTCGAGGTTCGTGCGGCCCTCGGTGAGGACGAGGAAGACCGGCCAGTGCACGAGGTACAGCGCGTAGCTCCAGCGGCCGACGGCGACGAGCGGTGCGACGGCGAGCACTCGGTGGAGGCGGCCGTGGACCAGCACGCCGATGATCGCGGCTGCCGACACGAGCGCGACCAGCACGTGGCCGCCACGGAGCAGCCACGGCGCGGTGCCCGCGGTGAGGAACAGCACGATCAGCCCCGCAACGGCCCCGGCGCCGACGGCGTCGGCGACCCCGGCGACGGACGGACGTGTCGTGAGCTGCTCGCGGTGACCGCGCCACGCGATCGCGAGGAGGCAGCCGACCGCGAGTTCTGCGGCTCGCACGTCGGTGCCGAACTCGAGCCGCGGCGCCCAGTCGGAGACCGTGTTGGCGATCGCGAGCGAGGTGGCGACGGCGACCGAGGCGCCGATCGCGATGGCGCGCACCGGGCGTGCGGTGCGCGACGCGAGCCACACCCCGATCGCGAGCAGGACGTAGAACTGTTCCTCGACGGCGAGCGACCACGTCGGGCCGAGCGGGCCGACGATCGTCTGCAGCAATCGTTCCTGTCCGCCGACGATCACGTGCCAGTTCGTGACGCTCCAGGTCGCCGCGAGTGCGTCGGAACGGCGCAGGTCGAACCAGCTCGTCGCCGAGAGCAGGGTGACCGCAATGACCACAGCGAGCGAGGCGGGGGCGAGCCGGCGGATGCGGCGTGTCCAGAAGCGTCGGAGGTCGATACGTCCGTCGCGGTCGAGTTCGGTGACCAACAGGGTGGTGATGAGGAAGCCGCTGAGGGTGAAGAACACCGACACGCCGAGGTTGCCGCCGCGGAACCAGCCGGTGAGCGACGACGTGGCACATGCGTGGAACAGCAGGACGCCGATGATCGACAGCGCCCGGAGGCCGTCGATGCCGGGCTCGTAGGCGATGGTACGTCCGCCTGCTGCCTGCGCCCCGTCGTCCACGGGCGCCGACGCTATCCGGCGTGCACCGGGGCCCGGTGACTGCACGTTCGGTCTCCACGTTCGCTCTCCGGGCGGTGTCGCTGCCGGCGTTCGGTGCGGCGCGGGCGATCCGCGGGCGGGACGTCGATCAGCCGACTGCGACGCAGGCGCCGACGGGCGTGTCGTAGCGCTCGCTCGACGTCCAGTCGCCCGCCACCCATGTGTTGGGAGGGGCGACCGCGATCCCGGCGAATCGGATGCCGAGGTCGCCGACCAACCAGGCCGCGAACCGAGCGGCGCCCTGTGGGCAGACGTGCACACCGTCGGGCTTGCGGTCGGGGGCACCGTCGCCGTCGATGTCGAACGCCATCGTCGGTCCCCAAGCCGGTGTCGAGTCGACGAGGTGCACATGGCCCTCGCCGGCGGCGACCAGCTCGGCGGCGACCTCGATCTGCCGGGCGAGGCCGGGATCGACGAGGTCGTCGCGCACGGGCGGCGGGGTCACCAGCACCAGTTCGGCGCCGCGAGCGCGCACCTGGTCGCGGAACCAGCCGAGCGACGAGCGGAGCTGATCGAGATCGGCGGGTGAGTCCCAGTAGGACAGCTGGACGACGACGGTGTCGTAGGTGTGCTCGGCGAGGACCCGGGAGTAGAGCTCGATCGGATCGACGCCGCCGCCGGGCGTGAGACGGAGGCCGTCGCCCGCCGCGTCGATCCAGGTGACGCCGGCGGACGCGAACGCAGCGGCGAGGGCCGGCGCGAGGTCGGCCGCGACCGAATCGCCGATCCACAGCACCTGTGCCGCGGTGTGCGTGGGCGCCGGGGGCTGCCGCAGGGTCGGAGGCAGCGAGGTGGCGGTCCCGACGCCCGCGGCGACCGCCCCGCCGACCACGGTCGTCGGATCGTCGGGGGCTGCGGCGGAGTCGGCGGTCGGTCCGACGGTCAGAGCCTCGGGAGGGGAGGGCCGCATCTGGGTCGGGTCGTCGGACGCACCAGTCGGAGCAGCCGAGTCGGTCGACGATGGCGCGGGCGTCGCGGCGGCCGGGGCGGCCGGGGCGACGAACACGAACTCGGCCACGTGGCCCTCGCCCGACGGCGCGGCGACCGCCGCGGCGACGGCGAGCACCGTGACGGCGACGGTCGCCCACGTGGCACGGCTGCCCGCCGCCCATCCGGCGCGACGACGGATGGGGTGCTCGAGCAGCCGGTACGAGCACTCGGCGAGCGCGAGCGACAGCGCGATCATGGCCAGGTCGAGAACGGGTGCCGGCAGCGCCGTCCATCGCGGTTCGGCGAGCACGATCACGGGCCAGTGCCACAGGTAGATGCCGTACGAGCGTCGGCCCAGCCACGTGAGCCACGGCCGCTCGAGCTGTCGGATCGACCGTCCGCCCGAACCGGCGACGGCGATCAGGCCGATCGCGAGCGCCGCGAGCGTCGAGTGCAGCAGGAGACCACCGCGCAGCAGGACGTCGAGGTGGTCGCCACCGATCGCCCAGGAGACGGCGAGCAGGACGCCGATGCCGAGAACGAGCCGCTCGGCCCGCCGAGGCCTGAACACCGACAGCGCCCGCAGCCGCCGATGGACGGGGTTGAGCGCCACGAGCGCGCCGACGAACAGGGCGGCCGCACGGGTGTCGGTACCGAGGTACACACGGCTCTGGGATGCGCCACCGGCGAGCAGCACCATGGCCAGTGCCGAGGCGACGAACCCGACGACGGTGACCCTGGCCAGGCGCCGCTCGCCGTGGCGGCCGCGCAGCGCCCACCATGCGACGACCGGCCACACCACGTAGAACTGCTCCTCGATCGCCAGGCTCCAGAGATGGGTGAACACCGACGCATCCGTGGCCGCCGCCCAGTAGTCGCGAGCTTCCGACACGAGGTGCCAGTTGGCGAGGTAGGGGATGGCCCACCGGGCGTCGCCGCGGGCGGTTGCCTGCTCAGCAGGTGTGCCGAACCAGGCGAGCCACACGAGCACGCCGGCGATGAGCGCCATCACGGCGGGGAGGAGTCTGCGGAAGCGTCGACCCCAGAACGCGAGCAGGTCGATGCCGCCGGTCGACCGGTGCTCGCGAACGAGCAGGGTGGTGATCAGGAAGCCGGACAGGGCGAAGAACAGGTCGACGCCGAGGAAGCCGCCGGAGATCCAGCCGAGGTGATAGGCGACCACACCGGCGACGGCCAGCCCACGGAGGCCGTCGAGGGCGGGCCAGTGCGGTGCCGACGCCGGATCGGACTCGCGATCGGACTCGCGATCGGACTCGCGATCGGACTCGCGATCGGACTCGCGATCGGACTCGCGATCGGAGGAGGGCGCCACCTGGGCCATGTGCGCGGTGTCGTCCACACCCGGCGACGGCTCGGTCGTCGTCGCACCGGCGTCGGGGCGCGCGCCGGGCACGAGGTGCCGGGTGCGGTCGAGCGCCAACAGGTCGGATGACATGGTCGTGGTTCTCCAGCGCTCGTTCGCGCTCGTTCTGGACGTTCTGGACGTTCTGGCAGTTCTGGATGCGACGGATCCGGATGACGTCGTGCGGGTTCGTGCGATCGGTGCGTGCCCCCGGCACCGGTCACCGACGATACTTCCAGGAGCATGCAGGCAGTCCAGACCGAACCCGAGCCTCGATCCGGGCGCTTCCCGCTGGGCCTCGCCCTCATCACCCTCGTCGGTGCGTGTTGGCGCCTCGGCGTGCTCGCGTTCGACAAGTGGAACCAGCCGCTGCTCCTGAACGATTCGCTGTACTACTCGGCGCAAGCACGCCAGTTGGTCGACGGGATCTGGTTCCGCGAGATCTTCGTCGATCGGCCCGGAGCCGAACACGGGCCGCTCACCTCGGTGCTGCTCGCCGGCGTCAGCTGGGTGGATCAACCGGTGCCGTGGCAGCGCCTGGTGACGGTCCTGTGCGGGATCGCCACCATCGTGGTGATCGGTCTGCTCGGTCGGCGGATCGGCGGCGACCGGGTGGGGCTCGTCGCCGCAGCGATCGCCGCGGTGTATCCCAACCTGTGGATGAACGACGGTCTCGTGATGTCCGAGAGCGTCAGTGTGCTGATGGTGAGCCTCGCCCTGTGGGCCGCGCATCGGTTGCTCACCGAGGTCGACGCGCGGACAGTGACGCCCGTGGGCGCCGTCGGTTCATCGATGGCCCGGCCGGCTCGAGCGGCCGCGGCCGCAGCGGTGGTCGCGGGCGTGCTCGCAGGGCTCGCCGCCCTCGCCCGCAGCGAACTGGCGCTGCTCACCCCGGCCGTGATGGTGCTCGTCGCGATCCGGCTCCTCCGCGGCGGGCCGGCGGGAACCCGGTGGGTCAAATCGCTGATGCTCCCGCTCGTCGTCGGCCTGTCGTCGTTGCTCACGGTGGCGCCGTGGGTGGTGTTCAACATGGTCCGGTTCGAGGAGACCGTCACGCTCACCACCAACGACGGCACCACGCTGCTCGGCAGTTACTGCGACGCCTCGTTCTCGGGTCCGAACATCGGCGGCTGGTCGTTGCTCTGCGTCGTGGCCGATCCCGACTATTCGATGGACGAGGAGCCGAGCGTTCGTTCGGCGCGTCAGCGTGACCTCGCGATCGACTACGCGAAGGAGCACGTCGGCGACCTGCCCAAGGTCGTCGTGGCGAGGATCGGGCGAACGCTCGACCTGTACGGGCTCGACAGCCTGGTCGCGCAGGACGTCGGCGAGGAGCGCTACCGCTGGGCGTCGTGGGCGGGGATCGTGATGTGGTGGGTCCTCGCCGTCGCTGCCGTCGTCGGGGGCGTCGTCCTGCGGCGGCGCACCGCACCGACGACGTGGCCGCTGTGGCTGTTGCTGTGCCCGGTCGCCTCGGTGACGATCACCACCGTGGTGTTCTACGGCGGCCATCGCATCCGCTCGTCGATGGAACCGACGGTGATCGTGCTGGCGGCGTTGGCGTTCGTCGCGCTCGCGAACCGCCGTCGTGGGCCGGACGCGGCCGGCGAGGCGACCGCACCCGACGAGGCCCCGTGACCGGACCGGCACACGAGCGACGAACGATCGAGTACCAGCCGGCGCTCGATGGCGTCCGCGCCGTCGCGGTCGCGCTGGTCCTCGTCTTCCACGGCGGCGCCACCTGGATGACCGGCGGGTACGTGGGCGTGTCGGTCTTCTTCACGCTGTCGGGCTATCTCATCACGTCGCTGCTCCTGGTGGAACACGGTCGCACGGGCACGATCGCGCTCGGGCGGTTCTACGCGCGGCGGATGAAGCGGCTGCTGCCGGCGAGCCTGGCGTGCCTGGTCGCCGTCGCCATCGCGGCCGCGGCCGGTGCGTTCGACGAGTTCACGTCGCTGCGTCGAGACCTGTTGGGCGCCCTGTTCCAGGTGGCGAACTGGGTGAAGCTGTGGGGCGACGACAGCTACGCCGACCTCACGAACGCGACGCTCGGCCGGGTGGCGCCGCTCGAGCACTACTGGTCGCTCGCGATCGAGGAGCAGTTCTACTGGCTGTGGCCGCTGGCGGTCATCGGCATGTTCCGTGTGTGCCGCTCCGCCGCTGCCGTCGGCCGAGCGATCGGTGTCCTCGCAGTGGTTGCCGTGGGCGTCGCCCCCGTCATCGCTGCGGTGTGGGGCCCCGATGCCGCCTACTGGGCGACGCCGGCGCGCGCCGGTGAGATCCTGGTCGGCGCTGCCCTCGCCGCGCTGTTCCACGTCCGTGGTCCGTGGGGCACCTGGTCGGTGTGGTTGGCGCCGCTGGGCCTCGCCGTCGTGGGCTGGGCCGCGACCACGTGGCCGGCCGGGAGCGGTCCGGCGTACGACGGCTGGTTCGGGGTGTTCGCGCTGGCGAGCGTCGGGCTGATCGCCGGGCTGCAGCATGCGTCGCCCCTGCGCTCGGCACTCTCGGCGCGCCCGGTCGTATGGGTCGGCACCATCAGCTACGGGCTCTACCTGTACCACTGGCCGATCTTCGCGGTGCTCACCGACGAGCGGGTCGGCGTCTCTGGCCTGGCGCTGTTCGCCGTCCGGCTCGCGGTGACGTTCGTCGCGGCGGCGCTCTCGTCGGTGCTGCTCGAGCAGCCGGTGCGCCGGTGGGATCCCGCCTGGTCGCGTCCGCTGGTGGGCGGGGCGCTGGCGACGGCTGCAGTGGCCGCCCTCGTCGTGGTCGGTGTGCAGCCGGCCGCCTCGGCACCGGTGGCCGAGTCGCGGGTCGATCCTGCGGTCACCATCGCGCCGGTGGACGGCACGCTGGCGCCGCTCGCCACGATCGAGGTGCCGGCGAGCGGTCCTGCTGCATCCACGACCGACACCGTGACCGACTCGACGGTTCCCGCCATTTCTGCTGTGTCCACCCTGTCGACGTCGTCCACCGAGCCGGCGCCCGTGGCCGTGCCACCGGTGAGTCGGCCGGTGCGGATCATGGTGGTGGGCGACTCGACGGCTCAGTTCACCGCTGCCGGGCTCGCTGCGTGGGCCGCTGATCACCCCGAGAGTGCTCAGGTGACCGACGCCTCGGTGGCCGGGTGCGGGTTCCTGCGCACCGGCACGGTGCCGACCGACGGTGCGATCGACTTCCAAGGGCAGTGCGACGACCTCCTCGACGACCGCCTCCCCGCACTCCTCGCCGAACTGCAGCCCGACGTCGTCATGCTGATGGTGACGATGCGCGACGTGGAGGACCGGGAGTGGGATGCGTCGGAGGGGCCGATCAGCCCGTTCGACCAGCGGTTCCGCGACCGTCTGCTGTTCGACTACAGGGCGATGGCCGATCGGCTCGTGGCCGCCGGTGTGCGGCGCATCGCGTGGGTGCTGCCGCCGCACCCGATCGCGCCGTTCCAGGGTGAGCAGGTGAAGATGCTCGATCCCGCCCGCTACGAGGTGCAGTTCGACGTGATCGACGAGGTCGCGGCCAGCGTCGATGGCGCTGGTGGCGCTGGTGGCGCGGTGCAGGTGCTCGACCTGCGGGCATGGCTGGAGGCGATGGGCGGCACGAGGGACGGCGGGCTCCGGCCCGACGGGCTGCATTGGAGCCCGGAGGCCGGGTACTGGGTGGCCGAGCGCTACCTGGCGGGTTCGTTGGTGTCGATCGCACTGTCCTGATCTGCGGCGTCGGCCGCGTGGGCATCGTCGCTCGCCTCGACATCGTCGGCTCGATCCGGCCGGTCGATCCGGTCGATCCGGTCGAACAGGGTGCCGGCCAGGAGGAGCACCACGACGAACAGGCCGGCGCGGTGCAGGTCCTCGAAGTTGCCGGGCCACGCCGCGTCGGGGAAGAAGCGCTCGCGTCGTTGGCGCCACGCCACGATCAGGCCGAGCACTCCCACGGTCACCGCTGCGGCGAGCGCGGCGGGTCGGCTGCGATGGGTGAGCACCATGACGGCGGCGGGCACGAGCGCGACGAGCCCCCAGGTGGGCGCGATCACGAGCACGGCCGCGGCGACGAGCACCGCGGCGGCGACGAGGACGTCGCCTCGCGGTTCGGCACCCATCGAGAGATCGAGGCGAACGTCGGCGAGCGGTGGTTGCACCGGCAGCGTGGCCGCGAGCACCTTCCGGTCGAGGACGGCGAGGGCGATGCAGCCGAGCACACCGGCGAGTGCGACGAGGAGGGCGATGTTCAGGCCGGACTGGGGAGTCCAGTCCATCGTGACCGTGCGGGGCTGGTCGTCCGCCGGGAGCCACCAGCCGTTGAAGCCGCCGGCGATCTGCACGGGTGCACCCAGCGAGGTGCCGTCGGTCGTGGCCTCCCACGCGGCGTTGTAGCCCTCGCCGAGCACGAGCCAGCATCCGTCCGGGCAGTCGTCGACGGTGACCGTGCGGGTGGTGCGCGTCCGGTCCACCTCGAGAGCGCCGTCGACATCGGCGACGTCAGCGCCCTCGGCGACATCAGCGACCTGGGCAGCGTCGACGGTGTCGATGCCCGAGCGGAGCGTGATCCGGTCGACGTCGATGCCGGTCGCGAGACCGGAGGTGGTGGTGATCCGGTGGGTGTCGGCGCCGAGCTCGAGCGATCCGCCGGCGGGGTCGCACACGGTGACGTCGACGGCGGCACCGGCGGCCAGGTCGGCCATCTGCTCGCCCGTGATCGAGAGCCCGACCGGGGCGCCGTCGAGCTGGACGAGGTCGGTGCGACACGGCTGGAGGTCGGCGACGGGCGCCCGCAGGAGGGTGAGCCCGGTGAGCTCGGCGATCGCCGCGGGGAGCTGGACCGGCTCGGCCCAGCGGCGATCGGTGGTCGTGCGCGACTCGACGCCGGTGATCGTGAACGTGAGCGAACCGGCCGGCAGCGGGTCGATCAGTTCGATCGTGCTGACGCCGCCCGCGTCGGGCGGTGCGACCTCGACTGCGTGCTCTCCGTCGGCTGCCGTGATCGTGATCGCGGTGATGGGGCTGTGGAGGCCGTCGACCGGCTGGGTGAGCGTGAGCGGGCCGACGATGGGCGTCGTGGCCTCGACGGTGACCGACGATCCGACCGCCTGGCCGAAGGGTGTGGTCCACGCGGTGGCCCGGTCGCCGTCGAACGCTGCGACGGCACGTGCAGCGGGGACGCCGGTGAGGCGCCGGTTCGACGAAGCGAGCGGCAGCAGCGTGTCGGTGGACGACGAGAGCGCGTCGACGAGCCCGTCGGCCGCACGGTCGCTGCGGCGCAACGTGACCGTGGCATCGAAGTCGCGCGCCACCGGCAGCAGGAACGTGCGGCTGAGCGACAGTTCGGGATCGCTGCGCCAACGGTCCGTGGCGCGCACGCGGTCGCGTGTGAGCACGATCGCGACGGGACGGTCGGCGTCGAGGGTGTCGAGCTCGGAAGTCGGTAGTCGTACGGTCTCCGCGGCGACCGGGCCGAGCTCGGCGAAGCCGACCGCACTCGCGCCGGTGTCGGTGCCGCCCGGCAGGACGTCGACCCGGGTGATCGTCACGGTCACGGGCACGCCCGGGGCCACCTCGATCGCCTGCCCGGTCGGCGTCAGCGACGACTCGTCGAGATCGACGACGAGGTCGGTCGTCGAACCAGCCTGCACCCGAACCTGGGTGATCCATCGGTTGGCGGTGGGCACCTGTTGTTGCACGAGCTGCAGACGGCCTTCGGTGGTGCTGAGCTCGATCTGCTCGCCGACGGGGTCGAAGCGGTCGGCGACCCGCCACGCGGTGGTGAGGTCGCCGTCGACGGCCATCGCCGGTCGGTCCTCGGGGCGGAAGGCGAACGGCTCGCCGTAGCCGGTGGCACGGACGAGAAGCCCGCCGTCGAGCGCCGACACCGTCTGCTGGGCGGCGTCCTCGGTGGGGAACACGGCGAGGCGCTGGTCGGCGACGTCCTCGCGCAACGCGTCGCGAAGCGGTCCACCGGTCTCGGTGAGCCCGGCCACGTCCTGCGAGCCGCGCCACTGGTATGCCCGGTCGCGGTTGGAGTCGGTGACGATCAGGACGGCGTCGGCGGGCACGGCATCGTCGCCGAGACCCGCGGCCGACAGCGCCGGCAGATCGGCTGCGTAGACGATCGCCTCGGTGCCGTCGAGCAGGCCGGCCGCTGCGGCGTCGACCACGCCGTCGCCGCTGCCGGCCAACACCACGACATCGGTGGCGGTCCGCACGATCGATTGCGGATCGTCGACCGGCACGAGTTCGACCGGCGCGAGGGGGGTACCGATGGCTGCCACGGCGAGGGTCTGCTCGTCGACCATCGCGATGTCGGGCACGTTCACGGTCGGCTCGCCGAACGCCATCGGCTCGCCGAGCCCGGGTGGCGGTGCGCCGAACAGCGCGGAGACGATCTCCGGTCGTGGGGTGCGGAACCGGTCGAACGCCAGGTCGTTCGCCACCCAGATCGTGTCGACGCCGAGGAGCCGGGCGACCGGGGCGATCGCTGCCGGATCGATCGTGCCCGCCTGGAACCGGTTGTCGAGCGCGTACAGCAGGTCCATCGCACCGGGGCTGCCGAGCGGCAGGAGGTCGCGGGTGACGAGCGGTTTGTCGGTGAGGCCCGGCAGCGGCGGGTCGACGGTGTAGCCCCAGCGGAAGGCGCCGAACTCGGAGCCGGGAAGCTGCAGCACCCGGTACTCCGACGAGCCCGCATCGAGGGCCGCCACGGCGTCGTTCCACGCCGCGGGCACGTCCTGGTCGCGCTCGAGGGCGACGTCGACGTAGCCGCCGCTCGTGGCCGCGGGGAGGCCGATCAGCGCGATCAGCACCAGCGCCACGGCGGTGATGCCTCCGAGCTGGCGGCGGCGGATGCGGACCGCTCCGGCGAGGGTGACGAGCGCCCCCGCACCGAGGGCCAGACCGAAACCGCTGAGCGGCAGCGCACGGGTACTGCTGCGCAGTGCCAGGCCGAGGGCCGAGTCGCGCAGCGGCGCCATGAGCGGCGAGGGGTCGTCGATCGGGTGGACACCGACGGCGAGCACGATGCCGGCGACGACGAGCCATGCGGCGAACCGGCGCTGCGACCAGCGCACCAGGGCGAGTCCGGCCAGGCACAGCGCGACGAGGAGATAGCCGGCGAGGATCACCTTGGTGCTGCCGAGGTGATCGATCGCCGCGGTGGTGGTGAACGCGTACGGGTCGCGCACGTAGAACAGCCAGTAGCCGAGCCCGCGGAGGGTCTCGGTGCTGACCGACGTGAGCGACACCGCGTCGAGGGTCTCGCTGAAGGCGAGCACGTCGGCGCCGTGCCTGCCCTGCACCACGAGCATCACGATCCACCACAGCGACACGACGATGCTGATCGCGCCGAGCTTGACGGCGGTGACGATCGCGGTGCGCCAGGTGATGCTCCGCTGCCATGCGGCGTGCAGCAACCACAGCACCGGTGCGGGGGCCACGAGTGCGAGCGCCGTCGCGTTCACCGCGCCGATCGTGAGCACGACCAGACCGAACAGGCCGACGTCACGCCATCGGGTGCGGGCGGTGGCGCGCACCGTGAGCCCGACGAGCCAGCCCACACCTGCCCACGGCAGCAGCATCACCGAGGTGCGCGACACGTACGGGAGGATGTACGGCGACAGCGCGTAGACGATGCCGGCGACCGAGGCCGCGTTCGTCGCGAGCCCCAGCTGGCGAGCGCCCCAGCGGACGCCGGCGCCGCCGAGGAACAGCAGCGTGCCGATCCACAGCCGGTGCGCGATCCAGTCGGGCACGCCGAGCTGGTCGAAGACCCAGAACCAGGGTCCCGACGGCCACAGGTAGGCGATCGTCTGGTGCGGCACCCAGCCGGCGAACTGGCGTGTGTCCCACGTGAACGGCGCATCGGCGACGAGGCGACCCGGGTCGAGGTAGAGGAACAGCTTGGTGTCGGTCGGCATCCGGCCCGGCGCGGCGGTGAGCGCCGGGAGGTACGTGAGCGCGGCCAGCACCAACAGGCCGGGGGAGGGCAGCCGCAGACGATGCTGCCTGCCGGGAGCGCCGTTCATGCCCGCCCGCTCACGGGATGGCGCCGAGGACGCCGTACAGGCCGGTGAGCGCGACGATGCCGGCGGCGCTCATCGCGATCGTGAGGCCCCAGCCCTCCTCGTGCTCCTCGGGCCACCAGGCCGCGGCGGAGATGAACAGCGGGAACGCCGTGTAGAGGAAGCGCGGGCGGGCGGTGACGGTGCTCGGCAGCACCATCAGTGCGAGGACCACGAGTGCGAACGCCACCATCGGCCACGGCAGCCGGCGCTTCCACAGCACGACGAGCAGGGCGATCATCACCATCACCGAGACGGCGGTGAGCGTGTCGGTGGGCGACGACAGCGGTCGGGTGAACGCCTCGAGGGTGTTCTTGATCGCCGTGAGCCCGAAGCTCGTCCCCTCGTCCCACGCCTCGGTCTGGACGCGGAACCACGCCCATTCGCCGGTGCGGTCGTACAGGTAGAGCTGGAACGAGATGAACCCGATGGGGGCGAGCACGGGGGCGATCAGCGATCGCCAGTCGCGGTCGTCCTTGATCGCGAAGAACGCGGCGACCGCGCACGCCACGATGAGGCCGATGCCGTTCGGCCGTGTGCCCGAGCCGATCGCGGCGAGCAGGCCCGCGGCGAGCCAATGTTTGCGGTGCAGCATGAGCAGGCAGCCGGCCGCGACCGTGATGAGCGTGGCCTCGGAGTAGGTGAGGCTGAGTGCGACGCTGCCCGGGAAGAAGCACATCAGCACCATCGCCCGGTAGGCGATGCGCGGACCGAACAGGTCGCGGGCGATCAGGCCGACCAGGTAGATGGCGACGGCACCCAGGACGAAGTTGATGAACAGGCTGGCGAACACGTCGCCGCCGGGCAGGATCGGGTCGAGGGTGCGGACGAGCATCGGGTACACCGGGAAGAACGCGGCGCGTGCCTCCATGTCGTTGTACGTGACGTCGGGCGGGATCGAGGTGGGGTACCAGTCGCGGATGATCCGCAGGTACCAGGCGCCGTCCCACGACGTGAGCACCTGGGTGATGAGGCCGACCGCGTTCTTCGGGCGGGGCTCACCGAGACGGTTGGCCTCGGCGACCTCTTGGGCAGCGACGATGGCAGCGCCGGCGATGACGCACAGACGCGAGGCGAGGTAGGCGATCGAGACACGCTTGAGGTACGAGGGCCACGGCGACGCCTCGGTGTGCGTGGGCAGTTCGGCGGTGCCGGTGGCGGTACTCATGGGCCGCCCGAAGCTACCACCGGTGCATCGGCAGAATGCGTTGCCTCGGGCCGAACTTGGGTGCTCCATTGCCGTCGAGGTTGAGCAGCTTCAAGACGCGTCCCCGCTGGCCACGGAAGGGTTCGAGCAGTTCGAGCATCCGTTCGTCGGTGCCCCGCGGCTCGCCGGCGAGCGCCCAGGCGACGGTGTTCTTGAAGTGGAAGTCGCCGACCGGGAGCGCGTCGGCCTCGCCGAACGCGGTGCCGAGCACGGTGCCGATCGTCCACTCGCCGATGCCGGGCAGCAGCACGAGCCGACTCGCCACCTCGGCGGTCGGGAGTTCGCTCCACGCCCACAGGTGCGACGCGTGCTTGGCGACGGTGACGAGCGGTTCGGCTCGTTTGCGTTCGACGCCGAGCGGATGGAACCACCACGACGGCATGGCCGCCAGCCGATCGGGCGCCGGCGGCAGCCGGAGCTCGGGGTGCGGGCCGGGTGCCCGGTCGCCGAGTTCGGTGCAGAGGCGTCGCCACTGGCGCATCGCCTCGCCTGCGGTGATGCGCTGGGCGAGGATGGTGGGCAGCAGGTCGTGGTACAGGGTGCAGCTGGCCCCGAGGCGCAGGCCGGGGTGGTTGCGCTGGGCCTCGAGCAGGGCCCGGGGGGCGTCGACGAACACGACCGGCCGATCGAGATCGCCCACGAGCGCTGGAACACGGGCGATGAGCCAGTCGGCGCCGGGGCCCCAGGCGCTGGTGCGCAGGGTGCCGTCGCGCCAGTCGAGGCGCAGGGTGCCCGGGCCGTCGGGGGTGAGCGTGGCCCGCCAGAACTCGCCGGGATCGAGCCGGGTCGTGGGATCCCACCGGCCGTTGCGAAGCGGGGACAGGGTGTGGCGTTGCGGGAGGCGGACGTCGTCGCCCGACTCCGGTGTCGCCAGCAGCATCTGCACGCTGCGAACGTAGCCGCGGGGTGCCACACCCTGTGGTTCCCTGCGGTCACGTCGTTGCGGACGCTGACGTGACATGAGCGGGCAGGCCCGAGGTCGGGTCGCGACCCCTCGCGTCTAGGCTCCGCGGCATGCCACGTCATCGTCGTTTCCTGTCGCTGTGGGTCATGACGGGTCTCGTGCTCGGTGTCGGTGGAGCGTTGCTCGGCGTCGGCGGTCCCGGCGTCGCGCAGGCCTGCAGCTGCGTCGGCTTCGCCGACGACCAGGCGTTCGACGCAGCGGACGTCGTGTTCGTCGGCACCGTCGTCGACGTCGACCACGCCGGTGTCGGCCGAGCCTCGCTCGATCCTGAGCGGGCGGCACCGGACACGACCCTGCCGACGGACGCTCCGACGAGCGCGAAGAACTCGACGGCCGGGTCGCTCGTGCTGGTCGGCGTGGTCGTCATCATCGCGACCGGCGCGCTCGTGCTGACCCTGAAGTACCGCAAGCGCTGACCCGGCACGCCGTCCCCTTCGGGGCGTGGCCGACCGATCGGCAACGATGACGGCATGACCGAAGCTTCCGACACCGTCGTCCGCTCCGAGCCTCGGCCGGGCATCGCCCAGCTGACGCTCAGCCGCCCGGACAAGCTCAACGCGATGACGGGCGAACTCGTCCAGTCGCTGCACGAGCACCTCGACGCGATCGCGGTCGACCAGTCGGTGCGTGTGGTGGTTCTCACCGGTGCCGGTCGTGGTTTCTGCGCCGGACTCGACCTCGGCGGCTACGGCACGGCACCGCACACCGAGGGGATGGGGCGCACGCAGGCCGGCTTCGCGGTGCAGAAGCACATCGCGTCGCTGATCCCGCATCTGCGGTCGCTGCCCCAGCCGGTCATCGCCGCGGTGAACGGTGCGGCCGCCGGTGGCGGGTTCGCGCTGGTGCTCGGCAGCGACATCCGGCTCGCCGCTCGTGCCGCGAAGTTCAACGCTGCGTTCATCCGTATCGGCCTGTCGGCGTGCGACATCGGTACGAGTTGGGTGCTGCCCCGGTTGATCGGCGCCTCGCGGGCTCAGGAGCTGATGCTCACGGGTCGTGTGTTCGACGCCGAGGAGGCCTATCGCATCGGTCTCGTGGTCGACCTCGTCGACGACCACGCCCTGCTCGACACGGCCTATGCCAAGGCCGAGCAGATCATGCTGAACGCCCCGTTCGGTGTGGCGCTCACCAAGGAGGGCATGTGGAGCGCCCTCGAGATCCCCGGCATGCAGGCCGCGATCGATCTGGAGAACCGCCAGCAGATCATGGCGAGCGCGACCTCCGATCACCGCGAAGCGATGACCGCGTTCCTCGAGCGTCGCCCGCCCCGCTACACCAACACCTGACGAGCTTTCCGTGAGCGCGACCCGCAGGTGGTGCGGGTGCGGCTCACGGAACGATCGGGTCAGCGGCTGGTGAGCTCCACCGGGGTGATGGTGGGGAAGTGGCACGCCACGAAGTGACCCTCGCCCACGGCACGCAGCTGGGGCTCCTCGCTGCGGCAGATGTCCTGGGCGGCGGGGCAGCGCGGGTTGAAGCGACAGCCCGGCGGCGGGAGCACCGGCGACGGCGGCTCGCCCTCGATCGCGGTCTTGGTGACCGCCACCTCGGGGTCGGGCACGGGGATCGAGTTCAGCAGCACCGACGTGTAGTGGTGCGCCGGCTGCTCGTACAGCATGTCCGACGGCGCCACCTCGCAGATCTTGCCGAGGTACATCACGGCCACGCGGTCGCTGATGTTCTTGACGACGGCGAGGTCGTGGGCGATGAAGATCAGCGTCAGGCCGTACTCGGCCTTGAGGTCCTCGAGCAGGTTGAGCACCTGTGCCTGCACGCTCACGTCGAGTGCGCTCACGGGCTCGTCGCAGATGATCAGCGACGGGTCGAGCACCAGCGACCGGGCGATCGAGATGCGCTGGCACTGACCGCCGGAGAACTGGTGCGGCTGGCTCTCACCGGCGCGAACGGGGTCGATGCCGACCTCCTCGAGGATGCCGTCGACCTTCTTGGCGCGCTCGGCGTCGGTGCCGCGCTTCCAGATGTTCAACGGTTCCATCACGATCTGGCGGACCTTGCGCCGCGGGTTGAGCGACGAGATCGGGTCCTGGAAGATCATCTGCATGCGCGTGCGGGCTTCGCGCATCGCGTCGCCCTGCATGGCCGTGAGCTCCTTGCCCTCGAACTGCACGGAACCGCTCGTGGGCCGCGGGAGCTGCATGATGGCGCGGCCCGTCGTGCTCTTGCCGCAGCCCGACTCGCCGACGAGGCCGAGGGTCTCGCCCTTCAGTACGTCGAGGCTGATGCCGCTGACGGCGTTCACCTTGAGACCGGTGCGGCCGACGGGGAACTCGACGACGAGATCCTCGATGCGCAGCAGGACGTCGGGGGAGTCGCGCAGGTGCGCCTTGCCGGTACCGGCCATGTCAGTTGCCTCCTGCGGCGCTCGTCGCGGCGAGTGCGTCAGTCGCGTGTTTCGACGCAGCGATCCGCACCTTGGCTTCGTGATAACCCTCGCTGCCCACGGGATACCAGCAGGCGTAGAGGTGGTTGGGGTCCTCGGCGGTGGCGATCAACGGGGGTTCCTCGTTGACGCACTTGTCGACGGCGTACGGGCAGCGGGGCGCGAAGCGGCATCCCTTCGGCGGGTTCACCAGATCGGGTGGGCGGCCGGCGATCGCGTTGAGGCGGGTGTGGCTGCGGTCCTCGAGCTTGGGGATGCTGTTCAGCAACGCCTCGGTGTAGGGCATCTTCATGTTGGCGAAGAGTCCCTTGGTGCTGGCCTTCTCGACGAGCTTGCCGCCGTACATCACGGCGATCTCGTCGGTGTGGCCGGCGACGACGCCGAGGTCGTGGGTGACGAGCACGAGCGACATGTTGCGGTCGCGGCGCTGTTCGCCGAGCAGGTCGAGGATCTGGGCCTGCACCGTCACGTCGAGTGCGGTGGTGGGCTCGTCGGCGAACAGTGCGGTGGGACCGCAGGCGAGGGCGATGGCGATCATCACGCGTTGGCGCATGCCGCCCGACATCTCGTGCGGGTACTGCTCGAGACGACGCTTCGCCTCGGGGATGCGCACGTCCTGCAGGAGGCGCTCGGCGGTGGCGAGTGCGTTCTGCTTGGTCATGCCGAGGTGGATCTGGAGCGGCTCGGCGATCTGACGGCCGATCTTCATCACCGGGTTCAGCGACGTCATCGGGTCCTGGAAGATCATCGCCATCTCCTTGCCCCACACGCTGCGCATCGCCTTGCGGTCGAGGTTGCCGATCTCGCGACCCTCGAACTTGATGCTGCCACCGCGGATCGTGCCGCGAGGGGGGAGGAGTCCCATGATCGAGCGGGACAGGATGGTCTTGCCCGAACCGGACTCGCCGACGATGCCGAGGGCCTTGCCGCGGTCGAGCGAGAAGCTGACGCCGTCGACGGCCCGCACGACGCCGCGAGGCGTCTTGAAGTGCGTGGTGACGTCCTCCAGTTCGAGGAGGGGCCCGTCGATGTCGCGGGCGGATGCCTGGATCTGCGTGCTCATACACCAGCCTGCCGGATGTCGAAGCGACGGCTGAGCCGGTCGCCGATGATGTTGAACGAGAGGACGGTGAGGAACAGCATCAAGCAGGGGAAGATCGTCGCCCACCAGAACTCGTCGATCTTGTTGCGGTTCTCGTCGATCAGCTTGCCCCAGGTGGGCGTCCCGATCTCGGCGCCGAGACCGAGGAAGGCGAGTGCACCTTCGGCCGCGATCAGGACGGAGAGGCCCGTGAAGGCCACGGTCAGGATGGCAGGGATCAGGTTGGGGAGGATCTCGCGGAAGATCACCCGGTTCGGCTTGGCCCCGAGGCTCCGGGCTGCCAGGACGAACTCCCGTTCACGCAGCGTCAGTGTCTGCGCACGGACGATGCGAGCGAGCGGCGCGACCGCGAGTGTGCCGAGCGTGAGGACGATGAAGGCGATCCCCCAACGCTCCTCGATCCATCCCAGCACGCCGCCCGACTCGGCCTGTGCCCGGAGGCGGTCGACGAGGATGATGGCGAGCAGCAGGGCCGGCAGGGCGAGCAGGCAGTCCGTGAAGATCATCACGACCCGATCGACCCAGCCGCGGAAGTAGCCGGCGATCATGCCGAGCCCGCCGCCGACGAGGATGCCGAACACCGTGGCGAAGATGCCGACCTGCAGTGAGGTGCGAGCACCGTAGATGCACTTGGAGAACACGTCGGCGCTCACACCGTCGGTGCCGAACCAGGCGGTCCAGCTCGGGCCCCAGTCGTATCGACCGGGTCGGCCGTTGGGCCCGAGGATCTTCTCGTTCGGGTACGGGATGAACGACAGGTAGTCGGCGAAGATCGCGAGGAACGTGAGCCCACCGAGGAACGTGATGGCGAAGACGATGCCGAGTCCGGGCCACTTCGGCAGCCGGCGGCCTTTCGTCGGTGCATCCGGTGCGGCGGCGGGCGCCGAGGGAGCGGTCGTGGGTGCGAGAGTCGTTGTCATGTCGGTGCGATGTTCCTCAGGCGAGCGCTCGCGCGTGGCGGATTCTTGGGTCGAGGACGCCGTACAACAGGTCGACGATCAGGTTGACGATCACGACGCTGAACACGAGCACGGCTGCGGTGCTCTGCACGATGAAGAGGTCCTTGCTGAGGATCGCGGACACCAGCATGGTGCCCATCCCGTCGAGGTCGAAGAACTGCTCGACGACGATGGCGCCGCCGACGATGCCGCTCACCTGGAGGC
This sequence comes from Actinomycetota bacterium, assembly GCA_026393475.1. Taxonomy (GTDB): domain Bacteria; phylum Actinomycetota; class Acidimicrobiia; order Acidimicrobiales; family Ilumatobacteraceae; genus VFMC01. The sequence continues at coordinate 37,292 of JAPLAA010000102.1, forward strand.
CGACGCTCGTGAGCAGGGAGAACAGGGAGTTGCGGAGGGCGTGCACCCAGAGCACTCGCCGCGGTGACACGCCCTTGGCGCTGGCGAGTGTCACGAAGTCGGCCTGCAGGGTCATCACCATGTCCCCTCGGAGGAGCCGGGCGAACACGGCGGCGATCGGCAGCGTGAGCACCAGCGTCGGCACGAAGAAGTTCCTGAAGTGTGCGCCGAGGTCCTGCCACGGATAGATCTTCTCGCCGATGCGGGGGAACCATCCACCGAACGTGATCTGGTAGTCGTTGAACGGCCACCAGAGGGTGATCGTGTTCTCCTTGATCAGCAGCAGCGTGAAGATCGGCGCGAGCACCACGGCGGGGGCGGACACGAAGGCGAACGAGCCGGCGCTGCCGAACTTGTCGAACCAGCTGTCGCGCTTGTGTGCCTGGCGCACGGCGAGCGGCACGGCGATGATCAATCCCCAGACGATCGCGTACGTGCCGAGCAGGATGGTCGTCATCGCCCTCGACTTGATCAGATCGACGACGTCGGTCGACAGCGGCACGCTGCGGCCCATGTCCTGGTCGACGACGATGTTCTTCAGCCAGAAGAAGTACTGGACGAAGTAGTTCTGATCGAGCCGGTACTTGGCTGTGGTCGCATCGATCAGTTCCTGGTCGACGGTGCCGCCGAGCAGGGTGCGAGCGGGGTCGCCCGGAGCGTTCAGCCCGAGTCGCATCAGGATCATCACGGCGAACGTGACGATGAAGAACACGATGGAGAACTGTCCAAGTTTCTGGAGGAAGTAGCGCACTCGGGACCTCGCGAGCGATTGGGAGCGGAATCGTGCTCAGCGGTGTCGGGCGACGCACCCGGAGGTGCGTCGCCCGACAGGTTCGCTGTGGTTGAACTGGTCAGATGACGCGTGATCCCGAAGGATCAGGCAGCGCCATCGAGCCAGAGTGAATGCATGTAGAACTGGCCGGAGAAGCCGGCGCCGTCTCGTGCCATGCTGCCGTCGGGGAACACGAGGGTGCTGAGACCCTGGATCGCCGGGTCGCGCGGGGTGCCCCAGATCGTCCACGAGTTGGCGAACTGGTAGCACTGCTCGGCCATGCGACGGTTCACGTTCTCGGCGAATTCCTTGCGCTTCGCCGGGTCCGACTCGATGCGCTGGGCCTCGAGGTTCTCGTCGACGACGTCGTCCTCGACTCGACCGAAGTTCAGTGCGAGTGCACCGTCGGGGGCCGAAGCGGAGGAGTGCCACCAGAAGTACTGGCCGTCGATGGTCGTACCGGCGTGGTTGCGCCAGCCGTACATGAAGAAGCCGGGATCACCGAAGAGTGCGTTGGTGATGAACTGGTCCTGCGGCACCTGCTGGATCTCGGTGGTGACACCGATCTGCTCCCAGTAGCCCTTCAGCAGCTCGGCGACCTGCGCGTTGATGGCCGACACCGTGGTGCCGTAGTTCACCGTGACCGGGCCGTTCTCGGCGACGTACTCGTCGATGAGGGTCTGGGCGCCTTCGAGGTCCTGCTCGGTCGGCACGCCGTTGTCCTCGAGGTAGCCCTCCTGGCCGGGCGAGAAGAGGCCGTTGGCGACCTGGAGGATGCCGTCGGCGGTGAGGTCGATCAGCTCCTGACGGTCGATGGCCTTCCACAGTGCGCAACGCACACGCTGATCCTGCAGCGGACCGGGCTTGGCGAGGTCGATGAGGATGTAGTTGGTCTCGGTGAACGAGTCCTGCTCGGTCATCGGGAACTCGTCGGCCAGGTCGCGGAACTCGCTGATCACGATGGCGGACGACGTCGAGAAGATGTCGATGTCACCGCTCTGCAGCGCCTCGGCGGCCGTCTCGCTGTCCTCGATCACGCGGAACTCGACGCTGTCGAGGTACGGCAGCTGGTTGCCCGCCGCGTCCTTCATCCAGTAGTCGGGGTTGCGGGTCACGACGAGCTTGTCGCGCGGGGCGTAGCTCTCGACGATGAACGGGCCCGTACCGACCGGCGAGGTCGCCAGCGTCGGATCGGCCGCCACGGCATCGAGCCAGGTGGGCGAGGCGATCATGCCGAGCTGGCCGGCGAGCGTCGCCGGCAGGTTCGGCCACGGCAGCGGCTGGCTGAGATCGCCGCCCTTGCCGGTCTTGATCGTGAACGTCATGGCGTCGGTCGCCTCGATCGCGAGCGTGCCGTCGGCGTTCTTGCCGTAGTCGACGATCGCGCCCGAGATGAGCAGACCCGTGCCGGTGGCCTGGAGGTTCTTCACCACAGCAGCGGCATCGAGATCGGTGCCGTCGTGGAACTTGATGCCCTCACGAACCGTGAACGTCCACTCGGTGAAGTCGGCGTTGGGCGTGATCGTGTCGACGAGGACGCCGACGATCTCGTTGTCCTGGTTGAGCGCCACGAGCGGGTCGTAGAACGTGCGTGCACGCTGCTGGCAGTACGAGTCGCACTGCATCGCGGCCGGCGTCCAGGGGTTGGCCACCTCTGCCTCGCCGCTGACGACGATGGTGCCGCCGTAGACCGGGTCCTTCGCCGGGGCTTCCGCCTCGGTCGTCTCCGGTGCTGCGTCGGTGGCATCCGGCGCGTCGGTGGCGCTTGGCGCCTCCGTTGCGTCCGGGGCTTCGGTATCGCCTGTGGCTTCGGTCGTGTCGGGCTCCGAGGTCGTCTCGTCGTCCTTCTTGCTACACGCTCCTGCCACCAGTCCGAGCGTGACGACTGCTACTGCGAGCAGTCGTCCCGGTCGGCGGCGGGTTGAACGGCTTGGTGTCACCCTGGTCCCCCTTCGTATGGAAATGCATGGCCGGCGCTGGACGTGTTTCGGCGTCGTGTTGTGACCCCCATCACATGCCGGTGCGCTCACCATAGCCAATCGACTGCGGGTGTCAATGATCGTGAGCTTGTTCTCGACGGCGGTGTCGAGCAGGTGATCGATGCGCGCGTCGAGGGATGGCCGAATGCATTCCGACGAGCGGAACTCCTTACCGGCGGTAGGTTTCCTGCCGTGCCCGCCGTGCGTCCCGACCATCTCGAGGCACCGCACCCGGCGCGGTTCGCATCGACGCATCGGCAGTTCCACGAGGTGATGGCGCGGCACGCTGCCGCCGTGGCGGCGGGCTCGTCCACCTATGTCGATCCGGTCAGCGGTTACCAGGTCTTCACGGCGGCGCACCTGGTACAGCGTGGCGACTGCTGTGACAGCGGGTGCCGACACTGTCCCTTCGTCGGGGCGGGCCAGGCGTAGGTACGGCTAGGTTCGCCGCATGGCCGACCACCACACGGACGACAACGACGGCGGAGATCACGAAGGTTCCCTGCCCGACGAACGGGCGCTGCGCACGGCGATCGGACGGTTGCGGGTGAAGCCCGGCAGCGACCTCGTCCTCGCGAAGCGGGCGACCGACGGCGACTTCGGGATGTCGAAGGAGCAGGCGCTGGCTCGGCTCACCGAGACCCGGGCCAGGATCGATGTGTTGCAGCAGCGTCTGTACGCCGAGTCGCGGCGCAGCGTGCTCCTCGTCGTGCAGGCGATGGATGCGGCCGGCAAGGACGGCACGATCCGCAACGTGCTCACCGGGTTGAACCCGGCGGGCATCCGCGTGTCGAGCTTCAAGGCGCCCGGCGGGCCCGAGGCCCAGCACGACTACCTGTGGCGGGTGCACCAGCAGTGCCCGTCGCGCGGCGACATCGCGGTGTTCAACCGCAGCCACTACGAGGACGTGTTGGTGGTGCGGGTGAAGCAGTTCGTGCCGGAGGCCGTCTGGCGGCGCCGCTACGCGCACATCCGCCACTTCGAGCAGCTGCTCGGCGACGAGGGCACCACGGTGGTGAAGGTGTTCCTCCATGTGTCGAAGGACGAGCAGGCCCGCCGGTTCCAGGAACGACTCGACGACCCGGAGAAGCGGTGGAAGTTCCGCGCCGGCGACCTCGACGACCGAGCGTTGTGGCCCGAGTTCCAGTCCGCGTACCAGGACGCGATCAACGAGACGTCGACCGACGATGCGCCGTGGTACGTGGTGCCGGCCGACAGCAATTCCCGTCGGAACATGGCGGTGGGAGAGATCCTCCGGGCCACGCTCGAACGACTCGATCCGCAGATCCCCGAGCCGGAGGCCGGCCTCGACGGTGTGAAGGTCGTGTGAACGGGCCGACGTGATCACCTCGGCCGAGATGTACGAATTGTAAAGTCCTGCCGATGTCCGTGACCGTTGCCCACACCCTCGACGACGCGCTCGCGTCGCTCGCGGCGACCCCCACCGCGACGGTGCTCGCGGGCGGTACCGACCTGATGGTCGAACTGAACGGGGGTCATCGCCGTACCGACGCGGTGGTGAGCGTCAACCGGGTGCGCGAGCTCCGGTCGTGGCGCCACGACCCGGCGGCGGCCACGTTGCACATCGGTGCGGCCGTCACGTATGCCGAACTGGCTGCCGAACCGTTGGCGTCGTTCGCACCCGCGCTCGCGCAGGCGGCTCGCACGGTCGGTTCGCCCCAGATCCGCAACGCGGCGACGATCGGGGGCAACGTCGGTACGGCGTCGCCCGCAGGCGACGGACTCCCGGTGCTGTCCGCGCTCGACGCCGTGGTGCACCTGGCCTCGCTCGCCGGTCGGCGCGATGTCGCGTTCGCCGAGTTCGCGACCGGCCCGAAGCGCACCGTGCTGCAGCCGGGCGAGCTCATCACCGGCATCACGATCCCGGTGCTGTCGGGCTACCAGGGCTACGCCAAGGTCGGGGTGCGCAATGCGATGGTCATCGCGACGGCGAGCGCCTGTCTGGCGGTCGATGTCCCCGGCCGCAGCGTGCGGCTCGCCCTCGGTTCGGTGGGCCCGGTCATCCTGCGTGCCCCCGAGGCCGAGGCGTTGGCGGTCGCCGCAGCCGATTTCGAAGCGGGCGCGATCGACGCCGACGCGGTCGAGGCCTTCGGTGCAGCGGCCGGCCGTGCGGCGCGGCCGATCGACGACCACCGGTCGAGTGCGGCGTACCGCCGTCGAGCGATCGAGGTGCTCGCCCGGCGGTTGCTGGTGCGAGCGTTCCCCGGCACCCCAGGAGGCGAGTGATGAGCGACGCGACGGCCGGTGTGCCCGCCGTGGGCACGAACCAGATCTACACGCTGCACGTCAACGGCGAGGACCGCGACGTGAGCGACGCCTGGGTGGGGGAGAGCCTGCTCTACGTGCTGCGCGAGCGCCTCGGTCTGATGGGCTCGAAGGGCGCGTGCGAACAGGGCGAGTGCGGCAGCTGCAGCGTCTTGATCGACGACGAGCTGGTGTGCGGGTGCCTGGTGCTCGCTGCGTCGGCCGTCGGTCAGCAGATCGTCACGATCGAGGGCATCGCCCCGGTCGGTGCGCCGAGCGACGTGCAGCAGGCCTTCGTCGACGCCGGCGCCGTGCAGTGCGGGTTCTGCACGCCCGGTCTGATCATGGCCACGCACGCGCTGCTCGATCGATCGCCCGAACCGAGCGAGTACGAGATCCGTGAGGAGCTGTCGGGCAACGTGTGCCGCTGCACCGGCTACGGCCGGATCATCGACGCGGTACAGCGTGTGTCGGTCTCCCGGCGCAGCGACGCCGCGAGCGCGTCGGAGGTGGCGTCGTGAGCACGACCGCCCCCGTCGCTGCCGGGTCGGTCGTCGATCCGACGATCACCGGTCGCCTCGGCGACAGCCCCGCCCGCCCCGACGGCGTGGCCAAGGTGCAGGGATCGTTCGCCTTCTCGGGCGACCTCTCCGCCGACGGTTTCCTGTGGGGAGCCACCCTGCGCTCGCCGCACCCGTACGCGCGAGTCGTCTCGATCGATCTCTCCGCCGCGTGGAAGATCAACGGCGTCGAGGCGATCATCACGGCCGCCGACGTGCCGGGCAAGCCCACCTACGGGCTGATCTCCCAGGACCAGCCGGTGTTCGCCGCCGAGTACGTGCGGTTCGTCGGCGAGCCCGTCGCCGCGGTCGCGGCGAACCATCCCGACACGTGTCGGCGGGCGCTCGAGGCGATCGTCGTCACCTACGAGGTGCTCGAACCGCTCACCGACCCCGAGCGCTCGGTCGACGGCAGCTTCCCGCCGATCCACCCCGACGGCAACGTGTTCCGGCATCAGCGCATCGTCAGGGGCGACACGTCCGTCACCGGTGAGGTGGTGGTCGAGGGCGACTACGAGATCGGCATGCAGGACCAGGCGTTCCTCGGCCTCGAAGCGGCGCTCGCGATCCCCGACCCGGGTGGGGCCGGCGTCGAGCTCTACGTCGCCACGCAGTGGCTCCACGAGGACCGCCACCAGATCGCGGCCTGCCTCGGTCTCGAGGACGAACAGGTGCGGCTCACCCTCGGCGGCGTCGGCGGCGCGTTCGGCGCCCGCGAGGACATCAGCCTGCAGGTGCACACGTGCCTGCTCGCGTTGCGTACCGGTCGTCCGGTGCGGATCGCGTACAGCCGTGAGGAGAGCTTCCTCGGCCACGTGCACCGCCATCCGGCACGTATCTGGATGCGCCACCACGCCACGGTCGACGGGAAGATCGTGAAGATCGAGGCCCGGTTCGTGATGGACGGAGGCGCCTACGCGTCGACATCGTCGGCCGTGCTCATCAACGCGGTCACCCACACGCAGGGTCCGTACAAGTGCGACAACGCGGTGGTCGACGGCTGGGCGGTGCGCACCAACAACCTGCCGTGCGGTGCCATGCGTGGCTTCGGTGTGGTGCAGGCCTGCTTCGCCCACGAGGGTCAGATGGATCGCCTCGCCGCGGCGTGCGGCCTCGACCCGGTGGAGATCCGGCTGCGCAACGCGATGGAGACCGGTGACCGCCTCATCACCGGTCAGGTGATCGAGAACGTCGCCCCTGTCGCGCGCTGCATCCTCGAGACCGCGGCGCTGCCGCTGCCCGACGAGCCCGTCGGGGGTCACGACGGCGATCCGATGCGTCTGCCCGGCGGCGCTGGCCTCACTGCCGACCGCAGCCACATCCGCCGCGGCATCGGGTGGGGCGTGGCGATCAAGAACCTCATGTACTCCGAGGGCTTCGACGACTACTCGACGGCTCGCTGCGTCCTGCGCGACGGCGTCGCGTCGTTGAAGTTCGCGACGAGCGAGGTGGGGCAGGGGTTCGTGACGATCGCCGGCCAGATCGCCCGCAGTGTCCTCGGTGTCGACGACGTCGTGCTCGAACCGATCGACACGACGATCGGTTCTGCCGGCTCCACGTCCGCGTCGCGTCAGACATGGATGAGCGGTGGAGCCGTCGACGGCGCGTGTCGCTTGGTGCGCGAGCAGCTCTTCGCACACGTCGGCTCGCAGCACGGCATCGACCCGCTGCGGCTCGCGATCGACGGTCGCGACGTGATCGACACGATGGGCGACCTGCGCGTGCCGGTGGCCGAGGCGTCGGCCGGGGTCACCTTCGAGGAGACCTTCGAGCATCATCACCGTCCCACCGAGGATCTCGACGAGGACGGGCAGGGCAACTGCCACACGGCGTTCGCGTTCGTGGCCCACCGCGCCGTGGTCGACGTCGATCCCGAGCTCGGGCTGGTGAAGGTGATCCAGATCGCGACGGCACAGGACATCGGCCGCGCGCTCAACCCGCTGAGCGTGCTGGGCCAGATCGAGGGTGGCATCGCCCAGGGTGTGGGTCTCGCGGTGATGGAGGAGATCATCCAGACCGACGGTCGCGTGCGCAACGCCAACTTCACCGACTACCTGCTGCCCACCATGCTCGACATGCCCGACGTGCTCGTGTCGCTGATCGAGGAGCCAGATCCGATGGCGCCACTCGGAGCGAAGGGCGTCGGCGAGCCGCCGTGCATCTCGAGCACGCCGGCCGTGGTGGCGGCCATCCGCGACGCGATCGGCAAGGACCTCACCCGAACCCCGGTGCGCCCGAGCGACATCGTCTTCTGACGAGCGAACGGGTCGGATCTGCGATGCAGGTCACCCCTGGCTCATCTACATTCGCGCCACGCACCGGTTGGGACGGTGTCTGAACCGCTCTGGAGCCACCATGTCCGACTCGCTCGCGTCCTCATCTGCTGTCGTCAGCAAGGAACTCATCTACCACCGGTTCCTGCTGCCCGCGGTGCGGCGCAACGCCCACCGCCCGTGCACCACCGACTCGGCGACCGGCGTGACGCTCACCTACACCGAGCATCTCGATCGGGTGATGGGTGCGATCGGCGGCCTGCGCCACCTCGGTGTGGGTCGCGGCGACCGCTTCGCGGTGATGATGATGAACTCGCCCGAGTACCTGCAGCTGTTCCATGCGGCGTTGCTCGGTGGTGGCGTGGTGAACCCGCTCAACCTCCGGTTCGCTCCGGCCGAGCTGGAGTACGTCCTGCGCGACTCCGGCAGCACGGTCTGCTTCGTCGACCACGCGTTCGCTGCCGTCATCGACTCGGTGCGCGAGCGAGCGGGCATCCAGACCGTCGTCCTGGTCGGTGGAGGAGACGGCCCGCACGACATCACCTACGAGGCGCTGCTCGCCGAGGCCGAGCCGGTCCTGCCCGACGAGGGCGACGAGAGCGATCCCGTCGTGCTGATGTACACCGGCGGTACCACCGGCATGCCGAAGGGAGTGTTGGCGAGCCAGCGCAACCAGATGATGAATGCCCATCATTGCTTGGCCAGCCTGCCCTATGGACGGCAGGCCACCTTGCTGTGCCAGACACCGATGTTCCATGCGGCATCGACCTTGTCGATGGTGTGCGTGTCGGCGTCAGGGGGCCACTTCGTCACCCTGCCGATGTTCGAACCGGCGGCGGCGATGCGCGCCATCCGCGAGCACCGACCGACGTTCACCGTGATGGTGCCCACGATGATCGGGATGATGATGGCGCATCCCGAGTTCACGCCCGACGTCCTGGACGGCGTCGCCGCACTGGGGTACGGGGCGTCGCCGATGCCGCAGGTCCTGCTCGAGAAGCTGACCACCTTGTACCCCTCGCTCGACCTGTATCAGGTCTACGGCATGACCGAGGCCTCGCCGGTCCTCACGGTGCTGTCGCCCGACGACCATCGAGCCGGTGGGGCGTTGCTCCGATCGGCCGGCGCGCCCGTCACCGGCGTCGTGCTGTCGATCCGCGACGCAGACGACCGTGAGGTGCCCGTCGGTGAACCGGGCGAGGTCTGCGCGCAGGGTGGCAACTACATGCTCGAGTACTGGAGGAAGCCGGAGGCCACCGCCGACGTGTTCAGTGGCGGGTGGTATCGATCAGGCGACGCCGGCTACGTGGACGCCGACGGGTATCTGTTCCTCGTCGACCGGGTGAAGGACATGATCGTCACCGGCGGCGAGAACGTGTACTCCGCCGAGGTCGAGAACTCGATCTCGGGTCACCCGGCCGTGCTGCAGGTGGCCGTGATCGGCATCCCGAGCGACCAGTGGGGTGAGGAGGTGCATGCCATCGTGGTGCTCCGAGAGGGCATGCAGGCCACGGAGGCCGAGATCATCGCCCGATCGCGCGAGGCGATCGCCGGGTACAAGGTGCCGAAGTCGGTGTCGTTCCGCACCGATCCGCTGCCGTTGTCGGGTGCGATGAAGGTGCTCAAGCGAGACCTCCGGGCCCCGTTCTGGGAAGGCCACACCCGCAACATCGGCTGAGACGACCGGTCGTTCGGCCGAGCATCGGTGGGCGTGCACCGGCCATGTGGTCGGCCCCGGCACCATCGTCTAGGTTGACGGCTTCTGCTCGTTGCAGCACCGTCTGCAACGACACCTGCATCCACTTCGAAAGCGAGTTTGCGTGTCCAACGAACGCGAGATCATGACCTGGGAGATCTTCGGAACCGCCTCCCGCGACCTGGCGCAGATCGTGGCCGACGACTACGAGCCGGACATGATCCTGTCGATCGCCCGCGGTGGCCTCTTGATCGGCGGTGCCCTCGGCTACGCCCTCAGCGTGAAGAACGTGTACACGATGAACGTCGAGTTCTACACCGGTGTCGACGAACGCCTCGAGGTGCCCCGCATCCTGCCGCCGGCCCCCGACTTCGTGGATGCGAGCCACTTCAAGATCCTCATCGCCGACGACGTCGCCGACACGGGCCACACGCTGCGCAGCGTGCTCGACTTCTGCAACGGCAAGGTGGCCGAGGTGCGCACCGCGTGCCTGTACGAGAAGAGCCACTCGGTGGTGAAGTGCGACTACGTGTGGAAGAAGACCGACATGTGGATCAACTTCCCCTGGAGCGACAAGGACCCGGTCGCGAAGCGCGACTGGAGCGTCAAGGACGCCTGATCGCGCTCCGCACCGGGTGAACGGGGCCGCCGCTCAGGTGGCCTCTGATCAGGTCGCGGCCTGCAGCCGGGCCAGCAGCCGGCCCTTCGGCACCACGCCGAGGAGTTTGCCCTCGCGCCACACGGTGACCATCGGCGACGACGGGTTCAGCCTCGACAGCACGTCGGCCAGTTCTTCGTCGGGGTCGGCCTTGGCGAGCTTCGCGAACGGCACCATCAACTGGGTGAGCGACACGTAGGGTCTCCGTTCCTCCGGCACCGCCTGGAGCTGTTCCTCGCTGACGATGCCGGCGACGTTGCCATCGGCACCGGTGATCGCGACCACACCCGCCCCGCCGAGGCGGGAACGCTGCCACCACATGGTGTCGGCGTCGGTGTCGGTCGTCGCCTGGGCGACGCCGAACCACGTGAGGTCGCGGACCCGGGTGCCGCTCAACCGCTCGGCCATGTCGGTGGCGAGCATCTCGGCCTTGGCGTTGAGGGCGATGAAGAGGCCGGTGGCCACGAGCATGAGCCCGGGCTGGCCGTTGACGAGCATCACACCGCCGATGCCGGCGAGCGAGAACCCGACCGCCTTGCCGGCGTTGCCGGCTTCGCGGGCGGCACGGAAACGGTCGCCGTGGCGTCCCCAGCGTGCGGCCTTGAGGATGCGGCCACCGTCGAGCGGTGCACCCGGCAGGAGGTTGAACACGCCGAGGAGCACGTTGATCGCACCCAACCAGCCGAGGATGCCGAGGGCGACGCCGTCGAGACCTGCAGCGCTGAGTGCGAACATCGAGCCGATCGAGACGGCGCCGAGCGCGAGGCTGGTGAGCGGCCCGGCCGCTGCGATCCATCCCTCGGCACGAGGCGTGGACGCCTCGCGGTCGAGGCGGGCGACACCGCCGAGCGCCCAGAGCTGGATCGACTGGGTGCTCACGCCGTGTCGGCGGGCGACGAGGGCGTGGGCGAGTTCGTGGGCGGTGATCGACGCGAGGAACGCGACGAGGGCGACGGCTGCGCCGATGGGGCCGTAGTTGGACGCGAGGCCCGAGCCGAAGAGGACGGCGACGACGAGCACGCTCCAGTGCAACTGGAACGGGATGCCGAACAGCCGCCCGAGTGAGAGGGAACCTGAGGAGAACACGGTGATGGGGGTCCTTTCGACACTGGACAGCGCGGTGCTGCCCGGTGCCTCTGGTCTCACCCGCTCTCGCGAGCCTCGGCGGCCGGAGCTCTCGCTCGTGTTGACGACCGCCGAATGTGGGGGTTACTCCCCGTCGGCATGTCTCATGCTAGGGCATCTCGACCCGGATGACGTGTCAGACCCGGTTGCATTCGTCACGCTGTCCCGGGCGTCAGCGCGATCGGAGTGCGGTGAGCGCGGCGTTCCGGCCGCTCGCGCCCCACACGCCCGCGCCCGGGAAGGTGGCCGCACCGGTGAGGTACAGGCCGCGCACGGGGGTCTCGTAGCGGGTGAGTTCGGGCTGCTTGTTGAGCAGCGCGGCGAGCGGGCCGCCGGCGAAGCTCGTCGCGTGTCCGGCGGGGAGGTGGAACTCCGACTCGTACCGATCGGGGGTCATCGCCCGCCACTCGCCCAGGCTGTCGAGGAACCCGGGTTCGGCGATGGACGCGAGCTGTTCGAGCCAGCGCCGGGGTTCGGTGCTCGCCGGCCATCCGCCGGGCAGCCGGTACGGCGTGTAGAGGCACTCGAGGCTGAGCACGTGCGTGCCCGCCGGCGCCATCGACGGGTCGAGCACGGTGGGGATGTTGAGGAACATGCCCGGACGCTCGAGCACCTTGCCGTCGCCCATCATCAGGAAGCCCTGGTGCATGTTCGCGAGCGATGGGGCGATCACCACGGTGCCCGTGAGGGGATGCGGATCGTCGGGCAGCCCGGCCATGGCGGTGAGGCGGGGGAGTGCGGAGACGACCGCGTCGATCTTGGACTCGTAGCCCTCGTGGTGCGGTGTCCGCCGCCAACGTTCGACGAGGTCGTGCGCTTGCGGCGGCGGGTTGCGCAGCCACCGCAGGAACGTGTCGTGCGGGTTGCACGCCGACACGACGATCCCAGCGGTGACCTCGGTGTCGTCGTCGAGCGTGACGCCCCGCACAGCCGCACCTTCGCACGTGATCGCGGTCACCTTGGTGCCGGTGCGGACCACGCCCCCGTTGGCTCGGAACGAGCGCTCGAGGCTGATCGGCACCATGCCGCTGCCTCCCTCGGGACGGCCGACCCTGCCGACGTGTCGCAGTGCGTAGGTGAGTGCGCCGAGGCCGGTGCCCGGTAGTTCGGGGGAGAGGCCCCACACCATCGGTCCGGTGACCATCGCCGGGCCCTGCAGCGCGTCGGTGGTGAAGAACTCGCGCATGACGTCGGCAGCGCTGCGACGACTCCAGCGCAGCAGGGTCGTGACGCCGCGGCCGCGCCGGGCGATCACCTTCTTGGTGATCCCCCCGAACGATGGCGGATCGTTCGCCTGGTCGAAGACCATGCGGACGGCGGGCATCGCCGCGGCGAGGTAACGGCGGTAGCCCTCGACCTCGGTGGGGAAGGACCGGCCGATCGAGTCGAGCGTCGCCTCGACATCGTGGTGCGTGGCCCAGGCCTTGGTGCCGCCCCACGACATGTTGGTCTGCGACGGGTCGACGTCGAGGTAGCGCAGTCCGTGCTCTGCCAGCCGCAGCTCCTCCATCACGGGGGTGGTGCGGAACGTGATGTGGTCGCAGTTGCAGATGTTGACCGTGGCGCCGGCGAACGGCTCGCTGGCCGCGGTGCCTCCGACGGTGGCACGAGCCTCGACCAGCAGCGTGCGCAGACCGGCCCGGGCGAGGTACGCCGCGCAGACGAGGCCGTTGTGGCCCGCTCCGATGACGACGGCCTCAAAATCCGGTGCAGGCATGGCGCCATTCTGCTCCGAGCATGGTGCTCGCTGTACGTTGAGCGATGTGACACAAGGACCAGACACGGGCCGCATCCGCCGATTCGTCGATCTCCGCGGCCCGGAGGTCGCAGATCGCATCACCGAGCGCAGCATCTTCGTGCAACCGCTGGGAGCGATCGAGCAGCACGGCCCGCATCTGCCGTTGAGCACCGACACGGTGATCGCCACGGCCGTCGCCGAGGCGGCGATCGATCAGTTCGGTGACGAGGTCGACGCCTGGCTCCTGCCCACGCTGCAGTACACGAAGTCCAACGAGCACGCGTGGTCGCCGGGCACGATCTGGCTGTCGGCCGACACGCTGCTGTCGGTGCTCGACGACATCGGTCGTTGCATCGCCACCACCCCGGCCGAGCGCCTGGTGTTCTTCAACGGTCACGGCGGTAACAGCGCCCTGGCCAACGTCGCGATCCGCGAGGTGCGGCTCGCCCACGGGCTGCGCACGTTCCTCGCCCATCCGGGCGTCCCGCCCGACCAGGGTGGCACCTCGCCGGCGAACGAGCTTGGCATGGGGGTGCACGGCGGCACCGACGAGACGTCGATCATGCTGCACCTCGCGCCAGAGCTCGTGCGGATGGAGCTGGCCGAGCGGCGCGTGCCCGAGAAGATCGCGCTCAACCGGTACGTGCGCTTCGGCGGGCGGGTGAGCTTCGGGTGGCTGTCGAACGACTTCAATCCCGACGGCTACGTCGGCGATCCCACGCATGCGACGGCCGAGCTCGGCAAGCAACTGTTCGACGGTGCGGTGCAGGCGTTCGGCGAAGCGCTGCGCGAGATCGCCGTGTTCGACTTCGGCCGTTGACCCGCGGCTGATCCGGTTTCGCGAGGGCACAGAGGGGACGACGACATGACCATCGACCACGGCGGACTGCGTGTCGACATCGATCGACTCGTCGCCCGGCTCGACGCGCTGGGCGAGATCGGTGCGGTCCTCGGACCCGCCGGTGAACGGGGATGCGCACGGCTCGCACTCACCGACGACGATCGGCTCGGCCGCGATCTGGTGATCGGTTGGATGCGCGACCTGGGTCTCGCGGTCACGATCGACGCAGTGGGCAACGTGGTCGGCGTCCGCGCCGGCGACGATCCGACGCTCGCTCCGGTGATGATGGGATCGCACATCGACACGGTCCGCACCGGCGGCCGGTTCGACGGCAACCTCGGTGTGCTCGGCGGCCTCGAGGTGATCGAGACGCTCGAGCAGCACGGCATCCGCACCCGGCACCCGGTCGCGGTCGCGTACTTCACCAACGAGGAGGGCGCTCGGTTCCAGCCGGACATGCTCGGCAGCCTCGTGTACGTGGGTGGGATGGCGC
>JAPLAA010000017.1 GCA_026393475.1 Actinomycetota bacterium
CGCACAGCTCGAGCAGCGCTTCGACGGGCTGGCCGCTGCGCTGGAACGCAGCATCGAGACCCAGCGCGCGTTGGCCGAGCAGGTGGCGGCGCTGATCGACGAGAAGATGCACCGCGAGGGATGGCTGGTCGCCAACGGCGGTAGCGACGACCTCAGCATGCACTGACCGTTCACACGACTGCGCCGATGCGCCCTCGGGTGCGTGCGGGCCTCGACGCGTGCGGGGTGCTGCAGTCGTCGCGGTCTACGGTGACCCGGTGACCTCTCCGACCCGATCCGAGGCGACCCGGCCGGCTCCTCGCGCGACGGTGACCCTGCGCGCCGGACGCGAGCGTTCGATCACACGGCGGCATCCCTGGATCTTCAGTGGCGGCATCGCCGACGTGCACGGGCGACCCGCACCGGGCGACACCGTGCTCGTCGAGAGCGACGACGGGCGACCGCTCGGCCTCGGAGCGTACAGCCCCGAGTCGCAGATCCGGGTGCGGATGTGGACGTTCGACCCGGGCGCCGCGATCGACGACGCCTTCGTCGCCGAGCGCATCGTCGCCGCAGCATCGAGGCGCAGTGCGCTCCTGGCTTCCGGGACCGATTCGGCCCGCCTGGTGTTCAGCGAGGGCGACGGCGTGCCCGGTGTGGTTGCCGATCGCTACGGCGACACGATCGTCGTCCAGCTCACCACCGCCGGCGCCGACGCCTGGCGCGAGGTCGTTGCAGATGCACTGTTCTCCCTCCCTGGGGTGCGATGCGTCTACGAGCGCAGCGACGCCGACGTCCGCGAACGCGAAGGTCTCGACGCCCGCATCGGCCTGATGCGCGGCGAGGAACCCGATCCCGGTCTCGTCGCACACGAGGCATCGTGGCGGTACGTCGTCGACGTCGCCGGCGGCCACAAGACCGGCTTCTACCTCGACCAGCGCAACGCCCGGGCTGCCATCGCCCGCCTCGCGAACGGACGCCGCTTCCTCAACGTGTTCTCGTACACCGGCGCGTTCTCCGTCGTCGCGGCCGGCAACGGTGCCGCCGACATCCTGAGCATCGACTCGTCGGCACCCGCGCTCGAGGTCGCCCGCCGCAACGGCGACGTGAACAGCCTCGACGTCGGCGAACTGATGGAGGCCGACGCGTTCACCGCGCTGCGCGGCCTGCGCGACCGGGCCCGGCAGTACGACCTGATCGCGCTCGATCCGCCGAAGCTCGCCAACAACGAGCGCCAGCTCGAGAAGGCGTCACGCGCCTACAAGGACCTGAACCTGCTCGCGATCAAGCTGCTCGCGCCGGGCGGCACGCTGTTGACGTGGAGCTGCAGCGGCGCGATGAACGCCGACCTGTTCCAGAAGGTGGTCGCCGGCGCCGCGCTCGACGCCGGGCGCACCGTGCGCATCGTCGACCGACTGAGCCAGCCGAACGATCACCCGGTGCCCCTCGCCTTCCCCGAGGCCGAGTACCTGAAGGGCCTCGTGCTCGAAGCCGAGTGACGGGAAGCCACCGGCGTGGGGCTCAGTGACCCGAACCGGGGTTCTCCTGGACGAGCTCGATCAGCGTGCCGAAGCTGCCCTTCGGGTGGATGAACGCCACGGTGGTACCACGGCTGCCCGGACGGGGCGCCTTGTCGATCGCGGTCGCGCCGGCCGCGAGCATCGCGTCGAGCGCCTCCTGGCAGTTGTCGACCCGGTAGCCGATGTGGTGCAGACCCTCGCCGCGCTTTTCGATGCTCTTCGCGATCGGGCTGTCGGGACGGGTGGCGGCCGTGAGCTGGATGTAGCTGTCGGCCACCTTCACCAATGCCTCCTCGACGCCGTCGCTGTCGACGATCTCGCGGTGGTGCACCTCCGCGCCGAAGGCCTCCTTGTAGTAGGCGATGGCCGCCTCCAGGTCCTTGACGGCGATGGCCACGTGATCGATCTCGGTGAGCAACATGGGATCAAGTGAAACAGATCGGCCACCGGTGACGTCAAGGCGGGCATGAAGGGCATCACACTGGTGGGTGGAGCATCCACCGTGCGATCGACCCCTGAACCGGTCCCGACCTTCGAGGACTTCTACGCCTCCCACCGTACGCACGCCGTACGTTGGGCCGTCGCGCTCGTCGGAGATCGGGCGATCGCCGAGGAACTCGCCCAGGAAGCGCTCGTCTCGGTGGCGAATCGTTTCCACACGCTCGACTCGCCGGTCGCCTACCTGCGTCGGTGCGTCGTCAACCGCTGCGCCTCGTGGCACCGGTCGGACGCGCGTGAACGGCGCCGCATCAGACTCGCCACCGCCGGCGACGCGACGACCTACGAGCCCGAGACCCGGGAGATGCTCGACGCGCTCGACGTGTTGCCCTACAAGCAGCGTGTCGCGGTCACCCTTCGCTACTGGTCGGACTGGTCGGACGACCAGATCGCCGAAGCCCTCGACTGTGCGCCCGCCACCGTGCGGGTGCTGCTGCACCGTGGCCTCGCCACGCTCAAGCTGGAGATACTCCGATGACCGACACCACATCCCTCGACGGTTCGCTGGACGACGGCGACCTGCTCGTCATCGCCCGAATGCGGCGGGCGTTGGACGCCGCTGCAGGGGTCGATGCCGTGACGCTCGAACTCGACGCGCCCTCGGTCGATGCCGCTGCCGAGGCTGCCGAGGCTGCCGGGCTCGCATCTCGACCGCGGCGCACCGCCGGCACCACCGGTCCGGTGCTCGTCCTCGCACCGCCGACGTCAGCTGACGTCCGGCCGGCCCATGGAACGCGTCGGCCACGACCGGTCGCGTGGCTGGGCGTCGCGGCGGCGTGCACGGCACTCGTCGGTGGCGCCTCGTGGGCGCTGTCGCAACGTCAACCCGCCGAGACGGCGACGGCACCCGATCCCGGTGTCGCCGCCCCGGTGGCGACCGAGGCGGTTCCGCCCGCCTCGGTCCTCTTCGCACCCACGCCGTCGGTCGCGCCGGGCGACGAGCCGTGGTTCTCCCTCGCCTCGGCGAATCTGGTGCCGGGTCGGACCGCCCGCCCCGGCACCGTCGCGAACCCCGCTGACGACCTGGTGTTCCAGACCTGGCGGGTCGAGGGCCGCGAGCAGTCAGGCTTCCTCTTCGCGAGCATCTCCGCCGACCGGTCCGCCGACACGCCCATCGATCGCGGCGCTCGGGAGCTCACGTCGGTGACCGACGGTCGGGCATGGCTGCTCCCATCGGTCGACCTCGACGGGCAGCCGCTGGCGCTCGCATACGACGTGTTCTGGGCCCGTGGCGACGGGGGCCTCTGGGCGTTCCGGAGTCAGGGTCTGTCGGAGGGCCTCGTCGAGTCCCTCGTCTCCACCGCTCTGCCGGGGTCGGGACTCCCGATCGTGCTGCCCACCCCGTCGGCGGGTTCGCCGACGGTGGACGTGGTGGCGGTCGGCACGGCGTCCACCCGGGTGACGGCACAGGCCTACACCGGCGTCGATGGTGGCTCGGTCGATCTCACGGTGACCGACGGCGGGGCAGCGCCCACCGCCCTCATCGGTGCACAGACGGTCGAGGCCGTCGACATCGCCGGCACGTCGGGTTGGCTCGCGCGCTACGCAGACGGTCACGTCGAGGTGGTGTGGGATGCCGGCCGCGGCTGGTGGGGCCTGCTCGGGATCAGTCCCGGACTGGCCGACAACGCGACGGGCATCGTCGCCGCGGTCATGGCGAACGACGGTTCGTCGTTGCCCGCTCGACCCGCCGCACCGCCGGCGGACGCCGAGTACCGACTGATCGCAGCGGTCACCGACGACGCCCGAGGCATCGCGGCGATCGTGCCCGAGGGCACCCACCTCCAGACCCGCGTCGGTCTCTCCGGCTTCTCGTGGGACGCCGTCGACGACGAGCAGATCGACTACGGCGTCACCCGGGGCGGTCCGTACGAGATGGTCGTGAGGTGGGACGGCTACTCCTTCGACCTCGTCGAGGTGCTCTCGGTCGTCGACACGAACGACGCCGGACGACCGACGGACGAGACGGCACCGTCGTGCCCCGACGTCCCGGCCCTCGACCAGCTGCTGAACGAGCAACTCCCGGAACTCGACAGCTTCGCCCTCGGGATCATCTCGTACGGGTTCGACCTGACCGACGGCGACTGCAGCCGCCTGCAGCTCCACGCCTATCTCGACACGCCGGAGCTCGAACAGGCGTTGGCGCCATATGCCGATCGATTGACGATCGACTATGCGCTGACGCCCATGGCCGCCTGATCTGTTCGAGGACGATCCCTTCGAGGCCGACCCGTTCGCGCCAGATCCGATCCTCGCTCGATCAGGCCCGTCGGCACGGCTGGGACGCCGCCATCCCAGCCGTGCCGACAACTTCGCGACCTGCGGCCGCGCCCGTCTTCTCGCGTGTGATCCCGGAGGCCCGTCAGGCGTGCCCCAGCGATCACACGCGCGAAGGGGTCAGCGGCGGAAGAGGTGGAGCTTGTCGCCGACCTTGTCGCGCAGTTCCTGGTCGGTGACGCCGAGGCCGGCCTCGGGGGCCAGCGCCAGCACGCCGATCTTGCCCTCGTGCATGTTGTGGTGCACCTGGTAGGCGGCCTCACCGGTCTGGTCGAGGGCGAACGTCTGGCTGAGCACGGGGTGGATCATCCCCTTGCTGATGAGGCGGTTGGCCTCCCAGCTCTCCTTGTAGTTCGCGAAGTGCGAGCCGACCAGCTTCTTCAGGCGCATCCAGAAGTAGCGGTTGTCGAACTCCATCATGAACCCGCTCGTCGCCGCGCAGGTGACGACGGTGCCGCCCTTCTTCGTGACGTACATCGACGCACCGAAGGTCGATCGGCCCGGGTGCTCGAACACGATGTCGGGGTCCTCGCCGCACAGGTCGCGGATGTCCTTGCCGAGACGGCGCCACTCGCTCTCGTCGTGGGTGCGCTCGTCCTTCCAGAACTGATAGCCCGCCGCTGCACGGTCGATGACGTGCTCGACGCCCATCTTGTGGAGGATCTCAGCCTTGTCGGGTGAGCTCACCACACACACCGGGATGCCACCGCCGTTCAACACGTACTGCGCCGCATAGGCGCCGATGCCGCCGGTGGCACCCCAGATGAGCACGACGTCGCCCTGCTTCATCTGCGCGCCGTTGCGCGACACCAACATCCGGTAGCTGGTGGAGTTGCACAGCGCGTTGACCGCGGCCTCCTCCCACGTGAGGTGGGCGGGCTTGGGCATCAGCTGGTTGGCCTTCACCACGCACATGTCGGCGAGCCCACCGAAGTTGGTCTCGTAGCCCCAGATCCGCTGGTTCGAGCCGAGCATCGAGTCGTCGTGCGAGCTGGCGTCCTGATCGTCGACGTAGTTGCAGTGCACCGTGACGCGATCGCCCGGCTTCCAGTTGCGCACGGCCGAACCGACGCGCAGCACCACGCCCGATGCGTCGCTGCCGACCACCTGGTACGGCAGGTCGTGGCGCCGGGCCCACTCGCTCTCGCGGGCGAGGCGCTTCAAGGAGCCGAAGGTGCTGATCGGCTCGAAGATGCTGCTCCACACCGTGTTGAAGTTGATGCTGCTCGCCATCACCGCGAGGTAGACCTCGTCGGGCGCGAGCTCTGGGGTGGGCACCTCGCCGACGTGCAGGCTCTTGCGCGGATCCTTCTCCCGGGAGGGCACACCGGCCCACATCTCCTGCTCCTCGGCCAGCACGTGCACGGCGCGGTAGCTCTCGGGGATGGGCAGGGCGGCGATGTCGTCGCTGGACGCGCCCGACTGGATGGCATCGAGGATCTGCTGCATGTCGGGATGTTACCGATGGGTAGCATCGTCGGCCCAACTCGGCGATCCCGACCGATCCGCCCGACGCGACCGGGTGGGCCGCGGGTGGGGCGCGGGTGGGGCGCTCCTGGGGGCGCGGGGACATCGGAAACGCTCGCTTGTAGGGTCGCGGGGATGCGGTCCCGGGCACGGAGAGTCACCAGCTGTGCGCTGGCCGTTGCGCTGATCGGTGGCGTGACGCTCCTCGCCGGGTCCGAACGGGTCGACGATGCGAGCGCCGCGGCGCCGGCACGGTTCGTCACCGGCTGGATCCCGAACTGGTCGAGCTCGGCCGTCATCGAGGGCACCAGCGCCATCAACGGCGGGTACGCCAACGTGTTCGGCGAGGTGTCGCCGTTCGGCTTCAGCGCGGTCGCCGCCGACCGCATCGCCACGAGCGGCACGGAGGGCAACCTCACCGTCGCCGTCACCTCGCTGCGCAACCAGGGGCTGCCGGTGCTGCCCAGCATCACCGACGGCACGGGCAAGCTCGTGATGGCCGGCATCCTCGCCGACCCCACCACGCGCAGCCAGCACGTCCAGGCGATCACGAACCTCGTCGTCGGCCGCGGCTACGACGGCATCGACCTCGACTACGAGGGTTTCGCGTTCAGCGACGGACGCTCGTCCTGGACCAACACCCGTCCGAACTGGGCGGCGTTCGTCGCCGAGCTCGGCGCCTCGCTCCACGCCCAGGGCAAGCTGCTGTCGGTCACCGTGCCCCCGATCTGGGACGGCGGGTCGAGCGGCTACCAGGTGTACGCGTGGCCCGAGATGCTGCCCCACATCGATCGCCTCCGACTGATGGTCTACGACTGGAGCGTCTCGGCGCCCGGCCCGGTCTCGCCGCTGTCGTGGCAGGCGAACGTCATCTCGTACGTCACCTCGATCGTGCCGGCCGATCAGCGCAGCAAGGTGCAGATCGGCGTGAACGCGTACGGGCGCAGCTGGGCGACGGTGACGTCGGGGACGTGTCCCACCAACGCCTCGCTCGCCACCCTCGGCGTGCAGATGGAGAGCGCCGCCCAGCTCGCCGCGGACAATGGCGCCACGCCCGTGCGCGACGCGTCGGGCGAGCTGCGCTTCACCTACGACGTGAGCTACACGGGCAACCGGACGGGCCCGACGGCCGCACCGCTGCTGCCCACACCGAGCTCGTACGCGAACAGCACCTCGCCGATCGACACCGGTGTACTGCGCCCCGCGCTGCGGCTGAACAGCAGCGGGTCGACCACCTGCACCGTCCGACGCACCGTGTACTACCCCGACGAACTGACGATCGTGCAACGCACCAACGCGGTGATCCAGGCGGGCCTGTCGGGCATCGCGATCTGGGCCCTCGGCTACGACACGCCCGGACTGTGGGCACCGTTGTCGGGCATCGACGTGCCCCGCGGCCCGGGTGGCCCGGCGCCCGTCGGCGCGCTCGACAGCGCCGCCATCAGCGGCAGCGGCGTGATCGTGTCGGGCTGGGCCCTCGACCCCGAGTTCGACCTGCCCGTCACGATCACCGTGTCGGTCACCAACCCCGGGCAGGCCCAGCAGATGAGCGGCCCGATCATGGCCCGCGACCTCCGCCCCGACCTCACCTCGTACCCGAGCCGCACGCACGGCTTCAACGTCGGCGTCGGGATCACTGCGGCATCGGGCGCCGAGGTGTGCATCCACGCCCGCGGCTTCGGACTCGCCGCCTCGGCACCGGTGACGATCGGCTGCCGCACCGTCTGACCCGCGGGAGCGAGCCGTACGAGCGTGTACGAGGTGTGCGACCGGGGCGACGGTCCTAGATTGCGGCGCATGACGTCGAACGCAGCACCCACCCCCGACGGAGCCGCCACCGATCAGCCCGATCCTGCGGCGCGACGGCAGGGCGATCGATACCTCGTCACCGACGCCGACCGCGAGGCGTTCCGACGCGACGGCTACGTCCACCTCCGCGGGGTGATGAGCGACGACGAGATGATCGACATCGAGGACGTGTACGACCGGTTCCTGCGCGGCGAGATCGCGGTGGCCGGCAAGGACTTCAACGACATGACCACCGGCGAGCACGGCAGCGACCCGGCCGGCTACGCGGTCGTGAACGTCATGGTGCCCCGCCGCTACCTGCCCGAGTGGCAGGGCAACCTCTACGAACGTCGGGCGCAGTCGATCGCCGAGCAACTCTGCGGCGAGGGCATGACCATCGACTTCGACCAGCTGCTCGCCAAGTCGCCCGGCCGCGCCGACGCCGTGTTCCACTGGCACCAGGACCAGGCGTACTGGATCGACACCGACGACCGCCGTACGGCGACGTGCTGGCTGGCCGTCGACGACTCGACGGTCGAGAACGGCTGCATGCAGTTCCTGCCCGGTTCGCACCACGAGGCGGTCCGGCCCCATCGGCCGCTGCACGGCGACCGCAGCGCCAGCCACACCCTGGTCACCGACCTCGGTCCCGACGACGTGATGCGTCCCGTCGAGATCCATCGTGGCGACATCACGGTCCACAACGAGGGCGTGCTCCACGGCTCGGGCGGCAACACGTCGGCGTCGAGCTACCGCCGGGCCTACATCGTGGCGTTGCGCAGCGAGTCGACGGTCGCCGAGGAGCGCCGGCGCGGCTTCACCCACAGCCACAACGACGCCGGCGAGGTCCTCGACGCGGTCGACGGCCTCCACGCCTGACGCCGCACCACCGAAGACACGAGCGGCACCGTCCCTAGGCTGGCGGGCATGCCGATCCCCGACGTGTACGCGCCCGCCCCCGATCGCTACGAGACCATGCCGTACCGACGGTGCGGGCGCAGCGGGCTGCTGCTGCCGGCGCTGTCGCTCGGGCTGTGGCACAACTTCGGCCACGACCGCGGGTTCACGACCCAGCAGGCCATCTGCCGTCGGGCGTTCGACCTCGGCATCACCCACTTCGACCTGGCCAACAACTACGGCCCGCCGTACGGCGCGGCCGAGGAGAACTTCGGCCGCATGCTCGCCGTCGACTTCCGGCACCTCCGCGACGAGCTCGTCGTCTCCACCAAGGCCGGCTACGACATGTGGCCGGGGCCGTACGGCAACTTCGGCTCACGCAAGTACCTGATCGCCTCGCTCGACCAGTCGCTGCGGCGCATGGGGCTCGACTACGTCGACATCTTCTACTCGCACCGCGCCGATCCCGAGACGCCCATCGAGGAGACCGTCGGCGCACTCGCCTCGATCGTCCAGCAGGGCAAGGCCCTCTACGTCGGCATCTCGTCGTACAGCTCCGAGCGCACCCGCGAAGCCGCCCGGCTGCTGACCGAGTTGAAGGTGCCGCTGCTCATCCACCAGCCCTCGTACTCGATGCTCAACCGCTGGATCGAGCGCGACGGCCTGCTCGACACCCTCGAGGACGTCGGCGCCGGATGCATCGCGTTCTCGCCGCTCGCCCAGGGCATGCTCACCGACCGCTACCTCGGCGGCATCCCGAGCGACTCACGCATCGCCACCGGCGGCGCGCTCAGCGAAGGTCTGCTCACCGACGACGCGATGACCAAGGTGCGCGCGTTGAACGACCTCGCCGCCGCCCGCGGGCAGACGCTCGCCCAGCTCGCGCTCGTGTGGGCGCTGCGCGATCCGCGGATGACCTCGCTCGTGATCGGTGCGAGCAGCGTCCGCCAGCTCGAGGACAACGTGGCGGCGCTGGCGAACCTGCATCTGAGCGACGACGAGCTCGCCGCGATCGAGCCCTACGCGCAGGAGGCCGAGATCGATCTCTGGAAGGGCTCGAGCTCGAACTGACCAGCTGCCGACCGGCAGCCCGCCCTCCCATTACCCGCTGGTAACCACGCGCGCATACGCTGGAGCGGGCAAGCGCACGTCGGAGTGCGCAGCACTCGAGGAGGTCTCGTCATGGCTGGTTCGTACATCGTCGCCGGAGCTCGTACGCCGATCGGCAAGATGAGCGGCGCGCTCGCGTCGTTCAGTGCCGCCGATCTCGGTGGGTTCGCGATCAAGGCCGCGCTCGAGCGCGCCGGCGTGTCGCCCGACGAGGTGGAGCACGTGCTCATGGGTCAGGTGCTGATGGCCGGTCAGGGCCAGGTGCCGTCGCGCCAGGCCGCCGTGAAGGCCGGCATCCCGATGAGCGTTCCGAGCGTCAACATCAACAAGGTCTGCCTGTCGGGCCTCAACACCATCTACCTCGCCGACCAGATGATCGCCTCGGGCGAGGCCGACATCGTGGTGGCGGGCGGCATGGAGAGCATGACGAACGCGCCCTACCTCGCGCCCGGCGCTCGCGGCGGCTTCCGCTACGGCAACACCGAGCTGGCCGACGCGATCATCAAGGACGGCCTGTGGTGTGCGTTCGACGCCTGCCTCATGGGCCTCGGCACCGAGCGCTACGCCGCCGGCAACATCACCCGCGAGCAGCAGGACGAGGTCGCGATGAAGTCGAACGAGCGGGCGGCCAACGCGATCAAGGACGGCAAGTTCGCCGACGAGATCATCCCGGTGAGCATCCCGCAGCGAAAGGGCGAGCCGATCCTCGTCGAGACCGACGAGGGCGTGCGCCCCGGCACCACCATGGAGTCGCTCGCGACGCTGAAGCCCGCGTTCGACAAGGAGGGCACGATCACCGCTGCCAACGCGTCGCAGATCAGCGACGGCGGCTCGGCCGTGGTGCTGATGAGCGAGAAGGCGCTGAACGCCCGTGGCATCACCCCGCTCGGTCAGGTCGTCAGCTACGGCATGGTGGCCGGCCCCGACAGCGCCTCGCTGCTGCAGCAGCCGAGCAAGGCGATCCTGAAGGCGCTCGGCAAGGTCGGCAAGTCGGTGAGCGACGTCGACATCTTCGAGATCAACGAGGCGTTCGCCGCGGTCGGCATCGCCTCGATGGCCGATCTCGGCATCACCGACGAGATCGTCAACGTGAACGGTGGCGCGATCGCGCTCGGCCACCCGATCGGCATGAGCGGCAACCGCCTCGCCCTCACCGTGCTGCACGAGCTCCGTCGTCGTGGCGGCGGCACCGGCGCGGTCGCCCTGTGCGGCGGCGGTGGCCAGGGTGACGCCCTCGTGGTGCGCACCGTCTGATCTCCCTGATCTCCCTGATCTCCCGGATCTCGAACGACCCCCGGTGTCTCGCGATCCCGGGGGTCGCTCGCGTCTCGGCCCGGCACCTCGCTGCACCGCGCACGAATGCTCTGAGCAGGGACGATGCGATGACGGCGCGACCATCCACCATCTATCTCGCTCGATGTGGTTGAGTGACCACCTCGGGTGAAGATGTCACATCAGATGACGATTGTTGCGAAGTGTTGACAACAACCGGCATCCGTTGTAACGTAATCGACACATAGCGACAGCGCTTCTCCCCACAACGGAGATGAAGCAGCGATCGCCACCAAGATCTGGGGTACCACCTCTGGAGCTGGCCCGTCCGCCCGCTACCAGGTCCAGGAGTGGTACCCCGGTTACGTTTTCCGGCCAGTTCCGGCCAGTTCCGGCCAGTTCCGGCCAGTTCAGCGCCGCTCCCCCCAGGGGTCGAGCGGCGTGACAGAACATTCCTGCAGCCCGGCGCTTCACCTGCCGATGAACACTCCCGATGACGCTGTTCACCCGCGGCACCGCTCCGAGCGGACCCAGCATCGAACTCCCCCCGCCCGACCTCCGGCAGCCGACACCGCTCGGCTCGCCGACCGGTCTCGGGCCGACACCGATCGCCGGCACCACACCGGTCCCCGCCGAGGTCGAGGCTGCCGGCGCGCTCGGTCGCGCCGTCATCGATACGGTCGCCACCGTGGTGGCGGGACGCCGCGACGTCGCCGAGGTCGCGGCCGCCTGCCTGCTCTCGCGAGGCCATCTGCTGATCGAGGACATCCCGGGCGTCGGCAAGACCCTCCTCGCCCAGGTGATCGCTGCGTCCGTGGGCGGTACGTTCCACCGCATCCAGGGCACCGTCGATCTCCTGCCCGGCGACGTGACGGGCACGCTCGTGCCCGACGGTGACGGGCTGCGTCTGCGCTTCCGACCGGGCCCGATCTTCGCCAACGTCGTGGTGTTCGACGAACTGAACCGCACCAACCCACGGACCCAGTCGGCGCTCCTCGAAGCCGCCGAAGAGGGCACCGTCAGCGTCGACGGCCGCAGCCACGAACTGCCCGACCCGTTCCTGTTGGTGGCCACGCAGAACCCGATCGACATGGCCGGCACCTTCCGCCTCGGCGAGGGCGCCGTCGACCGGTTCGCGGCCGTCGTGTCGCCCGGTCGCGCCGAGTTCGACGACGAGGTCGCCGTCATCGCCGGCCGCCGCGGTCGACGCCGCCTCCACGAGGTGCACCCGGTGACCACGATCGAAGCTCTCGTGCACGCTCGCCACACCATCGATCACGTCGCCGTGCCCGATGCCGTCTCGCGTTGGATCGTCGAACTGCTCGAGGCGACGCGGCGCCACCCGCGTGTACGTCTCGGCGCCTCGACCCGCGGTGGCCTCGCCGTCGCCGGTCTCGCCCGCGCGATCGCCGCCATGCGCGGCCGCGCCTTCGTCGTGCCCGACGACGTCGCCGCCGTCGTCGTGCCGGCGCTCGCCCACCGCCTGCTGCTCATCGACGGCGACGGGTCGACCGCGGCAGGACGCGAGGTCGTCACCGACTGCCTGCACCAGGTCCGACCTCCGGCGGCGTGACGGCGGCATGACGGCCCCCAGCCGCACCGCGCTCACCGAGCCCGCGACCGCCACCCCTGGCCCTGCCGTGCCCGCCGTGCCCGCCGTGCCCGCCGTGCCCGTACGCCCCGACGCGGCATCGGCTGCATCGGCTGCATCGGCTGCATCGAGTGGCCGGGCGTTGCGCGGCGTCGCGGCCGGCTCCGGCTACCTGCTGTTCGCATGGGTCGCCACCCTCGGCATGGGTCGCCTCACCGGCGCGGTGCCCGTCGTGATCATCCTCGGCGCCGGCGTCGTCGGCGGCGTCACCGGCGTCGCCACCGGTTGGTGGCGGCTGGGACGTGTCCGCTCGCTGTCGGTGGCCCTGCACGCAGTGTCGGTCGACGCGGGCGACACCGCACGCGTCGTCGTGTCCACCGACGGGGCCCGACCCCGACCAGTGCACGTCAGGCTGCTCGACCGAGGCGAACCCGTCGCCGACGGCTGGCTCGCGGACGGCGTCCTCGACACCACGGCGACGCTGCCGCGACGTGGCATCGTCGACCGACTGGACGTGCAGGTGTCGTCCGGCGGAGGTGCCGGGATCGTCTGGTGGCGCCGCCGGTTCGTCGTCGCGATCGACCCCGTCGTCGTGGCACCTCGCCCCGGTGGCACCGGCGCAACGGTCGAGACGGACACCCAGCCCGCCGGCGTCGCCGCCGAGGCCGCCACGACCGGCGGACGGGCGGCCGACGGAGAACTCGACGGCGTGCGCCGATGGCGCGACGGCGACGGCGACCACGCGGTCCACTGGCCCACCTCGCTGCGCACGGGCACCCTGTCGGTGTTCGACCATCGCCGCGCGTCCGACTCCCGCTGGGTCGTGCGCGCCGTGCTTCCGGCCGACACGGACAGGGGCACGGACAGGGACACCGACAGGGACACCGACCCCGACGGACGAGCGGCCCGCGACGCCGAAGCAGCCCGGGTGCGGTGGGCGCTCGAGGAAGGGCGGCGGCGGGGCGCCGTCGTCAGCGCGGCCGAGGGCGACGGCGAACCGACCGAACTGCACGACGCCGGCGCCATCACCCGGTGGTGCGCCACCTGCCTGCCCGACCCGCCCCCGCTTCCTGCACCCAACAGATGGCGACGCCAGATCGTGCGCACACCTGCCGAGCCCGACGAGACGCTCGGAGCAGCGGCGAGATGGTCGGTCGCGTTCGCGTCGATCCTGTCGCTCACGATGCTCACCGGCGCGCTCGAGTCGTCGCCGATCACGCTCGTCGCGCTCATCGGCGGCAGTCTCCTCACCGCCGCCATGACCACCGGCGGCACCAGCCACCGGTCGCTGAAGACGCTCGTGCAGTTGCTCGTGGCCGGGTTCACCGTGGCCGGACTGATCGCGATCACCGTGTCGGTGTCGAACGCGGACGACCTCCTGTCGGTGATCCGCGGCCCGCTCCCGCAGGTGCTCATGCTCCTCGTCGTGCTCCACGGGTTCGAGTGCACGAACCGCCGCGCCGCCCGTGCGTCGCTGGCGTTCGGCGCCGTGGTCGCCGCCTACGCCTCCGGCCAGCGGATCGACCCGGCGCTGCCGTGGTGGCTCGCGGCATGGGGCATCACCTGGATGCTCACCCTCAGGGAGATCGGCACTGCGCCACAGCAGCGGCGCGGGCGCCCGGCCGGATCCCCTCGCGTCACCGCCCGCCGCTCCGGTCGCCGGCTCGCGACGACCGCGGCAGCGATCGGCATCGGGGCGGTGGCCACCGTCGCCCTGCTCGGCACGGTCCCCGTGCCCGACGGCCCGGCCCGGCTGGGCCTGCCGTCGGTGATCGAGACGACCCGGCCGGCCGACACGTCCTCGCCGTTCGCCGGCGCCGACGGCGCCGACACGACCACCTCCGGCACACGCGACGGCGAGAGCCGTACGGGCAGCCTCGGCGGGTATCCGGGCTTCGACCACGAGATCGACACGTCGATGCGGGGTCCGCTCGGCGACGAGATCGTGATGCGGGTCCGCGCGCCGGAACCCGACTTCTGGCGCGGCCAGACCTTCGCCACCTTCGACGGACGCACCTGGCAGGTGCTCGACGACCCCGGCTACGCGATGGAGGGGCCCGACATCACCCTCGATCCGGCCTTCGGCGACCACGAACGATCACGGCTCGTGGAGACCGAGGAGTTCGTGCAGACCTTCTACGTCGAGGTCGACCAGCCGAACCTGCTGTTCGCCGCGTACCGACCCGACCGGGTGGTGTTCGACGGCGACCTGTACGCGCGCTCCGACGGCGCGTTGCGTACCGACCTCGTCCTCACCGCCGGGTCGATCTACACCGTCGTGTCGCAGCGACCGGTCGTCGACGCCACGTCGCTCGCCCGCCAAGGCCTCGTCGACGGGCGGCTGACGCAGGCGGGCCGCGACGCCTTCGTGACGTACCTGGAGGTGCCCGCCACCACCACTGCCCGCACCGTGCAACTCGCCGACCAGCTCGCGGGCGACGCGACCAGCACCTACGACGTGATCCGCAACATGGAGGCCTGGATCGGCGCCAACGTGCAGTACGACCTGGAGGCTCCGGTCCCGCCGGAGGGCGTCGACGCGGTCGACGACCTCCTGTTCGGTTCACGGCTCGGGTTCTGCGAGCAGATCGCCTCGGCGCTCGCCGTCATGCTGCGCACCCAGGGCGTGCCGACCCGCCTGGCGACCGGCTACGTCCCCGGCGAACGCGATCGCGTGACCGGCGTGTTCGAAGTCCGCGCCAGCGACGCGCACGCCTGGGTCGAGGTCTGGTTCCCCGAGACCGGCTGGCAGGCGTTCGACCCGACCGCCGACGTGCCGCTCGCCGGTGAGTCGCCGCGCAGCTCCGTCGGTGGCGATCTCGTGCGGTCGGTCAGCGACACCATCGGCCGGCTGTTCCGCGACCACGGCCGCACGGTCGCGCTCGTCACCCTGCTCTCACTGCTCGTCGGCGTCGGCGGGACATTCCTGGTGCGCACCCTGCTCGTCCGCCGGCACCGCCGTCGGCGCGGTCGATGGGGCGTGCTGCAGGACCGCCTGTCGGCCGCCGCGACAGCGCGAGGTATCGACGACGTGTGCACCAATCCGGAACTGGCCCGGCGGTGGACGACCGCCGACCCGCCACGGGCCGACGCCGCCGCACGGCTCGCCGAACAGCTCGACCGGGTGGCGTTCGACCCCGACTGGATCGA
This sequence comes from Actinomycetota bacterium, assembly GCA_026393475.1. GTDB lineage: Bacteria > Actinomycetota > Acidimicrobiia > Acidimicrobiales > Ilumatobacteraceae > VFMC01. The sequence goes on from JAPLAA010000017.1 coordinate 15,550, forward strand.
CGACGACGACGCCTTCACCCGAGCCCTCGCGCTGGCGGACCTCCTCGAACGACGACCCGACCGGGCACGCTGATTCGGGCACGCTGAACCCGGCACGCTGAACCCGATGCGGTCGACCCGCGGCACCTGCCCGCGCCGGCTCAGGCCGACAGGTCGCGTCGTCCCTCGAGCGCACGGCCGAGCGTGAGCTCGTCGGCGTACTCGAGATCGCCGCCCACCGGCAGACCGCTGGCGATGCGGGTGACACGCACCCCGAACGGCTGCAACATGCGGGCGAGGTACATGGCCGTGACCTCGCCCTCGGTGTTCGGGTTCGTGCAGAGGATCACCTCGGTGATGCCCTCCGGCTCGATGCGGGCGAACAGCTCCTTCACCTTGAGCTGCTCGGGTCCGATGCCCTCGAGCGGGCTCATCGCCCCCAGCAGCACGTGGTAGCGGCCGCGGAACTCACCCGTGCGCTCGATCGCGACGATGTCGCGGGCCTCTTCCACCACGCACACCGTGGACGTGTCGCGCCGGTCGTCGGTGCAGATGGGGCACAGCGCGGCGTCGGCGATGTTCCAGCAGCGCTCGCAGAAGCGCACCCTGGCCTTGGCATCGGTGAGTGCGTGGGCGAGCCGGGCGACGTCGTCGGTGGGCACCTTCAACAGGTGGAAGGCGATCCGCTGCGCCGACTTCGGACCGATGCCCGGCAACCGACCGAGCTCGTCGATCAGCACCTGGACCGGCATCGTGTACGAGGCCATCAGTGGCGCTCATCCATGAGCTCGGAGCCGGGGAACGCCTGGGCGAGCCGGTCGATGGGCGACACGACCGAGTCGGGCGGTGCATCGACGAGGTCGTTCAGGTCGATGTCCTCGTCGGCGGGCGGCGGTCCGGACGGGTGCAGGGCCACCACGGTGGCCGACGGGCCGGCGTCGAGGCCGTAGGTGGGACCGCCACCGCGCGCGCCGTCGGCCGGACCCCGGGCGTCGCGCTGGTCACGAGGATCGTCCCGTGGGTCGTGGTCGTCGTGGTCGTCGGACCTGGCCGACGCATCGGTGACGATCACCACCCGCACCGGCGCGCCGACGACATCGGCCGCGACCCGCTCGACCTCGGCCCGGTGCTGCTCGCACTTCGTGCGGTGCGCGTCGTTGGGGGCGCCGAGGGTGAGCGCGCCGTCGCGCACGCCGAGCAGCTTCGGCACCGAGTAGATGGCACGCACGAGCGGCTTCAGCGCTGGCACGATCTCGGCCCATCGGGCTACGGCCTCGTCGGCGCCACCCGTGCCTGCCGCGCCTCCCGCGCCTGCCGGGCTCGGCGAGGCCGCTGGCGTCGAGGGCCGTGGCGCCGCCGCGTCCGCGACCGGGCGTGCGGCCGGCGCCGCCGGGGCCGGATCTGCAGGAGCCGCCGGTGCGTCGGTCGACGGATGATCGCGCACGGGCGTCGGCGTCGGCGTCGGGACGGAGCGAGCGGCCGGCTGCTCGGGTGCCGCAGACGCCGGGCCGGCGGGCACCGACGCGACCGACACGACGGCAGGGGTCGGCTCGGCGTCGGGCACCGACGCCAGCGACGGACGGGCCATCGGCCCGGTGGCGTCGCGGCGGGCGCGGGCACCGAGCGGCACTCGGCCCGTGACCGGGTCGACCGGCGTGGATGCGGCGACGGCCGGGCGCGGTCCGCCCTCGGCCAACGCCTTCTCGAGCCGGTCGATGCGGTCCATCAGCGCACCGATGTCGTTCGACGCCGCCTGATGGGTGAGCTGGACGAGCGCGACCTCGAGCAGCAACCGCGGATCGGGCGCATGGCGCATCTCGACGAGGATCTCGCCCAGCCGCTCCATGGCCTTCACGACCTTGCCGGCACCGAGCCGGCCGGCCTGCTCGGCCACGACGACCGCTCGCGAGTCGGGCAGGGCCACCAGCTCGGGGGCCATCAGCGACAAGAAACAGTCGCGCAGGTAGCGGACCACGTCCTCGGTGAGCGAGCGCGGGTCGCGGCCCTGCTGGACGGCGAAGGCCACCGCGGTGAGCGCCCGGCCCGGATCGAGCTCGACCAGCGACTCGACGAACTCGTCGTACTGCACGACCTCGAGGTCGTCGCCACCGGTGCTCGCGACGAGTTCGAGTGCACTCAGGGTGTCGCGAGCAGAGCCACCGCCCTGTTCGAGCGCCGACATGATCGCCGCCTCGCTCACCTGCAGGCCGGCGTCGGCGGCGACCCAGCGGATGTGCTGCTCGAGCTCGTCCATCGGCAACAGGTGGAACCGGAGGTGCTGCGTGCGGCTGCGGATGGTGTCGCTGACCTTCTGCGGATCGGTGGTCGCGAGCACGAACACCACGTGCGGCGGCGGCTCCTCGAGCGTCTTCAGCAGGGCGGCCTCGGCCGCCTTGGAGAGCATGTGGACCTCGTCGAGGATGTACACCTTGTGCCGACCCGGCGTGCCGAGCGAGGCCTTCTCGATGAGGTCGCGCATCGCGTCGACGCCGTTGTTGCTGGCAGCGTCGAGCTCGTGCACGTCGTAGCTGGTGCCGCGCTCGACCGCCACGCACGAGTCGCACTCGCAGCACGGCTCGCCCTCGACGGGCCGTTCGCAGTTGAGCACCTTGGCGAGGATGCGCGCCGACGTGGTCTTGCCGGTTCCCCGGGGCCCCGAGAACAGGTAGGCCTGACCCTCGCGGTGGTTGATGACCGCGTTGCGCAGCGCCCGCACGATGTGCTCCTGCCCACGCACCTCGCTGAAGCGGCGGGGGCGGTAGCGGCGGTAGAGCGCTTGGGTGGCCATCGAGGGGAGCCTACCCAACGGGTGTGCGGGCGCTCCCGGCGTCGGCCGACCCATCACGCCGGTCACACGGATCGCGCTCGCCCCCGGCAGGCGGTCACCCGAAGGCGATCACCCGAGGCGGTTCACCCGAGGCGGTTCACCGGAACATGGATTCAAGGGTTGCTCGACGCACGCCGATGATGACGGACGGTCCTGTCCGCGGTTGACGTCGCGCTCCGGTGACGCCTCCGTGATCGCATGCCACCTGCATGCGGCACCCGGGTGGTCGCCGGCCGGCACGAGGTGAACTCGTACGATCGGAACGCTCGTTGATCAGGGAGGAACAACATGTGCACACGTTCGATCACGGCCCTCGCGGCCGCTGTCACGATGGCTCTCGCGGCCTGCGGCGGAGGGGACGGGGGTGGTGCGCTCTCCGAGGACGACTTCGTCGACGAGCTCACCGACATCTGTGGTGACGTCTCCAAGGACCTCGACCGCATCGAATTCCCGGCCGATGAGGACTACGCGGCCTTCGCGAAGGACGTGCTGGCGGTCTACGAGGACGGCCTCGGCCGCCTGCAGGCGATCGGCGCCGCCCCGGAGTCCCTCGCGAAGGACTTCGAGGACTTCATCGCCGTGCTGGAGGACCAGGTCGACGAGATCGAGCAGCTCGGCAAGGCCGCCGACGGCGACGAGGCGCTGAAGTCGTTCGACCAGCTCACCAAGCTCAGCGACGAGCAGTCCGAGATCGCGCAGGACCTCGACGTCGCCGACTGCGACCCGAACGACGGCGCGGACACCGCCACGACCGTCGCCGAGACGACCCCTGCGACGGCGCCGGCCACCACCGCGGCCCCGATCGCGCTGCCCACCACGGTGGTGCCGGTCACCATCCCCGAGACCATCCCCGCGACGGCACCGGCCACCGCCCCACCGGCGGGATCGCGGTTCGAGATCCTCGACCTGACCACCCGGTTCATCGCCCCCGACGGCTTCTACCTCGAGGCCGGCACGCCGACGCAGGGCACGCTCGACCTCATCGCGGCGATGCCGGAGCTGAACGAGAAGCTGCTGTCGATCGGCGTCGCGACGCTGAAGGACTCGTCCGACAACAGCGACGTCGCCGACATCTGGATCGGCATCTCGCGCACCGACAGCATGCCCCTCGACTGGAAGACGCTCGACTGCCCGGACGGCGGTGACCTGCGCGAGTCGGCCGATGGCATCCTCGGCATCGTGTGCCTCGGTGCGGCCGACTCGCCGGTGTGGGAGATCTTCACCGCCACCGATCTCGACGTCGGCATCTCGGTGTACACCCTGCTGCCGGACGTTCCCGGCGACCTCGTCGCCGACGCGTTCCTCGCGGCCAACCCCTGACCGGCCCGCTCGTGACCTGACTGTGGCCTGACCGCGGCCTGACAGCGGGCCGCGAGCGATGTCCAGCAGTCCCGTGCGGGCGGGGGTGAGACCCCCGCCCGCCCACGGACCCGAGTAGCGTTGGCACACCACCGCCATGGGTTCCGCCACCTCGTCCATCCTCCGCGCCCGCCGCCTCGCCACCTGGCTGCTGCTGGCGCTCGCCACCGTCGCCGCGTTCGCAGCGGTCACGTCCATCGGCGCGCCCGTGGCCCGTGCCGACAACACCCTGGTGAACTCGAGCCCGGCCAACAACGACACGCTCGCCGCCTCGCCGACGTCGATGACCTTCACGTTCGCCGAGCCACTCGGCCCCACGAACGTCCCGATCGCCGCGTGCAACGGCGAGGTCTTCCCCGTCGGTGACCCGTCCCTCAGCGCCGACCGGCTGACGGCCACCGTGCCCGTGCCGAACCCGTTCCCCAAGGGCACGTGCAACGTCGTCATGAACGTGAGCGCCCCCGACAGTTCGGCCAACGGTGCGGTCAGCATCACCTTCACCGTCACGGCCGACGCCGCCGTGGTCGTCACCCCAGCGCCCACGGCCGACACCGCCACCGCTGACACGGCGGTCTCCGAGCCAGCCGTCACCGCGGCCACCCTCGCCCCGGTCGTCGACCCCGTCACCGGCGAGGTCGTCGGCGGCGCCGCCGAGACCGACGCCAACCGCGTGGGCGGCCCGCTCGGCCTCGCCCGCCTGGTCGCCGCCCTGTCGCTGGCGGTGCTGTTCGGCTCGCTGATCCTGATCGTCGTCGCCTGGCCGGAGGGCGTCGAGTACATCCTGACGGTGCGGTTCCTGCGCACCACCTGGGCCGTCGCGATCTTCTCGTCGGTGTGCGTCGCGATCCTCCTCACCGCGCAGACCACCGGCTCCTCGGTGGGCGCGTCGCTCAGCCCGACCGCGTGGATCGATCTCAAGGACTCGGCGCCCGGGCTCGCGGCCCTCGCCCGCGTGGCCTTCGCCGGTGGGTGCGGCTGGGTCGTCCTGCGCCCCGAGCGGTGCCTCGAACAGCAGTCGCAGATGATGGCCCTCGGCATCCCCGCGCTGGCCGTGGCCACGTTCGGGTTCAGCCGCTCGGGCGGCGACATGGCGCTCGTCGGCTACGCGGCCGGCGTCGTCCACGCACTCGCGATGGCCGTGTGGCTCGGCGGCGTCGTCCTGCTCACCCGGGTCGTGCTGGCCGGACCCGGCGAGGACGACCTCGTCCACGCGGTCCGCGGCTTCAGCCGCCTCTCCACCCCGGCGCTCCTGCTCACGGTGATCACCGGCGCGATCCAGACCTGGCGGCTCGACCGCGGCGCGCTCTTCGACACCTCGCACGGACGGGTGTTGCTGGTGAAGGCCCTCGCGGTCGGCGTGATGGTCTTCGTGGGTCTGGCCACCCGACAGTTCGTCTCCACCCGGCTGCGCAAGGCCGATTCGATGACGGCACCGATGGCGTCGCGCCTGCGCCGCGCCACGAGCGTCGAAGCCGCCGGCGGCCTGTTCGTGCTGATGCTCACGGCCTGGATGCTGTCGTTCACGCCGGCCGGTCTCGTCGACACCGGCGACGGCATCGACTACGCCTACGACCAGGGCCGCTTCGTGATGGAGGACGCCGGCGCCGACCTGACGGTGTTCCTCACCGGCGGTGTGGGCGCGAACGGCGTGCGGGTCGAGATCGATGCGCCGGCCACGGGCGTCAGCGCGGTGCAGATCACGTTCCGCCCGCCCGACGACACCATCGCGCCCACGGTGATCCTCACCCTGCCGCCGGAGGTCACCGGTTCCGACGCCGGCGCCGCCGTGCTGCCGCAGGCCGAGGGCGTGCCGCTGCTCATGGCCGGCATCTGGACGCTCGAGGTGTCGGTCACCACGAGCACCGGCACCCAGACGTTGCAGAAGACCTTCAACGTCGAGTGACGCGTCGGCGTCAGACCTCGCCGGTCACCACGTCGTGGAACGGCACCGGATCGGCCACCTCGAGCTGGTCGTAGCGGCAGCTCGCAGGTTCGCGGTCGGGCCGCCACCGCAGGAACGACGAACCGTGCCGGAACCGGCCCTTCTCCAACTGGCCGAAGGTCACCTCGGCCACCCGCTCGGCACGGATCGGCACCCACGACAGGTCCTTGCCGGCGTTCCACCGGCTCTGGGCACCGGGCAACCGTCCCTCGGCATGCGCCTGCGCCTCGGCCCAGTCCTGCCACGGGTGGCCCTCGATCGCACCGTCGAGCAGCGGCGCGAGCTCGTCGAGCAGTTCGGCGCGACGCTTCACCGTGAAACTCGCCGTGACCCCGACGTGGTGCAGCCGACCCTCCTCGTCGTGGAGGCCGAGCAGCAACGAACCGACACCCTTGCCGTCCTTGTGGATGCGATAGCCCGCCACGACGCAGTCGGCGGTGCGCAGGTGCTTCACCTTCACGAGGGTCCGCTTGTCGGGCGTGTAGGGATCGGCGAGCCGCTTGGCCACCACCCCGTCGAGGCCGGCGCCCTCGAACTCGACGAACCAGTGCTGGGCGACCTCGTGGTCGGTGGTGCTCGGGCAGAGGTACACCTGGCGTCCGGCGTCGGCCAGCGCCGTCCGCAGCAGCGCGTGCCGTTGGTGCAGCGGCGCGTCCATCAGCGAGCGGTCGTCGAGCGCGAGCAGGTCGAACGCGACGAACGACGCAGGCGTCTCGGCCGCCAGGCGCCGCACGCGCGATTCGGCCGGGTGGATGCGCTGCAGCAGGGCGTCGAAGTCGAGGCCGCGATCGTCGGCGTCGGGCACCACGATCTCGCCGTCGACCACGCACCGGTCGGGCAGCTGCGCGAGCAGGGGCTCGAGCAGCTCGGGGAAGTAGCGGGTGAACGGTCGCTCGTTGCGGCTGGCCAGCTCGATCCGGTCGCCGTCGCGGAACACGATGCAGCGGAACCCGTCCCACTTCGGTTCGTAGTGCCACTCGCCGGGGACGCCGACCGGGATCGCGGTCGCGGCCTTCGCCAGCATCGGTGCGATCGGGGGCGCGAGCGGCAACGTCATGACCCCAGCCTGCCAGACCTGGGCGACGGGGTTCCGTGAGCCGAACCCGCACCGGCTGCGGGCGGCGCTCACCGATCCGACCGTTCGGTGAGCCGGACCCGCACCGGCTGCGGGTGGCGCTCACGGAACGGTTGGAATGCACACCGCCGGAGAGCGGCAACTAGCGTGGCTCCCCGTGAGTGACCCCATGATCGAGAAGCTCGAGGATCTCCGCCAGCGACGTGAGCAGGCACACCACGCCGGCTCGCCCCGGTCGGTGGAGCGCCAGCACGAGAAGGGCAAGATGCTCGCCCGCGAGCGCATCGACTACTTCCTCGATCCCGGCAGCTTCAACGAGCTCGACATGCTCGCCCGCCATCGTGCCCATGCCTCGGGCCTCGAGGAGCGCCCCTACACCGACGGTGTGATCACCGGGTGGGGCACCGTCGACGGTCGCAAGGTGTTCGTGTTCAGCCAGGACTTCACCGTCTTCGGCGGCGCCCTCGGCGAAGTGTTCGCCGAGAAGATCCACAAGCTGATGGACCTCGCCCTCAAGGTGGGCGCCCCGGTCGTGGGCCTGAACGACGGCGCCGGCGCCCGCATCCAGGAGGGCGTGGTCAGCCTCGCCAGCTACGGCGGCATCTTCTACCGCAACGTGCTCTCCAGCGGTGTGGTGCCGCAGATCTCGGTGATCCTCGGCCCCTGTGCCGGCGGCGCGGTGTACAGCCCGGCCATGACCGACTTCATCTTCATGGTCCGCGAGAGCAGCCACATGTTCATCACCGGCCCCGACGTCGTGAAGACGGTCACCGGCGAGGAGGTCACCCTCGAAGAACTCGGCGGCGCGATGAGCCACGCCAGCAAGAGCGGCGTCGCCACCTTCGTCAGCGCCGACGAGAAGGCCTGCCTCGACGACGTTCGCTTCCTGCTCAGCTTCCTGCCCTCGAACAACCTCGAGGAGCCGCCTGCGGTCGACACCGGCGACGACCCCGATCGTCTGTGCCCCGAGCTGCAGACCATCCTGCCGCCCTCGCCCAACCAGCCGTACGACATGAAGAAGGTCATCGCCTCGGTCGTCGACGACGGCGAGTACTTCGAGTACTTCCCGCACTGGGCCAAGAGCATCACCTGCGGGTTCAGCCGCATCGACGGCCAGCCCGTCGGCATCGTCGGCAACCAGCCGATGATCCTCGCCGGCGTGCTCGACATCGAGTCGAGCGAGAAGGCCGCCCGCTTCGTCCGCACCTGCGACGCGTTCAACATCCCGCTGCTCACCTTCGTCGACGTGCCCGGCTTCCTGCCCGGCGTCGACCAGGAGTACGGCGGCATCATCCGCCACGGCGCGAAGCTGCTCTACGCCTACTGCGAGGCCACCGTGCCCCGCATCCAGATCATCACCCGCAAGGCCTACGGCGGTGCGTACGTGGTGATGAACTCGAAGTCGATCGGCGCCGACCTGGCCTACGCGTGGCCGACCGCCGAGCTGGCCGTGATGGGCCCGCAGGGTGCGGTCGAGATCGTCTACCGCCGCGAGCTGCAGCAGGCGGCCGACCCGGTGTCGCGCCGTGCCGAGCTGGTGGCCGAGTACACCGAGAAGTACGCCAACCCGTACAACGCAGCCGAGCGCGGCTACGTCGACGACGTGATCGATCCGGCCGAGACCCGCCAGAAGATCGTGGCCGGCTTCCGAATGCTGAAGAGCAAGCGCGAGGAACTGCCCCGCCGCAAGCACGGCAACGTCCCGCTGTGAGCGAGCACCTGCAGGGGATCTCCCCGGCGCCCACCGAGGAGGAAGCCGTCGCGATCGTCGCGGCGATGGAGGCCCTGTGGCCGCGCCCGGTGATCGCCGCCGAGGAGGTCCGCCGTCGCGAGAGCACGTGGCGCTTCAGCGGCCGCTGGTGGGCCAAGCCCCTCCCGGCGCGCCGCGACCGCCCCTTCCACTGACCGGCCGCAGGTCCGACGGCGCCGATCGGCGCCCCCTGCCGCGAGCAGCGGTGATCCCCCATCGAGTCGTCGTGGCGCGGGTACGGTCGCGCCCATGAGCATGCCTCCGCCTCCGCCGCCCGGTGCCGTTCCGCCGCCGCCTCCGCCGCCCGGGTTCCAGCCGTATCCGGCCACGGCCTACGACGCGAGCCCGCAGTACGCTGGGTTCGGCAGCCGGTTGATCGGCAACATCCTCGACAGCCTCCTGTACGGCCTGCTCCTCTCGGCGCTCTCGATCCCGGGCTTCGTCCTGCTGCGCATGGCGCTCGACGACTGCTACACCATCGATGACGAACTGTTCTGTCCCGACGGCGCGCTGAACGGCGGTGCGCTGGCGGGCGCCATCGTGTTGTTCCTGGCAGCGGTCGCCATCACGGCGGTCCTCTACCTCAAGGCGCTCGGCGGCACGGGACAGACCTGGGGCCGGAAGATCGCCGGCGTCAAGGTCGTGTCCAAGGAGTCCGGTGCACCGATCGGCATCGGCCGGGCCCTCGGCCGCTACCTGTTCGCGGCGTTCATCTCGAGCAATGTCTGCCTCCTCGGCTACCTCTGGATGCTGTGGGACAAGGACAAGCAGACCTGGCACGACAAGATCGTCGGGTCGATCGTCGTCAAGGCCTGAGGTCGTCGGGTGAGCCACCCCCTCGGCCCCGGGCAGCCGCCCGGCTGGGGCCAGTGGCCACCGGCGGAGCAGACCCCGCCGCCCGGCAACACCTGGCAGCTGCGTGGCGACGACGGCCTCGGCCCGATCAACGGTGAGCGGGTCGGCTTCGGCACTCGTCTCGGCGGGCACCTGCTCGACAACCTGCTCTACGGGCTCGTGTTCATGCTGTTCGCCGGCCCCGGCGTCGCGCTGATCTTCCGAGCCCTCGAGCAGTGCGTGACGGGACCCGACGACGAGCTGATCTGCACGTCCGGTGAGGTCGAGGGCGCGCCCCTCGCCGGCGGCATCGTGCTCATCGCGCTAGGGTTGGTGCTCGTCACCGGACTGTACGTGCGTGCGCTCGGTCGCACCGGGCAGACCTGGGGACGCCGGTTGGTGGGCATCCAGGTCGTCGATGCCACCACCCGCACGCCGCTCGGGATCGGCCGGGCGCTCGGGCGGTCGCTGTTCGCCTGGATCGTGAGCGGGCAGTTCCTGTCGCTCGGCTACCTCTGGATGCTGTGGGACGAGGACGAGCAGACCTGGCACGACAAGGTCGTCGGGTCGATCGTCATCAGGGTCTGACCACCGATCCTCGCTGGAGGTCCCACCCTCGACGATCCGGCGCTACCGTGCGGCCGCGTGGACATCACCACCGTCGCCGATGACCTGATCGTGGCCCACGACGGCCTCGTCGTGCACCGGCTCGAGCACCTCGAGCCGGGCACCGTGCACGAGGTCGGCGGCGTGCCGGTGCGCACCCTCGTCCGCCCCGACGGCGAGCTGTTGTGCCGCCTCGCGACGGTGAACGACGTCCACTTCGGCGAGGTGGAGGCCGGCCGGATCGACGACGACCCGCTCGGGCCGATCCAACGTGCCGAACCCGGCGAGGAGCCCTACCCCGAGACGATGAACCGCGGCGCGGTCGCCGAGATCGCCGACATCGACCCACTCGCGGTGTTCGTGAAGGGCGACCTGTCCCAGGACGGCCGACCGGCGGAATGGGCGGCGTTCGAGGCCTGCTACCGCGGCGCGTTCGACGACCGGCTGCACGTGGTGCGCGGCAACCACGACGCCTACCACGGCCAGCACGCGTACGCCGGCGACCGATGGGTGCAGCTGCCCGGGGTGGCCGTCGCGCTGATGGACACCGTCATCCCCGAGCGCAGCACCGGCATGCTCACGGCCGAGCAGCTCGACTGGCTCGACGCCCACGCCGCGGTCGCCGACACGCCCGTGCTCGTGATGGGACACCACCAGCAGTGGATCGGTTCGGGGGCGTCGCGTTCGGACACCTACTTCGGGCTGCACCCCGATCCGAGCGACGCGCTCGCCGAGGTGATCGAGCGGCGCCGGTCGATCGTCGCCTACACCGCGGGCCACACCCACCGGCACCGCCGGCGCATGCTCGACAGCGGGGTGCCGACGATCGAGATCGGTTGTGTGAAGGACTTCCCCGGCACGTGGGCCGAGTACCGCGTGTACGAGGACGGGCTCATGCAGATCGTGCACCGGGTGTCGTCGATCGAGGCGCTGCGCTGGAGCGAACGGTGCCGGCACCTGTACGCCGACTTCGGCGTCGACTACGAGACCTACGCGCTGGGGCGGCTCGAGGACCGCTGCTTCACGATCGAGCGCCGCAGCTGACCATCAGCTGACCCATCAGCTGACCCATCGGCTGATCGTCAGCTGATGGGGAGGACGCCTCGGACCACGATCCGGCTGGCAGAGTGGAGCCCGTGAGCTCGCCCACCGGTTCCCCCGGGGCCAACGGTCCCCTGCACGACCTCCGCGTCCTCGATCTGTCGACCGTGCTGGCCGGGCCCAACGCGGCGCGGTACCTGGCCGACTTCGGCGCCGACGTGATCAAGGTCGAGCGCCCCGACAGCGGCGACAGCCTGCGGAACATGGCCTGGCGCGACCCGCGCGACGGCACCGGGCTGTGGTGGAAGCTGGTGAACCGCAACAAGCGCACGCTTGCGCTCGACCTGAAGGACCCGACCGACCGCGAGCTGTTCCTCCGCCTCGTCGACGACGCGAACGTGGTCATCGAGAACTTCCGGCCCGGCACGCTCGAGCGCCTCGGGCTCGGCCCCGACGAGCTGCTGGCCCGTAACCCGCGGCTCGTGCTCACCCGGGTCACCGGGTTCGGCCAGGACGGGCCCTACGCCTCACGCCCCGGCTTCGCCACCATCGCCGAGGTGATGTCAGGCCTGTCGGCGATCAGCGGCGAGCCCGACGGCCAGCCGATGCTGCCGGCGATCGCGCTCACCGACGAGGTCACCGGTGTGGTGGCCGCGTTCGCCACGATGGTGGCCCTGCACAGCGGGCGCGGCCAGGTGGTGGACGTGAGCCTGCTCGAGAGCCTGTTCCAGCTGATGGGCCCGCTGATCTCGCTGTTCAAGATCACCGGTCAGCAGCAGCCCCGGCTCGGCACGGGCCTGCCCTACACGGTGCCGCGCGGCACCTATCGCTGCAGCGACGGCAAGTGGGTCGGCCTCTCGGCCAGCGCCGACAGCGTGGCCGCCCGCGTCAACCGCGTGCTCGGGGTGGGCGACGACCCGCGCTTCGCCACCTTCGCCGACCGGATGGCACACCGCGACGAGCTCGAGGCGGTGATGACCGCCTGGTGTGCGGCCCGGCCGCAGGTCGAGGTGCTGCAGGCCTTCACCGACGCCGAGGCCGCGATCGGACCGGTGCTCGACATGGCCGACATCGCGGCCGATCCGCACTACGCGGCCCGCGACGCGATCGTCGACGTGGAGGGCCTGCCGATGCAGGGGCTGCTGGCCAAGCTCAGCGCGACACCGGGCGTGCTCAAGTGGCACGGTCGGCCGCTCGATGCCGACGGCGACGACATCCGCGAGCACGGCTGGGGCTGACCCCGAAACACCGGAAAACGGCCACTGGCCGCACCCCGCTGCGGTGCACACACGATGCACGCAGTGGGATGCGGCCAGCGACGTCGGCTCCGCTCGGAAGGTCAGTTCCCGTCGCCGTCGCGATCACCGGGGATGATCTTCTCGATCTTGTCGGTGACGCTGTCGGGCAGCTTGTCGCCGACCTTGTCGACGAGGTCTTCGGCCTTGTCCTTGACCTTGTCGGCCAGGTCCTTCGCCTTGTCGAGGAAATCGCTCATGGGTGCTCCTTGGATCGTCGCCGTCATGCGTGCGCGCGGGTGTCTCTGATGGTGTGAATGGTGTGCGCCGTGGGAGGCGGCGCACACCGGCAGGAATGACGCAGCGGCGACCCGAGACGTCGCGAACAAATGGTCGCGAGCGACGTTCGCGGATGGTTCAGGCCGACAGCCCGATGGGGCAGGAGACGCCCGTGCCGCCGAGACCGCAGTAGCCGTTGGGGTTCTTGCCCAGGTACTGCTGGTGGTACGGCTCGGCGTAGTAGAACGGCCCGGCCTGGTCGAGGGTGGCGATCTCGGTGGTGATGGTGCCGTAGCGGGATGCGCTGAGGCGCTCCTGGAACATGGCCTTGCTGGCGAGCACGGCCTCCATCTGGGCGGGCGTCGTGGTGTAGATCGCGCTGCGGTACTGGGTGCCGATGTCGTTGCCCTGCCGGTTGCCCTGGGTGGGATCGTGGCTCTCCCAGAACACCTTCAGCAGCTGCTCGTAGCTCACCTTCGACGGATCGAACACGACGAGGACGGCCTCGGTGTGGCCGGTGCGTGCCGAGCAGGTCTCCTCGTAGGTGGGGTTCGGGGTGTAGCCGCCGGCGTAGCCGACCGCGGTGCTGTAGACGCCGTCGGTCTGCCAGAACTTGCGCTCGGCACCCCAGAAGCAGCCCATCGCGAACACGGCGGTCTCATGGCCCTCGGGCCACGGGCCGACGAGCGGGTTGCCGTTGATGAAGTGGGCGGCGGGAACGGGCATCGTCTGGTCGGTGCGACCGGGCAGTGCGTCGGACGGGTCGATCATCTCGGTCTTGTGCTTGCCGAACATCTCATGTCCTCTCGATCGGATTCCGGCCCGAAGCGGGCGGAAATCGGTGTGGAACCAGGCTACGGCTGCCTACATTCGGGCGCCATGAACATCCGCGAAACGTCCACGAACGATCTCGAGGCGGCGCTCGCGCTCAACAACGCCAACGTGCCCGAGCTGAACGAGCTCGACCTGCCCGAGATCGGCCGGCTGGTGTCGATCAGCCATGCGGCGCTCACCGCCGAGGTCGACGGCGAGTTCGCCGGATTCTGCATCGTGTTCGCGCCGGGCGTCGACTACGGCAGCCTCAACTACGGCTGGTTCAGCCGCACGTACGACGATTTCGCCTACCTCGACCGCATCGCCGTGCACCCGTCGTTCCGGCGGTACGGCATCGGGCGGGCGTTCTACGCCGAACTCGTACAGCGGCTCACCGGGCAGTTCCCGCTGCTCGCGTGCGAGGTCAACGTCCGACCGCGCAACGACGCATCGCTCGCCTTCCACCACTCGATCGGCTTCCGCGAAGTGGGCCAGCAGGACACCGATGGCGGCAAGAAGACCGTCAGCCTGCTCGCCATGCCACTCGAACCGCTCAGCTGACCGACGTCGCCTCGACGGCGAGCGGCCCTGACTCGAGCGGCGTCGACTCGAGTGACGGACCGAGGCCGTCGGCCAGCCACTGCTCGAGCGCACCCAGCGGCATCGGGCGAGCGATGCCGAAACCCTGGACGACATCGCAGCCCATCGTGCGGAGCTGCTCGACGACCGCACGGCTCTCGGCTCCCTCGGCCACCACGGTCATCCCCAGGTTGTGGCCGAGGTCGATCGTCGAGCGCACGATCACCTCGTCCTGCTGCTCGGTGAGCAGATCGGTCACGAAGCTGCGGTCGATCTTCAGCTCGGTCACGGGCAGCATCCGCAGATAGCTCAGCGACGAGTACCCGGTGCCGAAGTCGTCGATCGAGAGCCGAACCCCGATGCGATGCAGGCGGTCGATCGTCGATCGCGTGCGAGGACCGTCGACCAACAACGACCCTTCGGTGATCTCGAAGGTCAGCTTGTCGGCGGCGATGCCGAACTGTTCGAGCCGGCGCTCGATCCGGTCACCGAGCAGTTCGTCGAACAGATCCTGGGTCGAGAGGTTCACCGCCAGCCCGAGCGCATGGCCGCCGGCGTGCACCCGCGCGAGTGCTTCGACCGCCGCGCCGATCACGTGGTCGGTGAGCGAACGGATCAGCCCGCTCTCCTCGGCCACCTTGATGAAATCGACCGGCGGCACCCAGCCCCGTGTCGGGTGGTGCCACCTGGCCAGGGCCTCCACACCGCTCACACGATTCGTCGCGAGGTCGAGCTTCGGCTGGAAGTGGATCTGGATCTCGTCACCGTGGATCGCAGCGCGCAGATCGGTCAGCATCGACAGCCGGGCCGGCGTGCGCCGGTCGATCTCCTCACGATGGAAGTCGTGCCCGAGATGCTGTGTCTTCGCGTGGTACATCGCCACGTCCGCGCGGCGCACGAGTTCGGCCGGGTCGTCGTCCGACGTCGCGATCGCCACGCCGGCGCTCACGGTGACGACGACCTCGAGACCGTCGAGTTCGAACGGACGGCCGGTCGTCTCGATGCAGGCGCGTAGGAACCTGTCGATCGCGTCGGCATCGGCTCGGTGACCGAACAGTGCGAACTCGTCACCGGCGAAACGGGCGAGCAGATCGTCGGGGGCGAGCAACAACCCGATCCGGCGAGCGAACTGCACCAACACCTGATCGCCCGCATGGTGCCCGAGGGTGTCGTTCACCTCCTTGAACCGGTCGAGATCGAACATCACCAGGAACTCCCGGCCGGGGTGATCCGCCGTCGTCCGACGATCGTGCAGCACGTGCTCGAAGTGGGCCCGATTGGCGAGCCCGGTGAGGAGGTCGTGGGTGGCTTCGTGTTCGAGCCGGCGGTGCAGCAGACCACGACCGACGCCAGCCGCCAGCTGGTCGGCCAGGTTCTGCAGACGCTGTGCATCCCCGTCGTGGAAGGCGTTCGCGATGCCCTCGCGCCCATCGACGACCAGCACGCCCACATCGTCACCATCGCCGCGCACGATCGCGGCGAGGCTGCCGTCGTCTCGCAGCACCGGCGCGGACCGATCCTGCGCGCCCAGGCCGATCGCCGCCCATGCGGGATCGGAGGTGCGGGTGGGCAGCCCGGGGATCGGGCCGCCGTGTGCAGCGCTCCCCACGACCGCGTCGCCGTCGAACAGCACGATCGCGGCACGCCGGGCGTGGAGGAGACGGGCCGTCGCCACGACGGCCTGGTCGATCATCAGCTGCAGGTCGACCTCGTCGGCGATCTCCGCGGCGAACCCGTGGACGGCCTCCAGGTCGGTGAACCGCGCCCGCATCAGACCGTGCTGCCGCACGAGCAGCCACATCGCCGCGATCGGCATGAATCCGAGCGGTGTGAGCCACGGCGACACCAGCGCAGGCGCGAGCGTCAGGCCCGACAGCAGTCCGCTCAGTCCGAACACCCACGACGTCGGCATCACGTCGTCGCGGAGCTTCGCGACGAAACCCCCTGCGAACTGTGCGATCGCTGCGCACACGATCACGGCCGCGACCAGCGACATGGCGGCGCCAGCGACCACGGCAGCGATCACGATCCGCCCGGGATTCTCGACGCCTCCGATGCCGCCGGCACCAGCAGCGTCGGGGCCCACGATCGTACGGAACACGAACCAGGCGACGGCGACGTCGACCACGTACACGCACGCGTTGAACGCCAACTTGTACGTCGCAGGTCTGCGGCGCACCAGGCTGGTGACGGTCCCGCACAGCACCGCGACGACGATGACCGTCGGGAGGTCGACCAGGACGAGCGCGAAGACCATCGGCACCTCGGTGAGCGAGACGATGACCGCGTCGAGGCGGAACTCGAGATGGAAGACGACGAAGTGGGCGGCCACGAAGCCGACCGCGACGAGCGCGACGACCCACCACGGGCTCGGGACCAACGCATCGGACGGCCCTGGCGCCTGGACGCAGAGCGCGAGCGCTCCGACCACGATCGCCACCCCGATCGCGGCCAGGCGTGCCATGGGTCGCGCTCGGGCTGCCTCCGTTCCCACCGAGCCGACCGTTCGGCCGGGCGCGTGCGAACCCCGGTCATGCACAGGTTCTTGACGGAACCTTGAACCGCCCCCGAGGGCGGGAGCGTCGGCAGGTCTACGATCGGGCCATGCGCATCGCGGCCGTGCAGCACGACATCGTCTGGAACGATCGCGAGGCGAACTTCGAACGCCTGGCCCCACGCATCCGTGGCGCAGCGGCCTCGGGGGCCCGACTGGTGCTCCTGAGCGAGACCTTCTCGACCGGCTTCGCCGTCGACGCCGAGGGCCTCGGCGAGCCCGAGGGCGGTCCGTCGGCGTCGTTCCTGCTCGACCAGGCGCGCGAGCACGACGTGTGGATCGGCGGCAGCTGCCCCGAGCTCGGCGACGACGGCGACCCGCGCCCGTTCAACAGCTTCGTGCTCGCCGGGCCCGACGGCACCGTGCACCGGTACCGCAAGATCCACCCGTTCGGCTACGGCGGCGAGGACAAGCATTTCCGCGCCGGCGATCAGTTCCGCACCGTCAAAATCGACGACGTCCGCGTCAGCATGTTCGTCTGCTACGACCTGCGCTTCGCCGACGAGTTCTGGGAGCTCGCCCACGACACCGACGTGTACCTCGTGCCGGCCAACTGGCCCGAGCCCCGGCGCACGCACTGGATGTCGCTGCTGCAGGCCCGGGCGATCGAGA
Source organism: Actinomycetota bacterium (assembly GCA_026393475.1). GTDB lineage: Bacteria > Actinomycetota > Acidimicrobiia > Acidimicrobiales > Ilumatobacteraceae > VFMC01. The sequence continues at coordinate 33,035 of JAPLAA010000017.1, forward strand.
ACCTGGCGTACGTGGTCGGTTGCAACCGCGTGGGTACCGGCGGGGGCCTCACCTACGTCGGCGACAGCCGCATCGTCGACCCGCTCGGCGAGTTCCTCGCCACGGGTGCCGTCGGTGAGACCGTCCTGCTCGCCGACGTCGACCCGGCGCACGTGACGGCGACCCGTCAGCGCTTCGGCTTCCTGAACGACCGCCGCTGAGCGGACGCGCCCGGTCGGGCTCGGGCCCCGCTCAGGACGCGAGCGTGGCGAGGCGGGCGACCGCCTCGTCGAGCACCTCGGGGCGCTTGCAGAACGCGAACCGCACCAGATGGCGGCCCTCGTGGCGGTTGGCGTAGAACACCTCGTTCGGGATCGCCACCACGCCACACCGGTGCGGCAGCTCACGGCAGAACGCCATGCCGTCGCCGTCGGCGCGCACGGGCCGGATGTCGACGGTGACGAAGTAGGTGCCGCTCGTGGGATACACGTCGAACCCTGCCTGCACCAGCCCGGGCAGCAGCCGGTCGCGCTTGGCCTGCATGTCGGCCGACACCCCGTGGAAGAACGCGTCGTCGAGCATCAGTCCGGCGGCGATGCCCACCTGGAACGGGCCGCCGTTGACGTAGGTGAGGAACTGCTTCGCGGTGCGCGCGGCGGCGATCAGCGCCGCGGGCCCGCAGAGCCAACCGATCTTCCAGCCCGTCGTGTTGAACGTCTTGCCGCCGCTCGAGATGCTCAACGTGCGCTCGCGCATCCCCGGCAGGGTGGCCATCGCGATGTGCTCGGCACCGTCGAACAGCAGGTGCTCGTACACCTCGTCGGTGAGCACGATGAGGTCGTGCTCGATCGCGAGGTCGGCGATCAGCTGCATCTCGGCGCGGTCGAGGACCTTGCCGGTCGGGTTGTGCGGCGTGTTGACGAGCAACAGCTTCGTCTTCGGCGTGATCGCCGCGCGCAGGTCGTCGATGTCGAAGCCGTACGACGGCGGGCGCAGCGTCACCGGGCGAGCGGTCGCCCCGGCGAGCGCGATGCACGCCTGATAGCTGTCGTACATCGGCTCGAACAGCACGACCTCGTCGCCGGTGTCGAGCAGGCCGAGCAGTGCGCCGGCGAGGGCCTCGGTGGCGCCCGCCGTGACGAGCACCTCGGTGTCGGGGTCGTACGAGAGGCCGTAGAACCGCTGCTGGTGGTGGGCGATCGCCTGGCGCAGCACTGGCATCCCAAGCCCCGGCGGGTACTGGTTCTGCCCGCCGCGGATGGCGGCGACGGCGGCGTCGAGCACCTCGATCGGGCCGTCGGTGTCGGGGAAGCCCTGGCCGAGGTTCACGCTGCCGGTGGAAGCCGCCAACGCGCTCATCTCGGCGAAGATCGTCGTGCCGAAGCCCTGGAGCTTCGCGGTGAGGTACGGAACCCGGCTGCTGGTCACGCGGTCAGGCTAGGACGCTCCGCCGTCAGACGCCGAGGTGCGCCGGACCGAAGCTCTCGGGCAGCAGTTCGGCCATCGTGAACGAGCGACGGACGCCCTCGGGGCCCGCCACGTGAATCGGCGTGTCGAGCTGCGCGAACTCGCGGATCTTCTGGCGACAGCCTCCGCACGGGGTGGTGAGGTGGTCGCCCTCCGGGCCGATCACCAACACCTCGGCGATCTCCCGCTCGCCGGCCGTCACCATCGCCGACAACGCTCCACCTTCGGCACAGACGCCCTGCGGGTATGCAGCGTTCTCCATGTTGGCCCCGGTGAACACGGCGCCCGACCTGGTGCGGATCGCGGCGCCGACGTGGAAGTGCGAGTAGGGGGCGTAGGCGTTCGCCTGGACGGCCTTCGCGGCCTCGAAGAGGACCTGCACCTGTCGATCATCGGGGGTCATGGCTGTCAGGTTAGGGCCGCGGTCTGCCACGATGGACCCCCATGGTCGACGCCTCCGACGCTCCCACCCCGGCTCCTCGGGCCACCGCCCCTCGTGGCCGACACCGCTTCCTCGGCAACCCGGTGGCACGCACCGTGCTGTCGATCTGGGCCTGGTTCGTGCTCGGCCTCGTGATCATCGTCTGGACGCCGATGGTGTTCCTGGTGTGGCTCGTCACCCTGCCGTTCGACCGGGGCCACTACGCGGCGGGATATCTGTTCCGCAAGCTGACCGTGGCCCATCAGGTGTTGAACCCGCTGTGGACCTTCCGCACGACCGGCACCAACATCACCGACCCGCGCCGGCCGTACGTGGTGGTCGCCAACCATCAGAGCTTCGTCGACATCCTGCTCATCTCGCACCTGCCGTGGGAGATGAAGTGGTTGTCGAAGCAGCACTTCTTCCGCTTCCCGCTCGTCGGCTGGATGATGCGGATGGCGGGCGACATCCGCCTCGTGCGCGGCGAGCGCGACAGCGTGATCCAGGCGATGGCCGCCTGCAAGGACCGGCTCGAGAAGAAGACGAGCGTGATGATCTTCCCCGAGGGCACGCGGTCGCGCGACGGTGAGCTGAAGGCGTTCAAGGACGGCGCGTTCCGCCTTGCCATCGACAACCAGGTGCCGATCCTGCCGCTCGCGGTGAACGGTGCGTACGACGCGATGGTGAAGGGCGACTGGCGCTTCGGCGTGAGCGACGCCGAGGTGCGCGTGCTCGAGCCGATCATGACCGAGGGGCTCACGCTCGCCGACCTGGCGTCGCTGCGTGATCGCACGCATCAGGTGATCGCCGACGCGGTGCACGACATGCGCGGCATGCCCCGCACCCAGGACACGGACGAGTCGGCATGACCGCTCGCCTCCAACTCCACCCCGAGGTCGCGGCGGCGGTCCGCGACGGCCGACCGGTCGTCGCGCTCGAGTCGACGATCATCAGCCACGGGATGCCGTATCCCACGAATGTCGCAATGGCCAACGAGGTGGAGTCGATCGTGCGGGCCAACGGCGCCGTGCCGGCGACGATCGCCGTGCTCGACGGGATCGCGCACATCGGCCTGTCGCCCGAACACCTCGAACTGCTCGCGACCCACCCCGAAGTGCACAAGGCCACCACGCGCGACCTGCCGTGGCTGCTCGCCACGGGCAAGCACGGCGCCACGACCGTCGCCGCCACGATGCGCCTCGCGGCGCGGGCCGGCATCAGCGTGTTCGCCACGGGCGGCATCGGTGGCGTGCACCGGGGTGCGGCCACGAGCTTCGACATCAGCGCCGATCTCACCGAGATGGCGGCGGTCCCGGTGGCGGTCGTGTCGGCAGGCGTGAAGTCGATCCTCGACATCGGGCTCACCCTCGAGCGGATGGAGACCCTCGGTGTGCCGGTCGTGGTGAACGGCAGCGACGACTTCCCGTCGTTCTACTCACGCACGAGTGGCTTCGCCGCCCCGCGCCGGCTCGACGGCGCCGCCGAGATCGCCCGCTTCCTCCACGCCGCCTGGGGCCCCGAGCTCGCGCTCACCACCGGCGTCAGCATCGCCAACCCGATCCCCGTCGCCGACGAGATCCCGGCCGACGAGATCAGCCAGGTGATCGAGGACGCGCTCGCCGAGCTCGACCGTCAGGGCATCTCCGGCCAGGACGTCACCCCGTTCCTGCTCGCCAACGTGGTCGAGCGCACCGGTGGCCGCAGTCTCACGGCCAACCTGGCGCTGGTGCGCAACAACGCGACCGTCGCTGCGCAGATCGCCGTCGAGTACGCCTCGCTGGCAGGGGGCGCCTGACATGGGCTTCCGGCAGTTCTACGCCGAGCGCGTCCTGCCGGTGGTGATCGACAAGGCGTGCGCGTCACCCGGGTTCAGCGAACCCCGCGCGGCCGTCGTCGCCGACACCCACGGCACCGTGCTCGAGATCGGCTTCGGGTCCGGCCACAACCTGCGCCACTACCCGGCCGCCGTCGAGCGCCTGCTCGCGGTCGAGCCGGCGTCGCGGGCGATCGAGCTCGCCCGGCCGCGGATCGAGCGGGTGTCGTTCGAGGTGGAGGTCGTCGGCCTCGACGGTCAGCGTCTGCCGGTCGACGACGAGAGCGTCGACTGCGTGGTCTCGACGTTCACCCTCTGCACGATCCCCGACGTCACCGCGGCGCTGGCCGAGGTGCGCCGCGTGCTCCGGCCGGGCGGCACGTTCCACGTGCTCGAGCACGGCCTCGCCGACGACGAGGGCGTGCAGCGGTGGCAGCACCGGGTGAACCCGATCCAGCGACGAGTGGCGGGTGGGTGCAACACCGACCGGCACATCCCCGACCTCCTCGCCGCGTCGGGCTTCCGATGGGACGAACTGCACCGCTGGTACGCAGGACGCCCCAAGACCCTCACCGCCCTCACCCGCACGGTCGTCACCGTCGCCTGACGGGCCCGGCCCGGTGACGGGCCGCTCGGGTCAGCGCCGGTCAGCGCCGGTCAGGGGCGGGCGATCGTCTGCGGCACCCACCCGAGCACCTCGTCGACGTCGCGCCACGCAGCACGTTCGCGGGTGACGGTGGCGCGTCGGATCCGGTCGAGTCGGAACATCCGGCCACCTTCGCGGAGCCGGCACCAGCCGATGAGGTACCACCCGTCCGTCGCGCCGGTGAACCCGTGCGCCTCGACCGCACGAGTGGTCGCGACACCATCCGCGTCGACGTAGTGGATGCGCACCACCGCCCGGTCGCGCACGGCCGCCTCGACGGCGCGCTGAACGGCAGGGCGGGCACGTGGCGCGTCGGGCACCACGGCTCGCAATCGTTCGCGGAGCTCCTCCACGCCCACCCGGGTCGATGCCGGCAACGTATCGAGGAGACGCTTGGTCGCCGTGGTCGCGGCGTCCCCGAACGGCATCCCCTCGGCGACCTTGGCGGCGAGCAACAGGGCCACGACCTCCTCCGGCCCGAGGCTGAACACCGCCTGGCCGCTCACGGGCGAGAGCCGATAGCCCCCGGTGCGGCCGACGTCGGCATCGACCGGCACCCCGGCCGCACGCAGCGACTCGAGATCGCGCTCGATCGTTCGCCGCGTCACGCCGAACTCCTCGGCGAGCCGTGTGGCGCTCACCGGCACCGGGGCGCGCCGGCGGAGCTCCTCGTTGATCGCGTAGAGGCGTTCGAGTCGGTTCACAGGTGATGTTCGATGGGGGTCGTCGAGCGTTGATGCCGGACGGTGGAATTTCTCGGAAACTCCGACATTCCGCTGTCGCAACGCCACCGTACCGTGGGCGCATGTTCCTCGGACTGCGCTCCCTCATCCACCCCGCCCCCGACCTCGCCGCATCGAAGGCGTTCTTCACCGCAATGCTCGGTCGTGCGCCGTACTTCGACGAGCCCTTCTACGTCGGATTCGACGTCGGCGGCTTCGAACTCGGGCTCTGGCCGGCAGGGGATCCGGCGATCGGCCCGGTCACCTACTGGGGGGTCGACGACATCGACGCGGCACTCGTCTTCGTGGAATCGATCGGTGCCACCCGACGCGACGAGATCACCGACGTCGGCCAGCAGATCCGCATGGTCGACCTCACGGCGCCCACCGGCGAGATCTTCGGGCTGATCGAGAACCCGAACTTCGTCCCGGCCGACCCGCCGACGGCCTACGGCGGACCGGGTCGCTGACGGGCCCGGCGCAGCGGCCGGTCAGGCGGTGAGCAGCCGCTTCACCTCACCGGCCATCTCGATCGCCGCATCGGTGTCCGCCGCGCACAGGCTCATGTCGAACTCGTGCACGCCGGCAGCCACGTACGGGGCCAGGGCCTCGGCGACGTCGGCGGGTGTGCCGTAGGGCGTGTACTTCTCGAACGCCTCGAACGGCAGGCCGTAGAACCGCCGCATCGCGGTGGCCACATGCTCGCGGGCGTCCTCGCGCGTCGCGCCGAGTCCCACCCATGGCTGGTACTTGTGCCGCCACACCACAGCGGTGCGACCCGATGCGGTCGCGATCTGGTCGCACGTGTCGGCGACCTCGGCGAAACGTCGTGCCGAGCACCACGCCCCCAGCCAGCCGTCGCCGTACCGACCGGCTCGACGAACGGCCGCATCGGAACGACCGCCGACGAGCACCGGGATCGTCGGCGAGGGCGCCGGCACGATGCGGCACTCGTCGATGTCGAAGAACTCGTCGTGATGGCTGACGGTGTCGCCGGCCAGCAGGGCGCGCAGCACCTCGAGCGAGGCGTCGCAGCGACGGCCGCGCGTGCGCGGATCGACACCGCACACCTCGACCTCGTGGCGGTCCTCGCCGCCGATGCCCACGCCGAACACCACCCGACCTGGCGCGAGCTGGGCCAACGTGGCCAGCGATCGAGCGACCGTGACCGGGTGACGCAGCGGCAGCAGGTAGACGCCGATGTGCAGACCGAGCGTCGGGTGCGCGCCCGACAGGCCGGCCATCATCACGATCGCGTCGGTGCCCGAGCCGTTGCGGAACGACACGTGGTCGGCCTGCAGCACCCCGTCGAGCCCGGCGTCCGCGATCGCGTGCATCACCCGAGCGCGTTCGTGCACGTCGACATCACCCAACCCCGACGCCGGCACCACCCCGATCCGCACCATGGCCGGAACCTATCCGGTGACGACCGGGAGCCCTGCCGTGCCCTGCTCGCGAGCCGTTCGCCGCGACGGCGGGCATGATGGGTCGATGCCCGAGGGCGACACCATCCGACGGCTCGCCGATCGCATCACCGAGCGCTTCGCGGGCCAGCGCTGCGCCCGCTCGGTCACCCGCGACCCACGGCTCGTCGGCCTCGATCTCACCGGTGCCGTGCTCGTCGAGGCCGACGCGTTCGGCAAGCACCTGTTCCTCCGGTTCCTGCGCGACAGCGGCGAGCGGCTCACCGTGCACGCGCACCTCCTCATGGACGGGCGCTTCGTCGTCGGGCCGGCGTCGAAGGAACACGAGTGGCGACGTCGGCTCGAGCTGTGGTTCGACGACGGTCGCCTCACCGGCCTCGACATACCACTCATCCGCGCGCTCCCCACGGCCCGCGAACACGAGCTGATCGACCATCTCGGCCCCGACCTGTGCGGCCCCGTCCCGCCCGACCCGGTGACGGTTGCAGCCCGCCTGCAGCACGACCCCGACGCACCGCTGGCGACGGCCCTGCTCGACCAGCGAAACGTCGCCGGCTTCGGCAACGTGTACGCGGTGGAGTTCCCCTTCGTCGTCGGCGTGTCGCCCAACCAGTCGGTGGGCACGATCGACGGGCTCGAAGGGTTGCTCGCGATCGGTACGCCGATGATTCGCCAACACGCAGCCAAGGGGCCCCGCAACACCACCGGCCGCCGCCTCGGGACCGCCGACCACTTCGTCTACGGGCGCCAGTCGTGCCCGGTGTGCGCGACCCCGCTGCAGCACTGGACCGACCGCGACAGCCCGTGGGGCCGCGTCGCCTCGTGGTGCCCCGACTGTCAGCGGGTGACGCCCCGGCGCACCGTCGATCTCGTCCGCGCCCGACGGCTGCTGGCGCTGCACCCGGTGCGGCGCGACCCGCTGTTCCCGCGGGCAGATCCAGCGCCGACGACGACGGCCGCGGCGAACGAGACGGAGGTCAGTGCGGACCCGTGAAGCCGAAGCTCGCGCGGAGGTTGTCGTCGGTGAGCACCTCCGCCGGGGTGCCGGCGGCCACGATTCGGCCCGCGAGCAGGATCACGACGTCGGCGTCCTCGGCGTCGGCGAGGTCGTGGGTGGCCATCGCCACCGCACAGCCGCGGGCACGTTCCTCGCGGATCGCCTGGGCGAAGGTCTCGCGACCGTTGGGGTCGAGGCCCGCCGTCGGCTCGTCGAGCAGCAGCACGTCGGCGCGGCGGGCCAGCGCCTGGGCGAGGTGCGTGCGCTGTTGCTGGCCGCCCGACAACTCCATCAACGGCCGGTGGGCGAACGGACCGACGCCCATCCGCTCGATCGCCTCGGCGCACAGCCGACGGTCGTCCTTGCCCGCACGACGGACGAGACCGAGCGCAGCGAAGCGGCCCATCGCCACCACGTCGGCGGCGCAGATCGGGAGCGTGAACGACGACGCGGGCCGCTGCGCGAGGTACCCGACGCGGGCGGGCTGCGTGCCCGGAGCGTCGCCGAGGACCGACACCGACCCGGCGACCGGTTCGATCAGCCCGGCCAGGGTCTTGAGCAAGGTCGACTTGCCCGAACCGTTGGTGCCGATGAGGCACAGCAACGCGCCCGACGGCAGGTCGAACGAGACACCCCGGGTGACGGCCCGACCGTCGTAACCGACGTCGAGGTCGCGGGCGACGATGACGTGCTCGGTCATCAGGTGCTCTGTCATCACCTGCTCGGTCATCGGGGCTCACCGCCCGCCGGTTCGGTGTGCGAGTGCGAGTGGTCGTGGGCATGGCCGTGACCGTGGACCGGGATCGGCACCGGGGCGCCGCGGCGCCGGGCGATCCCGGTGCGGATCTCGACACCCGCGAACGTGACGAGGAAGATCGCGACCGCGACCGCCACCACGCTCGCGCCGGCCGCGAGGTCGGCGTGGTAGCTGAGCAGCAGACCGATGTAGGTGGACAGCGAACCGAGCAGCGCGGCCATGCCCACCATGGCACCGAGGCGCCGCGTGACGAGGGCCGCCGTCGACGCCGGCGCGAGGAGCATGCCGAACACGAGCAGCGTGCCGACGCTCTGGAACGAGCTGATGATCGCCACGGCGACGATCATCAACATCAGCGACTGGTACCGACGGGGGTTGAAGCCGGAGGTGGCTGCGATCTCGGGCTCGATGCACAGCAGCAGGAACGGCCGGCGGCACACCCAGGCGATGGCTGCCACCACGAGAACCGCCGCCGCCTGCCACCAGAGCGCGGTCACATCGACGCCGAGCAGGTCGCCGAACAAGATGTTGGTGAGGTCGCCCTTGAACTTGTCGGACCGTGACGTGATCATCACGCCGAGCGCCAGCATGCCGGCGAAGAACAGGCCGATGGCCGTGTCGCTCGACAACCTCGACCGCTTGGTGATGACCGACACGCCGCCCATCATCACCACCGTGCCGGCGACCGCACCGAGGATCACGGGGAAGCCGAGCAGGATCGCGGTCGCGATGCCGGGCAGCACGCCGTGTGCGAGGGCGTCGGCCACGAACGCGAGCCCACGCAGCACGACGAACGTGCCCACCACGGCGCAGCTGATCGCGACCAGGATGCCCGCCACGAGGGCGCGCATCAGGAACTCGTTGTCGGTGAAGGGCCGGAGGAAGGTGTCGTTCATGTGAGGTGGCGGGCATCGCCGATCGGGCTCGCCGTCGACGGACGCCCGATCATGCAGCGCCGGTGAGGCCTGCCGCCACCTGTGTCGCGAGTTCGACCACGAAGGCCTGGTAGCCGCCCGTCTCGGGGAGGCTATGGGACGGGAGCTCCACGAGCGGCACCCCGACCTCGGAGGCCACCTGCTCGGCGACGGCCTGGGGAGTGCCGACCTCGGTGAAGATCGCCCGCACACCCGCCGCCTCGGTCATCTCGAGCAGCTCCGACAGATCCTTCGCGGACGTCTCCGCCGTCGAGGAGAGGCTCGGGATGACCGCTCCGATCAGCTCGCAGCCGTACCGGTCGGCGAAGTAGCCGAGCGATTCGTGACCCGTGACGAGCCGGCATTCACCGGCCGGGATCGACGACATGATCTCGCGCACCTCAGCGTCGAGCGCGACCATCTCGGCCTCGACCGCAGCGAGCCGGTCGTCGAGCTGCACGCCGAGCACCGTCTCGAGCTCGGCCGCGAGCGCGGTCACCACGGCCGCCATCGTGATCGGATCGGTCCACAGGTGCGGGTCCTCGCTGCCGTGGCCGTGCTCGTCCTCGTGCCCGGCCTCGTCCTCGTCCTCGTGCCCGGCCTCGTCCTCGTGCCCGGCCTCTTCCTCGTGCGCGGCCTCTTCCTCGCTCCCGGCCTCGCCGTGTGCTGCTTCCTCGATCGCCTGCTCGTCGGCACTCAGCTCGCGCAGCTCGACGTGATCGGTGGCGTAGAACACCGGCACGCCGTCGTGGCCGAGGGTGTCGAGCACGTCCTCCATGCCCTCCTCGAGCGCGAGACCGTTGGCGACGACCAACGCCGCACCGTTCATCTGCTCGACGTCCTGGGCCGACGGCGCATAGTCGTGCGGGTCCTGGCCGTTCGGGATGACCACGCGCACGGTGGCGGCGTCGCCGACGAGTTGGGAGACGACATCGCCCAGGATGCTGTAGGTGACGACGACGAGCGGCTTGCCGTCGACGAGCACGGTGCTGCTCGATCGTTCGCCCGAACCTTCGTCACTGCCGCAGGCGACGAGCGAGGTCGCCGCGACGGTGACCGTCGCGAGCGCCATGGCGGTGCGGGTCGTCCGCCGGGGCCGACGGTGCGCTGGAACAGGGGTGATGTCGTCGCTTCTCACAAGGATGATTCCCATCGTGTTCTCATGTTTGAGAATGTGTCTTACTACTATGCCGGATCTCGGCAAACCGCCACAACCCCGCGGGGAGCTTCGATCGAAACCACCGCAGGCCACCTCGGTACAGTTCGCGACGTGACCGACACCGCTGCTGCCCCCGCTCAGGTTCCGCTCGTCGACTACCTCGTGCTGGGCGATCGCCCGCATCTGGTGGCGCATCAGTGCACGTCGTGCGGCGCCCGCTTCTTCGATCGGCGCAATGCGTGCGCCGGCTGCTTCGGCACGTCGTTCGAGCCGGCCGAGGTGGCGACCGAGGGCGAGGTGCGGGCGTTCACGATCGTGACGTTCGCGGCGCCCGGCGTGCCGGTGCCGTTCGTGTCGGCGATCGTCGACTGCGGCGGCACGAGCGTGCGCGGCAACATCATCAACACCGAGCCCGATCCCGAGCACGTGAAGCTCGGCATGCAGGTCCGCCTCGCGACGTTCTCGCTCGGCACCGACGACAACGGCACCGAGGCCATCGGCTTCGGGTTCGAGCCGGCCTGACCGCCCCACCAGCACTCCGCACCCGCACGACCCACCCAGCACGACCCAGCAAGGAGGCCCCCATGGCCGAGAACGTGTACATCCTCGGGATCAACATGACGAAGTTCGGCAAGCACGCCGACAAGGACGTCGTCGACCTCGGCGCCGAGGCCGCGATGGCAGCGCTCGCCGATGCCGGCGTCACGATGCGCGAGATGGGCATCCTCGCGGCGGGCAACCTGATGAACGCCGGAGCCGGGTTCGGTCAGCGCCTGCAGAAGCAGATCGGTCAGACCGGCATCCCCGTCTACAACGTGGCCAATGCATGTGCCACGGGCGCGACGGCGTTGCGCACGGTGATCATGGCGGTCAAGTCCGGTGAGGTCGACTACGGCCTCGCGGTCGGTGTCGAGAAGCTCGCCGGCGCGGGCCTGCTCGGTGGTGGCGGCAGCGCGAAGAAGGACGGCAAGGTGTGGGAGCCGTCGGGTCGTTTCGGTGCGGTCGCCCCGACCGACGGCCGCATCGGCACCGACGCGATGCCTGGCACGTTCGCCCAGGTGGGCATGGAGTACGGCCACAAGTACGGCGGCGCCAGCTTCGAGCTGTTCGCGAAGATCAGCGAGAAGAACCACGCCCACTCGGTGCTCAACCCGCTCGCGGCCTACTCGAAGCGGTTCACGCTCGAGGAGATCATGGGCGACATGATGATCGCCTACCCCAACACCCGGCCGATGTGCTCGGCGAACTGCGACGGCGGCGCTGCCGCGGTGGTCGTGTCGGAGTCGAAGCTGCGCACCCTGTCGCTCGAACAGCAGCGCCGGGCGATCAAGATCTCGGCGTCGGTGCTCACCACCGACCCGTACGAGGAGGCCTGCCAGGTCCTCCCGAACGTCAACACCCTCACCCGCAACGCCGCCAAGATCGCCTACGAGCAGGCCGGCGTCGGCCCCGAGGACCTGAACCTGGTCGAGCTGCACGACTGCTTCGCCACGGCCGAGCTGGTGCACTACGACAACCTGATGCTCTGCCCCGAGGGCGGCGCAGTCGACTTCTTCAACTCCGGCGCCCCCTGGCGCGACGGCTCCACTCCGGTCAACGTGTCCGGCGGCCTCCAGAGCAAGGGCCACCCGATCTCGGCCACCGGCATCGCCAACATCTGGGAGGTCTGCCACCACCTCCGCGGCGAGGCAGGCCCCCGCCAGATCGAAGGCGCCAAGGTCGGCCTCGCACACGTGATCGGACTCGGCTCCGCCTGCGGCGTCCACATCCTCGAGAAGTCCGCCGCCTGACCGTTCGCCCGACCCGCCCGGCGTGTCACAACGCGGGCGGCGCCGACGTCGACATGGGTGGAGGTCCCACCCATGTCGAACCATCACGTCACCAACACCACCCACCCGAACGCCGGATCGCCCGGCCCCGGCGCTGAACCCGACGAGCACCCGTACGACCTGATCGTCGTCGGCGCCGGCATCGCCGGCCTCGCGGCGGCCCTCACCGGGGTCAGCGGGCTCGCCGGGGTCACCGGGACGACCGACGGAGCCGGGCGACGCGGCCCGGTCCAGCCGCCGCGGATCCTCGTGCTCGACGCACATCCCGCCGGCGGCCGCGCCCGGACGAGCGAACAGGCCGGCTTCCTGCACAACGTCGGCCCGCACGCCATGTACCGCTCGGGCGCGCTCGCTGCTCTGCTGGCCCGTCACGGCGTCGAGGTGAGCGGGGGCGAGCCCGCCAGCGGCGCCGCCATCATGGTCCGTGACGGTCAGGGCCATCCGATGCGACTGTCGCCGGGCTCGATGCTGCGCACGTCGCTGCTCACCCCCGGCGAACGGCTGCGGCTGCTCGCGCTGTTCGCCACCGTGCAGCGCGCCAAGCCGGCGCAGCTCGTCGGCACGTCGGTCGACGACTGGCTGGCGCCGTACCCTCGCCGCGTCCGCCAGTTCGCCGACATGCTCATCCGCGTCAGCAGCTACACCGACGCACCCGACGTGTTCGACGCGGGAGCGGCCGTCGCCCAACTGCAGCTCGCGATCGGCCCGGGTGTGCAGTACCTCGACGGCGGTTGGCAGTCGATCGTGGCCGGGTGCCTCGACGTGCTCGCCGCCGCCGGCGTGGACGTGCGCACCGACGAGGAGACCCTGACCGTGCGGTCCGTCGACCGATCGCCCCTGGTGTCGGTGACCACCTCGAACACGACGCACACCGCCCACTCGGTGGTGATCGCCGGAGGCGGCCCCGAGACCGCCGAGCGGCTCACCGGCGCGACCGTTCGGGGGCTCGATCGGATCACCCCGCCTGTGACCGCCTCGACGCTCGATCTCGCCCTGGCGACGGCGCGGCCGGCACTCGCGTTCGCACTGGACGCGCCGCTGTACCTGTCGGCCCACGCACCGGCGGCGCGACTCGCGCCCGAAGGGCACGGACTCGTGTCGCTGATGCGCTACCACGCACCCGGCGCCGACGCGGGCGACCCGGCCGTGCGCAGGGCGGAACTGCGTGCCTTCGCCCGTCATGTCGGCATCGGCGAACGGGGGGACGAACGTGAGGTGCTGCACGAGCGCTACCTCCACCGCATGGTCGTCACCCATGGCGCGCCGACCGCGTCGGGCGGCGGCCTCGCCGGACGGCCCGCCGTCGATGCGCTCGGTCTGCCCGGCGTGTACCTCGCCGGCGACTGGGTGGGAGCCGAGGGGCTGCTGGCCGACGCTGCCGCCGCGAGCGGGATCGCTGCGGCGCGAGCGGCCGCGCAGCGTTGCGCGAGCATCACGGGATGAGCAGGTCCGAACCGACTCGCGGCCCGTCCGGCACCGGAGCGGCGGGCCCGGATGCCGGCCCGGATGCCGGCGTGGACGCGGTCGAGCTGTTCGAGCGGGAACGGCCACGACTGGTGGGGCTGGCGTACCGCCTGCTCGGCTCGGTGGCCGACGCAGAGGACGTGGTGCAGGACGCGTGGATCCGGTGGAGCCGGGTCGATCACACATCGATCGAGCGCCCGGCGGCCTGGCTCACGACCACGGTGAGCCGTCTGGGACTCGACCGACTCCGAGCCCGACGGCGGGCCCAGGCGGCGTACGTCGGCCCGTGGCTGCCCGAGCCGCTCGTGCGCCCGATGAACGACGCCGGCACGGGGCCGTCGCGCACCGCTCGCTCCCACCGGTCGCCGGTCGACGCGTCCGACACCACGGCCGCCGGGGATCCGGCGGCACACGCCGAGCTCGCCGACTCGTTGACCACGGCGTTCCTCGTCCTGCTCGAACGCCTCTCACCCGACGAACGGCTCGTCCTGCTGCTCGTCGACGTGTTCGGCGAGTCACTCCGCACCGCAGCGGACACACTCGGTCGGTCGCACGACGCGACGCGGCAACTCGCGGTGCGCGCCCGCCGCAAGCTCACCGCCGACGCGGGCGACCTGCCCACCGTGCGCACCGCACCACAGGAGCAGTTGGCGATCGCTGCCGCGTTCGTCGGTGCGGTGATGAGCGGCGATCTCGAGGCGGTGCGCTCGATGCTGCACCCCGACGCAGTGCTGACGAGCGACGGTGGGGCCAACCGCCACGCCGCGCGCCGGCCGGTGCGCGGCGCCGACCGGGTCGCCCGGTTCCTCGTCAACCTCGCCCGGCGCCTCCCACCCGAGGTGTTGGGGGTGACGCCCGTGTGGGTGAACGGGTCGCCGGGCGTGCTCGTGTCGTTGCACGGTGCGCCGTACATGGTGAACGTGATCGAGGTGGCCGGCGACCAGGTGGTGCGCCAGTACTCGATCGTGAACCCCGACAAGCTGGCGTCGATCGGGCGGTCGATCGAACTCGTGTGACCGGGCCCGCCGACCCGGTGGACACCTAGAAGAGGCGGATCGACGCCGACCGGGTGGTCGTCAGCACGACGTTGCCGGCCGTGTCGGTGATCGAGGTGGCCGGCTGCATCGAGAAGGTGGCCGCCGTGGTCTGGGTGCCCACCGCGGCGCAGGTGCCCGTGCAGGTCGCGCCGATCGTGATCACCATCGTGCGGCCACCGGCGACGAACGAGACGGCGGAGCCCGAGTAGCCGTACGACACGTTGTTGGTGGTGACGTAGCCGTTGCCGCCCGTGGTGCGCGCACCGTTGGTGATGCCGGTGATCGTGAGCCGGTCGGCGGCGGTGGTGTTCGGATCGGTGAGCGTGACGGTCACCGACGCAGGCACCGACCCGGGGGCGATGGGCTCGGTGAACGTGAGCGAGAGGGTGTCTCCGGGCTCGATCCGGCCGTCGGTCGCGCCGTTGGTGTCGGCGAACGAGAGCAGCAGCGGACGGGCACCGTCGGACGGGGCGCGCGCGGCGAACGCCGCGAGGTTGCCGGCGGCGTCGCGAGGGCCGGCCGCGTTGGCCGCGAGTGCGACCGTCATCGAACCGACCGCTGTGTCGAGCGCCCCGGTCCCCTCGGTGATGGTGAGCGTGGCGGTGGTGCCCGACGCCGACACCGATGCGAGGAAGCCGGCCGACGGCACGTTGGCAAGGGCCCACGGGGCCGTGGTCGTCGACGTCGCAGCGAGCGTCTCGCTCCACGTGATGAGCACGCGGTTGACCCGACCGTTGTTGTTCGAGTCCTGCAGCACCATGGTGATCGGTACCGGCGGCGCGAGGTCGGTAGGCGCGCGAGCGGCGAACGAGCTGGTGTGGCCGTGGACGTCGCGAATGCCGGCGGCGTTCGCGGCGAGTGCGACCGTGAACGAGCCGACGGCGGTCGACGCGGCGCCCGATCCCTCCGTGATCGCCAGGGTGGCGACGGCACCCGACACGGTGACGCCGGCGAGCGTGCCGCCGGAGGGGATGTTGGTGAGCGTCCACGACGCGGTGCCGGCCGAGTACGGCGCGAGCACATCGTCGAACGTCGCGCGCACCTCGTCGATGCGACCGTCGACGTCGACGTCGTGCATCGTCAGCGTCACGAGCGCCGGTGGGATCACGATCGACACGGCCGCGGCAGCGACGGTGCCGAGCGAACCGACGACGTAGATCGAGTGCGGCGCGTCGGTGGTGCCGACAGGCAGCGTCACCGACACCGCCTGACCAGTGGCTGAGACGACCACGCTGGGCGAGCCGGCGAGGACCGTGCCGGTCGGCGAGTCGAGGCGGAAGCTCAGCGTCTCACCGACGACGAAGTTGTCGATCGTGCCGTTCACGGTGGCCGGCAGGGTGAGCAACGGCATCGGCGTCGACCAGGCGACGGTCGCAGCGAGGACGGTGATGGGCGCGCTCGGGGCGCTCGAGGCGCCGCTCCACGATCCACGCACGCCCCGCACGCGGTACTGCCACGTGCCGACCGGCACCGCCGATTCGGTGCACATGGTCGAGGTGATCAGCACGTTGCACACCGGCAGCACCGCGACGGCGGCGCCGAGAGTGTCGAGCCGCTCCACGACGTACCCGTCGACGGGTTGGCCACCGCTGAGCGTGATGGGGGTCCAGGAGACGGTGACGGTGGTGCCGACAGCGACGGCGACCGGCGCCGCGGGCACCGGGATGTTGCCGGCCTGCGACACGCCGTCGCCGGTGGCGAGTGCTCCGTATCCGGCGGCGGCGCTCGGCACGCCGCCGGACACGAACACCAGGATCCCGATCACCAGGCCGACGGTCAGGCCGAGCGGGATCGTTCGAGTCGTCCGCGACCGTTGCGCCGTCGTGCCGGCGTGAGCACACCGAGGTGCACAGCTGGCTCGAGGGCGACGGGTCGCAGGCATGTCAGGTCCCCGGGCCGCGAGGCGGACGGGCACCCTCCGGGGAGAGGATCAGACCTGGACGCCGGTGAGGGTCAGGGCGATGGTGAAGTTCACGCCCTGGCATGCATCCGGGGCGGCCGCCGCCATCGTCACGACGTTGCTGATGGTCTGCAGTGCGCTGGTGGCGTTGGCCGCGACGTTGAGCGCCAGGCCCGTGGCGGGTGCCACCGAGATGTTGGTGATGGCGCAGGCGGGGTTGCTGGTCGTGATCGCGCCGGCCGTCATCGCGGTGAACTGCACCGGGTACGGGTTCGGGTTGGTGAGGGTGAACGTGATGTCGCCGTCGGTCGCACCCGGGTAGAGCGAGGCGGGTCCGGCCGCTGCGGTCACGGTGATCGACTGCGCGGTGAGCGCCGTCGTGCGGCCGCTGCCGGTGCCGTTCGCCGACCACAGGGCCCAGGCAGCACCGCCGCCGGCGACGAGCGCGGTGAACGCCGCGATGGCACCGATCTTCTTCGCCCGGCCGATGCCCCGGCGGCCTTCGTCGGTCGTCGTGGTGTTCGTCGTGCCGGTCGTGGTGTCGATGGTGCTCATGGTGATGACTCCCGTGCGTGTCCTGTCGCGAGAACCGACCGTCGAGATGACGGTCAGTTCGACGGGTGTGTCATCGGACGTCGGAGCGCCTCCATGAGGCCGATACCCGACCCAGCGGGCAAACCCCGCAGATCGGGGAGCCGCACCTGCGGGGGTGTTCACCGGACGGTCTTCATCGGACGGTGCTGCCCTCCAGGTGCACGACGCGGCCCTCGTCGATCGAACGGTGGGCGGCGACGCCCATCAGCACCGACCACAGGCCGTCGTCGACGGTGACCTCGGCCGGCCGACCCGACCGGACGCAGTCGACGAACCGGCGGTGCTCGACGAACGACGACCCGTGGTGGAAGCCCGCGTAGGTGACGTCGGCCGGCGTCGGTGCCGCCACCTCACGCACGCCGGAACGGTCGCGCGGGCCGACGAACACGGTGTCGCCGGGCACCGCGGTCTCGAGCTTCGCCCGGTCGCCGACGACGACGATCTCCTGTTCGTGGCGTCCGCCTTCGGCGAACATCGACAGGTCGAGCGCGCCGCGCACCCCGTTCGCGAAGTCGACGATCACGAACGCGTTGTCGACGATGTCGGGCACGCGGCCGTCGTACTCCTCGTCGAGATGGTTGACGTCCTGGCCGCCCGAGGCCATCACGCGGACGGGATCGGCACCGGCCACGAGCCGCATCAGGTCGAAGAAGTGGCAGCACTTCTCGACGAGCGTGCCGCCGGTGTTCGCGGTGAAGCGGTTCCAGTTGCCGACCTTGACGAGGAACGGGAAGCGGTGTTCACGGATCGACACCATGCGCGTGGTGCCGCACACGCCGGTACGCAGTTCGCCGAGCAGGGTCGCGACCGCCGGCATGTAGCGGTACTCGAGCCCGACCCAGGTGAGCGCGTCACGGTCGGCGGCCATCCGGCGGACGTCGAGGCAGTCCTCGACCGTGGTGCACAGCGGCTTCTCGACCATCACGGCGAGGCCGGTCGCGAGGGCGTCGCGCAGCACGGTGGCGTGGGTGTGGTTCGGGCTCGCGATCACCACCGCATCGAGGTCGTCGCGTTCGAGCAGTGAGCGGTGATCCGCGTAGGTGTCGATCGCCGTTCCGCCAGTGCCTGCCGGGCCGGCGGCCGCCACGCCCCACTCGAGCGAGCAGGGGGTGGGGTCGGCGAGGGCGACCACCTCGACCGCGGCG
This sequence comes from Actinomycetota bacterium, assembly GCA_026393475.1. Taxonomy (GTDB): domain Bacteria; phylum Actinomycetota; class Acidimicrobiia; order Acidimicrobiales; family Ilumatobacteraceae; genus VFMC01. The sequence continues at coordinate 51,303 of JAPLAA010000017.1, forward strand.
ACACCGTCGACCGCGTCGGTCCGTCCGAGATGGACGAGGTTGGCGATGTGCTCGCACCCCATCATCCCGGTGCCGATCACCCCGTACCGGAGCGGGCGAGCAGGAACGGGGGACGACGGAGCGGTCATGGCCACCGATTCTTGCAAGCCCAGGCCGCGGGCCCCGTTGCAAGCCCCGACAGCAAGACCCGGCTGCGGGTCAGACGCCGATGAGGCCGAGGGTGCCACCCTCGTAGCCGACGATGGTGACGTCATAGCGCTTGTTGCCGGCGGCACGCTTGGACAGCTCGATCACGTCGTCGGGGATGCCGTCGACCATCTCGGTCAGGCGCAGGTGCGGCACGCTCGGGCCGTTCAGCAGCGCCGACACGATGTTGACGACCTCGTAGAAGTTGTCGCGCAGGTTCTCGCCGAGCTCACCAGCGGCCACCGCTTCCTTGGCCACCTGATCGGAGATCATCGCCAGCGCCGCGCCGGCGTTGGCGGCCAGCTTCAGCTCGGCGACGCACGCGCCGATCAGCGTGTTCTTGTCGTTCACGTAGAGGCCCGTCACCCACTTCTCCTCCTCGGGATCGATCTCCGAGAGGTCGGACGCGGGCTTCTTCGAGACCGACACCGGTTTGCCGAGAAGATCACCGAGGAAGTCGCGGACGTCCTCGGGGATCGGCATCCGCCGAGCAGGTGTGCCGAGCGGCATCAGCCCACCACGGCACCGACGACTTCGGCGAGGCGTTCCGCGTCGAAGGGCTTGGTCAGCAAGAAGGCGGCGCCACCGGCGATCGCCTGCTCCTTCATGGCCGGGTTGGACTCGGAGGTGACGAACCCGAACGTGGTCTGGTTGCCCGACGCGCGCAGGTTGTGCAGGAACTCGATGCCCGTCATGTTGGGCATGTTCCAGTCGGACATGATCAGGTCGGGCGCGAACGTCGGCACGGCGGCCAGCGCCTCGGCGCCGTCCTCGGCCTCGAAGACCTCGTCGATCTGCAACCCGCTCTGGCGCAGGGTGCGCAGGACGATCATGCGCATCGCCTTGCTGTCATCTGCGATCAGGACCTTCATGGCTTCCTCCCGGGGAGCGGTGTGCGTGCTTCGTACGTTTCGGTATGGGTGTTCATGACCGTTCCGAGCGGAACGGCGGTTGCCAGCAGGTGGGGTAATCTGCAGGGCTTGCATGTGGTGGCGTGTCGTGGGTGCCCGTCAGACGAGGAGGCCGAGTCGTGTGGCCTTCTCGACGGCGGAACCACGGTTGGGGACGTCGAGCTTGCGCAGGACGTGGGCGACGTGGGTCTTCACCGTCTCGGTGGAGACGTAGAGCTGGTTGGCGATCTCGGCGTTGCTCGAGCCCGAGGCGAGCAGGCCGAGGACCTCGCGTTCACGCGACGACAGCATCGGCTGCACGAGCGGCTGCCAGGTGCCGGCGAGCTGACGGAGTGCGTCCTCGTCGAGCACGCACGCGCCGCCGGCGACGGTGCGCACGGCATGGACGAGCGAGCTGGTGGGCGTGTCGCTGCAGAGCACGCCGGCGATGCCCGCGTTGACGGCGGCGGACACGATGCTGACGTCGGTCGAGTTGAGCAACATCACGGCCCGGGCGCTGTCGGAGGTGGCGCGGAGCTCCCCCATGACGGAGTGGCACGACTCGTTGGCCGGCGGCTCGTCGAGCACCACGACCGTGCCGGGGTACCGGGCGATGGTGGCGATGGCCTCGTGGACGGTGGCGACGCAGGCGACGACCTGGAAGTCGGGCTCGGCGTCGAGGCGGAGCTGCACGGCCTCACGGAGCACCCGGTGCTGTTGCACGACGACGACGGGGATCCCTCTCGGGTCCCCCGGATGGCAGACGTCGTCGATGGCCGCAGCGGTCATGACACCGACAGTCCACCCTCCGCGGCCGCCTGCAACCAGGCTGGGCCGATTCGTCGGGATCGCCCTGTTCACGCACCGTGACCGACGGCCACGATCGTCCGTCGAGCGGGGTGCCGATCGATCCTGGGGCGATGGCAGGCGTCGATGCATCCGAGTGCATCCGAGTGCATCCGAGTGCATCCGAGTGCATCCGGACGCACGTGCGGGCGGGGTCGACGCATCCGGGGTCGTCATGGCCACCGGCGAAAATCACCCGGCGGGTTTCGTGCGTTCGCGCCCGGACCCCCCACAGTCGTCCCAGGACGCGTCATTCGGACAAGAAAACCACCAGATGTGGTCCTGTTCGCACGCGAGGTAGCTGTCTGCATCAGTCGCTGTCACCCGAACAGGGGACAGGCGACCCCCCTATCTACGGCCCCCCCAAATGAGTCACCCGGAACTTCCGGGCGGGGGCCGCACACGTCAATCTGTACTCGTCCCCGGCGGAGTCCGGGGTGCTCGATGGTCGGGCGATCACAGGAGTGACACAGGGAGTATGAAGATGGCGGGCGCGGACAGCTCAATGGCAATGGCACCGGACGACTTCGTCGACGGGAACTCGGCACTGTTCCAACGACGGCGGGACCTGCAGCGGCAGCTCGCCGAACTCGACGAGGAGATCGCCGACACCCGGACGGTCACCCGGTTGCGCCGGCAGATCGAGGACGTGACGTCCGAGATCGTCCAGTTCAACCTCGGACTCGTGCGCTCGTACTGCAAGCGCTTCACCGCGAACTCCAGCCGTGACGACTCGGCCGACTTCGAGGCAGCCGGCCTGCTCGGCCTCATGCGTGCGATCGACAGCTTCGATCCGGCACAGGGCCGCTTCGGCCAGTGGGCCTTCAAGCCGATCCAGCGCGAAGTGCTCCGCGCCGTCCGCGACGCCGATCACCCGAACGTCAACCTCGGTGACTTCGAGCGTCGTCCCGAGATCCTCCGGGCCTTCCGTCACCTGCAGGGCGACGACGACCGCTACAGCCCCTCGCACGCCGAGGTCGCCAACGTGGTGGGCGCCACCATCGACCAGGTCCGTCGGGTCCTCAACCCGCCCAAGCTCGAGTCGGTCGACCAGGTCGCCTCCGAGCAGAACGACGCGACGCTCGGCGACACCATCGAGAGCTCGACCCCCGGCCCCGAGTCGGTCGTGGTCTCCAGCATGATGCTGTCGGCGCTGCGCACCCACGGGCTCACCGCACTCGATGCCCGCGAGCTGTTCGTGATCGTGCGCCGCTTCGGCCTCGACGGCGAGCCGCCCGAGAAGCTGGCCGGCATCGGCGAGACCCTCGGCCTCTCGCGTGAGGCCGTGCGTCAGATCGAGGCGAAGGCGGTGGCCAAGATCCAGCACCCGATGGTGCTGCGCAAGGTCCAGCGCCACGGCCGGGGCTGACCGCACCGACCTGCGCCGCTCGCCCGACTTCCAGCCCGCGCCGACCGCGCCCACCGCGCCCACAGGGCCACCGTTTCCGCCGCCCCGTCCCACGACGTGGGCGGCGGGTTCGTTTCCGGACAGGGGTGTGCCCAGCACGGGTGACGGCGGGTGACGGCGGGTGACGGGTCGGATCCGACGAGTCACCCGCGAATCACGCTCAATCACCCTGTCGCCTCCCGCCCCTCCGGGGACGGTCTTGACCACGGAGCCACACGGATCGTGGCCCGATCACGACTCACGGAGGAAGCGAGATGTCCACCCGGACCATCGAGCCGACGAAACATCGGCACACGTCAACACGCACGAACGGCCCCGGTGGGGCGCGTTCGCTGCGCACCGTCCCGGTGGAAGTCGCCAGCCCGTGGGCCGGCCGCCAGTCGCCCTGCACGGCGACCGAGGAACTCGCCTTCGTCGAGGAACTCGAGGTGCTGTCGGGCGACCACGACGTCGACGAGTTCGAGCGTCGCGACGTGACCGTGTTGATCACGGCCCTCCGGTGCGGCCTCACGCCCGACGAGCTGTTCGCCCAGGCCCCTGGTGTGAAGCCGTATCGCCTCCTCGCCGCCCATCGGGAACTCGAGGGTCGACGGCTGATCTCCGAGCACGCCTGGCGCACCATCTCCGTCGACCCCTCGCCGCTCACCTTCGAGACGTTCGCCCCGTGCGCCGCGGAACTGCTGCCGGCCGTGATGAGCCAGTTGGCGCCGTGCATGGGCGACCAGGAGCGGCTGCGCGCCGCCATCGAGGACGCGACCGATCAGGTGAGCCGCACGACGCGCCGCGTCCGGATGCTCGAGCAGCGCCTCGCCGACACCACCGGTGCTGTCGACGGTGACCCCGACTCGGCGCGCGAGCTCGGCACCCTGCTGTACGACGTGTACGGCCAGGGCGCGTGGAGCCTGCCCACCTTCCTGCCCCCGCGGGTCGGTTCGCTCGTCCCGCTGCGCGTCGGCGCACTGCTCGGCGACGACATCACCGCCAGCCGGCGCGCGAGCTGACGTGCGGGTTGCCGCCCGCGAGGCGGCACCTCGCCCCGCCACGGCAGTCCCCGACACCGCGGGGCCCGCGGCGACCCTGCGCCATCCACGCCTCCCGATCCTCCCGATCCTCGCGACCCTCGCGACCCTCGCGATCGGGTCACCCCGCCTCCGGCGCCGCGACCATCCGGTCGCGGCGCCGGTGCGCGTCCGCACCTTCGTCAGCGGCTTCGTCCGGCCACTCGTCCGTCGCGGGCGGGCCGCGAGCGCCCTGGCGTACGATCGACCCATGCCCCCGGCGCGCCGAGCACCATGAATTCGACGGGGCCCGCGGCGCGACGGCCGTCCGACGCCTGGGTGCACCTTCCGCCCGTGGAACTCCTCGCCGCCGTACAGCTGCAACCGACGCCCGACATCCCGCTCGCCTCGATCCGCGAGCTGCTGCGGCCGGTGCACGACGAGCACGGTCAGCTGATCGACTGGCTGTTGTTCGCGTCGGGCTTCGAACACCACGACGCCGTCGCCGACTACCTCCGGTGGCGCGACACGTGGCGGCGGCACTGGCCGATCGGACCGATCGACAACGTCGCCAGCCTGCGCGACACGATCGAAGACATCGAACACGATCTCGATCGCGACCTCGACGCACTCCTCGACGCCGTGGTCACCGCGAGCGGACGCCCGCTCGTCGTGCCCGCCGACCGCGCCACCGGACTGCTCGCCGAACTCGCCACGGTCCGCCTGGCCCTCTCGGTCGACGACCGCACGGGCGCCGGCATCGTCGACGACATGCCGGCCGTGTCGCGCGGCGCCGGCCTCGCACGCACCTGGCTGCCGCCGGCGCCCGGGCAGGGCGAGACGATGCTCACCGGCACGCCCGCGTCGGCGGTCGTCCTCCGCCCCGGCGCCGGCACCTCCGGGCTCACGGTGCTGCACGGCGGGCCGCCGCACGAGTCGTTCGACGCGGTCGCCGCGGTCGATCTCCGCGGCGAGACCGCGGTGGTGCTGAACGAGCGGGGTTCCTCGTTGCGGCTCGATCTCCACGACGCACGCCCGCTCGCCTGGCTCGTGCCCCGATCGCTGCGGTGGCACGTCCGCACGGTGCCGCTGCTGTCGGTGTGGTCGATGTTGTTCGACGGCCTCGGCGAGGCACTGCGGACCGCCGCCGCGTCGGGGGAACCGGTGGTGATCACGGGGGAGATCGGTGTTGCCTGACCTGCGGTGACGGACGACCCCCGCCAACAACCCGCCGAACACCTGTCAAACAACAGCTGAGGTGCTTGCCACAGGGGTGTCCACTCGGGACTGTCTCCTCTCGTGATGAGCGACACGACCGACCATGTCCGCGACGCCCTCAGCAGCATGTACGGCGCCGTCGCCGCGCTGATCCGCGAAGACCGGATCGGGATGGAGCTGCTCCTGGGCGATCTGCGTTCGAGCTTCGAGGACTTCACCGAGCTGCTCGCGACGATGGCGTTCGCCACCCTCGACCGCCTCGATGCTGCGCTCACCACCGGCACGGCGCTGTCGCCGCGCGAGACCCGCGGCCTCGCGCAGCACCTGCTGACCGAGGCGCACCGCTTCGCACTCGTCGACGCCATCCCCGTGCAGGCCGCCGCCCGCCGGCTCGACGCCGTGCGTCGCCACGATCACGAGTACGTGGCCGCCGAGGTGATGCACGCCCGGACGGTCGCCTCCGATGCCGAACTGCTCTGCGGCGCCGTGGCGCTGCTCGCGGCGACGGTGAACGTGTGGGCCGACCGATCGGGCCGCACGACCCACAAGGCCATCGCCGACCTCTGCCTCGCGGCATCGGTCGAACCCGTCGCCTGACCGGCTCCTGACCGGCTCCTGACCGGCTCCTGACCGGCTCCTGACCGGCTCCTGACCGGCTCCTGACCGGCCCCGGCGGTCGCTGTCGCGAACATCTCCGAAGATTTTTGTTGCGCACTCCCTCGCGCGCCGGACGGTCAGGTGCAGCGGTCGACGGAACGGCCGCTCACGCCGGACGAGGAACGTCCGGTGGATCACCCGAGGAGACCGTGACATGGCCGCAGCCCGCCCCCTGGACGAACTGATCGAGCACACCCCCGAGCTGCCGTGGCTCGACGATGCGGCGTGCGGTGATCTCGAGCTCGAGCAGCTCGACCTGTTCTTCGTCGAGGCCGGCCGCACCATCGCCTCGTCGACGGTGGCGCTGTGCCGCAAGTGCCCGGTGCGCCGCGAGTGCCTCGACCACGCGTACCAGCACGAGATCGTCAGCGGCTACTTCGGTGGCGTCTCGCCCGGCCGCCGTCGCGTGCTCAGCCACACCGAGGCCGTCGCCGAGATCGAGCGCGACCACCGCTGATCCTTCGGCCGTCCGGTCGGGATGTCCGGTCGGGATGTCCGGTCGGGATGTCCGGTCGGGATGTCCGGTCGGGACGGCGAGCGTCCGGTCAGGCGAACAGGCCGAGCCGCAGCGCCCGCGCCACCGCCTGCGTGCGATCGCGGGCGTTCAGCTTGTCGAGCGTGCGCGCGAGGTGCGTCTTCACCGTGTCGGCGGAGATGCCGAGCTCGGCGCCGATCTCCGCATTCGTGAGCCCTTCGGCCACCCGCGCCAGCACCGTCAGCTCGCGCGCGCTCAACGCCTTCATGGCTCGAGCCGACTCCGACGCCTGGCGTCGCTGCAGCAGTGCGGCGATCGCCTTCGGATGCAGATGACGTTCGCCGCGCGCGACCGTTCGCACCGCGGTACCGAGCGCGTCCACCGAGCACGTCTTCGGCACCACGCCGAGGCACCCGTGTTCGAGTGCGCTCTCGACCATCACCGGCGTGAGGTCGGCCGTCAGCACCAACACGGCCGCAGCGGGGTGCGCTCCCACGAGCTCGGTGATGTGTGCGAACGCAGCGCCCCTCGGACCCATCGCGGGTTCGATCACGACCACGTCGGGATGCAGGTCGTCGTAGGTGCGCAGCAGCCGGCGCGGGTCGTCGATGGTGCCGCACACGTCGAGGTCGAGCGCACCCAGATAGAGCACTGCGCCGCGTACGGCGACCACCTGATCGTCGGCCACGAGGACGCGAAGCCGACCGTCTTGCGTTGGCACGCCCGAACTGTATTGCGCTTCAGGTTCGTCAACGGACATTCAAGGCGGCAGGCACCGTCGCTGACGGTGATCCGGCCCGTGGGCGCCCCTCGGCGCCACCGAAGTCTGTTGGGAGGACGTGGATGAACACGAGCGAGTTCGACGACGTGATGGTGGAGTTCATCACCGAGTCGCGCGAGAACCTCGATGAGCTCGACACCGCACTGGTGACCCTCGAGCAGCACCCCGACCCGGGGGTGATCGCGAAGATCTTCCGCGCGGTGCACACGATCAAGGGCACGTCCGGATTCCTCGGTCTCCGCACGCTCGAGTCGGTGACGCACATCGGTGAGAACCTGCTGTCGAAGATGCGCGACGGTGAGATGCCGGTGACGCAGGCGAACACCACGGGTCTGCTCGGCATGGCCGACGCGGTCCGGGCGATCCTCGACAACGTCGAGGCGACCGGCAGCGAGGGCAGCGAGACCTACCCGGCGCTCATCGAACAGCTGAGCCGGCTGAACAGTGGTGAGGCGCCCGCAGCGGCCGCCCCCGCACCGGCCGCAGCCCCCGAACCGCCCACACCGAGCGCCGCCACGGCGAAAGCTGCCACCGAAGCCAAGCCGGCCAAGGCGAAGAGCACCCGTCGCAAGGCCGCCCCCGAGCCCGTCGTGGAGATCACCGACGCGCCGACGCCACGCCGCCGCACCGCCAAGGCCGGATCACCCGTCGCCGAGGCGAGCGTGACCCAGCTGAAGCCGCGCCGCGTGAAGGTCAACCCGCCGGCGAAGAAGGTGGAGGAGCCCGAGACGATCGAGGAGGAGCCGGCACGAATCGGCGAACAGCTCGTCGAGCGCGGCCTCGCCACCGAGACCCAGGTCGACGAAGCCGTGCTCCTCCAGAAGCAGGGCGACCCGCGGCATCTGGGCGAACTGCTCGTGGAGCAGGGCGTCGTGAAGTCGAACGACGTCGTCGAGGTGCTGAAGACACAGGCCGAGGAGCGCCCCGCGTCGAACGAGTCGATCCGTGTCGACGTCGGCCTGCTCGACGACCTGATGAACCTCGTCGGTGAGCTCGTCCTCGCCCGCAACCAGATCCTGCAGTTCAACGCGAGCTTCTTCGACCCGTCGTTCTCGGCCACCTCGCAGCGGTTGAACCTGATCACGAGCGAGCTGCAGGAGGGCGTCATGAAGACGCGCATGCAGCCGATCGACAACATCTGGAACAAGTTCCCGCGCATCGTCCGCGACCTGTCGCTGTCGTGCGGCAAGAACGCCCGCCTGGAGATGGAGGGCAAGCACACCGAGGTCGACAAGACGCTGCTCGAGGCGATCAAGGATCCGCTCACCCACCTGATCCGCAACGCGATCGACCACGGGCTCGAGACGCCCGAGGTCCGCATGGCGACCGGCAAGCCCGCCGAGGGCACCGTCCGTCTGTCGGCCTACCACGAGGGCGGCCAGGTCATCATCGAGATCGCCGACGACGGTGCCGGCATCGACGCCAACGTCATCCGTCGCAAGGCGGTGCAGAAGGGAATGATGACCGCCGACGACGCGGCCACCCGCCCCGACCGCGACATCGTGAACGTCATCTTCCAGCCGGGGTTCTCCACGGCCGAGCAGGTGAGCAACATCTCCGGTCGCGGCGTCGGCATGGACGTGGTGAAGACCAACATCGAGGCCATCGGCGGTTCGGTCGACGTGCAGACCGTCATCGGACGCGGCACGACGTTCAAGGTGAAGATCCCGCTGACGCTCGCGATCATCCCCGCGCTGCTGGTGAACGCCGGCGGCGAGCGCTATGCGATCCCGCAGGTGAGCCTGGTGGAGCTCGTTCGCCTCGACGGCGAGAGCGCGACGACCGGGATCGAGAGCGTGCAGGGAGCACCGGTGCACCGCCTGCGCGGCAAGCTGCTCCCGCTCGTGTTCCTGAACGAGGTGTTCGGGACCCCGCCCTCGCCGTCGGACGACGCGGTCAACATCGTGGTGGTCCAGTCCGACGACACCCAGTTCGGTCTCGTCGTCGACGACATCAGCGACACCGCCGAGATCGTGGTGAAGCCGCTCGGCCGGCTCCTGAAGGGCGCGTCCGGGTTCGCCGGCGCGACCATCATGGGCGACGGCAAGGTGGCGCTCATCCTCGATCTGCTCGGCGTGTCGCAGTTGGCCGGCGTCAGCTCGACATCCGCAGCACGGGCACAGGCCGAGGCGAACGCCAACCGCTCGTTCGAGGTCACCAACGACCACGAGTCGATCCTCATCGTCGGGATCGGCGACCGCCGCTTCGCCCTGCAGCTCGCCCACGTGACCCGGCTCGAGGAGCTGCCGGTCGCGGCCGTCCGGACCGCCGGCGATCACCGCGTGATCCACTACCGCGACCAGATCCTGCCCCTCGTCACCCTCGCCGATCGCCTCGGTGTCTACTCCCAGTCGGCGAACGACCAGAACCTGCAGGTGCTGGTGTGCGGCGCCGGTGAACGCAGCGTCGGGCTGATCGTCGACTCGGTGTTCGACATCGTCGACGAACGACTCGAGTACTCCGACCGAACGGAGACCTACGGCGTGATGGGCACCACCGTCATCGGCGGCGAGGTCACCGATGTCCTCGACATCCGGGCGTTCGTCGCCCAGGACGTCCTTGCCGCAGCGGAGGTTGCAGCCTGATGAGCACCGTCACCCAATCCCCCACGCCCGGCGGAACCGTCGCGGCCCGATCGACCGTGAACCTGTGCACCTTCCGGCTGCACGAGTTCATGATCGGCATCGACGTCACGCTCGTGCAAGAGGTGTTGAACCGCCAGGATGCGACGCGGATCCCACTCGTGTCAGACGTGGTGCAGGGCCTCATCAACCTGCGCGGCGAGATCGTCACGACGATCGACCTCCGCCGCCGGTTGGGCCTGCCACTGCGCACGCCCGACGATCCGTGCATGAACGTCGTCATCCGCACCGCGGACGGCCCGGTCGCGCTCGCGGTCGACACCATCGGCGACGTCATCGACGCCGACGAGAGCCTGTTCGAGTTCCCCCCTCCCACGCTCAGCGGCCCCCACCGCGAGTTCGTCACCGGCGTGTTCAAGCTCGACGAGAGCCTCCTGCTCCTGATCGACCTCGACCGCGTCCTCGATCCCTCCACCATCAAGATCAAGACAGAGGTTCCGGCATGAGCACGACCATCGGCCAACGTTCGCACGGTGCACCCGCGTCGAGTCCCGCGTCGACTGCTACGGCATTCGGACGCGCCCCAGGATCGGGGGGCGGTCAGCCGCCTCGCCGGTCCGACGAGTTGACCACGACGCGGCTCTATCAGTTCGGCGGGACGATCCTCGCGCTCATCCTGCTGCTGTCGGTCGTGGCGATCGTCGGGTCGCGGCAGCAGTCGGCGGCCCTGACCGACAATGCAGACATCGCGCAGATGCGCAGCGACCTGCAGACGGCGGACATGATGCACGACGCGATCCGCGCCGTGGTCTTCGGCAGCGGCCTCGAGGCCGAGATCGGACCGGATCAGATCACTGCGCTGCGCGCAGAACTGGACGAAGACATCGCGACGTTCACGGAAGCCATCGACTCAGCGGCGTCCAAGAGCTCCACCGACGAGATCGCTGCACTGTTCGAGGACACGCTCGGCAAGGTGCAGGCATACGGCGACACGTCGGTCCAGCTGTTCGGAAAGCTGAGCGATCTGACGTCGGCCGATCCGGCTGTCGCTGCCGATGCGGCGTCGCGGTACGACTCGTGGACGCTCGCCTTCGAGGACCTCAAGGTGAACATGGAGTCGCTCACCGAGTTGATCGGCGCCGAGGTCGAGCGGGGCGTGGCCGAGGGCCACAACGCGTCCGGCAACTCGATCCTGTTCATCGTGGTCGGCCTCCTCGTCGCCGCCGGTGCGTTCGCATTCGTGTGGCGCCGAGTGCTCGTCTCGGTCGCTCGCACCAACGCGCTGAAGGCGGAGACCGAGCGGATCGGATCGATGGTGGAGAACTCGCCGACGAACACGATGTTCTGCGACACCGAGATGCGGATCCAGTACATGAACCCGGCATCGACGAACACGCTGCGCAAGATCGAGCGGCTCCTGCCGTGCAAGGTGGACGACATCATCGGCCAGTCGGTCGACATCTTCCACAAGAACCCGGCGCACCAGCGCCAGATGCTGGGTAACCCCGACCAGTACCTGCCCCACACGGCGGTGATCCCGCTCGGCGACGAGTTCATGGAACTCAACGTGTCGGCGATCCGCGACGCGAACGGCACCCACATCGGCGCGATGGCCAACTGGTCGCTCGTGACCGACAAGCTCCGCATCGAGCGCGAGGCCAAGGAACTGCAGGAGCGTGAGCGTGCTGCTGCTGCCGATCTGCAGACCAAGGTGACGTCGTTGAGCACCACACTGGCCGCTGCTGCGGCCGGTGACCTGACCGCTCAGGTGACGGTCGTGGGCGATGACGCGATCGGTCAGATGGGCACCGCCGTCGCCAAGCTGCTCGGCGACCTGCGCGGCTCGATCCAGGCCATCGCCGTCAACAGCGAAGCCCTCGCCGCCGCCGCCGAAGAACTCCAGGTCGTGTCCGCCCAGATGGGCGGCAACTCGGCCGAGACCTCACGC
>JAPLAA010000103.1 GCA_026393475.1 Actinomycetota bacterium
GGGCGTAGGCGTCGGACTCGATCGTGCCGAGTGGACGGACCTCGGTGCCGTCGGCGTCGTAGGTGGCCGGCTGCGCACCGATGAAGCTCGGCGTCACCGACACGTCGGCACCCTTGATCGTCGCGTTCACCGTGACGTGGTGGCCGCCGAACTGGAACTGCCAAGCTTCGGTCTCCGACGGCTGGCCGATGATCGCGACCCAGTAGTAGTCCTCGCCGAAGACGAGGTTGCCGCCGCTACCGCCGCTCTCGAGCAGCGCCTGATCGGCCTGCCACTCACCCATCACCTGGGTGTAGCCGTCGTCGCTCAGGATCGCCTGGAGCACGCCGAGCCACGCCTGCTGCGAGTCCTCGTCGAGGTCGCCCCACATCAGGCCGTCGCGCTCGTACAGGCCTTCCGGGAGGTTCGACCACTGTTGGCGCTGCTCGGTGTCGGAGAAGTCGAACAGCACGGCGGAGCGTTCCTCCTCGGTCAGTGTGTCGAGGAAGGCGTTCGCGGCTGCCACGATCGCGGGTGTCGCATCGCCCTCGGCGACCGTCGCAGCCGTGGTCGCCGTCGAGCCGGCCCCGTCCGACGCCGTCGTGCTCGCGGTCGTCGATTCCGTCGCGGTCGAGGCCGCTTCCGTGGCCGCGGCCGCATCAGCGGCGGCCGTGGTCGTCGAGGACCCGTCGGCCGTGTCCGACTCCCCACCGCAGGCCGCCAGCAGCAGCATCGATGCCGTCATCGCGCCGCCGATCCGGCGCCGCATGCCCGGTGTTCCCGCTCGACCGATGCTGCGGCCGTGTTTCGCTTCCGTTCTCACAATGCTCCTCTGTGTTCCCTCTGTGTACGGCGGCGTCGCTCGCCGTCTCGATGTCGAGGGGCGATCCTGCGCGACCCGCGTAGGTGTGGGATTGGGGCGGGGTTGGAGTTGCGTGAGGAAGACCAGATCGCGAGGGACTGCTTGTCTTGAACTTGTCTGGTCTAAGCTGTGATGAGGCGCCTGACGGCGCTGGCCAGACCCGACTGGATCTCACGACGAAGGCGAGCGACACATGACCTCGAAGATCATCTACACCCACACCGATGAGGCGCCGCTGCTCGCCACCTATTCGTTCCTGCCGATCATCCAGGCGTTCGCAAAGGCGGCCGACGTCGAGATCGAGACCCGTGACATCTCGCTCGCCGGTCGTGTGATCGCCCAGTTCCCCGACCTGCTGACCCCCGAGCAGCGCATCGGTGACCACCTCGCCGAGCTGGGCCAGTTGGCCCTGCTGCCCGAGGCGAACATCATCAAGCTCCCGAACATCTCGGCGTCGCAGCCCCAGCTCGACGCGACGATCAAGGAGTTGCAGGAGCAGGGCTACGCGCTGCCCGACTACCCGACCAAGCCCACCACCGACGCCGAGCGCGACATCAAGGCGCGCTACGACCGCACCAAGGGTTCGGCCGTGAACCCGGTGCTGCGCGAGGGCAACTCCGACCGGCGTGCGCCGCTGTCGGTGAAGAACTACGCGAAGCGTCACCCGCACTCGATGGGTGCCTGGTCGCCCGACTCGAAGACGAACGTGGCCACGATGACCTCCGGCGACTTCTTCTCCAACGAGCAGTCGGTCACGATCGAGGCCGCCGGCACGCTGCGCATCGAGCACGTCGCCACCGACGGCACCGTCACCGCGCTGAAGGCCTCGCTGCCGGTGCTGGCCGGTGAGGTGATCGACGGCACCTTCATGAGCAAGCAGGCGCTCGTCGCGTTCCTCGCAGCCGCCGTGCAGCGGGCCAAGGCCGAGGGCGTGCTGTTCTCGCTGCACATGAAGGCCACGATGATGAAGGTCTCCGACCCGATCATCTTCGGCCACGCGGTCCGCGTGTTCTTCGCCGACGTGTTCGCCAAGCACGCCGAGGCCCTCGCCGCCGCCGGCGCCAACCCGAACAACGGTCTCGGCGCCGTGCTGAGCGCGATCGAGTCGCTCCCGGCCGACCAGCAGGCGGCCATCGAGGCCGATCTCCAAGCCGCCATCGCCGCCGGCCCCGCGATCGCCATGGTCGACTCCGACCGCGGCATCACCAACCTGCACGTGCCGAGCGACGTGATCGTCGACGCGTCGATGCCGGCCATGATCCGCACCTCGGGCCACATGTGGAACGCCGAGGGCAAGGAGCAGGACACGCTCGCCGTCATCCCCGACTCGAGCTACGCCAGCGTCTATCAGGTGGTCATCGACTTCTGCCGCAAGCAGGGTGCGCTCGATCCCTCGACGATGGGTTCGGTGCCCAACGTCGGCCTCATGGCCCAGCAGGCCGAAGAATACGGCTCGCACGACAAGACCTTCGAGGTCCCGTCCGACGGCACGGTGCGCGTCGTCGACGCCGACGGCAACGTCGTCATGTCGTTCGACGTGCAGACCGGCGACGTGTGGCGCATGTGCCAGGCCAAGGACCTGCCCATCCAGGACTGGGTGAAGCTCGCCGTGAGCCGCGCCCGCCTCAGCAACACCCCGGCGGTGTTCTGGCTCGACGAGGAGCGCCCGCACGACGCACAGCTCATCGCCAAGGTGCGTCGCTACCTCGCCGACCACGACACCACCGGCCTGCAGATCGAGATCATGTCGCCGGCGAAGGCCACCCAGTTCTCGCTCGAGCGCATCGTCCAGGGCAAGGACACCATCTCGGTCACCGGCAACGTGCTGCGCGACTACCTCACCGACCTGTTCCCGATCCTCGAGCTCGGCACCAGCGCCAAGATGCTGTCGATCGTGCCGCTGATGAACGGCGGCGGCCTGTTCGAGACCGGCGCGGGTGGCTCGGCCCCCAAGCACGTGCAGCAGTTGGTGAAGGAGAACTACCTCCGCTGGGACTCCCTCGGTGAGTTCCTGGCGCTGGCAGCCTCGCTCGAGCACCTCGCCCAGTTCTCCGGCAACCAGCGCGCCCAGGTGCTCGCCGACGCGCTCGACACGGCAACGGGCATGCTGCTCGACAACGACAAGTCGCCTGCCCGTCGTGTCGGCCAGATCGACAACCGCGGCAGCCACTTCTACCTCGCGCTCTACTGGGCGCAGGCGCTCGCCGCCCAGTCGAAGGACGAGGCCCTGCGCGACCGCTTCGCACCGCTGGCCGCGAAGCTCACCGCCAACGAGGCGACGATCAACGAGGAACTCCTCGGCGTGCAGGGCAAGCCGGCCGACATCGGCGGCTACTACGCCCCCGACGCCGCGAAGACCACCGCGGTGATGCGTCCGAGCGCCACGCTCAACGAAGCCATCGACAACGCCTGACCAACGCCTGACCAAGTCCGAGGCCGACGAGAGGTGAGTGCCCAGGGGCGCTCACCTCTCGTCGCGTTTTCGGGCCGGTTCGATGTGACGGTGGCCCGGGCCGACTCCTGGTGTCGCCGTCGTTCTCGGGCGGGTACGGTTCGTACCGGCGTCCCGTCGGGGCGCGACCAACGAAGACCTCGAAGACCTCGAAGACAACGAAGAAGGGTGAATCAGTCGTGAGTGGCTATGCAGTGGTGGATCCCGCCACCGGAGAGACCGTCCAGACCTACCCGACCATCACGGACGACGCGCTGGCCGCGGCCGTCGCCGGTGCGAACGACACGTTCCGCACCTGGTCGCGGCGCACCTCGGTGGCCGAGCGTGCCGCGCTGATCGCCCGTGTGGCCGAGCTGCACCTGGAGCGCCAGGACGCCCTCGCGGCGATCATCACCCGGGAGATGGGCAAGCCCACCGGGGACGCCATCGGTGAGATCCAGTTCAGCGCGGCGATCTACCAGTACTACGCCGACAACGCGACCACGTTCCTGGCCGACGAGCCGATCGAACTGATGGGCGGCGAGGGTTCGGCGATCGTGCGCAAGAGCCCGCTCGGCGTGCTCCTCGGCATCATGCCCTGGAACTTCCCGTACTACCAGGTGGCCCGCTTCGCCGGCCCCAACCTGATCATCGGCAACCCCGTGCTGCTCAAGCACGCCCCGCAGTGCCCCGAGTCGGCGGCTGCGATCGAGCAGATCTACCTCGACGCCGGCTTCCCCGCCGGTGCGTACACGAACATCTACGCCAGCAACGACCAGGTGGCCACGATCATCGCCAACCCGGTGGTGCAGGGCGTGTCGCTCACCGGTTCCGAGCGCGCCGGCGCCGCGGTGGCCGAGATCGCCGGTCGCCACCTGAAGAAGGTCGTGCTCGAGCTCGGCGGCTGCGACCCGTTCATCCTGCTGTCGACGGACGACCTCGACGCCGTGGTGCAGCAGGCGACCTTCGCCCGCGTCGACAACTGCGGCCAGGCCTGCAACGCGGCCAAGCGGTTCATCGTGATCGATTCGCTGTACGACGAGTTCCTCGACAAGTTCACCGCGTCGGTGCTCGCCACCAAGCAGGGCAACCCGACCGATCCCGACATCGCCATCGGTCCGCTCTCGTCGCTCGCGGCCGCCGATCGGCTCAGCGCACAGGTGCAGGCCGCGGTCGACGGTGGCGCCACCATCGTGTCGGCCGGCGAGCGCAGCGGCGCGTTCTTTCCGCCTGCGGTCCTCACCGGCATGACGAAGAGCAACCCCTCGTACAACGAGGAGTTGTTCGGCCCGGTCGCGATCGTGCACAAGGTGAGCAGCGAGGACGAGGCCATCGACCTCGCCAACGACACCCCGTTCGGTCTCGGCTCGTACCTGTTCACCACCGACCCCGACCAGGCAGCCCGCGTGGCCGATGCCATCCAGGCCGGCATGGTCTACGTGAACATCGTCGGCGCCGACAGCCCCGAGCTCCCCTTCGGCGGCGTGAAGCGCTCCGGTTCGGGCCGCGAGCTCGGCCGTTGGGGTGCCGACGAGTTCGTCAACAAGAAGCTCATCCGCGTCGGCGCCTGACGCCGGGCCCACGGGCCATCAGACCATCTGACCTTCGCCGACGGTCGCCGCTCCTCCGGGACGGCGACCGTTGCGCGTCCAGGATCGCGGAACTCAACCTGCTGGCACGCGACGGGGCGTCAGTTGGGTGAGGACACAGCGCCAGCCGTCCGCCGACCGCACCACTACATCGGTGGTCCATTCGTCGGCGGCGAGCGGGTGCTCCTGGAACGCGCCGGTGTTCGTGCAGTGCGTCGTGATGATCGCCACGTCGGGGGACAGCCGCCGCAGCGAGACGACCTCATGGGTCATGCTGTCGTGGCGGAGCGTTCCCTCGCGGACGAGGCGGTGGAACGTGACCGCGTCGACCTGTCCGCCGACGTCGACCAGCATCCAGTCGTCGGTGACGAAGCGCTCCATCCGTTCGACGTCGTTCTCGGCGATGGCCTCGGCCCAGCGATGGACGAACGTGTCGAGCGCCGGGTCGGTGGTCATGGCGCCGTAGGTCTGATCGGACGCGGTGCTCACTGTTCCAACTCCTTCATGAACGACCACAGCGTGCCCTCGCAGTCGCGGGCGCTGTACTCGCGGTATCCGTACGGCTGATCGACGGGCGGGTAGACGATGTCGCCCCCGTTGGCGACGACGGTGCGGTGGTGGTCGTCGACGTCGTCGACCATCACCGCCATCGTGGCGGTGGCCGACCCGAGCGTCGCCGGCGACGCCAGTCGGAACTCGTCGGTCTCGGGATGGAGCCAGATGACGCCGTCGCCGGCGAACACCTCGGCGTGGACCGCGGTGCCGTCCGGCGTGACGGTGATCTCGCCGGGCGTGAACCCGAACACGTCCACGAGGTGGGCGTGGACGGCAGGGAGATCTCGGTACACGAGGATCGAGATGCGGCGTCGGAGTGGGCTGTCGGCGAGTTCCATGGCGGTGAGCACCTCGATCAGGTCGTGGGTCGGGTCGGTCGCGTCGGCCAGGTCGGCGAGCACGATGCCGGCGGCGTTGCGGAGAGTGGTGAGCGAATGGATCTGGCGGTCGACCCCTGCCAGGTGCTCGCGCAGTGCTGCGGCGAGGCTCTGCCCGGGTTCGTCGAGTGCCCGTCGGATCTGCTCGAGCGACAGTCCGAGCCGCCGGAGTCGGTTCACCCGATACAGACGTTGGACGGCATCGGGCCCGTAGAGGCGGTGTCCGGACGGGGTGCGTTCGGCGGGGCCGATGAGTCCGATGTCCTCGTAGTGGTGGATCGCCCGGACGGTGAGTCCGGCCGCTGCGGCGAGATCGCCCACCTTGATCGGGAGGTCGGGTTCGTCACTGGTCACGACGTCGAACGTACGACCTCACGTCGCGTCAGTTGCAAGGGCTCGTCGCGGATTTCTTGCGACACGCCGTCGAACGGCGGCCGCCGCCGGGCCCGTCAGTCCCAGAGGGTGGGGGTGACGGTGATCGGTGCGGGGTCGACGGGTGCCGACGGCGGGGGACCGCACAGTCGCTCGACGAGACCGGGCCAGTCGAAGGAGTCGGTCACCGCCGAGGCCGGCATCTCGATCAACCGGTCCTCGGGGACGTACTTCGGGATGATCAGGTCGAGGATCTTCTCGATCTCGTTGCGGAACCGCTCGTTGGTGCTGCGCACCCCGTCGGCGATCAGCGGCGTGTCGGGCCGCAGGCGCACGTACAGGTCGTAGGTGGTCGACCACTTCGCCACGAGTGGCGTGACGTCGAAGGGGTCCTCGCCCTTGGTGACGCGGAGGAAGTAGGCGAAGTTGTCGATCACGCCCGATCGAGCACCAGCACGTCGGCGCGCATTCGCAGCTCGAGCTCCTGGCGGATCTGGGCCATGATCACCCAGAGCTGCGCCTCGGGCGTCGCCCGTTCGTTCATCCCGAGCGGACTGAACCGCACCACTTCGCGGCCCACCTCGACGCTGCGCCCGCTCCTGCCGACCGCGCCGGCGAGGGAGTGCACGGCGTTGGTCTTGCGGATCGCGTGCGACCCGATGAAGGCGATCTTCCGAGCCGGCGGCATCCGGCGGAACCTACCGCACGTCGCCTGTCGAGCGAGGGTGGGTGCGGGTGTGCGGCGATGTGGGAGGGTTCGACGATGGATCCCACCGACGACGTGCTGCCGGACGGGCTCGAGCACGTCCGCACCACCGAGGTGTTCGACCAGGACCGCCATCCCGCAGGTCTCCGCCGAGCGCATCGGGTGGCCGAGGGGGTGTGGGCGAGGCTCGTCGTCCACTCGGGCGAACTCGACTTCGTGTTCGAGGACGACGTCGAGCACCCGATCCGTGCTCGGGCCGACCGGCCCGTCGTCATCCCGCCCGGACGGCTCCATCACGTGGCGACCACGGGCCCGGTCACGTTCGCGATCGAGTTCCATCGCGCCCCGGGCCACGGGACGACCGCCGTCGGCGAGGAGAGCACGGGTCTCGCAGAGAGCTGAACCGGGGCATCGCGGCTTCCGGCCGCCCACGGTCACTGACGCTCGACGCGCTCCAGACCGCGATCGACGGTCCACCACTCGATCACGAGCATCGTGGCGCCGGGGTCGAGGCAGGTGATGACGACCTCGTCGATGTCGGCGACGAACATCACCCCGGCCGGAGGCTGCTCCGGGTCGTCGGTGGGCACCGACCCGGCGGGAACGGCCCGACCGGCGATCTTCGCCTCACCCGGCCACTCCTGCTCCTTGCCCTCCACCGGATGGACGGTCGGGCCGTGCAGTGCGAATCGAGGATCACGGACGAGATCGGCCCCCTTGCGGGAGTGGTCCATCGAGCCGAAGCGGAGCTCGCCGTCGACGAACTCGCACTCGATGCCGGAGATGCGCGGCGACCCGTCGGCGCGCAGCGTGGCGATCGTCTTGTGGCGTCCGGCGTCGAACAGCCGCTGCACCCGTGCGGCGAACTCGGGCTCCGTCTGCTCGATCACACTCCATGCGGCCATGGACCGATCGTACCGAACGGCTCGGACGTGCGCCGATGGCCGGCGGGCGGCCGACCCCGGCCGGGCGATGAGTCGCGGTCTACCCTGACGCTCAGCGTGCCAGCGAGCCGTCGGCAGCGTTCATGGGGGAATGCAGAGCATGGCGTCCTA
>JAPLAA010000091.1 GCA_026393475.1 Actinomycetota bacterium
GCCGCGCTCGACCTCGACACGGCCGACCACCAGGTGGTCACCGAGGCCCTGCGGCTCACCACCCGACTGATCCGCATGACACAGGCGGTCGAACTCGAGGCCGACCTGCGGCTGGTCGCCCTCGCCGAGGCCGACCCCACCATCAACCCCGAGCATCTCGACGCCGCAGCGACGGGCCGTTCACCGTCGAAGGCGACCGCGGCCATCAGGCGGGCGACGGCAGCGCAGACGCTCCCCCATCTCCGTGCCCTGCTCGCCGCCGGTTCGGTCGGCGTCGAACACCTCGACGCCTTCACCACGGCACTCCGGTCGCTGCGCACCGGGCTGCGACCTCGGCTGCTCGCGCAGGAGTCGCAGCTGGCCGGGTTCGCCGCGCACATGACGGCCGAGGAGTTCCGCGCTCGGCTCGATGCCGTGGTCCGCGACATCGAGGGCGACGATGGCGCCGATCGCCTGCAACGCCAGCGGCGGCACATCGGCGCCCGCACGTGGACCGGGCGCGACGGCATGTGGAACATCCACGGCCGCTACGACGCCGAGCGGGCGGTGTCGCTCATCGAAGCGCTCCGTCGGGCCACCGAGGCGCGGTTCCACGGCGAGCACCCCGCCGAGACCCCCGACGATCCGAGACCCCCGACGATCCGCTGCTGCGCCACGAGTTCTTCCAGGCGCTCGGCCTCGCCGATCTCATGCTCGGCGCGGCCGGTGGCAGCGGACGGCCCGAGTTCGTCGTCACCATCGACGAGGAGACGCTGCGCCACGGTCGACACGCCGGCAGCCGCGTCGACTGCGGCCGGGGCATCCACCTCCCCGTCGAGGCGCTGCAGGCGATCGCCGGCCGAGCGAGGTTCGTCCCGGTCGTGATCGACCGCCACGGTGTGGTCGTCCGTCAGGGACGCCCGGTCCCCACGCTCGACCAGCTCCGCGACTCGCTGCTCCGGCCGGTCCCGCTCGACCACGGCCGCAGCCGTCGCCATGCCTCCCGCGACCAGCGGCGCGCGCTGCGCGCCATGTACCGGTCGTGCGGCGTCGCGGGGTGCGATCGACACATCGCCGACTGCCAGCCGCACCACATCGAGTACTGGGAACACGGCGGCCCCACCGATCTCGCCCTGCTCCTCCCCCTCTGCAAACACCACCACGACCGGTTGCACGCGGAGCAATGGGAGGTCGAGCTGCGGCCCGACCGGTCGCTCGTCGTCCGTCGCCACGGGGAGGTGATCATGACCACCGGTCCACCGATCGAGCAGTGGGCCTGACCGGCCCTGCTCCGGACGAGCAGTCCCCGACCACGATGGCGGGACCGACAGCCGCGACCTCGGGCAGCAGATCGCCCGCGGGCTCGTCCGCTCCTTGACAACCGAACCCGCCGGGCGGCCGTGGCCAGCCGCGGTCGGCCGCGTGAGCCGACCGCCGCTCGTCAGTCGTCGAGCTTGAGGGCGGAGATGAAGACGTCGCCGGGCACTTCCACGCGCCCGATCGACTTCATCTTCTTCTTGCCTTCCTTCTGCTTCTCGAGCAGCTTGCGCTTCCGGGTGATGTCGCCGCCGTAGCACTTGGCGAGCACGTCCTTGCGCTTGGCCTTCACGGTCTCGCGGGCGATGACCTTGCCGCCGATGGCGGCCTGGATCGGCACGTCGAACATCTGCCGCGGGATCAGCTCCTTGAGCTTCTCGCACATACGGCTGCCGTAGGCGAAGGCCTTGTCGCGGTGCACGATCGTGCTGAACGCATCGGCCGGGATCGCATTGAGCAACAGGTCGACCTTCACCAGGTTGCTGCGCTCGTAGCCGTGCAACTCGTAGTCGAGCGAGGCGTAGCCCTGGGTGCGGCTCTTCATCTGGTCGAAGAAGTCGACCACCACCTCGGCGAGGGGGATCTTGTAGTGAAGCTCCACCCGCTCCGGCGACAGGTACTCGAGCTTCACCATGTCGCCGCGACGGCTCTGGCACAGCTCCATCAGGGTGCCCGTGTAGTCCTTCGGCGTGATGATGCTCACACGGAAGTACGGCTCCTCGATGTAGTCGATGCTCTGCGGCTGGGGCAGGTCGGCCGGGTTGTCGACCAGCTCCATCTCGCCGTTGGTCTTGAACACCCGGTACTCGACGCTCGGCGCCGTGGCGATGAGGGCGAGGTTGAACTCGCGCTCGAGGCGTTCCTTCACGATCTCCATGTGGAGCAGGCCGAGGAAGCCGCAGCGGAATCCGAAGCCGAGCGCACCGGACGACTCGGGCTCGTAGGTGACCGACGCGTCGTTGAGCTTCAGCTTCTGCAGGCTCTCGCGCAGGTTCTCGAAGTCGTCACCGTCGATCGGGTACAGGCCGCAGAACACCATCGGCTTCGGGTCGCGGTACCCGGGCAGCGCCCCGGTGGCGCCGTGGCTCGCCGTGGTGACGGTCTCACCCGAACGGGCCTCGGCCACGTCCTTGATGCCGGCGATGAGGTAGCCCACCTCGCCCGGACCGAGCTCGTCGAGCGGCGTCGGCACGGGGCGGCGGGCGCCGATCTCGATGATCTCGTGCAACGCCCCGGTCTGCATGAACTTCAACCGGCTGCCGTTGTTCATCCGACCGTTCATCACCCGCACCGAGCTCACCACACCGCGGTACTGGTCGAACTGGCTGTCGAAGATGAGGGCCTGCAGCGGGGCATCCGGGTCGCCCTTGGGGGCCGGGATGCGTTCACACACCGCGTCGAGCAGCTCGTCGACGCCCACGCCGGTCTTGGCCGAGATGCGCAGGATCTCGCCGGCGGGAATGCCGAGCACCTGCTCGATCTCGGCGGCGTAGCGGTCGGGGTCGGCGGCGGGCAGGTCGATCTTGTTGAGCACCGCCACGATCTCGAGGTCGTTCTCGAGGGCCAGGTAGCAGTTGGCCAGCGTCTGGGCCTCGATGCCCTGGGCGGCGTCGACCACCAGCACCACGCCCTCGCAGGCGGCGAGGGACCGGCTGACCTCGTATCCGAAGTCGACGTGGCCGGGGGTGTCGATCAGGTGGAGGGTGTGGCCCTTCCAGCTCACGCGCACGTTCTGGGCCTTGATGGTGATGCCGCGCTCACGCTCGAGGTCCATCGAGTCGAGGTACTGGCTGCGCATCTCACGCGCATCGACGGCGCCGGTGACCTCGAGGATGCGATCCGACAAGGTGGACTTGCCGTGATCGATGTGCGCGATGATCGAGAAGTTGCGGATCTTGGCGATGTCCATGGGGTGTGCTGACTCTACCGGCCGCTGATATCATCCAGGGCTGCTTTGCGCACGCGACGCCTGTCACCAGGGGTCCGAGGAGCGCCGAGCGATCGATCGAGGAGACACGAACCCACCATGGCAAACATCAAGAGCCAGAAGAAGCGCATTCTCACCAACGCGAAGGCCGCCGAGCGCAACAAGGCGATCAAGAGCGAGCTCAAGACCCGCAGCAAGAACGCGGTCAAGAGTGCCGGCGGTGAGGACAGCGACGAGGCCCTGCGTCTCGCCGTCAAGCGTCTCGACATGGCCGCCGCCAAGGGCGTCATCCACAAGAACCAGGCTGCGCGTCGCAAGAGCCGCCTGATGAAGAAGATCAACGCCGCCGGCTGAACCCGCTGACGAGCGAAGCGTCGAGCTTCGATCAACCGCACGAGCCCGGGTCGACCCCGGGCTCGTGGCGTTTTCAGCCCATCGTCAGCGCCGAGTGGTTCCCACGAGCTTGGACAACCGGGCCACCAGCACCTCCATCACCAGCGACTCGGGCCAGTCCTTGGCCCCGCGCAGATCGAGATCGGCCTGGGCGAGCAGGCCGACCGCTCGGGTCACCCCCGTGCCGCTCAGCTTGCGGTACTGGTCGAGCGCCTTCTTGGCGGGGAAGCCGGGCTTGATGCCGAGCACCGCCGCTGCTGCCCCCTCGTCGCGGGCGTTGGCCCCGTCGAGCTTGAGCAACTTGGTGTAGTGCCCGTGCAGGATGGCCATCACCTGGAGCGGGTGGCGCCCGCCGCCGCTGGTCATCCGGTGCAACAGCTCGAGCGAACGGGTCGTGTCACCGCGGTCGATCGCGTCGGTGAGATCCCACGGCGGCACCCCGCCGGCCTCGCCGAGGAACGGTCGGACGTCGTCGACCCGGAGCTTGGTGGCCGTGCCGTAGGTGCTCACGAGGGTCTCGATCACACCCTGGAGGCGTCCGGCCTCCTCACCCATCCACGCGGCCACCGACTGCATCGCCGGGCCGTCGAGCTTCAGGCCGGCCGCGGCGAACTGCTGATCGATCCAGGCGCCACGGTCCTTCGCCTTGGTGGGCGCCGCCGTCTCGCTCACCTGCGCCCCCGCGGCCTTCATCGCATCGCTCAACGACTTGGCGATCCGCCCACCTCCGGCCACCAGCACCAGGTGCGTCGTGGGCAGCGGGTCGGACAGGTAGGCCACCAGCGGGGCCACGTCCTCGGCGTTGAACCGTCCGATCTCGCGGCCGATCACCACCCGGAACTCGGTGAGGAACGGCGGGGTCTGGGCCGAGTCGACGAGGGCGCGCATCTCGTAGTCGGGCGCATCGAACTCGTCGACCATCAGCGACCGGTCGCCGTCGGCCACGAGGCGGTGCACCAGCTCGGTGAGGCCGGACAGCACGAGCGACTCGTCGTCGCCGGAGATGAGATGGACCGTCATGGGCCACCCATCATGCCCGACTCGTGCGGCTGGGACGCCACCACCACAGCGCCACCAGCACCTGCACCACCCAGGCCACCACCGCCCAGCCCCCCTCCGGCGTGAGTCGTTCCGCAACGGCCGCGACCGTGGCCACCCAGCGGGTACCGAGCGCCGCCGGCGCCATCACCGGCCCGACCAGCCAGCCGGGCAGCAGCGAGGCCACCAGCGCGGTCGGGATGCCGGCCAACATCACGAATCCGGCGACCGGCACCGCGAGCAGGTTGGTGACGATGCCGAGCGCCGGCATCCGGCCGAACACGAGCAGGCTCGGCAGCAACACCCCGAGCTGAGCACCCACGGTCGACCCCACGGGCACCGCCAACCACGACGGGCCCCGCCATCGTGCCGCCAGCCACGGCCCCACGACCGACACCCCAGCGGTCGCGCCGCACGACAGCCAGAACCCCACCGACCACACCAGCATCGGGTCGATCAGCACCAGCGCCGTCACCGTGATCGCCAGCACGCGGGGCACCGATCGATCTCGCCCGAGGGCGAACGCGAGCGCACCGATCCCCGCCATCGTGCCGGCGCGCACCACCGATGGCTCCACCCGGGTGAGCACGACGAACCAGGCGATCAGCGCCCAGGTGGCGGCGAGGCGCCACCACCGCGACAGGCGCCGCAGCAGCACGCCGGCGACGGCCAGGGTGTACGCGACGTTCTGCCCGGAGACGGCCGTCAGGTGCGACAGACCGACCGCTCGGAACCGTTCGATCACCTCCCGCGGTTGGCGGGTGTCGTCGCCCACCACGAGCCCGGTGAACAGGGCGGCGTCGACGGGCGACATCGACGCCTCGGCCGACGATCGCAACCGACTGCGCAGTCGATTGCTCGCCCGGGCCACGCCGGTACCGGTGGTCGACGCCGCCACCCGTTCGATCTCGAACCGGCCCACCACGTGGCGCACCCGTGCCCGGCGGTCGTCGGGCGCGAGCGGCGACCGCTGGCCGACGACGGCGACGCGTTCGCCCGCCTGGCGTCGCTCGAGCCGCCGCCGGGCCGAGCCGTAGGCGTAGGTCTGGAACCGCTCCCCCTCGATCTCGAGCACCACGCCGACGCCTCGACCCACCGGCGCCGGGTCGGTCATGAGCGTCGCCCACCCGGTGAACGGGCCGGTGGCGCGGGCCTCGGCACGTTCCCAGGCCCGCTCTCCGCACCAGCCCCCGACGACGAGCAACACCCCTGCTCCGAGTGCCACCCAGCGATGTCGACCCAGGACGACGGCGATGCCGCTGACCAGGCCCGCCGCGATCACGAGGCCGGCGGACCACCCCGCCCACACGCCCGCGACCGCGGCGATGGCGAGCACGGCCACCGCCCGGTCGGAGTACCCCTGCCACGTCTCGCCGGGTCCGCTCTCGTACGCTGCGCTCATGAATTCGCAGCCCTTCGACCGTGGCGGTGGCGCGTCGAGCGCACTCGCCGGGCTCGAGGCGCTCGAGCAGCACCTCGCCCCGGCGCCTCCGCCGCGCCAGGAACCGGTGTCGCCATCACCCCCGGTCGTCGTGCCCGTCCCGCGGGCAGACCGCGCACGGATCGGCAGGATCCGTCGCACCGGGCCGTTCGTCGCCCTGCTGCTGCCGGCAGCGCTCGGTCTGGTCTCGTTCGTGATGCTGCGCAGCAGCACGACCACCACCCGCGGGATCGGCGGATTCGTCCTGGCACTGCTCGGCGCACCGCTGTTGCCGGCGTTCGGTGTGCCGATGCGCACCGGTTCGGGCGCGGTGCTGGCCGCAGCGGCGGCCAGTGCGGTGCTGTGGCTCCTGGTCGGCGCCTTGGCTGCACAACGCGCCACCCGCATCCCCACGTCGGGCTGGGGACGGTTCTGGGCCGAGTACCTCTGGCTGTGCCTGTGCGTGTGGGTCGGTGCACTGCTGGCCGTGGTCGCCGCCAACCTCGTGCTCGGCCGCGTGCTGCTCTGACCGTCACAGGCTGACCAACGGTCTGATCGCCTCGAGCTTGGCCGGGCCGATGCCGCGGACATCGCCCAGGGAGTCGATCGATGCGAACGGGCCGTTCGCCTCCCGATGGGCGACGATCGCCGCCGCGGTGGCCGGCCCCACCCCCGGCAGCGCGTCGAGTTCGTCGACGCTCGCCTCGTTGATCGACACCGGTCCGGCCGGTCCGGCCGGTTCGCCGGCAGATGCCGGGCCGGTCCCCCCGGTGACGCCGACCGGCACCACCACGCCGTCGCTCACGCGTGGCACGTAGACCCGGTCGCCGTCGTGGACGGGCGCGGCGAGGTTGATCGCGTCGGCGTGGGCATCGGGGGCCAGCCCGCCGGCGGCGAGCACCGCATCGGCCACCCGGGCATCGATCGCCAGACGGTGCACCCCGGGCACGGCCACCGCGCCGGCGACGTGCACGACGATCTCGACCGGCGGCGCCTCGGTGGTGGCGGTCGTCGTGCTCGTCACGATGCTCGCGATCGTCGTCGTGGCGCCCGCCGCCATCGGCAACGACGCCTCCACCGGAGCCGGCGGCGGCGCGACGAGCCAATAGCCACCGGCGCCGACGAGCGCCACGGACACCGCGATCGCCACGAGGCGACCGAGACCGAACCACACCACCCAGGCACGCAGTCGCTCCGCAGCGCTGCGGGGTGGGGTCGGCCGGGCGAGCAACTCCTCCACGGGCACACCTCCCTCCGGACTTCACGACGACCGGGGGAGGCGGGCGGGAACCTATCGGGCGGTCACGGCGCCGCCACCTCGGCCACCACTGCCGTCCGTCGCCGAGAGATCGTCGGTGACGGCCGTGGCGAGCGAGCGCCGCGAGATCCACGACGCCTCGATCTCGAGCGGGATGCGCAGGTATGCGCCGTGGTGGTCCTTGCCGTGCAGCCGCCACCACAGGTACGACCCGACGTAGCGCGCCGGGAAGCCGACGAACCCGTAGCGACGCCACTGACGGACGTGCACCTGTTCGTGACGGAGCAGCAGCGCCGACTCGGCGTGACCCTCGCGGACGATCACCAGCGAACCGAGCGTGATGCCGTCGGCACCGCGCGGCACCGGCCCGCCCTCCCAGAGGCGGTAGCCGTCACGACGTTCGATGCGCTGCAGACCGAACACGGCTCGACCGGTCAGTACAACCGGCTCGTGAGCAGCTTGCGGTACTGGGCGGTGCGCGGGTCGTCGGGACCCATCAGCTCGAGGATGTCGACGTACTGCTGACGGGCCTCGTCATCGCCCTTCACCTGATCGAGCAGCACGGTGAGCTGGTGGTCGAAGTCGTCGGCCGGTTTCTGGCTCAGTCGGGCGGCGGCGGCGACCTTGCGGGTGCGCTCGCTCTCGGGGATGCGGGCCAGCAGCTGCAGCGCCTCCTCGGCACGACCGTCCTCGACGAGCAGCTCCGCCAAGGCGACGATCACGTCCTCGTTCGCCGGCTCGAGCTCGAGCGCCGCACGCAGGCTCGCCTCGTCGCCGGCGGCGAGCAGCTGCGACACCTGGAGATCCTCCTCGGTGGGCAGCAGCGACTGCACGAACTGCTCGATCACGTGCTCGGGGTAGGCGCCGACGAAACCGTCGATCACCTGACCGTCCTTCAGCGCGTACACGGCGGGGATCGACTGCACCTGGAAGGCCTGGCTGACCCCCGGGTTCTCGTCGACGTTCACCTTGGCGAGCACGACCTTGCCGTCGGTCGCATCGGTGACACGTTCGAGGATCGGACCGATGGTGCGACACGGACCGCACCACTCGGCCCACAGATCGACGATGACCGGGGTCTGCATCGAACGGTCGATGACCTCGGACTGAAAGGTGACGTCGGTGACATCGATGGCGGGCATGAGGCCAGGCTACCGGTACCGTTCCCCACGATGTCCGAGTCACACGCCGCCACGCCCGACAGCCCCTCCGTCGTTGCAGAGGTCCCCGGGATCGCCGTCCCCACCGTCACCGCCTGGCTCGAGACCAACGTCGACGGTGCCACCGGGCCGTTCCGGTTCGACGCCATCGCGGGCGGCCACTCGAACCTCACCTACCGGGTCACCGGGACCGACGGCACGCGCTACGTCCTGCGCCGGCCGCCGCTCGGCCATCGCCTCGCCAGCGCCCACGACATGGGTCGCGAGCACAAGATCATCCACGGCCTGCAGCGCTCGAACGTGCCGGTCGCCCCGGCGCTCGGCTACTGCGCCGACGACGCGGTCAACGACGCGCCGTTCTACGTGATGGGCTTCGTCGACGGCCATGTGCTGCGCGACCGGGTCAGCTCGGAAGCGGTCCTCTCCCCCGCCGCCCGCCGGCATGCGAGCGAATCGCTGGTCGACACGATGGCGGCCATCCACGCGGTCGACCTGCAGGCCGTCGGCCTCGACGACCTCGGCAAGCACGAGGGCTACATCGCCCGTCAGCTCAAGCGGTGGTACGGCCAGTGGAACGCCCAGAAGACCCGCGAGCTCGCCGCCGTCGACCAGGTGCACGACGAGCTCCTGCGCCGCATCCCCGAGCAGGGCCCCGCCACCATCGTCCACGGCGACTACCGGCTCGACAACTGCATGGTCGGCGACGACGGCAGCGTGGTGGCGGTGCTCGACTGGGAGATCTGCACCCTCGGCGATCCGCTCGCCGACCTCGGGCTGCTCCAGGTGTACTGGACCGGCCCCAACGATCCGCCCAGCGCATGGAACGGGTCGGCCTGCAGCGCCCCCGGCTTCATGGATCGCGCCGAGCTCGCGGTTCGCTACGCCGAGGTCAGCGGGCGCGACGTGTC
Organism: Actinomycetota bacterium; assembly: GCA_026393475.1. Lineage (GTDB taxonomy): Bacteria > Actinomycetota > Acidimicrobiia > Acidimicrobiales > Ilumatobacteraceae > VFMC01. The sequence continues at coordinate 9,401 of JAPLAA010000091.1, forward strand.
GCAGCTGCCGTTCTACGTGTCGTTCGCCTACTGGAAGCTGGCCTGCATCCTCGAAGGCGTCTACGCCCGCTACCTCGGCGGCGCGCTCGGCCAGCGCGATCCCGCCGAGCTCGAGCCGTTCAAGCTGCAGGTCGAGGGTGCGGCGGCGATGGCGCTGAGCACCCTGGAGTCGATCTGATGCCGGCCGACGGCCCGGCCTACCGGCTCCACGAGCCGCTGCCCACGCTCGATCGACCGGTGCTGGTCGCGATGCTCACCGGCTGGATCGATGCCAGCGGCGCCGCAGCCGCCGCCGTCGCGAGGCTCGAGCAGGCGATCGTGGCGCGACCGCTCGCCACCTTCGACGGCGACCTGTTCATCGACTACCGCGCCCGGCGACCCACGATGGAATTGCGCGAGGGCGTCAACGAGCGCCTCGTGTGGCCCGAGATCGAGCTGAAGGTCGGCCGCACACCGACCGGCGACGACGTGCTTGTGCTCACCGGTCCCGAACCCGACACCGCGTGGCGTGGCTTCGCCGCGACGGTCACCGATCTCGCGATCGAACTCGGTGTGCGGATGGTGGTCGTGCTCGGCGCGTATCCGTTCGCGACGCCGCACACGCGTCCGTCGAGGCTGTCGAGCAGCTCGCCGTCGGCCGAACTGATCGCCTCGGTGCCGTTCCTGAAGAACAGCGTCGACGTCCCGGCCGGCATGGGTGCCGTGCTCGAGCACGCCTTCGTCGCCAAGGGCGTCCCCGCGCTCGGCATCTGGGCCCAGGTCCCCCACTACCTCGGCACGATGAGCCATCCGGCGGCGAGCGCGGCCCTCCTCGACGGCATCGACCGGGTGGCCGGCGTCGTGATCGACCGGAGCGCCCTCGCGAGCGAAGCGGAGATCCAGCGGCTCCGGGTCGATCAGCTCATCGAGGCCAACGCCGAGCACCGTGCAATGGTCGAGCAGTTGGAGCAGGTGTTCGACGCCAGCGAGCCGACAGGCATCGTCACAGGCATCGACACAGGTATCGACACCGGCCTCGACGGCGGATTCCAGATGCCGTCGGCCGCCGATCTGCCGAGCGGCGACGACATCGCTGCCGAGGTCGAGCGCTACCTGCGCGATCAGGGCGACTGAGCGACCGCCCACCACCCGGCGAGGGTGGCAGCAGCGGCGAGGTACAGCCGACGCGCCGACGGGTCGAGTGCCGCGGCATCGAGACAGGCGAGCGTGTACTTCACCAGGTGGGCGTCGTGGTGGGTCGCGGCGACGGTGGCGAGGGTCGTCGTCGCCTCGTCGAACGCCGACTCGGGCAGGTGCCACAGCGCCGCCCGTGCGACCTCGGGTCCTGCGGCGATCGCCTGCTCGAACGGCAGGTCGACCGGCGACCACGATTCGGCGATCGACCGATCGAGTGGGCTGCGGGCGAGCGACGCACGGAACCCCAGCACGTGTGTGGCGGCCACGGCGAGCGCTCGCGCCGGCGAGGCACACGCATCGGCCACGCCGAGCACGGCCTGGGGCATGGTGAGGCAGTGGCTCCAGCCGTACGGCGCGTCGTCGGTGGGCTCGGCGAGCATCGACCACGCGGCCAGGCGGGTGAGCGCCGCACCGTGGGCCGCGACCTCGTCGGGCGTCGCCTGCAGCAGTGGGGTCAGCAGCCGTGGGGCGAGATCGGGCACGTCCACCCGCGACATCAGCGGGTGGATGAACGTGCTGCTCGGGCGTCCGAGTCGGGGCGCGTCGGCCAGGATCGCGAACAGGTCGACGTCAGCGGGTGCGGCATCGTCCACCGCCTCGTCGATCCAGCCGATGCGCCAGTCGGGTCGGCGGGCGAGCTCGCGGCACAGCTGGCGCAGCAACCGACCCGTCAGCTCCCGGTTCGGCGCCACGCGGGGGTACAGCCACAGGAAGATCGGCGCGTGGCCGGCCGCCGACAGTCGGGGGATCACCGCGTCGGCGAGCAGCGCCGGCAGGTCTGCTGCGGCGACGTGATCGCCGATCCAGGTGCTGTACGCGTCGACCCCGTCGAGATCGCCGGCGTCGACCGCACCGACCAGCGCCGCTGCTGCGGCGACCACCGACTCCGGCGACACGACCTCGGGTGGTGCCACCGGATCGCCGAAGCCCTCGAACTCGTCGACCATCTCGGTGATCCGACGCATCGCCGTCTCGCGTCGATCTGCACGCACGGTCGGCAACAACGCCGTGCGAGCCAACAACTCCAACGGTGCATGCAGCACGAACGAATCGGCCGGTTCCTGTCGTGGCACGGCGATCACGTCGGCCACAGCGCTCATCACGTTCATGGCAGTGACCGTAGAACTTGAAGTTGACGTGAAGTCAAGGGTTGATCGCGCGCCACGGTAGGGTCCGAACGATGGACGAGCTGCTCACCATCGGCGAGGTCGCCGAACGCACGGGCGTGAGCACGGCGACCCTGCGCTTCTACGAGGCCGAGTCGCTCCTGCGATCGGTGCGCACCGCCGGCAACCAACGCCGCTACGACCGCGAGGTGCTGCGGCGCGTGAGCTTCGTCCGGATCGCCCAACAGGTGGGCCTCACGCTTGACGAGATCCGTGCACATCTCGCCTCGCTCCCCCAGGAACGCACCCCCACCAAGGCCGACTGGGCCCGCCTCTCGCGCAGTTGGCGCCCACGGCTCGACGAACAGATCGCGGTCATGCAGCGGCTGCGCGACCAGCTCGACGAGTGCATCGGTTGCGGCTGCCTGTCGTTGCGGGCATGCGCGCTGTACAACCCGGGCGACACCGCTGCCCGCTTCGGCGCCGGGGCCCGCTATCTGCTCGGCGACCCGCCGACCCGCCCCGACCGCTGATCAGCCGGCAGCCATCACTCCGGCAGCCATCACTCCGGCAGGCTCGAACGTGGGCAAGGCCGCGCACACCGTGCGGGCCAGCTCGATGAACCGCTCCGCAGCGGGGATCAGCGTGCGACCCTTGCGACGAGCGATGGTCACCACCCGCGGCGGCACGTCGGGCTCGAGCCGCGAGACATGCACCCCGGCATCGTTGGTGTCGACCGCGAGGAACGGCAGGATCGCCCGCCCCATCCCCGCCCGCACCATCGCCTGCACCGCCGCGTTGTCGTTCGTGCGGAACACGTAGTCGGGCTCCACCCCGTGACTGCGCAGGCAGTCGTCGATCATGAGCTGACAGAAGCACGGCGACTGGCCGATGAGCGGCGCGCCGCTCAGCGATTCGAGCGTGACGTGCGACTGGAAGGCCTGCTCGCCCGCCGACGACACGAGCACGAACGGGTCGCGCATCAGCTCGAACGACTCGATGCCCTCGTGCTCGGGAGCACCGACGACGAACGACAGATCGAGCTCGTCGGCGAGCAGCTTGGCGACCAGCTCGTCGTTCTCGTCGCTCTCGATGCAGCGCACCGACAGACCGGGTCGCTCGCTGCGCAGCCGACCGATCACCTCGGGCAGCACGTTCACCGACACGCTCTGGAACGACCCGATCACGAGCCGGCCGACCTCGCCGGCACGTAGCGAACGCAGCTCGTCCTCGGCCGCACGCATGCGGTCGGTCATCGAGTCGGCGTACGCCAGCAGGATGGCCCCGGTGGGCGTGAGCTCGACTCGCCGGGGACCGCCGGGGCGGTCGAACACCCGCTCGCCGATCGCCCGCTCGAGCCCGGCGATCTGCTGGCTGATGGCCGACTGGGTGAACCCCAGCCGTTCGGCCGCCCGGCCGAACGAGCCTTCGGCGGCCACGGCCTGCAGCGCACGGAGCTGGCGGATCTCGACGTCCTGGAGCATGGAGCAATCATAAGCCCCACTGATCAGCATGACAAGGGATCATCGCTGTACAGAATGAACACCCCGGCGCACACTGGCCACATGAGCCCCTCGACCCTCGCCACCGACCCCTACCTCGACCAGCTCGCCCACCTGATCGCCGACCACGGCATCGGGTCGTTCGAGAGCGACATCAGCCGCCTCGTCGTCCGCCTGCGCGCCGCCGGCCTCCGCTGCCCCACCGTCGACCTGCTCGCCGACAAGCGCGCCCCTGGCGTGGCCCGCGAGCGGGCGTTCGGCATGCTCGTCGGCCTCCTGCTCGACGACCGCACCACGGCGACGCCCGCCGGCCAGCTGAGCCACGCCGCCTGATCCGTCCTACGCCGCCGGCGCGACGACGGCGGCAGCGATGACACCGGTGGCCCACGTGGCGTCCAGGAACTCCAGTCGTCCGCCGCTCAGCACCGCGAACATGTCCGATGGCACGACCGACAGCGGCACCCGACCGATCTCGGGCACCGTGAGCGGCCCGACCGATGTCGGCGCGGCATTGCCGGGCGGCCCGACGACGGCCTGCTGCTGCGTGGTGCCGTCGTCGACGACGGCGTGGAGCACGCCGTCGGCATCGAACCACGGCGACCGGTAGACCTGCCCGTCGAGCGGTGCGTGGAAGCGGATCGAGCCGGTCGCCACGTCCATCACCGCGAGCGCACCCCGATCGGAGACCTCGGCGACCAGGGTCCGCGAGTCCGGCGACCAGACGGGACGGTTGACGTACGTGCCCCACGTGTCGAAGCCCGCCAGCGAGTCCCCCTCGCCGATCACCACTGATCGGTCGACGGCACGCAGTTCGACGCTCGGCATCGCGGTCACTGCCGCAACCCACCGACCGTCGGGCGAGGCCGAGACCACGATGCCCGACCCGACGATCTCCGGCCCGGTGCTGACCCCTGGCGTGAACCGGTAGAGCGTGTCCGACACCGGCTCCGGGCCGACCGACCACCAGATCGTGCCGTCGGGCGACACGACGATCGAATCGACGTACGGGACCGAGCCCTCCTCAGGTGCCGGCTGCGTCGGGTCGGTGAACGTCGCGAGCACTTCGAGCCGCTCACCCGTGTCGCCGTCGTACCGGGCGAGAAGGCCGTCGCAGGTGAACAGGACGAGATCACCTCGTCCGCCGGTGCCGGACACGGTCACGTCCTCGGCACACGACGGGAACTCCTGGAACGAGCGGAACGTGGCCGTCGTGGTGGCGCGAGTGCGATCGTCCGCCGAGGCGTCGTACCGGAGCCCGAGCAGCACGGAGCGGATCTCCTCGAGCGAGAACGCGTCGTCGCGGTATTCGGACGTCTCGAGGTCGTACGAGCGGAGCGCCTCCACCGTGAACCACGTGTCGCCGTCGACGCCGTAGCCCGCGGCATTCGCGGCCTCGTACGCCAGCCCGTCGAGCGTCCATCCGCCGAGACCCAGCTCAGGCGCGTCGTCTCGTACCGGATAGGCGGCAGTGTCGAGGCTGCCCAGGCGGATCCGCAGCGAGCGGCCGTCGGCGAACCAGAGCTGCACGATCGAGTCCGCACGGCCGAGCGGGGTGAATCCGAACGTCTCCACGGTGCGGATGCGCTCGGGCTCGGCGGGCAGCACGGTGGCGACCAGACCGTTGCCGAGATCGACGGGGTCGACGGCGTCGGCCGGTGGCGCGTCCGCAGTCGTCGACGGCGACACGTCCGATGCGGCGGAACTGTCGGCCGGGGCGATGCGGGCGTCGTCGTTGCCCGCTGTGAACACCGTGACGCCGACGGCGAGCACCGCCACCGCCGCCGCAGCAGCCAACAGTGGGCCGGTCCGACGATGGCGCGACCGGTCCTCGATCCCCAGCACCGGCGCCATCCGGACGCCTGCGCGCACGTCGGTCAGCGCCTGCTCGGTGTCGGCCACACGTGCGGCCGTGGTGTGCACCTCGTCGACGGCGTCGCGTGCGATCCGGTCCAGCTCGTCCATCACTGCGCTCCTTCTTCGTCCGTCGCGTCGTGCGTCGCCTCGGCGTGCACACCGAGCGCGATCGCCAGCGCTGCCCTCGCCGCGTGCAGGGTCGACTTCACCGTGCCCGACGCCATCTCGAGCGTCGCAGCCACCTCACCGACGCTGCGGTCCTCGAGGTAGTAGAGGGCGATCACGGCTCGCTGCTTGTCGGGCAGCGCTCGAACGGCCGCCCAGAAGCGAGCGCTCTCGCTCTCGGGCACTCCCGCGATCTCCTGGCCATCGCGTCGGTCGAGCCGTCGCAGCGCGACGTCTTCGCGCCGCCGACGGCGGTGCCAGTCGATCGTCGCGTTGACGGTCACTCGCCGCGCCCAGGCACCGGGCCGATCGAGCTGCGACACCTGCGCCCAGTCGCGGTACGCCTTCGTCATCGTGTCCTGCACGAGATCCCGTGCCACCTCCGGGACGCCGGTCAGGCCGATGGCGAGCGCGACGAGCCGTGGATGTTCCGCACGGAAGAACTCGTCGAAGTCGCTGCCCACGCCCATGTGGTTCCTCGTCCGTTCGATGGTCCTCACGACTCTCACACGTCGCAGCGGTTCGATCGGTTCATCCCATGAGGAGAAGAGGGAGTACGTTGCGTCACGACACTGATCCAGGGACAGCACACAGGGGGACCCACATGAAGGTCGACGGAGGCATCGGCACCGATCTGCACAAGGCGGGCGCCGCCGCGAAGGAAGCGGAGGCCGCCGGTTACAACGGCGTGTGGACCGCCGAGACGAGCCACGACCCGTTCTTCCCGCTGCTGCTCGCCGCCGAGCACACCGAGACCCTCGAGCTGGGCACGTCGATCGCGGTGGCGTTCGCCCGCAACCCGATGACCCTCGCCAACATCGGCTGGGACCTGCAGGCGTACTCGAAGGGCCGGTTCAACCTCGGCCTCGGCAGCCAGATCAAGCCGCACATCACCAAGCGGTTCAGCATGGAGTGGAGCCACCCGGCACCGCGCATGCGCGAGATGATCCTCGCCATCCGGGCCATCTGGGACACGTGGGAGAACGGCACGCCACTCAACTTCCGTGGCGATTACTACACGCACACGCTGATGACCCCGTTCTTCACGCCCGACCGCGCCGACCTGGCCGGGTTCGGGGTGCCGAAGATCTTCCTCGCAGGTGTGGGCGAGCTGATGACCGAGGTCGCCGGCGAGGTGTGCGACGGCTTCCTGTGCCACGGCTTCACCACCGAGAAGTACCTCCGCGAGGTCACCATCCCGGCGCTCGAGCGTGGTCGCGCCAAGTCCGGCAAGACGATGGAGGGCTTCGAGATCGTCGGCCCGAGCTTCGTGGTCACCGGCAACACCGAAGAGGAGATGGCGGCAGCCGCCGCCGGCACCCGCCAGCAGATCGCGTTCTACGGCTCCACGCCCGCCTACCGCGGCGTGCTCGACATCCACGGATGGGGCGGCCTGCAGGACGAGCTGAACACGCTGTCGAAGGCCGGCAAGTGGGTCGAGATGGGCAATCTCATCGACGACGAGATCCTCAACACCTTCGCCGTCGTCGGCGAGCCCGAGACCGTCGCCCCCGAACTGCACCGCCGCTACGGCGACGTGATCGAGCGGATCAGCTTCTACGCCCCGTACAAGAGCGATCCCGAGCGCTGGAGCAAGGTGCTCGCCGACCTCAAGTCGTCCTGACCGACCCGGTCGCGCAGGCGTCGGCCGGTCAGCGACCGATCGCCACCAGGGCCAACGCCACACCGGCGAGCACGAGGCCACCGATCTGCACCCGTGTCAACCGCTCGCGCAGCACGATCCCGGCGAGTGCCACCGTGGTTGCCGGGTACAGCGACGCGATCGCCGCGACCCATGTGAGCTGACCACGGTCGAGCGCGGCCAGATAGGTCGCGTTCGCCGCGCAGTCGAGCACCCCGGCGACCGCGATGTACCCGATCGACGAGCGATGCGGGCGGCTCCAACCGCCACCGGCGGTGAGGACGAGGACGAGGACGCCGATCGATGCCGCCCGGGCACCGAGCAACGGCGACAGGCCGGCCTCGTCGGACGCGCGCGACAGCAGGACGAAGAACAGACCGAAGCCGACACCGGCCACGAACGACAGGCGCGTCGTGAGCGCACCGAACTCGCGAGCGACCCACCGCTCGCGCGGGGTGAGCCGCAGCGAGGCGCGGTTCCCGGCACCACCCGCCGACACGAGCGCGCCGGCCGGGATCGACACGCCGATGCCCACGAGCGTCAGCACCGACGGGCGTTCACCGAACGCCAGGCCGGCGACCAGCGGGACGAGTGCACCGACGAGCGCCGTCGTGGCCGCCGCCGTCGACATCGGCCCGATCGCCAGCGCCCGGTAGAAGCACACGAGCGCGACCGCCACACACACGCCTCCGGCCGCGCCCCACGCCAGGTCACGCACGATCCACTCGTCCGGGGGCACCACGAGGAGCACCCCGACGAGCGCGATCAGGCTGACGAACTGGGCGACGACGGTGACGATCGCCGAGTCGGTGCGCTTGCTGGCCATCGCACCGGAGAAGTCGGACGCACCGTAGGAGACGCTCGACAGGGTAGCGAGCAGGACCGCGAACATGGGAGGGTCGTACCTACCGGGCGGACCCGTCACCCGCAGCGGCTGCCGTCACGCCGGCCGACGCTACCTCGGCCGCCGTCGCATCAGGGCTCCCCGACCAGGCTGGCCGGGGGATTTCGCTCAATCGCGGCACCGTGGTGACCGATGGTTGATCCGATGGAGCCGCGCCCGGACGACCTCGACGCGCCTCGGCCGCCCTCCTCGACACCCGGTCTCGCGTTCGCCCAGGCAGCGAACGAGGCCGCCGCCGCGGTGGCTCGCACGGATCGATCGACGACCGGCGAGCACCCGGTGGTCGCCGACCGGCCCGCGCTCACGAGGGTGCCCGTCGCTGCCGACGAGCGGCCTCGGGAACCGGCGATCGACTGGTGCCGTCACGAGGTACGTCGCATCGTGGCCTGGCACCTGCTGGCCACCTCGATGGTGGTGCTCGCGGTCGTCGTTCCGTGGTGTTGGTGGCAGTTCGACTCGGTCGCGCTGGCGTTCGGTGTCGGCGTCGCTGCCGCCGTCGTCGTCGCTGCTGCTCGGATCGGCGTCGTGCTGCTCGCCGGCCCGCTGGGGTTCGCCTTCGTCAGGACCTTCACCGCGTCGCCGCCGGAGTACCTGCTCGCCCACCGGCCGGTCGTCGCGACGCTGCCATCCGTCGACCTCTGGGACCTCGACCCGAACGAGGAGATCCCGCCCGAACCGCTCGAACCCCAGCAGGCGATCGACGCGATCGACGCGATGTCTGCGATGTCGGACGATCCTCATCCGGAACGGCGCACCGCGATCGCCGACGTGCTGCGCGAGATGGGATTCGCCCCGTCGGCCACCGTCCGCGCCGACGGCCGCGCCGGCGCCGTGGTCGACCTGTACACCGACGGCGACCTGATCGTCGCCGCCGCGGAACGCTCGAGCGGCACCGTGACGGTGCTCACCGAGCTGGCCGGATTCCGCGTGCTCGTCTCGAGCACGCTGCTCGTGCCACCCACCGACGAACTCGTCGTGAACGTCGTCGACGACGCCGATCCGGCCGGCCTGGTGCTCTCTCACCAGCGCCTCGTCCAGCAGGCGTTCCGCAGCCGCACGCTCGCGAGCGACCCGGTCGGGCTGTTCAAGCTCGCTCAACAGCGCGAGCTCGAGGCCTACCGCGAACTCGGTCCGTTCTGGGGCGCCATGCTCGATCTGCGATGTCGTCGGCGGATGGCACGGCTCGCTGCGGCGCCCACGGCCGGCGAGGTGCTGCTGTTCACCGGGAACCGGCTCTTCCAGCGCAACACCTGACGTTCCTGACGTTCCTGACGGATCCTGGCGGAACCTGGCGGAACCTGGCGGAACCTGGCGGAACAGCGCCCGGCTCGTCACACCCATCGGCTACAACCGTGGGGTGCCCATCTCCTGCGTCTACTGCGGCGGCAGCCACGCCGATGCCCGGGGCGTGCGCGCCTGCTGGGAGCGCAGCGAGGCGAACCCGGACGCGAGCCCCGACACCCCGACGCTGCTGATCGAGCCGGTCGAGCAGGTCGAGGTACCGGTGATGCCGTCGACGGCCGTTTCCACGTCGGCATCCCGTGGCCACCCCTCCTTGGGGCGTCACGTGGTCGTGCGGCCCGGGGCGCCGACCCCGCCGGCCTGGCACGACGCCACGCGCCTCACCGTCACCGACGACGATCTCCGACACCCCGACACGGTGATCGACCTCCTGCGCCGCGCCGCGATCGATCGCACCGGCCTGGTCATCGAGGTCGACGGGGCCACCGCAGCGGCGCTGGCCGCGCCGCAGCGCACCGACCTGGCACCGCACGAGGCCGGCCCCCGCTTCGAGTTGCAGCTCGTCACCCTCCAGCACCTGCTCACGACGAATGCCGTCGACGCGACCGACGCGACCGACGCGACCGACGCGACCGGCACGCGCTGGTGGGTGCTCGACCGGGCGATCGCCGCCGGCGCCCGACCGGTGGCCGACGGCACCGCCGACGTCGTGCTGCCCGACGGCACGCCCGTCTGGCTCGACGGCGGTCCGCCCGTCTGGCGAGCCCCGATCGACGGCGTCGCCGTGCTGCACCGGGTGGCGGTCGAGCACGGATCGCTGGTGCCCTTCGGCTCCAACGACACCACCGCCGACCTCGCCCCCGATCAGCTGGCGGCCGTCGTCCACGACGGCGGGGCGGCACGCATCATCGCGCCCGCCGGCTCGGGCAAGACCCGGGTGCTCACCGAGCGGGCTCGCCATCTCATCCGCCAGTGGCGCCTGCCGGCGTCGGCGGTCAGCCTCGTCGCGTTCAACAAGCGGGCCCAGGAGGAGATGCGCGAACGCACCCCCGACCTGCGCGGCCTGCAGGTGCGCACCCTCAACGCGATCGCGCTCGCGATCGTGAACGGCACCCCACCGTTCGCGCCGCGGCCCAAGCGGTTCGAGACGATCGACGAGGGCGAGGTGCGCCGCATCATCGGGCGCCTCGTGAAGTTCCCGCGCAAGCGCAACGCCGACCCGGTGGCCACCTGGATCGAGGCGCTGTCGCTCGCCCGGCTCGGCCTCACGTCACCCGAGCGGGTCGAGCAGCTGTACGACGGCGACGTCGAGGGGTTCGCCGACGTGTTCCCCCGCTACCGCCGCGAGCTCGAACGGGCCGGGCGCCTCGACTTCGACGAGCAGGTGCAGCGCGCACTCGAGATCCTCCTCGACGATCCCGTCGCCCGCGCCACCGCCCAGCGGGCCTGCCGGCTGATGCTCGTCGACGAGTTCCAAGATCTCACGCCTGCCCACCTCCTGCTCGTGCGACTGCTGGCGGGCCCCGACGGTGCCGTGTTCGGCGTGGGCGACGACGACCAGACCATCTACGGCTACAACGGCGCCGACCCGGCATGGCTGATCGACTTCGCCGACCTGTTCCCCGGCGCCGGCGAACACCCGCTCGAGGTCAACTACCGCTGCCCCGCCGACGTGGTCGCCGCGGCCGACATGCTCCTGCGGCACAACGCGGTCCGCGTGCCGAAGTCGATCCGTGCCGCGGCCACGGCCGTCGAGCGAGGCCTGCACGTCGAGTCGGGCGACGCCCCGGTCGACACCACGGTCGACATCGTCAGCCGCGCCGTCGCCGACGGCATGCCACCTTCGGACATCGCCGTCCTCACGCGGGTCAACTCGCTGCTGGCCCCGGTGCAGGTGGCCCTGGGCGTCGCCGGGGTGCCGGTGATGGGCGGGGTGGGCCGCGAGTTCCTCGACCGCACGGCCGTGCGCGCCGCGCTGGCCTGGTTGCGCCTCGCCACCGCCGACGAGCGGTTCGAGCCCGACGACATGGCCGAGGCGCTGCGCCGGCCGTCGCGTTCGCTGCACCCGAACGTCGCCACGTGGGTCGGTGAGCAGACCTCGCTCGACGGTCTGCGGCGCCTCGCGGGTCGGGTGAACGGCGAGCGCGATGCGATGCGCATCGAGGAGTTCGCCGCCGACATCGAACGGCTGCGCCGCCTGGCCGCCAACCGGGGCACCACGGGCGCGATCCTGGGTGCTCTGCGCGACTCGATGGGCCTCGCGTCGAGCATCGCCACGCTCGACACCCATCGGCGCGGCATGAACCGCGCCGCTCAGAACGACGACCTCACCGCGATCGCCCAGCTCGCCGAGCTGCAGCCCGATCCGCGGGCGTTCGAACGGTGGTTGCGCGACGGGGTCAGCCGCCCGTGGGCCTCGGGTGGGGTCACCCTCTCCACCGTGCACCGGGTGAAGGGCCAGGAGTGGCCGCTCGTGGTGGTGCACCAGGCCGACGCCGACCAGTTCCCCCACCGGCTGTCCGACGACACCGCCGAGGAACGACGCGTCTTCCACGTGGCCATCACGCGGGCATCGCAGCGCCTGCACGTCGTGCCCGACGAGACCCCGTCACCGTTCATCGCCAACCTGTTCGATCCACCGGCCCCCAAGCGCACCGGCCCGTCCGCGGCTGCGTCACCCGCACCGGCCAAGCGCGACGCCCGCCCGGGTCATGGGCTGGCCGGCGACGACGCCGTGCTGTTCGCGGCGCTCAAGGAGCTGCGCCTGCACCTGGCCGCCGGCAAGCCCGCGTACACCGTGTTCGCCGACGCCACGCTCGAGCAGATCGTGCTGGCGCGTCCCACGTCGAGGGCCCAGCTGGGCCTGGTGAAGGGCGTCGGCCCCGCCAAGCTCACGGCCTACGGCGACGCGTTCCTGCAAGCCATCGCCCGGGTCACCGACCTCGACCCGACCGACGACTGACCGGTCGCATCGGACGGCAATGGCTTCTGTGCCGGGTTGTGGTCGTCCTACGACCACAACCCGGCACACAAACCGACAGGCACCCGATCTCCGCAAGAACCCTGACGCGAGCACGGCAATCGAGACGCCGCCACCTCCAGAGCATGGGTTCACGGACGGGTCGCGGAACGGTCACAGCACCCCAGCCCACCCGCTCTACCGCCCGAGCCCAGGCCCGAACACGGCCACCGGGCGGCCAACGCCTCCGGAGCATGGGTTCGCGGACGTGACCGGCGGTGACCCGGAGGTCACGCGCTGGGCGGTCGATCAACCTCAGGAGCCGCGGAGGCCGACGAGCCAGCGGCGGACGTTCTCGCCGAGCGCGCTCACGTCGTAGCCGCCCTCCTGCAACACCACGGTGGGCAGGCCCAACTCGGCGACCAGGGCACCGCAGCGCTCGAAGCCGTCGGTGGTGACGGCGAGATCGCTGATCGGGTCGGTGAAGAACGTGTCGAGACCGAGCGAGACGATCAGTGTCGACGGACCGAACGCCGAGATGGCATCGCACGCGGTCGCCAGACCGGCGAGGTACGTGTCGTCGTCGGCGCGCAGCGGCATCGGCATGTTGAGGTTCAGACCGAGGCCCCTGCCGGTGCCGGTCTCGTCGGCATACCCGATCGAGTACGGATAGGCCCGGGCCGGATCGCCGTGCAACGACACGTACTGCACGTCGTCGCGGTCGTAGAAGATCTCCTGCGTGCCGTTGCCGTGGTGGTAGTCGACGTCGAGGATCGTCACCTTGGTGCCGGTCGTGGCGGCCACGTGGTGGGCGGCGATCGCGGCGTTGTTGAAGAAGCAGTAGCCGCCGTAGCGACGTGACGTGGCGTGGTGACCGGGCGGCCGGCACAGGCCGTAGGCGTACCGCTCACCGTCGAGCACCAGCTTGGTCGTGGTGAGCGCCGTGTCGACCGCACCGCGGGCCGCCTCGTAGGTGCCCTCCGTGAGCGGTGTGGTGGTCTCGAAACACCAGTAGCCCATCCGCCCGTTGATCGACGGCGGCTCGGTGGGCGGGCTCATCTTGTTGCGCAGGTCGGAGCTGTAGAAGAAGTCGGGCGTCACCTCGCGGTGGTCGCCGTTGGCCGCCTGGTACTCGGCCCACGCGGTGGTGAGGAACCGCAGCAGGCCCGGGTCGTGGATCGCCTCGATCGGCGCGGTGCCCCACTCGTCGGGGGCCCGGAACGGGAACGACCCGTCGGCCTGCAACGTCTCGCGGATCGTCTCGGCCCGGCCGATGTGTTCGAACGGGCTGTGGGCCGTGGAGGTCTCGAACTCGACGTGGGGATCGTGGCGCAGGTGGGCGGGTGTGTAGACGACGTGCACGTCGTCATCGTGGCAGATCCGGACGGGCCCCGGCCCGCTCACCGTTGCTACGGTCGGCGCCGTGCCCGACCCGCAGCCCGACCAGAAGCCCGACCAGCAGCCACTCCCGCAGGCCCGTCCCGCCGTCGATCGCCTTCCTGCCTACCGGCCCGGCAAGGGCGCCGCCCAGGCCGAGGCAGAACACGGCATCACCAACGCGATCAAGCTCGCCTCCAACGAGAACCCCGACCCGCCCCTCGACGAGATCCTGGCCGCGGTCAACGCCGCAGCTGCCGGCGCCAACCGCTACGCCGATCACCGCGCCACGGCGCTGCGCGAGCGCATCGGCACCTGGCTCGGCGTCGACCCGGCCGGCGTGACGATCGGAGCCGGTTCGGTCGGTCTGCTGCAGCAGCTGTTCCTCACCTTCGTCGACGCCGGCGACGAGGTCGTCTACCCGTGGCGTTCGTTCGAGGTGTACCCCGTGTACACGAAGCTGATGGGTGGTGTGGAGGTCACGACCCCGCTCACGGCCGACCACGCGTTCGACCTCGAGGCGCTCGCCGCGGCGATCACGCCGAACACGCGGATGGTGCTGCTCGCCACGCCCAACAATCCGACCGGCACCGCGGTGCGCACCAGCGACCTGCGCACCCTGCTCGGCCGCATCTCCCCCACCACCGTGGTCGTGATCGACGAGGCGTACCGCGAGTTCCTCGACCCGGCGTTCGGCGATCCGGTGCACGAGCTCGTGCCCGAGTTCCCGAACGTGGTGGTCACCCGCACCTTCTCGAAGGCGCACGGGTTGGCGGGCATCCGGGTCGGCTACGCCGTCGGCCATCCCGACGTCATCGCGTCGATCGACAAGACGTTGTTCCCGTTCGCCGTCAACGGTCTCGCCCAGGCGGCCGCGATCGCGGCGATCGACGCAATCGACCTGATCCAGGCTCGCGTCGACCGCATCCTCGCCGAGCGCGCCCGGGTGATCGCTGCGCTTGTCGATGCCGGGTGGTCGATCCCCGACGCGCAGGCGAACTTCGTCTACCTGCCCCTCGGCGACCGCACCGACGCCATCTACCTCGAGCTCGAAAAGCGCGGTGTGGTCACGCGCCCGTTCAGCAACGAGGGCATCCGCGTGACCATCGGCAGCGAGGAGCAGAACACCCGCTTCCTCACCACCCTCGCCGAGGTCGCATCACCCGGCTGAGCGATCGTTGCGTGAGCCGTACCCGCACGTGCTGCGGGTCGCGCTCACGGAAGACGAGTCAGATCAGCTCGAGGGTCTCCTCGAGGTACAGCTCGCGGCACTTGGCGCGCTGGAGCTTGCCGCTGCTCGTCTTGGGCAGGGTGCCCGGCTTCACGAGCATCACGTCGCGCGGCGGCAGGCCGCAGACCTCGAGGGTGCGGTGGTGGATCGCGTGGCGTACCTCGTCGACGCGACCCTCCTCGTCGGACGGGCGCACCTCGGCCACGACGACCACGGTCTCCTTGCCCTTGTAGCCGTCGACACCGAACGCGATCACGTTGCCGGCGCGCACCCCGTCGAGCGTGCCGCAGGCCCGCTCGATGTCCTCGGGGAACACGTTGCGGCCACCGACGATGATCACGTCCTTGATGCGCCCGCACAGCACGAGTTGGCCGTCGATCACGTACGCCAGGTCGCCGGTGCACAGCCAGCCGTCGCGGAACAGCGCGGCGGTGGCGTCGGGGCGCTTGTAGTAGCCGGGCGTCACCGAGGTGCCGCGCAGCAGCAGCTCGCCGACATGGCGCTCGGGCAGCTCTGCGTAGGTCTCGGGGTCGACGACCTTCATCTCCAACCCGGGCACGGCGGTGCCGAGCAGGGGCAGGCGGCGAACGTCGAGCTCTTCCTCTGCATCGCCGACCAGCAACTGCTTGGCGATGCGATCGCGTTCGAGCACCACACGGTCGACCGAGTCGGTCGCCAGACCGGCGTGTCGCTTCGGGAACGACCCGCCGATCGCCACCTCGGCCATGCCGAACGCGGGGAACACGCTGCCGGCACGGAAGCCGAACGGCTCGGCCGCGGCGACGAACGCCTCGACAGCCGCCGGATCGACCGGCTCGGCGCCGCTCAGCGCGAGGGTGAGCGTCGACAGATCGAGGTCCTTGGCACGCTTGAGTGCGCGAGTGGCGAGCACCCAGCTGAAGTTGGGGCCGGCCGTGGCGGTGCCACCCCAGTCGCTGATCCACTGCATCCAGTTGCCCGGGTGGGCGAGGAAGTCCTGCGGCGCCGCCTGCACGAGCTGCACGCCCCGGGTCATCGGGATCGACAGGAAGCCGACGAGGCCCATGTCGTGGTAGAGCGGCAGCCAGCTCACCATCACCTCGGCGAGGCTCAGTTCGGCGGCCTCACAGCACGCGTCGATGTTGGCGGTGAGCACCCGGTCGGGGATCATCACGCCCTTGGGCTCGCTGGTCGAACCGCTCGTGTACTGCAGGATGATCAGCCGCTCGGGGTCGTACGACGGGATCTCCAACCGCTCGCCGTTCACCTGGCCGGCCGCGCCCGGCAGCACGTTCTTCATCGGCTCGATCGGCGGGTCGCCGGGGGCCGCGGCGTAGAAGTCGGCGAGCAGATCGTCGATCAGCACGAGCTTGGCGTCGCCGTGGCGGATGCGCGAGCGGGTGCTCTCGATGAACGCGTCGAGCGACCCCATGCGCATCGGCAGCGGCAGCACCATCGAGGCACACCCGGCCAGCCAGCACCCCTGGATGATGGTGATGAGCGAGCGGCTGGTGGGTCCGAGGATCGCCACATGATCGCCCGGCACCAGGCCACGGGCCTGCAACGCTGCACCGACCACGCGGGCGTCGTCGTGGATCTGTGCCCAGGGGACGAACCCGTCGCCTTCGGCGGGTGCGACGGAATGGCCGACGAAGCGGACCCCCGTGGGACGGTCGGCCGCGGCGACGAGGCGTTCGACGATCGAGCCCGGCTGGGGGGTGGTCGAGGAGAGGTCGGTTCGGTCCGCTCCTGATGGGGCTGCAGAGGCAGTCATGAAACGAAACCGTAGTGCTGCTCAGGTGGTCCGTAGAATCCTTGCCTCTATGAGTACTGCCAGCGACACCCCCTCCAGCGAGCCGCAACACGCCTTCCGGTACACCGGCGCGCTCGCCCAGGAGATCGAGCCCCGCTGGCAGGACTGGTGGGACGAGCACAACACCTTCCACACCGCGAACCCGGCCGGCCCGTTGGGCGACCCGGCGGTGAAGGACCAGCCGAAGCTGTTCGTGCTCGACATGTTCCCGTACCCGAGCGGCACCGGCCTGCACGTCGGCCACCCGCTGGGGTTCATCGGCACCGACGTCTACAGCCGCTATCAGCGCATGACGGGCCACAACGTGCTGTACACGATGGGTTTCGACGCCTTCGGTCTGCCCGCCGAGCAGTTCGCCGTGCAAACCGGCCAGCACCCGGCCGTCACGACCGCCCAGAACGTGGCCAACATGCGCCGCCAGCTGCGCCGCATCGGGCTCAGCCACGACCCGCGACGCAGCATCGACACCACCGACCCGGCCTACTACCGCTGGACCCAGTGGATCTTCAGCCAGATCTTCAACGCCTGGTACGACACCGAGCAACAGAAGGCCCGACCGATCAGCGAGCTCGTCGACGAGTTCGCAGCCGGCACCCGGCCCACGCCCGACGGCCGCGCCTGGGCGTCGCTGAGCGCCCCCGAGCAGGCCGACGTGCTCGACGACCACCGCCTGGCCTACATCAGCGAAGCACCGGTGAACTGGTGCCCGGGCCTCGGCACCGTCGTGGCCAACGAAGAGGTCACCGCCGACGGTCGCAGCGACCGCGGCAACTTCCCGGTGTTCAAGCGCAGCATGCGCCAGTGGATGATGCGCATCACCGCCTACGCCGACCGCCTGGTCGACGACCTCGAGCTGCTCGACTGGAGCGACTCGATCAAGGCGATGCAGCGGAACTGGATCGGCCGCAGCGAGGGCGCCCAGGTCGACTTCGAATCCGCGGCAGGACCCATCCGTGTCTTCACCACCCGTCCCGACACCCTGTTCGGCGCGTCGTTCATGGTGCTGGCACCCGAACACCCGTTGGTCGATGCGCTCACGACCGCCGACCAGGCCGCGGCGATCGCCGAGTACCGCCGCGTGGCGGGCACCAAGAGCGATGTCGCGCGCCAGGTGGAGGACAAGACCAAGACCGGCGTGTTCACCGGGTCGTACGCCTCCAATCCGATCAACGGCGCCCAGGTGCCGGTGTGGATCGCCGACTACGTCCTGATGGGCTACGGCACCGGGGCGATCATGGCCGTGCCCTGCGGCGACGAGCGCGACTTCGAGTTCGCCCGCCAGTTCGGCCTGCCGATCCCTGCCATCCAGCAGCCGCCGGCCGCCTGGTTCGACCAGCACGGCATCGAGGCCCAGGTGGGCGATGCGCTCGACACGGCCACGTGGCCCGAGGCCTTCGTGGGCGACGCGCCGTACGTCAACAGCGCCAACGACAGCCTCGATCTGAACGGGCTGGCCAACATCGCGGAAGCCAAGCGGCGCACCAACGAGTGGCTGAGCGCCCGTGGCTGCGGCGAGCCCACCATCAGCTACAAGCTGCGCGACTGGCTGTTCAGCCGCCAGCGGTACTGGGGCGAGCCGTTCCCGATCGTCTACGACGAGTCGGGCCACGCCCACACCCTGCCCGACGAGCTGCTGCCGCTCGAGCTGCCGCCCACCGACAGCTTCAGCCCGCGCACCTTCGACGCCGACGACGCGATGAGCAACCCGGAGAGCCCGCTCGACCGGCTCGACTGGTGGACCACGGTCGAGCTCGATCTGGGCGATGGGCCCAAGCACTACCGCCGCGACACCAACGTCATGCCCCAGTGGGCCGGCAGCTGCTGGTACGAGCTGCGCTACTGCGACCCGACGAACGAGAACGCCTTCATCGACCGCGAGGTCGAGCAGTACTGGATGGGCCCACAGGGCGAGGGCCATCCGGGTGGCGTCGATCTGTACGTCGGCGGCGTCGAGCACGCCGTGCTGCACCTGCTGTACGCCCGGTTCTGGCACAAGGTGCTGTTCGACCTGGGCCACCTCAGCTCGAAGGAGCCGTACCACCGCCTGTTCAACCAGGGCTACATCCTCGCTGCCGCGTTCAAGGACGAGCGCGAGATCTACGTCGACGCGTTCAGCGTGGAAGAGCACGACGGTCAGTTCACCTACGAGGGCAAGCCGGTCACGCGCGAGTGGGGCAAGATGGGCAAGAGCCTGAAGAACGCCGTCGCCCCCGACGACATCTACGAGGCCTACGGCGCCGACACCCTGCGCCTGTACGAGATGGCGATGGGACCGCTCGACGCCTCACGGCCGTGGGAGACCCGCGACGTCGTCGGCATGTACCGGTTCCTGCAGCGTGTGTGGCGCAACCTGGTCGACGAGGACACCGGGCAGCTGCGCGCCGACCTGCCGGCGTTCGACGACACCACCGACCGGCTGCTGCACCGCACCATCGACGGCGTGCGCGCCGACATGGACGCGATGCGGTTCAACACCGCGATCGCCAAGCTGATCGAGCTCAACAACCACCTCACCAAGCTGGGCGGCTGCCCTCGCGAGGCGGCCGACCGACTGGTGCTGATGCTGGCACCGCTGGCGCCGCACATGGCCGAGGAGCTGTGGCGCATGCTGGGCAACCCGGACACCGTCACCTACGAGCCGTTCCCGACGGCCGATCCGGCCAAGCTGGTCGAGGACTCGATCGAACTGCCGGTGCAGGTGAACGGCAAGGTGCGCTCGCGCATCACCGTCGCTGCCGATGCCGACGCGGCCTCGATCGAGGCGATCGCCCTGGCCGACGACAAGGTGATCACGAGCCTGGCGGGGGCGACCCCGAAGAAGGTCGTCGTGGTCCCGGGCCGCACCGTCAAC
Organism: Actinomycetota bacterium; assembly: GCA_026393475.1. GTDB lineage: Bacteria > Actinomycetota > Acidimicrobiia > Acidimicrobiales > Ilumatobacteraceae > VFMC01. Next base: position 29,202 of record JAPLAA010000091.1, read on the forward strand.
ATCGTCGTGTAGCACGTGACCTTCGACCCTGGAACCCCAGGGGGTGTCGGGGCGACCCTCATCGTGTGAGCTCCCCCACGGCCATTCCCCCGCGTCCCGGTTCCCCCGAGGCGAAACAACACCAGAAGCAACAGCAGCAGCCCAAGAAGCAGCAGCCGAAGCAGCAGCAGCCCGCACCCCAGTTCAAGAAGCGTGGCGCCCATCAGGGCGGCGAGCGCTCGGCGTTCGCCAACCCCTGGGTGATCGGCGGCGTGATCGCGGTGATCGTCCTGATCGCCGGCATCATCTCGATCGTGTCGTCCACGGGCGGCGCGGACGACGACGGCGACTTCTCCCAGACCCGACCCGCCGCGATCACCGGCTCGGCGCTCCCGTCGTTCCCCGACGACGGCTCGGCCGATCCCGCGCTCGGCCTCATCGCGCCCACGGTCGCGGGCGCCAACTTCGAGGGCATCGACGTCGCGATCGACCGGGGCGCCCCCACCCTGCTCGTGTTCCTGGCGCACTGGTGCCCCCACTGCCAGGCCGAGGTGCCGCAGCTCGTGGCGTGGAACAGCGCCAGTGAGGTCCCCGCCGGCGTGAGGGTCGTGGGTGTGTCGACCGCCGTCGACGAACGCCGCGACAACTATCCGCCGTCGGACTGGCTCGCCCGTGAGGGCTTTCCGTGGCCGGTGGTCGCCGACACCGAGCCCGGTGACGTGGCCGCCGCGTTCGGCCTGTCGTCCTACCCGTTCTTCGTGCTGCTCGATGCCGACGGCACGGTTGCCTGGCGTGGCAGCGGCGAACTGCCGACGGACGAACTGACGACCACGATCGACGAGGCGCTGGCTGCCTGAACGGGGACGCGGGCCTAGCATCGGCGCTCATGCGTCTCGCCGACTTCCCCCGCACCCCCCTGCTGTTCGGTCCCTCCCCCATCCATCCCCTGCCCCGCCTCAGCGAGGCGTTGGGCGGCGAGGTGGAGATCTGGGCCAAGCGCGAGGACTGCAACTCGGGCATCGCCTATGGCGGCAACAAGGTCCGCAAGCTCGAGTACCTGGTGGCCGACGCCCTCGCCCAGGGCTGCGACACCCTCGTGTCGATCGGCGGCATCCAGTCGAACCACACGCGTGCGGTCACCGGCGTGGCCCGCCACCTCGGCCTGAACGTCGTGACGGTGCAGGAGCACTGGGTCGACTGGCCCGACATGGTCTACGAGAAGGTCGGCAACCTGCAGCTCACCCGGATCATGGGCGGCGACGTCCGCATCGACGAGTCCGGGTTCGACATCGGCATCCGCGACAGCTGGAAGCAGGCGCTCGACTCCGTCGTCGCCGCCGGCGGCAAGCCCTATCCGATCCCCGCCGGCGCCTCCGACCACCCGCTCGGCGGGCTCGGGTTCGCCAACTGGGCCGTCGAGGTGGCCGCCCAGGAGGCCGAGCGCGACGTCTTCTTCGACCAGGTCATCGTGTGCACGGTGACCGGGTCGAGCCATGGCGGCATGATCGCCGGTTTCGCGCTGGAGGATCCGCAGGGCCAGGGGTCGAGGCGGCGGATCATCGGCATCGATGCCTCCGCGACGCTCGACAAGACCGTCGAGCAGCTCACCCGGATCGCCCGCAACACCGCGGCGACCATCGAGCTCGGTCGCGAGCTGCGCGACGACGAGATCACCGTGGTCGCGGGCTACGAGGGCCCGGCCTACGGCATCCCCGACCAGGTCACGGTGGACGCGATCCACCTGGCCGCACGCACCGAGGGCATGCTCACCGACCCGGTCTACGAGGGCAAGTCGATGGCCGGCATGATCGGCATGATCCGCTCGGGCGAGATCCCGGCCGGCTCGAAGGTGCTCTACTGCCACCTCGGCGGCCAGCCGGCGTTGTCGGCCTACGCGGGGTACCCGGGCCTCGGCTCCTGACGTCCATCACCCGCCCTCCCGCGCCCCATCTCCAGACGCCGGATCGGTAGCGTGGGCACATGAACGTCGAGGTCGTGGATTTCCAGGCACCGGACGCACCGGAGGCCTTCACCAGGTCCCTGGGCCAGACCGGGTTCGCCGTGATCGTCAACCATCCCCTGCCCCAGGCCCTGGTGCAGGAGATCTACGACGAGTGGCTGGCCTTCTTCGAGACCGACGCGAAGCACGCGTATCGGTTCAGCGACGGCGACCAGGACGGGTACTTCGGGCCCGACGTGTCCGAGACCGCCAAGGGCAACACGGTGAAGGACATCAAGGAGTTCTTCCACGTGTACCCGTGGGGGCAGTACCCGGCCGAGGTGAGCGACGCCGCCCTGCGCTATGCCGTGATCGCCAAGGGGATCGCCGAGACCCTGCTCGGCTGGGTCGAGGACAACACCCCTGAGCAGGTGCGGAGCACGTTCTCGATGCCGTTGCCGCGGATGATGGACGGCAGCACCCGCAGCCTGCTGCGCGTGCTGCGCTATCCCCCGCTGCGCGGCGACGAGCCGGCCGACGCCGTCCGTGCTGCCGCGCACGAGGACATCAACCTGCTCACGGTGCTCCCGGCCTCGAACGAGCCGGGGCTGCAGGTGCGCGACGTGCACGGCGACTGGCACGACGTGCCGTGCGACTTCGGCAGCATCGCGATCAACGCCGGCGACATGTTGCAGCTGGCCAGCGGTGGCTACTACCCGTCCACCACCCATCGGGTGATGAACCCGACGGGCGAGAGCGCCACGCGGTCGAGGCTCAGCCTGCCGCTGTTCCTGCACCCGGCCGACGACGTCGAGCTGGCAGCCGGCCGCACCGCCTTCTCCTACCTGCAGGAACGCATCGCCGAGCTGCGCAGCCAGGACCTGAAGCCGGGCGCCGGCCAGCCGGGCACGACGAGCTGACGACGGCCCGACCAGGTGTTCTTCCGCCGCTCGAAGCAGGAACGCGAGGCACTGCAGCAGCCCTTCCCCGACGCGTGGCGCCAACGCCTCGCCTATCGGTGGCCGATGTTCACCACCCTGTCGCCCGACGAGCGCGAGCGGCTCGAGGACCTGGTGAAGCGGTTCCTGGCCCGGGTGCGGTTCGAGGCGGCGCAGGGGTTCACCGTGACCGACGAGATGCGGGTGCTCGTGGCCGCCCAGGCCTGCCTGCCGGTGCTCGAGCTCGATCTCGACCTCTATCGCCAGGTCACCTCGGTGATCCTGCATCCGCGCACCGTGGTGCTGAAGGGCACCCGCAACGTCGGATCGCACCTGGCCAGCGATACCGACCAGACGTTGGCCGGCCAGGCCCACCACCGTGGCCCCGTGGTGCTGTCGTGGAGCACGGTGGCCTACGAGGCCCGCCACCACGAACGCGGCCAGAACGTGGTGATCCACGAGTTCGCGCACCAGCTCGACATGCTCGACGGGATGATCGACGGCACCCCGCCGATCACGGATCGTGACCTCCGGGCACGGTGGGTGACCGCGTGCACTGCGGAGTACCGGAAGTTGCGGCGCGGCGAAGAAGGAATCCTGCGTCCCTATGCCGCAACCGACACCGGTGAGTTCTTCGCCGTCGCCGTTGAGACCTTCTTCACGGTGCCGGTGGCCTTCGCCGAAGGTGCACCGGAGCTCTACGCACTGCTGTGCGAGGTGTTCGGCCAGGATCCGGCGGCACGGCTGAACCCTGCCCCCTGACGGTCTGACCACCCGCGCACCACCGCCGGGCGCGCGATCGAGGTCAAGTTCCGATCAGGGTTGCTCAGGGTGATGTGTTTCTGGTCCACGGGGGATCAGAACCCACCCGAAATTCTTGCGGTCCGCGCGCAAGTCGGCACAGTCGGCGACCGTGACCCAGACGACCCGAGACCCAGGTCGACGCAGGACACCCGCTGAGCAGGGACTTCTCGCTGGAGGCCGACATGGCTGACGACGAGTTCCTGTGGGAGTTCCTGGTCGAGAGCTACGAGAACCTCGACAACATCGATTCCCGCCTGGTGGCGCTGGAGTCGGCGCAGGACGCCGACAGCGTGGCCGCCATCTTCCGTTCCATGCACACGATCAAGGGCACGTCGGGCTTCTTCGGCTTCTCCCTGGTGGAGCGGGTCGGCCACGTCGCCGAGAACCTGCTCGGCCGGATCCGCGACGGCGAGCTCAGCCTCACCAGCGAGCGTGCGTCCGCACTCCTTGCGTCGACCGACGCCCTGCGTGCCCTGTTCGCCGGCATCGAGGCCTCGGGCAACGAACCCAACCTCGACATCTCCGAGCTCGTCGACCGACTCGCGACGCTCACCACCGGCGAGACGGCCGAGCCCTCCACCGTCGAAGCCGAAGCCGAGGCCGAAGCCGAAGACGAGGTCGAGTTCGAGTTCGATGCAGCGGTCGAGATCGAGGCCGAGGACGAGGTGGCGCACGTCGAAGCGGTCGCTGCGGCCGAGGCAGCCGACAGCGGTGACTTCGTCCTCGCCGCGCCGGCCACGCAGGCCGCGACGAAGGCCGCGAAGGCGCCCAAGGAGACCAAGGCATCGAAAGCCGCTGGTGCCGCCGGCGGCGGTTCCTCGTCGGGTGTCGGTGGCAGCACGGTCGACGTCGCCCCCACGCCTGCCGCGGCAGCGAACCCCGCCGCAGCCCCTGCATCGAAGAAGAAGGAGCCGGCCGACAACCGCCGCGCCGCCGTGGCCCCCCGCCGTGGCGACGACGACCGCACCGGCGAGCTGCTGATCGCCGCCGGCGTGCTCGGCCAGGAGGACCTGCGCGTCGCCCTCGCCGCACAGGCCGCCGGCGACAAGCGGGTGATCGGCGAGATCCTCGTGTCGCACGGCTGGGTCGAGGCATCCGCGGTCGAGTCGGTGCTGCAGTTGCAGCGCCAGCTCCGCCAGCCTGCGGAACCGAAGTCGTCGGCCGAGGACTCGACCATCCGCCTCGACGTGAGCGTGCTCGACGAGCTGATGAACCTCGTCGGCGAACTCGTGCTGGCCCGCAACTCCCTCGTCCGGTCGATCTCGACCGTCGAGGACCGGTCGCTGCTGGCCGACAGCCAGCGGATCGACCTCGTCACCAGCGAGCTCCAGGCACGCGTGCTGCGCACCCGCATGCGCCCCATCCGCACCGTCTGGGCGAAGCTCCCCCGCCTCGTCCGCGAGGTCTCGATGACCTGCGGCCGTCAGGTGGCGCTCGTGCTCGAGGGTGAGGAGACCGAGCTGGACAAGAGCGTCGTCGAGGCGATCAAGGACCCGCTCACCCACTGTGTGCGCAACGCCGTCGACCACGGCATCGAGTCGCCCGAGGACCGCATCGCCGCCGGCAAGCGCGCCGAGGGCACCCTGTCGTTGAAGGCGAGCCACGAGAACGGCCAGGTCGTCATCCAGATCAAGGACGACGGCCGCGGCATCGACGTCAACAAGATCCGCGCCAAGGCGAGCGAGAAGAACATCCACCCCGAGGACGTCCTCGCCCGGATGACCGAGCGGGAGATCCTCGACCTGATCTTCGCACCGGGCTTCTCCACCGCCGCGAAGGTCACCGAGGTGTCCGGTCGCGGCGTCGGCATGGACGTGGTGCGCACCAACATCGAGCGGATCGGTGGCAGCGTCAACGTCACCACCGTGCTCGGCGAAGGCTCGACGTTCACGTTCATGATCCCGCTCACGCTGGCGATCATCCCGGCGCTGCTCGTCACGATCGGTTCGCACCGCTACGCCATCCCGCAGACCTCGCTCGTCGAGCTCGTCCGCCTCACCGGCGACGACTGCGAGAACTCGATCGAGAACATGCACGGCGTCGACGTGTACCGCCTGCGTGGTCGGCTCCTGCCGGTCATCGACGCGGCGACCACGCTCGGCGTGCCGCACCCGCCGCCGCGGCCGGGCCGTCGCCGACTCCAGATCGCCGTGCTCCAGGCCGACGGTCGCGAGTTCGGCCTCGTGGTCGACGACGTGCACGGCACCGAGGAGATCGTCGTCAAGCCGGTGGGCCCGCACTACACCGGCATCGGCTGCTTCGCCGGCGCCACGATCCTCGGCGACGGCGTCGTCTCGCTGATCGTCGACGTCGCCGGCGTCGCCGAACGCGCTGGCGTCGGCGCCGCAACGCTCGAGGACGCGAACGTCGATCTCGAGCAGACGCTGTTCGACGGCGACGGCCTCGTCCAGTACGTCATCGTCTCGATGGCCGACGGGTCGAAGTACGCCGTGCCGCTCGATCAGGTGGCACGACTCGAGAAGTTCACCCGCGACCGCGTCGAGGAGGTGGCCGGCAACCGCGTGGTGCAGTACCGCGACGGACTGCTGCCGCTCACCACCATCGGCGGCTGGTACGACAACCACGAGCGCCCGGTCGTCACCGCGGTGCTCCACACCTCTCTGGGCGAGATCGGACTCGTCGTCGACCGTGTGCTCGACGTCGCGACCGGCTCGGCCGAGGCCGGCGGAACCATCACCGTCACCGACGGACGCGCTCACGAGATCGTCGACGTCGAACAGCTCATCTACTCGTGCAGACATCTTCTGGCGGAGGCCCACTCATGACCGACAACACCTTCAAGCGCAAGATCGGCAGCGTCGGCGACGCGATCGTCGCACCGAGCCGCACCCTCCTCGGCGGCATGCGCCTCACTGCGAAGTTCGCGGTCATCGGCTTCGTGCTGATCGCCCCGCTGCTGTTCGTGGTGCAGCGCTATGCCGCATCGCAGAACGCGAGCGCCGACTTCAGCGGCCTCGAGCAGACCGGCATGGAGTACGTCACCCCGGCGTTCGCTCTCGAGGTGGCCCTCGTCGATGCCCGCTCGGCAGCGGTCAGCGGCGCCGAGATCGACGTCGAAGGTCTGCGTGCCGCAATGGCCGAGGTCGACGCGGTCGACGCCCGCATCGGCGATGCCGTCGCGACGTCGGATGCGTGGAACGCCCTCAGCGGTGAGATCGATGCACTGATCGGCTCGTCCCCGGCGGATCCGAGCGAAGCCTTCGTCGCCTGGTCGGCGGTCGTCAACCAATCGGCAGCGCTCGTCTCGACGGCCGCCGACGGCTCGAACCTCACGCTCGACCCCGACCTCGATTCGTTCTACCTGATGGACGCGTCGACCACGAAGACCCCGGCACTCATCGCCGCCGTCGGCGTGATGATCGATCTGCAGTCCCTCGACCCCGAGGTACACGCCGACGATGCGACGGTCGCCAAGGTGCGCATCGACGACGCGGTCGGCGCGATCACGGCCGGTTTCGCGAAGACGATCGGCGCCACCGCCGACAGCGCCGTCGCCTCCGAGATCGAGGCCGCCTCGGCCTCGCTGTCTGCCGCGTACGACACCCGCGAGGACGCCGGCGGCTACAGCCGCCTGCGCGACGCCACGATCGCGACGGCCGAGATCTCGTCCCGCAACCTGGGCGTCCTGCTCCAGACCCGCATCGACGGCATCGTCGGCAAGCGCGACGTCACCCTGTGGGTGAGCGGCATCGCCATCGTGCTCGCCCTGTGGCTGTTCGCCGGCTTCTACCAGTCGATCACCCGTGGCATCCGGTCGATCCTCACCGCTCTCCGGGCCGCGGCGACCGGCGACCTCACCGCCCGCGCCAACGTGACGACCAAGGAGGAGATCGGCGAGATGAGCGCCGCGCTCGACAAGGCGCTCGAGGGGGTCGCTACTGCGATCGGCGCGGTGAGCAGCCGCACCGACCAGGTGGTGGGCAACGCGTCGGCGCTCACCGATGTGGGCGGGAGCCTGCAGGCCGACTCGGCTCGGGCCGTGTTCCACGCCGACACCGTCGCCAACCTCGCTCGCGATCTCCAGGGCGACACCGAGCGCACCCTCAGCGAAGTCACCTCGGTGAAGGACGTGCTCGGCGAGGTCACCTTCGCCGCCGAGCAGCTCGATGCCGACATGCAGGCCGTCTCGGCCGCCTCCGCCGAGCTCACCGCCGCCGTGCGTGACGTGGCCAAGGTGGCCGACGAGACCCAGCGCCGCGCCACCGATGCCGTCGCCCAGGTGGGCGTCGCCAAGCACGTGGTGATGAGCCTCACCGCCGCTGCGGACGAGATCGGCGGCATCGTCGAGCTGATCGAGGACATCGCCGAGCAGACCAACCTGCTCGCACTCAACGCGACCGTCGAGGCCGCTCGTGCCGGCGAGGCGGGCCGCAGCTTCGCCGTGGTCGCCGCCGAGGTGAAGAACCTGGCCACGGCCACCACCGCCGCCACCGAGCGCATCCGCGACTCGATCTCGGCCGTGCAGCAGGGCAGCACCGATGCGGCCCATGCGATCAGCGAGGTCGTCACCGTCATCGACGGCATCAGCGAGGGTCAGATCACCGTCGCCGCCGCCGTCGAGGAGGAGATGGCGATGGCCGACGAGATCGGCCGCAGCGTCGCCCGCGGCGCCGCCGGCATCCGCGACATCACCGCCTCGGTCGGCTCGATCAACACCAGCCTCGACAGCGTCAAGGCCGCGACCGAGAACGTGTCGTCGACGGCGCAGCGAGCTGCTTCGGCCGGGGCCGAGATGGCCTCGACGGCCCGGAGCAACGTCGCCGCCGCCACCCAGACCGGTGCGTCGGCCGAGCAACTCAACGGCACGGCCGCTGCGCTCCAGTCGGCCGTCGCCCGCTTCGTGCTCACCCCGCAGAAGGCCGGCGCCACCACCCGCAGCTCCGGCTCGTCGGGCAACGGCGGCAAGAACGGCAAGGCCGGTACGTCGAAGAACGGCAAGAGCAGCAACAACAGCAAGCAGCAGAACCGGACGTCGGACGACGACCTCGCCACCGCAGGGAGCACGAAATGAAGAACGACCAACTCACCCGGGGCAAGCTGCTCCGCGTCGGCGGGCTGCTGCTCGCGCTGATGACGATCATCGCCGGCGTCGGCTACGTCGGTATGAACAAGATCGACGCGGCGGCGACCGAGATCGCCCAGGCCGAGGACGCCGTCACCCAGGCGCTGCTGGCCGACATGGCCCACGACGCGACCCGTGGCGCCGTGGAGAGCGCGTTCCGCGCGGCGGGCACCGAGGACCCCGCCGACGACGAGGTCGTCCGTGCCGACGTCGCCGACGCGAGTTCGACGCTGATCGCCGAGCTCGAGAAGGCCGCCGACTTCGGTCTGAGCCCCGACGAGACCCGCGTCCTCGACACCGCACTCGCCGAGGCGGCCGAGTACGCCGACACGGCGGTCCGCGCGTCGGAGGCCGTGCTCACCGGCGCCGAGAACGAGCCGGAGGTGTTCGCCGAGTTCCAGGCCGACTTCGACAAGCTCGTGATCAGCCTCGACAGCCTGCGCACCGACTTCTCGCAGCGGAGCATCGAGAACCGGGCGACGGCGAAGGACACGAACTCGTCGTCGAAAATGCAGCTGTACGTCGTGTTCGGCGCCGCCCTGCTCACGTTCCTGTGGGTCGGCCGTCGCTTCCTCAAGATGATCACCTCGTTCATCGAGCTGAAGGTGGAAGCCGACCGCGCCAACGCGATGGTGAAGAACTCGCCGACGGGCATGGTGTTCGCCGACGAGGACGAGATCGTGCAGTACATCAACCCGGCGTTCGCCGACCTGGCCCACACACTGGGCGATGCGCTGCCGGTGAAGGCCGACGACGTCGTCGGTTCGAAGCTGCCGGCGCTCCACCCCGATCCCGCTCAACTCGAGCGGATCATCCAGAACGACCTGCCGCACCAGGCGCGTCTGCAGCTCGGCAAGGAGTGGGTCGACCTCATGGTCGACGAGGTGAACGACGAGGCGGGCAACCGCATCGGCACGATGACCAACTGGGTGCTCGTGACCGATCAGGTGAACATGGAGAACCAGCAGCGCGAGACCAGCGAGCGCATCGCCGGCATCCTCGCCCAGGTGAACACGACCGCCACCCAGCTCGCCAGCGCCGCCGAGGAGTTCACGTCGGTCAGCCGCACGATGTCGTCGAGCGCCGAGGGTTCGGCCGCCCAGGCCGGCACCGTCAGCAACGCCGGCAACCGCCTCAGCGAGAACACCGCCAACGTCGCCCTCGGCGTGAGCGAACTGCGTGAGAGCATCGGCGAGATCAGCCGCAGCGCCTCCGAAGCGAGCGCGGTGGCCAACGAGGCCCTCGCAGCCGCCACCCACACCGGTGACATCGTGAGCCGTCTCGGCGTCAGCAGTGCGGAGATCTCGAGCGTGGTCGGCGTCATCTCGTCGATCGCCGAGCAGACCAACCTCCTCGCCCTCAACGCGACGATCGAGGCCGCCCGCGCCGGCGAGCTCGGCAAGGGCTTCGCCGTCGTCGCCAACGAGGTGAAGGAACTCGCCAACTCGACGGCCAAGGCCACCGGTGACATCCAGCAGAAGGTCGAGGCCATCCAGAGCCAGACCCGCGAGGCGGTCGCCGCGATCGAGGGCATCGCTCACGTCATCAGCCAGATCACCGATGGTCAGGTGCGTATCGCTGCCGCCGTCGAGGAGCAGTCGGCCACCTCGGTCGACATCGGTCGCAGCGTCGACGAGGCCGCCCGCGGTTCCGCCGAGATCGCCGAGGCCATCCAGGGTGTCGCCCGTGGTGCCAACGACGTCGCCTCGGGCGCCAACGACACCGAGAAGGCCGCCGAGGAGCTCGCCCGCCTGGCAGCGTCGCTCAAGTCGCTGGTGTCGACCGAGCCGACGGCGATCGTTGCCGATGAGCGCATCCAGCGCAGCGCCGCCCAGTGGTCGCACCTCGACGTCGACGCCATCCCGGCGCCGGCCAAGCAGCCCGTCGGAGCCTCGGCATGGTGAACCACACACGAATGAAGGCCGACCTCACCGTCGCCCGCGTCGGTCATCTCCACATCGGTTTCAAGCTCGAAGCCGTGCAGGAGGTGCTGATGGGCACGTCGATCACGCCGGTGCCGTTGGCCGATCACGGCTGCGCCGGGTTGATCAACGTCCGTGGTGAGATCATGTCGGTCGTCGACCTCGCCACCCGCCTCGGCGTCGAGCCGCAGCCCGAGGACGGCAAGCCGTCGAGCCAGGTGATCGTGCGCACGTCGCGCGGTCTGGTGGCCGTCACGGTCGACCGGGTGAACGACGTGGTGCACGCACCCGCCGACGCCCACGAGGAGGTGCAGGCCCAGACCGGCGAGTACTTCAGCGGCGCCTATGCGCTCGCCGGCCGCCTCGTGCTGGTGCTCGACATCGACCGCCTCGTGTGGGGCGCGAAGAGCGACGCCGCCGCAGCCTGACGGGTCCTACAACCCGCCGTCCGTCATGCTTTTCGGCTGGGCTGTTCGCACGCTCACAGCCCGCCGTCGATACCGATCCACTGGGCGTTCACGTAGCTCGCCCGGTCGCTCAGGAGGTAGCCGACCAGTTCGGCCACCTCCCAACCCGTGCCTTCCCGCCCGAGCGGCAGCTTCCCGGCTGTGCGGCTCGGGCGGTGGCGCGTCGCCTCCCGGCCGATCGAGGTGTCGATCAACCCGGGCGCCACGACGTTCACCCGGATCCGCTGCCGCTGCCCCTCGAACGCGGCGTGCCGCATCAGCCCACCGAGCGCCGCCTTCGACGAGTCGTAGCTCGGGATGCGGCTCCCGGATCGGGTGCCGGCCACCGAGGCGACCATCACGATCGAGCTGTCGGCGGCCAGGTGGGCGAGGCCGAGCTTGCAGGCCAGGAAGTGCGAGCGCACGTTCGCGGCGAAGGCACGGTCCCACTGATCGGCCGAGGTACCCGACAGCCACGCCGGTCCGCCGACACCCACGTTGACGACGATCCCGTCGAGCCCGCCGAGCGCCTCGACCGCATCGGCGAACACCGCTGTCATTGCCGCCTCGTCGCCGGCATCGGCCGCGAACGTGATCGCCTCGTGCCCCTCCGCGCGCACGAGCGCAGCGGTGCCCTCGGCGCGTTCACGCAGCAGGTCGGTGATCGCGACGTGCGCGCCGTTGCGCGCGGCGAGCACGCTGATCGCACGGCCGTTGCCGATCGGCGCGTCGTCGGGGAACCCACGGTCGTCCTGTCCCCCACCGATCACCAGGATCCGACGACCGGCGAGATCACCGGTTGCCGGGGCCGTCCCTTCGCGGGCGCGTGCGCCGATGCGCGTCCGTCCGCCTGATGATCCTGCCGACTCTGTCCCCATGGCCGCAGTCTCGCGCTGCGGCGACGGATCAGCGGGCGAACGCCGCCCCGACGAGGTCGCGGCGACGGAGCACCGTGGCCGGTGCGTTCGATGCCTCGGTGCGCAGGCCTCGCTTGGCGAGGACACGGCGCTCGATCTGACCGAACACCAGGCTGTCGACGAGCACGCCGATCACGAAGATGACGACCATCGAGGCGATCAGCCCTTCGGCGTCGGAGAACTCACGGGCGAACTGCAGTCGCGCGCCGAGCGAGGTGGTGCCCGGGATGAGCACGAGCAGCTCGCCCGCCATCAGGCTGCGCCAGCTGAAGGCCCAGCCCTGCTTCAGGCCGGTGAGCACCGTGGGCATCGCTGCCGGGATCACCACGTCGCGGTAGAGCCCGAGGCCGCGGGCGCCGAGGGTGTGACCGACCCGGCGCAGGATCGGCGGCACGCTGTCGACACCGGCGATGATGCCGTTCGCGATCGACGGCGCGGCGCCGAGCACGACGACGAACAGGATCGCCTCCTCGCTGATCTTGAACAGCAGGATCGCCAGCGGGAACCAGGCGATCGACGGCATGGTCTGCAGGCCGGTGATCATCGAGCCGACGGCGACGCGCAGCACCTTGGAGCGGGTGACGGCGATGCCGATCACGCCACCGATCACGAGCGACAGGGCGAACCCGGTGAGGGCCCGGCGCATCGTGTGGCCGACAGCTCGCCACAGCTCTGCGGTGAACAGGTCGTCCCACAGCACGCTGCCCACGTCGGCCGGCGACGGGAGGACGAAGCGGGGCTTCCACTCGCGCCACACGATGAACTGCCAGATGGCGAGCACGAGCCCGATTGCGAACAGCTTGGGCCAGAGCGCCGACCAGACCCGCAGGCCGAGCGGTCGGCGAGCGGCCTCGTGCAGGTCGAGGTGGTCGAGCCCGGCGAGCTCCTGATCGAGCTCGTCGTGGCCGCCGTGTCCACCGGAGCGGACATCCCGGACGGTGTCAGCCGGCATGGCGACGCACCTCCTCGCGCAGGCGCACCGTGACGTCGGCAGCGATCGACGACACCTCGGGCGACTCGATGCGACGGGGACGTTCCACCGGCACACCGAACTCGGCGGCCACGCGACCCGGGCGGCTCGAGAGCAGCACGATGCGGTCGCCGAGGCGGGCGGCCTCGCGCACGTTGTGGGTGACGAAGATCGTGGTGAGCTGCTGCTCGGCGGCCACCCGCTCGACCTCGTCGTGGAGCACGTCGCGGGTGATGGCGTCGAGCGCACCGAAGGGCTCGTCCATGAGCAGCACGTCGGCGCCCTGGCCGAGCGCACGGGCGAGTGCGACGCGCTGGCGCATGCCGCCCGACAGCTCGTGGGGGCGCTTGTCGGCGAAGTCCTGGAGCCGCACGAGCGACAGCAGCTCGAGCGCCTGCGCACGCCGCTCGGCACGGGGCACCTTGCGGAACTTGAGCGCCAGCTCGACGTTCTGCGCCGCGGTGCGCCATGGCAGCAGCGCCGCCTCCTGGAACATCAACGCCACGCGACCCTGCACGTCGACGGTGCCCGCCGACGGGGCGTCGAGCCCGGCCACGAGGTTCAACAGCGTCGACTTGCCGCAGCCCGATGCGCCGACGATGCAGAGGAACTCGCCGCGCTCGACGTCGAGCGACACACGGTCGAGCGCGAGCACGGCCGAGGGCCCGCTGCCGAACCGCTTCGAGACATCCGCGATGCGGACGGCCGGCGCAGACGCGGCAACGCCGCGACCGTGATCGGTCGCGGCGTCACCGGCAGCAGCCGGCTCCAGCGGTGGGTCGAGATGTGGGTCGAGGATGGTCACAATCCCTCCAGTTCTGGGTCGCCACGTTCGACGAGGAGTTCGTTGAGCAGCGAGAGGTCGTAGATGCCGGCGAGCTCCACCGGATCGAGCAGGCCGACGGCGATCGCGTCGTCGGCGGAACCCTGCAGCGAGGCGGCGATCGGGTCGGCGGTGAAGGTGAGGTTGCCGAAGCTGGCCTCGATCACGGCAGCGTCCGGCGCCTGGTCGGTGATCGCCTCGATCTGGGTGATCACGGCGGCCTGGGCGGCGGCGGGATCGGCGGCGATCGCGTCGAGCGACGCGAGCAGGCCGGCGAGGAACGCCTGCACGATGTCGGGGTGCTCTTCGAGGTACGCGGTGCGGACGATCACGTGGGTCGTGACGTACTCGCCGTCGGTGTCGGGCCACAGGTCGCGCTCATCGACGAGGACGGTGCCCCCACCTTCCAGGATCAGTCGGGTCGCCCATGGCTCGGGCACCCAGGCGCCGTCGATCGCACCGCCGATGAAGGCCTCGAGCGTCGTGGCGTTCGACTGCGGGAGGATCGACACGTCGCCGCCACCGTCTGGCGTGGTCTCGAGACCGTTCTCCTTGAGCCACGCGCGCAGGGCGACGTCCTGGGTGTTGCCCAGCGAGGGCGTGGCGATCGTGCGCCCCTCCAGCTGCTCGACCGAGGTGATCTCGGGCTTCACCACGAGGTAGGCGCCACCGGACGTGCTGCCGGAGACGATGCGGATGGCGGTGCCATCGCTCTGGGCGAAGGCGTTGATCGCGGGGTTCGGCCCGATGAAGCTGATGTCGATCGCCTCGGCGAACAGTGCCTCGGTTGCCTCCGTGCCGGCGTTGAAGGTGAACGTGTTCAGTTCGACGCCGTCGCCGAGCGCCTCGGCGAACAGGCCTTCCTCCACACCGACCAGGGCGGGCGCATGGGTGACGTTGGGGAAGAAGCCGAGGTTGAGCGTGCCCTCGAGCGGTTCGGCGGCGGCCGTCGTGGCGGGGGCCTCGGTGGCGCCCGGCGCTTCGGTCGCCTCGGGCGAGCCCGTGGCGGCGGGTGCCTCGGTGGCAGCCGGCGCGGCAGCGGTCGTGGCAGCCGCGTCGGACGATTCGTCACCGTCGTCGCCGCACGCGGCGGCGACGAGCGAGAGGACGGCGGCAGCGATCACGACGGTGCGGCGGCGGCGGGAGGCGGGGGTTCGGGTGGTCATCGGGTTCCTCTTCGGTATTCCTGACTGTAGCGATCATGTTTATCGGCTTACAAGGAAACCCGTCAAGGCAATTCCGACTGTTTTGATCATCTTTTGCCCGACTGGGGGCGTCGGCCTGGTGATCCTCAGGAGGCGACGGTGTCGAGCGGGCCCACCGGGCCGCGCCGTACGAACCACTCGTAGCCGTACACGGCCGCGAACGTCTCGTCGTCCATCGAGCGGAACGCTCCCCCGCGTGGGATCTGCGACACGTGGGTCTCGATCGCCGCACGCTTGCGGGCGAGCACCGGACCGACGTCGACCGTCGTGCTCACCATCACCGTCGGTACGCCGAGCGGCGCACGGTTGAGCGCCACCAGGGCATCGGCACCGACCAGCCACTCGACGGCGTGGCCGACGAGATGGGTCTCCACGAAGTGCAGGTACTCGCGGTCGACGGTCGCCTCGTACACCACGTCGACGCCCGCCATCTCTGCCGCGGCGACACCGGCACGGTGCACCACGAGGTGGTCAGGGTGCGCATAGATCCCGCCCTCGTCGTACACCACCAACGCCGTCGCTCTCTCGCTCACCAGGAGTTCGGCGAGCCGCCGGGCCACGTCGTCGAGCGGTGCGGTGTGCAGGGCGGCTGTGCCGTCGCCCGCAACGGCATCGACCGCACCCGCGTCGGCGAACCCGAGCAGATGCAGGGCGTCGACGCCGAGGAGTGCACAGGCGGCGGCGGCCTCCGCGCCACGTACCGCGGCGACGGTCGTGGGGTCGTCCGCCGGTGACACGGGCTCCACCCCCGTGGCGATCACCACGACGGTGCGCACCCCTCGGTCGGCGAGCAGGGCGATGGTGCCGCCGGTGAAGATCGATTCGTCGTCGGGGTGCGCGTGGAAGAACACGACGCAGGGCGCTGCGTCGGGGCTCACAGGTCGCGGCGGCGGTCGTCCCACGAGTCGGGCTTCTCCGCCATCGCCTTGATCCGCTTGGGGAGCGTCCCTGCGGCGAGGTCGGCCAAGGTGACGTGTTCGAGCACCGAGCGCAACGACGCACGGACCGCGACCCAGAGCGAGACGAACGGCTCGCGCTCGCCGGCTTCGGCCAACTCGTGCGGCCGCACGCCGCGCACCGATGCGAGTGGGCCGTCGACGGCGCGGATGACGTCGGCGACGGTGATCTCCTTGGCCGGCCTGGCGAGCAGCCAGCCGCCATCACCGCCGCGCTGGCTGCGCAGGAGACCGCCGTTGCGCAACAGGCGGAGGATGTCGTCGAGGAAGCCGGGCGGCAGGCCGTCGCGTTCGGCGAGCGCGGCGCTGCTGATCGGCCGGCCCGGCGTCTCGACCGCGACCTCGGCCAGCACGGTCATGACCCGCACCCCGTAGTCGACCTTGTGCGAGATCCTCACGGGCGCCGACCGTAGCAAGACGGTGCCTGGGCGCCGCGTCCGGTGGACACGCGGGGCGCGGTCGTCACGCGAGACTCGGGCGGCGCCGCGAGCTGATGACGCCGGTGTCGAAGCCGGCGAGGTGGAGCCCACCGGCGAAGCGGGCGTGCTCGATCTTCAGACAGCGGTCCATCACGGCATCGAGACCCGCTGCTGCGCAGATGCGGCCCGCGTCGTCGGAGCGGAGTCCGAGCTGCGCCCAGAACGTGCGCGCGCCACCGAGCGCGACGACCTCCTCGGCGACCGCGGGCAGATCCTCCGACCGACGGAACACGTCGACCAGATCGGGCACGCCGGGCAGCTCGGCGAGCGAGCGGTACACGGGCCGACCGAGGATCTCGCCACCCTTGGGGTTCACGAACCACACGTGCTCGAACGAGCAGCTCGACGACAGCAGGTACGTGCCGACGAAGTAGCTGGCCCGGCTCGGGTCGGCCGACATGCCGACGATCGCGATGCTGCGCGTGCGCCGGAGGATGGCGAGGCGCTGCTGCGCCGACGGGTCGGCAGGCACCGCCTGATCCGGCTCCACGTTCACCCCTCCCCCACTTCCCGGGTTGCCACGGCCAACGCCTGATCGATGTCCCACAGGATGTCGTCGGGGTCCTCGAGGCCGACCGACACCCGCACCAGATCGGGCGGCACACCGGCGGCGGCGAGCGCGTCGTCCGACAACTGGCGGTGGGTGGTGCTGGCGGGGTGGATGACCAGCGTGCGGACGTCGCCGATGTTGGCGAGGTGGCTGCACAGCTGCACGGCCTCGATGAACCGCTGCGCCGCGGCACGGCCGCCGCGCACGCCGAACGAGAGCACCGCGCCCGGCCCGAGCGGCAGGTACTTCGCTGCCCGATCGTGGTCGGGGTGATCGGCGAGACCCGCCCACGACACCCACGACACCGACGGGTGGGAGCGAAGGTGTTCGGCCACGATGCGCGTGTTGGCGAGGTGTGCATCCATCCGCTGCGGGAGCGTCTCGATGCCCTGGAGGAGCAGGAACGCGTTGAACGGCGACAGCGCGGGCCCGACGTCGCGCAGTTGCTCGGCACGCAGGCGCGTGCAGAACGCGTACTCACCGAAGTTGCCCCACCAGGTGAGCCCGCCATACGAGGCGACCGGCTCGGTCATCACGGGGAACCGCCCGTTGCCCCAGTCGAACCGCCCCGACTCGGCGACCACACCGCCGAGCGACGTGCCGTGTCCGCCCAGGAACTTGGTGGCCGAGTGCACGACGATGTCGGCACCGTGCTCGATCGGCCGGCACAGGTAGGGCGTGGCGACCGTGGCGTCGACGACCAACGGGACGTCGTGCGCATGAGCGACGTCGGCGAGGCCCACGAGGTCGGCGACCGCACCCGACGGGTTGGCGACCACCTCGGCGTACACGAGTTTGGTCTCGGGACGGATCGCCGCGGCGTAGGCGTCGGCGTCGCCCGACGGCACGAACGTGGTGTCGACCCCGAAGCGGGCGAGCGTGCCCTCGAGCAACGTCCGCGTGCCGCCGTACAGCTGTGCCGACGAGACGATGTGATCGCCGCTGCCGCACAGGGCTGCGATCGCGAGGAACTCCGCCGACTGGCCGCTCGACGTGGCGACCGCGCCGATCGCGCCCTCGAGGCTGGCGATGCGCTCCTCGAACGCGGCGACCGTCGGGTTGGAGATGCGGCTGTAGATGGTGCCGTACTTCTGCAGGGCGAACAGGTCGGCCGCGTCGGCGGTGTCCTCGAACACGAAGCTCGTGGTCTGGAACACGGGCACGGCCCGGGCGCCGGTGCCGGCATCCGGCGCTGCACCGGCGTGGATCGCACGCGTTCGGAACCCCCATCGACGATCGTCGGCCATGACCCGCACCGTATCCTGGCGGCGTCCCCCATCCCAGGAGCACCACACATGGCCACCACCTCGTCGATCGCGAACGAGAAGTACGTCTCGCTCAGCACCCGCAAGAAGAACGGCGATCTCGTGGCCACGCCCGTGTGGATCGCCCCGCTCGCCGACGGCGCCCTGGGCTTCACGACCGATCTCACCAGCGCGAAGGTGAAGCGGATCCGGAACTTCGCCGACGTCACCCTGCAACCGTGCAACGCGCGCGGCGCGGTGAAGGAGGGGACGGTGGCCGTCGCGGCGACCGCGACGGTGTTGACGGGTGCCGACATCGCTCCCGTGGAGGCGGCGATCAAGGCCAAGTACCGAGTGATGGTTTCGTTGATCGGTGTCGGCTACGCGATCGGCCGGATCGTCAGCCGGAAGCCGAAGAGCCCACCTGCCGCGATCCGCCTCGACCTCGCCTGACCCGACCCGCGTCGGGCGAACGCGCCGGTCAGCGAGCAGCAGCCGTGTCGCGCTCGTCGATCCAGGGCAGGGGGTCCAGGCCGAGCCAGCGCCGGTAGGTGTCGTGGTAGTGGTGCAACGTCGGTTCGTTGCGGCCGAACACGACGTGGTCGAGCGCGCCAGCTGACGCGGCCGCTTGCTGCGAGGCACCCATCACGTAGTCCTCGTCGCGGATGATCTCGGCGAAGTTGTGGGCGATGTCGGACAGGAACTCCTCGACGGCGGGGTTCAACCCGTCGAGGTCGGGCTTGACGTAGAAGTCGATCCGGCTCAGGTGTCGGGCCGGGTCGGAGGGGTTCGGGTAGGCGCGCACGAGGAACACGCCAGCGTCGAACGGCATGACGATGGTGTTGGGGAAGATCCAGTACACCGGCAACGCCGCGACCGTGATGTCCCACTGCTCCTCCGGGAGGTGGCGCATGGTGTCGATGTTGCGTTTGCACAGGATCATCCGGTGGAGGTGATCCTGCTCGTCGTGCAACTGCACGTTGCCGTGGAAGCCGTTGAACAGCGTGTTCTTGTGCAGCGACGAGAAGTGGTACGTCTCGCCGAAGGTGTCCATCGCCAGCTTCCAGTTGCACGCCGTGTCGTACGCGTCGCGCGTCAGCGGCTGCATGCGTTCGAAGTGCCACGTGGGGAACTCCTCGTCGAACCACGTCCCCAGGAGGTGATCGAGCAGTCGCCGACCCGGCTCGAGCGTCGCATCGGGATCGGGGTGCACGAAGAGCAGGCCGTGACGCTCTTCGGCGAGCAACGGCCGCAGCCCGTGGCACGACCGGTCGACATCGCCGAAGTGGTCGGGGCGAGGCACGCCCACCAGCTCACCGGTGCCGTCGTACACCCACGAGTGGAACGGGCACGTGAACCGCCGCGCGTTGCCTCGCTCGGCGAGCTCGACCTTCGCACCGCGGTGGCGACAGGCGTTCACGAAGGCCCGGAACACCCCGTCGACGTCCCGCGTCGCCAGGATCGGGAGTCCGAGGTCGTCGTTGGTGAGGAACGAGCCGGGTTCGGGCAGGTCGCGTGACAGCCCCATGCACTGCGGCACCGCTCGGAAGAACTCGCGCCGCTCCCGTTCGGCCAGTGCCGGGTCGACGTAGGAATCGGTCGGCATCCGGCGCAGACCGCCGGCGTCGACGGTGGTGCCGGCATCGAGATGGGCGCAGAGTTGCTCGATGAGTCGGACCTGGACGTCGTGGCGCATACTTGGAGTCAACTCCAAGTTCGAGAGGACGTCAAGGGTGGATGGGCTCCTGCAGGCAAGACTCGATGCCGTGACGGGCTCGGGCGATCTCAACCGACGCGATGCCAACCGACGCGACCTCAACAAGGCACGTCGCCGCGATGCGATCCTCGACGCCGCCACCACGCTCCTTGCAGAGCGGCATTCAGACGAGGTGAGCACCGAGGAGATCGCCGCCCTCGCCGGCGTCGCCCCGGCCACGATCTACAACCTCGTCGGCACGCGCGACGACGTGGTCCGCGCCTTGGTCGACCGGGTCATGGCCGAACTCGGCGAATCCCTCGCTGGCATCGACGCGAGCGATCCGATCGCCGGCGCCGTGCTCGTGGTCGACCAGACCGTGGCCGCGTTCGTCGCCGACTCCAATGCGTTCCGACAGGTCGTCGCGATCGCCCAGCGCGCGGGACCGCGCCGCCCCGGCGGGGCGATGCCGTCGGATGCGCAGGTGCCGCTCATGCGTCGGGCGCAGGCGATGGGCATCCTCCGCGACGACATCGATGCGGCCGGGATCGCTCGCCAGATCTTCGTGTCGTACACCGGAGCGATGGCACTGTGGAGCGTCGGCCGCCTCGACGACGCCGGCTTCTCGACGGCCGCCCGGCTCGGGCTCTACACAGCGCTCGCCGCGACCGCGAGCGACGCCCACCGGGACGGCTTCCTGCAGCACGTCGCAGCGCTCAGCCGTGCGCTCGAACACGACGCGTGGCAGGCCGCGGACCACTGACCGCCGATGGAGAGATCGACCTCCGACGACCGGATGACGTCGCGCCTCAGGGGAGGTAGCTGAGGACGTCGACGACGAGGTGGGTGCCGGCCATCGTGTAGATGCAGACGGTGCCGTCGGCGGCGAGGTCGGCGACCACCATGTTCGACACAGTCTGGCGAGCGGTGAAGTTGACGTGGGCGGCGTTCGGTCGGCCGGCGCTGCACGGGTAGACGGTCACGAAGCCCGCCCGGACGGGATCGGTGACGGTGACGTCGAGCACCACCGCTCCCACCCCTCGCGGGATGCCCCCACGGCCACCGATCGGCAGTGTGGTGACCGTGTCCGCGGCGCGGGCGCCGATCGCGAACTGCAGCCCGTCGATCGTCGACAGACCGGGACCGGCACGGCTGTCGAGTACACGGCTGGGCGGTGCGGTCGAAACGGGAGCGGGCAACGGCAGGTGGCCGCCGAGGTCGACCACCATGTCGACGGTGGCCATCGTGTACAGACACACCTTGCCGGTGCCGTCGACGCCGGTGACCACGGCATTGGTGACCGTCGCGCCGGACGAGTAGTTGAGGTTGGCCGACGTGGGGATCGGGCCGCCGCACGGGAACACGGTGACGAAGCCCGGTGCACGGGCGTCGGTGACCGTCACGCTGAGCACGACCGCGTTCACGACGCTCGGCACGCCGGCGCGGCCGGTGACCTGCAGTTCGGTGATCGAGCCCCCGACCCGGGGGCCGATGCCGTTGTCGCGACCGTCGATGGTCGACAGCCCCTCCCCCACCCGGGTCTCGAGCAGGCGGGCGGGCACGTCCGCTTCGAACGCCGCACCGAGGGGCACGTACCCGTTGACGTCGACCACGAGGTCGGTGTCGGACATCGTGAACACGCAGACGCGACCGTCCGCTCCCGGCTCGACGATCACCGCCGTCGAGACCGTGCTACCGCGCGGATGGTTGAGCTGCGCGGCGTTGGGCTGCGCGGAGCCACACGGATAGGCGGTGACGAACCCGGCTCGCAACGGATCGATCGCGGTGATGTTGAGCGACACCGCGGCGACCGTGCTCGGGATGCCGGCACGACCGGTGACCTGGACGCCGCTCACCGATCCCTCGCCCCGACGACCGACGCCGGCCTGGACACCATCGACGGTGCCGAGTCCGTCGCCGGTGCGCGTCTCCAGCAAGCGTGCGGGGCCGACGCCGGTGAAACTCGATCGGCCGGACCCCTCCTGGACCGCAGGCGCCCACGTGGTGGGCGCGCCGGCACCGTCGACGAGCGACGTCGGCCCGAACGTGGAGCTGCCGTACACGCGCTGGCCGCCGAAGACGAGGAACTTGTCGCACCCCGCCGACCGCAGCGCCGCCATGTCGGCACGGATCTTGTCGGGGCTGGGCACGAAACTGAAGTGGTCGAACGCGTTGACGCCGCACATCAACGTGGCCTCGTTGGCGTGGGCCCTGGCGATCGACGCGCCGAGGTCGTCCGCGTACCACGCGAACGACAGCAGCTGGTCGTTGCCGGGGAGATCGGCGAGCGCCTCGTCGGTCGCCCACGGGAGATGGTTCGTGTACGGAGGGATGCCCGACACCGGCGTGACCTCGGTACGCACGCGGTTCCAGCGTTGGATCAGCAGCGGCCACTCGGTGCCGGCGGGGTCGAACTCGTCGCCGAGGTCCCACGCTGCGATGTGCTGGTACACCGGTGCCCAGAACTGGGTGGCGTCGGCCCGGACGGCAGCGTTGGCCGACCACAGGCGAGAGTCGTACACCACCGTCTTCATGCCGGCCGCGGCGTTGATGTCGACGAGCCGCCGGTACTGGTCGGGCGACACGTACCGGTTGGCCGTGAACGCCGGGGTGTAGTCGGGGGTGGGCACGTTGCAGGGCCCGAACGTCGCGTCGATCCCGGCGATCTGCGCCATCGATCGGGCCGCGGTCGCCGCGGTCGGATCGTCGGGGTGCACCCCGCACCACGCCCACGTGTCGAGCGGGGTGAGCGTCGTGTCTCCCGGCGCCGCCGACACCGACGGTGCGGCGAGCTGCGTGAGCCCCGGCACGCCGGGCAGCGCCGTGGACACCGCGCCGAGGGCCATGGCGAAGCCGACCAGACGGACGAACCTGGATCCGGCTGTCGAGCTGGCGGTGGAACTCGCTGTCGAGCTGACTGTCGAGCTGACTGTGGAACTGGAGGGTGTGTGCACGCCTCAGGCCTCCCGGGCTGGTGGGGGGATCGGAGGGCCGCACGCAGGGTCCCGCCACAGGCCGGATCGGAACCTGATCAGGCCTGGAACGGGACTGGACGTACGGCTCCTACCTTCGAGGTACCGAAGTGGAACGAGGGAGTCCGCCGGAGCACAGCCTAGGCGTGACGGCGGCCTCGCGCCCCGCGGCCCGGCACCCGACGAGGGATATCCGCCACGCTGCGTGGCGAACCTGATCCGCCCCAGACGGGGCATTGCGTTCAAGCAGCAGCTTCACCGTGCCGACAACACCATCGGCACACCCCCGGCCACGACATCTCCGACACCCCCGACACCCAGACACGCGACACCGAGCACTCACCCATGTCCCCACGGCCCCGACGCGGCACGAACCCCACGGCACCGGCCGACCGCGCCGCGCCCGCGACACGTCGGGCACCTCGACGCCGCTCGGGCACGGTGGCCGACCGTCGTCGGCGATCCGGTGACGCACTCGCGCTGCCGACCCGACGGGCGACGTTGCTGTTGCGCGGCCTGTTCCTCGTCGCCGCCGGAGCCGTCGTCGCGGCGACGATGACCATGGTCGACGAGCCGACGCGGGCGTCGCGCAGCCTCCACCCGATCGACCTCCTCGCCGCCACCTTGCCGGTGGTGCTCGTCCTCGTCGCGGCGCGGGCCGACCGCCATCGTCGGCGCACCTGGTCGCTGCTGGCGGGGGCGCTCGGACTGTTCGCGCTCTCGATCGCCTCCGTGTTCCAGCTCGACTCGCTCAGCACACCTCGCCCGTCCGACTTCGTCCGCCTCACCGGGATCGCCGCACTCGTCGCGGCAGCAGCCCTGATCACCCGCAACGTGAACCCGGCATCGCTGCGCAGCGACCGCCTCGACGGGATGATCCTCGTGCTCGGCGCCGGTGCTGCCGGAGCGATGCTGTGGGCGGGATCGTTCGCCGGGCTCACCGACGGCACCGCTGACGCGTACGAGGTCCGGATCGCGTTCGTCGCCCTCCTGCTCGACCTGGTGCTCGCCGTCGTGGTCGCCGCGGCCTGGTCGGCGATGCGCTACCGGCCGAGCGCCGCGGTCGTCGCCCTCACGGTCGCTGCCGGGCTGCTCGTCGCCGGCGACATCGGCCAACTCCGGTGGGCGGCCGCGATCGCGGACGGCGGCCCGATCATGGGCGCCCTCCCCCGGTGGACCCAGCACGTACGGCTCGTCGCTGCGCTGGCCGTGGCGCTCGCGGCCTGGCTGCCGCGCACGAACCGGCGCCAGGGTGCCGAACGGCCTGCCCAGCTCACGGTCATCCCGGTCGTGTTCAGCCTGATGGCGCTCGGCATCCTGGGTGCCGGCATCGTCGACGACGTCGACCTGGTGGCGTCGCTGCTCGCGCTCACCGCTGTCGCCGCCGTGATCCTGCGCACCGCGATCACGGTGCACGAACTGCACACCGGCAGTGAGAGCTACCGGCTGGCGCGCACCGACGAGCTCACCTCGCTCACCAA
Organism: Actinomycetota bacterium; assembly: GCA_026393475.1. Taxonomy (GTDB): domain Bacteria; phylum Actinomycetota; class Acidimicrobiia; order Acidimicrobiales; family Ilumatobacteraceae; genus VFMC01. The sequence goes on from JAPLAA010000091.1 coordinate 53,606, forward strand.
CCGACGCGGGTTCCTGGAAGGACTCGACCGTTTGATCGAGGTGGCCCCGGGCACCGTGGCCGTGATGATCATCGACCTCAACGGCTTCAAGGAGGTCAACGACTCGCTCGGTCACCATGCGGGCGACGAGCTGCTCCGACTGGTCGCCGATCGTTTCCGGCCGGTCGTCGGCGACGCAGGCCTGCTCGCCCGGCTCGGCGGCGACGAGTTCGGCGTGGTGATCATGGCGCCCGACGACCAGGCGGCGCTCGACGGTGCCGAGTTGCTCCAGCGGTCGCTCGACGAGGCCTTCGTCGTCGACGAGATCAACGTCCGCGTCGGCGCGGCGATCGGCGTGGCCCTGTACCCCGGCCACAGCCGCACCCGTTCGGGCGTGCTGCGGAGCGCAGACGTCGCGATGTACGACGCGAAGCACCGGCGCACGGGCGTCGAGATGTACCACCCGGCGAGCGACTTCCAGACCCGGGAGAAGCTGCAGCTTCTCGAGGACCTGCGCGATGCGATCGAGCACCGCGGCCTGTCGCTGTACTACCAGCCCAAAGTCGGCCTGCGCGACGGCCGGATCACGAGCTCGGAGGCCCTGGTGCGCTGGCAGCACCCGACACGTGGCCTGTTGCTCCCCGATGAGTTCGTGCCGGTCGCCGAGCGGGCCGGACTGGTGCCCGGCCTCACCCGCGCCGTGCTGGCGCAGGCGATCTCGTTCCACGCCGAGCGCTGCCCGCACGTGGGTGTGAGCGTCAACATCTCCCATCGCGACGTGGTGGACGACAACCTCGCCGAATACATCGCCGATCTGCTGCGCATCTACGGCTACCCGGCCGAGAAGCTGACGCTCGAGATCACCGAGACCGAGCTCGCCCACGACCCCGACCGTGCGTCACGGTCGATCGCGAACCTGCGGGCGGCCGGCATGCGCATCTCGATCGACGACTTCGGCGTCGGCTACTCGTCGATGGCACGCCTGCTCGACCTCGAGGTCGACGAGGTGAAGATCGACAAGTCGTTCGTGTTCGCGATCGGGGCCGATGCCCGAGCGATCGCGATCATCCGCTCGACGGTCGAACTCGCCGCTGCGCTCGGGTTGCAGGTGGTGGCCGAGGGGATCGAGAACGCGAGGGTGTTGGCGCAGGTGCAGGCCGCCGGCGTCGACGTCGGCCAGGGGTACGTGATCACCCGGCCGTTGGCGGGCATGGACTACCTGGCGTTCCTCACGTCGCGCACCAAGGGTGGCGCCGAGGCGCCGAGCACACCGGCGGTGGCGCCGAAGCTGCCGACCCGATCGCGGCCGCTCGCCCCACCGTCCGTCGGCTGAGCCGAGCAGCGGGTCAGACCCTGGTCAGCGCGAGCGTGGCCCGGGCGAAGCCACCGTTCTCGTAGAACTCCATGATCACCGTGTGCGTGCCGGCCGCCAGTGTCACCGTGGCCGACGACGTCCCGTACGCCCGGTCGCGCCAGGCGTCGATCACGAGCCGGCCGTCGATCCAGACCCGCACGCCGTCGTCACTGCCGGCGACCACGTTGTAGGTGCCGCCGGCCCAGGTCCACGTGCGCGTCCACCGGACCGAGAAGGTGTCGTTGCCGACCTTCGAGTCGGGCGTGCCGTTGCCCCAGTCCTTGTCGAGGTTGGTCTGGTTGCTGCAGTCGATGAGCGAGCCGCTCAGGCTGATGCCGTCGTAGATCTCCATCGTCCACTTGTCCGGATCCTGCTTGGGGCACGATGCAGGGATGAGCGGCGACCACGTCAGCGTCGCTGCGGCATCGCCGTAGTTCTCGTAGATCTCGTACACGATGGTGTGGTTACCCGCCGTGAGGTCAACGGTGGTGGAGTACGTCGTGTAGCTCTGGTCGACCCAGGCATCGAGCACGAGCTTGCCGTCGATGTACAGCCGGAGTCCGTCGTCGGCTCCCGCCGTGAACCGGTACGTGCCGGCCGTGAAGTTCACCGTGCGGGTCCATCGGGCCGTGAAACGGTCCGCGACGACCGACGGGTCCGGCGTGCCGGAGGCCCAGGCGAAGTCGATCGTGGCG
>JAPLAA010000061.1 GCA_026393475.1 Actinomycetota bacterium
GCTCCCGCGCCTCCGGCCTGGCGGTCTCGTTCCGCTCGATCGCCGCCGTGCTCGCGGTCGCCACCCTCGCGGCCGCCTGCGCCTCCGACGAGTCCGCGTCGTCGGACACCGGTGGCCCGACCGACACCGGTGGCCCCACGGACACCGGCGGCCCGTCCGACACGAGCGGCCCGTCGACCGGCGAGATCACGGTCTACTCCGGACGCTCACAGGAACTCGTCGAGCCGATCCTCGACCAGTTCACCGAGCTGACCGGCATCACCGTCGGGTTCCGCGGCGGCGACAGCGGCGAACTCGCCGCCCAGCTCCTGACCGAGGGCGACGCCTCGCCCGCCGACGTGTTCTTCTCCCAGGACGCCGGTGCGCTCGGGGCCGTCGCCGATGCAGGCCTGTTCACCACGCTGCCCGCCGACCTCGTGTCGAGCGTGCCGGCCGAGTTCCGTTCCACCGAAGATCTCTGGGTCGGCACGAGCGGCCGGGTCCGCGTGTTCCTGGTGAACCCCGACCTCGCCCCCGAACCGCCCACCACGATCGACGACCTGCTCGACCCGGCATGGAAGGGCAAGATCGGGTTCGCCCCGAACAACGCCTCGTGGCAGTCCTTCGTCACCGGCCTGCGCGTGCTGCGCGGCGAGGACGCCGCCCGCACCTGGCTCGAAGGCTTCGCCGCCCAGGATCCCGTGCCGTTCGAGAACAACGTCGCCGTGCGCGACGCGGTCGACAGCGGCGAGCTGGCGATCGGCCTCGTCAACCACTACTACCTGTACGAGAAGATCGCCGCCGAGGGGGCCGACGCGGTCACCGCCGTCAACCAGTTCGTCGCGGCCGGCGATCCAGGTGGCCTCGTCAACGTGGCAGGGGTGGGCGTGCTCGCGAGCAGCAAGCACCTCGACGACGCGCTCGAGCTCGTCGGGTTCCTGCTCAGCGAGACCGGGCAGCGCTACTTCGCCGACGAGACCTTCGAGTACCCGGTGGTCACCGGCGTCGCTGCCTCCGACCTGCTCCCGGCGTTCGACTCCCTCGAGCCGCCGGCCATCGACCTGTCCGATCTCGACTCGATCGCCGAGACCCAGGAGCTGCTGTCCGACGTGGGACTGCTCACCCTGTGACCTCGTCGTGAGCCGAGCGAATCCGACGAGGCGTCCGTGACCGCACCGGTCGCGACGCAGACGGCCCCGGCCCACGCCGGGGTCGTCGTCGCGTCCCGGCGCACGTCCCGCCAGCCGTGGTTCGTGCTCGTCCCCGCGATCGCTGCCGCAGTCGTCGCGATCGCGCCGGTGTGGTACCTGCTCGATCGCGCCGTCGCGCGCGGGTGGGGCGAGGTGATCGACGAGCTGTGGCGGGCACGAACCCGGGACCTGCTGCTGCGCAGCGTCGGCCTCGCCCTCGCCGTCACCGTCCTCAGCGTCGCCGTCGGCTGCATCGCGGCCTGGCTCGTCGTGCGCAGCGATCTGCCCGGCCGTCGCACCCTCGGCGTCGTGTTCGCGCTCCCGCTCGCCATCCCGTCGTACCTGGCGGCGTTCGCATGGGTGTCGTGGCGACCGGAACTCGCCGGGTTCGACGGAGCCACCCTGGTGCTCACGAGCGTCTCGTACCCCTTCGTGTACCTGCCGGTCGTCGCGGCGCTCCGACACCTCGACCCGGCCCAGGAGGAGGTCGCCCGCTCGCTCGGCCGACGTCGGCTCGACGTCGCTCTCCGCCTCACCTTTCGACAGGTGCGACCCGCGGTCAGCGCCGGCGCGCTCCTGGTGGCGCTCTACGTGTTGAGCGACTTCGGAGCGGTCGCCGCGATGCGCTACGAGGTGTTCACCTGGGTGATCTACGGCGCGTACCGCGCCGGCTTCAACCCCAGCAGAGCGGCGATCCTCGCCTCGATGCTCGTGCTCGTGGCGCTCGTCCTGGTGGTGCTCGAGGCGCGGGCACGCGGCCGCGCCACCCAGGCACGGCTCGGCTCGGGTGCCGCTCGCCATGCCACGCCCGTGCGGCTCGGTCGGGCTGCGGTGCCCGCATGGGGCTTCGCCGCGCTCGTCGTCGGCGTCGCGATCGTGTTCCCGATCGTGCGGGTGATCCAGTGGGTGCTCACGTTCGAATCGACCGACGTCGACTGGGCTGACGTCGCAGCCGCCCTCGGCAACACGGTCGTGCTCGCCCTCCTCGCTGCGGTCGCAACGATCCTGCTCGCGCTCCCCGTCGGCGTGCTCGCGGCGCGCTTCCGGTCTCGCACCAGCGTCGCGATCGAACGAACCACGTACGTCGCCCATGCGCTGCCGGGCATCGTCGTCGCGATCTCGTTGGTGTTCATCGGCGTGCGCGTCCTGCGCCCCGTCTACCAGGAGACACCGTTGCTCGTGCTCGGCTACGTCGTGCTGTTCCTCCCGCTCGCCGTGGGGTCGGTGCGGTCCTCGATCGAGCAGTCGTCGGTGCGGGTCGAGGAGATGGCACGTTCGCTCGGCAGCCGTCCGCTCGCGGTGCTCTGGCGGGTCACCGTGCCGCTCGCGCTGCCCGGCATCGCCGCGGGCGCCGCGCTGGTGATGCTCTCGACGATGAAGGAGCTGCCGGTCACGCTCATCCTGCGACCCACCGAGACCACCACGCTTGCGACCGAGTTGTGGCGGCACACGTCCGTCAGCGACTATGCGAACGCCGGTCCGTACGCGCTCGCCCTGGTGCTGTTCGCCGCGATCCCCACAGCCGTACTCAGCGTCGTGAGCACCGGCCGAACCAAGGAGTCCGCGCGTGGCTGACCACGACCGCACGACCACCGCTGGCGCACCGGCGCTCGAGGTGCGTGGCGTCACCAAGTCCTTCGGCACCACGTCGGTGCTCGACGGCGTCGACCTGGTCGTGCCGGTCGGCAGCATCACCGCGGTCCTCGGCCCCTCCGGCGGCGGCAAGACCACCCTGTTACGCATCGTCGCCGGCTTCGAACGCCCCGATGCCGGCACGGTGTCGATCGGCGGGACCCGGGTCGCCGATCACGAACGGTCCATGCCGCCCGAACTCCGCCGCGTCGGCGTGGTCCCTCAGGAAGGCGCGCTGTTCCCCCACCTGTCCGTGGCGGGCAACGTCGGGTTCGGCCTCGACCGCGACGAGCGGAGGAGTGGCCGCATCGCCGAGGTGCTCGAACTCGTCGGCCTGCCCGGCATCGAGCACAAGCGTCCCCACGAACTGTCCGGCGGCATGCAGCACCGAGTCGCGCTGGCGCGAGCGCTCGCACCGCGCCCGGCGATCGTCATGCTCGACGAGCCCTTCTCCTCCCTCGACGCCGGCTTGCGCGCGCAGGTGCGCGGCGAAGTGCTCGAGGCGCTGAAGGTCAGCGGCGCGACAGCCGTGATCGTGACCCACGACCAACTCGAGGCCCTCTCGATCGCCGATCAGGTCGCGGTGCTCCTCGGCGGCCGGATCGCCCAGGCGGCAGACCCGACGCAGGTGTACCACCTGCCGGCGTCGCTCGAGGTGGGCACCTTCGTCGGCGATGCGGTCGTGCTCCCCGGCGAGTTCGTGAGCGGGCATCGACCCGACGTCGCCGTCGTCCGCTGCGCGCTGGGCGACCTCGACGCAGGCATCGTCACGACGACGGCCATGACGCCCGGCGACGCGATCGACGTGCTCGTGCGTCCCGAGCAACTCGCCGTGCACGACGACGACCACGACGAGCGCCCGGTCGGCGCTTCGGCCGACTCGCCGGGAGCGAGAGGCACGGTCGTCGGCCGCCAGTACTACGGGCACGACGCGGTCGTCATGGTGCGGCTCGACGCCGGGCCGACGGTCACCGCACGGCTGCAGACGAGCCGCCTGCCGGTCGCCGGGAGCGCTGTCCATGTCCGGGCAACCGAACGGGTGGTGGCGTTCCCCCGCCGAGGACGCTGATGCCGGCCATGCACGGGGCACACGGCACGCACGACGAGCGGTCGACCCTCGCGCTCGCGTCGACGACCGTGCGCACTCGTCACCGGTCGACCCCGTCGTTCGTCGAGCGGTTGGGGAGCCACGGCACACGCGTCGCCCTCGTCGATGACGACACCGTGTACACCTACGCCGAACTGGTCGAGCGCATCGACGACGAGGCGGCCGCGTTCGACCGCGAGTCACCGCAGGGGCTCGACCACCTGGGCGCCCCTGCACGGCGCGTGGTTCACGTCAGCGGAGGCAACCGGATCGACACGATCGTGCGTCACCTCGCGGCGCTCCGTGCCGGTCACGTGGTGCTGCTCACACCGGACAGCGACCGCGGCCGCGAGATCGGCGCTCGGTTCGTCACGGATCGGGCGGATCGGCCGGATCGACCGGTTCGACCGCATCCCGAACTCGCGCTGCTCATGCCGACATCGGGCTCGACGGGCGCGGCGAAGGTGGTTCGGCTGAGCGGCGAAGGCGTCGATGCCAACGCGATCGCCATCGCCGGCGCGCTCGGCCTCACCGCCGACGACCGGGCGATCACGTCGCTCCCCCTGCACTACTGCTACGGCCTGTCGGTGCTGCACTCACACCTGGCGGTCGGGGCGTCCATCGTGCTCTCCGAGGACTCGGTCGTGGACGACCGGTTCTGGCAGACCGTCCGGCAACACGCGGTCACGACGTTCGCCGGGGTACCCCACACCTTCGAACTGCTGGCCCGCCTCGAGCGGCACGGGCACGACCCACTGGCCGCGCCGAGCCTCCGCCTGGTCACCCAGGCCGGCGGGCGGCTGCCCGTCACTCAGGTCCGCCACCGGGTTGCGCAGGCGGCACGGCTCGGGCACCGCTTCGCGGTGATGTACGGCCAGACCGAGGCGACCGCGCGCATGACCGTGCTCGATCCGGCCGAGGTGGCCCTCGCACCGCACACGGTCGGCCGCCCGATCCCAGGGGGTTCGATCACGCTGCATCCGCATCCCGGGGCACCGCACGGGGCGGGTGAGGTCGTGTACCGCGGCCCGAACGTGATGCTCGGCTACGCCACCGACGTCGACGATCTCGCCCTCGGTCGCACGGTGCACGAGCTGCACACGGGCGACTTCGGGCTCATCGACGCCGAGGGTCGGCTCGAGATCGTCGGTCGCGCGAGCCGGTTCGTGAAGCCGTTCGGCATCCGGGTCGACCTCGACGAGCTGGCTCGCCGGCTCGCGCACCACGGTCTCGACGCCGTGGTGACGGGCGACGACGAATCGATCGTCGTGGCCCGGCTCGACGATCGCGACGACTCCTACGATCGCGACGCGCCGGCCCCGGCGCGGTGCGATGCCGCCATCGCACGTGTCGCAGCCGAACTCGGGCTGCCCGTGGGGGTGTTCCGACTGATGCCGGGGTCGGCGCCCCGTCTCGACAACGGCAAGCCCGACCTCGCGGGCCTGCTCGCGCTCGGGCGATCCATCGACGCGCCCCGCGACGGGCGAGCAACCGGGGACACGACCGGCCATACGACCGGCCATGCGCCCGGTGGCCGCGTCGACGTAGCGGCGTTCTTCGAACGGGCACTCGGTCACCGCAGACGGACGGGCGAGGTCGTCAGCGGGAGCGACACGTTCGTCTCGCTCGGCGGCGACTCCCTGTCGTACGTCGAGATCTCGATCGGACTCGAGCGCCTCCTCGGCACGTTGCCGGCGAGCTGGCACCTCCGCACGGTCGACGAACTGCAGTCGCTCGCCGACGCGGCAGCTGAACCACGTTCGAACGGCGCGGGCGTCGCGGACGGCGAGGGCGAACCAGCACCGCGTCGCTGGTGGCGTCACGTCGAGACCACGGTCGTACTGAGGGCCATCGCGATCGTGCTCGTGGTGGGCACCCACATGGATGTCTTCTTCCTCCGCGGCGGCGCGCACGCACTGCTCGCGGTGGCGGGTCACAACCTCGCCCGATTCCGCCTGACGGCGGATGAGGCCGCGCACCGCACCCGTCACTCGCTGCGGGCGATCGCGCGCATCGCCGTTCCCACCTCGGCGTGGATCGGCGCCAACATGATCGTCGCCGGCGGGTACAGCATCGGCACCGCCCTCCTCGTCAACAACTACACCGGCTCGTCGTGGCGTCGGAACGGACGGTGGAACTACTGGTACCTCGAGGCACTCGTCCAGATCATGCTCGTCGTCACGCTCCTCTGGTCGTTCGGCCCGCTGCGTCGAGCCGAACGACGATGGCCGTTCGCGGTGGCGTCGGCGTTCGGCGCGCTCACCCTCGCGCTCCGGTTCGAGGTCGTGCAGTTCGGCGATCCGTACAACGCGGTCTTCCGCACCCACACGGTCGCCTGGTGCTTCGCCATCGGGTGGATGGCGGCGCGTGCGTCGACCACCTGGCAACGCGTCGTGGTGTCCCTCGCCGTCGTCGCCGCGGTTCCCGGCTTCTTCGGCGACGGCCACCGCGAGCTCGTGGTCGTCGCTGCGATGTTGTTGCTGGTGTGGGTCCGCCAGGTACCGGTGCCCGCCCCCGCCGTCGGGGTCGTCGGCACGCTGGCGAGCGCGTCGTTCGTCGTGTTCCTCGTGCACTGGCAGGTGTGGCCGCTGATGCTCGAGTGGTTCGTGCCCTGGGTGGCACTCGCGGGCACCCTGGCCGTGGGCGTCGGCGCGTGGGCGGTGTCGCGTGCGATCGCCGCGGCGATCGCACATCGCGGCGATCAGTCGCCGCGCGCCGCCCACCACGAGCGGAGCAACGCGACCGCCTCGTCGTGATCGATGGCGCCGTGCGCACGAGCGTGCTCGAGCAGCATCGCCCGCGCCTCGCCCACCACCCGGCCGGGACCGATGCCGAGCAGCTCCATGATCTCGGCGCCGTCGAGCTCCGGCCGCTCGGCCTTGCGCGCCTCGTCGATCGCCAGTTGGCGGATGCGGCCCTCCAGCTCGTCCATGCGGCGCTGCAGTCCGCGCACCTTCTCGGGGTGGCGGGTCGTGCAGTCGCACCGCACGAGTTCGTTCAGGTCGCCGAGCAGCGGCCCGGCGTCGCGCGCGTAGCGGCGGACCGCCGAGTCCTCCCACCCGTGTTGATAGCCGTGGAAGCGGCCGCTGAGCTCGACCAAGCGGGCCACGTCCTCGATCATCGCCGGCTCGTGGCCGAGGGTGGTGAGCCGCTCGCGGGTCATGCGCGCCCCCACCGCTTCGTGGTGATGGAACGTCACCTTGCCCCGCGCGTATCTCCGTGTGCGGCTCTTGCCGACGTCGTGGAACAGTGCGGCGAGGCGCACCAGCAGCCGGGACGAGGTGTTGGCCGTCACCATGAACGTGTGGGTGAGCACGTCCTTGTGCCGGTGCACCGGGTCCTGTTCCATCGCGAGCGCGGAGATCTCGGGTACCCACCGGTCGAAGAACCCGTCCTCCTGCGCCACCCACAGGAGTTCGGTCGGGTCGGCCGCGGTGAGGATCGCCGACAGCCGGTCGCGGGCCGCGATCGCCTCCGGCGAGGCAGCGACGGAGCCGTCGATCGGGGTGACCGCGGGCGCGGTGTGCGGCGGGGTGCTCATGGCGCCGTCCAGCTTAGGAACCGTGCCCCGACACCTGGACATCGAATGCCTACTGTTCGGGGGTGCCACCTGCCCGCTCGCCGCTCGCGCTCGCACTCACCTTCCTCGGTGCCGCAGGTCTGGTGACCCTCACCGCCTGCTCCGAGTCGCTGGCGATCCCGTCCACCGGCTCCAGCGCCGCAGTCACCGCGGAGGCGACCGATCCGACCGCCCCGGCCGATTCCGCCCCGGTACCGACGACGTCGGCACCGGACGACTCCAGCGACCCGACCGACCCGACCGATGCGACCGATGCGACCGATGCGACCGCACCCCCCGGTGCGCCGGTCGGCACGATCGAGTGGAGCGAACTCGAGGACGGCGTCGACGAGGGACTCCTCGCCGTGCCGCTCGATCACGGCAACCCCGATGGCGATCAGATCGAGCTGTACCTGGTGCGCCACCGTGCCACCGATCCGTCAGCCCGCATCGGTGTGCTGTTCGTGAACCCCGGCGGTCCCGGCTACGGCGCCTCCGACCTCGCGGCGCAGGCGGACTTCATCTACGACCGGCCGCTGCTCGACGCCTTCGACATCATCGGCATCGACCCGCGGGGCACCGGCCTGTCCGAACCGGCGGTCGACTGCGTCGACGCCTACGACCCCTACTTCGGCGTGGAGACCGGGCCCGACGATGCGGCCGAGGACGCCGCGCTGCGCGAGGCCGCGGTCGAGTTCACGGCCGGCTGCGTCGAGCGGTCGGGCGACCTGCTGCGGCACCTCACGACGGTCGACGCGGCCCGCGACATGGACCTCGTGCGTCAGGCGGTCGGCGAGGAGACCGTCAGCTACTTCGGGTGGAGCTACGGCACCCAGCTCGGCGCCGCCTGGGCCACCCTCTTCCCCGACACCGTGCGCGCCGCCGTCCTCGACGGCGCGGTCGACCCGACCGTCGGGCGGATCGACGGACTCGTCCAACAGGCGGCCGGCTTCGACGCCTCGCTCAGCAGCTTCCTGGCCGACTGCTCGGCGGACGTCACCTGCGCGTTCCACAACGACGGCGATGCCGAGGGCGCGTTCTTCGACCTGTTGGTCCGGGTGGAGACCACGCGCATCCCGACGACCGCGGGACGACCCGAGCTCACCCAGGGCGTGTTCGAGGTCGGCGTCGCCCAGGCCATGTACTCCGACGCATTCTGGCCGCAGCTCGCGACAGCGCTCGCGACGGCAGCAGCGGGCGATGGCGGCGGCATGCTCGCGCTGTACGACGCCTACTTCGGACGGCTGCCGGACGGCACGTACGGCGACGAGCTCGAGGCCTACTTCGCGATCACGTGCGCCGACGATCCTGCGCCCGACGATGCAGCCGCGGCCATCGACGAGGCGGTCGCGCGACGTCGGGACTTCTCCGTCGCCGCCCCGCGCATCAGCACGAAGGACTCCTACGAGGTGCTGATCTGCGCCTCGTTCCCCGAGGGCGCCACCGGACCGGGCAACGACGGCTTCCGGATCACGGGTGCCGGTGCCGGACCGATCGTGGTCGTGGGCAACACCGGCGATCCGGCCACGCCGTTCGAGGGCAGCCGCAGGATGGCCGAGACGCTCGAGGACGGCGTGTTCGTGGCGGTCGAGGCCGACCAGCACACGGCGTACGGACTGAACGCCTGCATCGACGACGCGATCGACGGCTACCTCGTGTCCCTCGTCGTGCCCGACGACCTCACCTGCTGACCGCTGCCGTGCCGGACTCGCACCGGACTCGCACCGGACTGGCTCGGTGCGTGCGCAGTGCGCGCAGGGTCGGCCCGGACCGACCCCGGACGCGGCACCGCACGCCCCGGGCGGAGCGTGCGGTGCACTCGACCCGTTCATCGGCGGGCGCCGACGCCGGGTGTCCGATGGTGGTCAGACGGACGGGACGTAGGCAATCGTCACGTTGGTCTGAGCCCCACCGGTGACCGTCACCGTCTGACACGACGGTGTGGTGTAACCGAAGGTCGGTCGACCGCACACCACGTGCACGCCGGCCTCGATGAAGAGATAGGCACCGAACTGGTTCCTTGGCAGACCGTCGATGACGACATCGACGGGCAGACCGGCGGGCGCCACACCGACCTGGATGAGCCCCAACTGCACGTAGTTGCCCACGACTGAGGTCGTGTTCCCGACGGTCACGCTGACCGTCTGACAGAACGGCGTGACGAAACCGGGCACGTCGCTGAAGCACACCTGGTGTGCACCCGCCGGCATCTTCACCCAGGTGAGGCCCCAATCGGCGACCCGCACGCCGTCGACGCTGATCCGGGCCACGACGGCTGGATTCGTCGACACCCGCAGGAAGCCGTGCGGGACCACCGGGAACGGACCGGGGGTCGGGTTGGCGTCCGCGACGAACGTTCCCTCCACCGTGCTCTGAACACCCGCTGTCACCGTCACCGTCTGGCAGGCAGGAGCCTGGAACCCGGGGACATCGCCCCAGCAGACGGTGTGCGAACCGGGCTCGATGAAGGCGAACAGACCGTACTCGTCACGGGCGATGCCATCGACGTGGATCGTCGAGGGCAGACCGCTGGGAACGACGGTGGCCTGGAGGAGGCCCAACGGCGCGAACACACCGTTGACGACGGTCGTCTGGCCAGTCGTCACGGTCACCGTCTGACAGGCGGGCTTGTTGAAGCCGGTCACGTCGCTGAAGCAGACCGAATGACTGCCCGAGGGGACGGTCACCCAGTCGAGGCCCCAGTCGTTGCGGACGAATCCGTCGACGGAGATCCTCGACGGAACCGCCGGCGACGTCGTGACTCGCAGCAGGCCACTGCCGAACGGGTTGGCAATGGTCTGATCGCTGAACTGGAACTGCTCGACGTTGTACGTCGTGTCGATGCCCGTGTCGGTGACAGCGCCGCCGCCACCGACGCCGCCACCACCGCCTGCACCGCCACCGGCACCGCGGGCGTGGGTGACGACCACGGCCAGACCGACCTGGGTGAGGTCGTAGTCGGCCCGCGGGCCGCTGAACACCGCACGGTCGCAGTTGAGCGGCGTGACCGCAGCGCAGTCGCCCGCCGGCACGAACGGCTCGACGACCTCACGAACGATCGCCAACTTGCCCGGATCCACGATCCCGGCGAACACCGCCTGCTGCAGCGTCATCCCCGCCGTGCCCGGACCGAACGTGCCGGTCCGTGCCGTGCGGCTCATCGAGTCGGTGCTGCCGACCTCGCTGCCGGGATCGTTCTTGTTCGTCCTGACGCTGATCCGCACGTTGACGTACCGGTCGCCGTCGATGATGTCGTTGGCGCCGCGTCCTTCGAGCACGTCGCTGCCGGCACCGCCGAGGAGGATGTTGCCGTCGCCCCACACGTTGCCCTGCAACATGCAGTAGTTCGTGGTGGACGCAGCGATGATCGGCCCGGCAGGCGTGGTGAGCGGCGGCACGAGCGCATCGAGTCCGACGATGCGATCGAGGCCGTCCTGGTCGAGCACGTCACAGCCGATGAACCCGCCACCGCCGATGGTCGACGGCGCGAGGTCGTCGCCGCGCAGGGTGTCGTTCAGGTTCCAGCCCGAGAGCGCCTCCACCTCGTTGAAGCGGTCGCGCACCTCGTTCGCCGGCGCACCGCCGGCGATGATCTTCAGGTTGAGGTCGGCGTCCTGCGGCTGGGGATCGTTGAGGCCGATCGACCAGTCGTAGCCGGATGCACCGGCGTTCTTCTCGACGCCGGGACCGGCGACCATGATGTCGTCGCCGCCCTCGGTGTCGTAGTCGTCGTCGCCGCCCTGGCCGATCGTGACGTCATGGCCGGGGATGTTGTGGTCGTCGAAGAACAGCGTCGAACTGTCACCGATCAGGAGGTCGGGCTGGTCGCCGCCCTCCATCCAGTCGTCGCCGCTGTCACCGAAGACGGCATCGGCACCCTGACCGCCGATGGCGAAGTCGTCGCCGGCACCCAAGAACGCCTCGTTGGCGTTGCCGCCACCGTTGGTGAAGTCGTCGCCGTCGCCGCCCATGAGGATGTCGAGGCCGATGCCACCGTCGATGGCGTCGTTGCCCGGGCCACCCTTCGGGATGTCGTCGCCAGCGGAGTCGGTGATGATGTCGTTGCCTTCACCGCCGATGGCGATGTCGTCGCCGGAGCCGCCCTCGATCACGTCGTTGCCCTCGTTGCCGAGGAACGTGTCGTTGTCGTTGCCGCCCCACATCCGGTCGGTGCCGGTCGTGCCGTTGTAGACGGCCTGACCGTTGATGCCGACGGGGTCGACGGCGTTCACCGAGCGGTAGCGGATGGTGTTGTCCGGGAGCCGGATGAGGAGCAGGTCCTCACGGCACTCGGTGGTCGGGTCGTCGACGACGTCGGTGCCCGTCGGTGCGCTCGCGATGCCGGGCGCGTTCGCGAACTGGAACTTGCAGTCAGCCGTCGCGAACGGGTCGGCCTTCAGGCTGAGCGCCGTGGTGTTGCGCATCATCAGCTCGGCGAACGAGTTGCCCTCGAGCTGCGCCCGAAGGTTCATGCCCGGCGTGCGGGCGAGGTAGTAGAACCGATCGCCGTTCTGCAGGTTGGTGAGCTGGTTCTCGAACACGTAGTTGAACGTGGTGCCGAGCAGACCGCCGAACGGGTTGGTGTTCTCGGCGAGGCCGCCCATCCACAGGTCGACGTCGTCGAGGCCGGTGACCGAGTTGGTGCCGTTGTTGGCCCACGCTCCGGTGCTGCCGAGGAAGGCAGCGGCATCGGCGGGCGGCACGTCGCCGTTGCCGATCGGATCCGGGTTCACGATGAGCCGCGCCGCTTCACGCTTGCCGGCGATGGTCGACTGGGCGACGATCGACGGGTGCGTGCCGTAGGCCGCGACGAAGTTCACGAGCGACTCGGGGTGTTTGAGGGCGAGGCCGAACTCGAGCCAGTTGGCGTACGGCGTCAGCTGACCGTCGTTGGTCTGGGCGAACACCTCACGCCGGAAGTCGTTCAGCGACGGGATGCCCTCGCTGCGGGCACGGGTCATGTTGAGCGTGGCGAGGTCGAGCGGCAGGCCGAGCAGGTTGTTGCGCAGCGTGTCGGTGACGAACTCGTCGATCTCGTTGCCGACCTGGTCGGACATGCCCATGATGATCGCCCCGGCCGCCTGGCGCGAGGTGAGCACGGTGTTGCCGGGTCCTTCGGTGTACGACGCCGGGTTCAAGAATCCGTCGAGCATCGGGATGTCGAAACGAGTGCCCGACTCGTCGATGCGGTCGATCGTCTCGTTCAGCATCGAGTGCCCGAAGCGGTAGACCGCGTGGGCGAACTCGGCGGTGATGGCCGGGTTCACGTCGGTCTGGTTGAACGCGAACGGTTCGAACGGGTTGATGGCCGGCTGGATCTTGCGACCGAACTCCTCGAACACGAGGTGCTGGTACTCCATCTCGGTCACGAACCGGGCCGCCTGGAACAGGCGTGCGCCGTTCCAGCCGGCGGCGCCGGTCGCGAGCTTCCACTCGGCGAGTGCGGCGACGCCTGCGGCGCTGGTGTCGTTGGTGAGGGTGTTCTTGATGTCGTCGACGAGCCGGTTGTGCTCGGAGTGGAACACCTGGTGGATCGCCGTGAGGCCGATGTTCTCGTTCACACGGCCGTCGCCGGCGATGAAGTGGAGATCGAGCAACTCGTTGTCGTAGGTGCCCGCTGGCACCGGCGTGTCGAGGCTGCCGCCGGCCGTGGTGTTGCTGTCGGGGCCGCCCGCGGTGGGGGCGGCGCTGTGGGCGATGTCGTTCAAGAACGCGACGCCGATGCGGATCACGTTCGCCGGTGCGGCGACGGGGCTGGCGGTGTTGCCCTCCACGAGACCGGTCGCGGTGACGTACTGCGGCATGCCGCGCAGCGGTCCGGGGATGAAGTTGCCGTAGGCGTCCGCGGCGATCATCGGGATGTCGTTCACGTCGGTGTCGACGAGTCGGAGACCGAGCTTCACCGCGGCCTGCGACTTCACCATCGCCCACGTGGCCATGCCGTCGTCGGCCGAGTGCAGGAGCTTGCCGGTGTTCATCGGTCGGCCGAGGCCGTTGAGCACGTACTCGCGCAGGAACACCTGGTGCGACGAGTGCGAGCTGTAGGTCTGGCTCTGGTCGACGAACGGGGTGTCGGTGTTCTTCGCCTCACGCGAGCCGTTCGGACCGAGGGCCGTGGCGCGGGTGAGGACCATGAAGCGCTGGTTCGCCGGCAGATCGTCGCCGTTGCCGACGACGTGGTCGGCCCCTGCGATCAACGGGTCGTCGGCGCGCAGCGGGACGAAGACCGTGCCGCTGCCGCCGTTGGTCACCTTGTCGAGACCGTGGTCGAAGAACTGTCCGAAGAGTGCGAACAACCCGTTGAA
Organism: Actinomycetota bacterium; assembly: GCA_026393475.1. GTDB lineage: Bacteria > Actinomycetota > Acidimicrobiia > Acidimicrobiales > Ilumatobacteraceae > VFMC01. The sequence continues at coordinate 13,753 of JAPLAA010000061.1, forward strand.
CGGCGGCGAGAGACCGATGTCGGTCGTGACGTTCGGGATGAACAGCGTCGTGTTCTCGGGCACGCAGTCCGGCGGTGCGGGTGCACCGACGGCCCCGCACACGAACACCCCGGGGTTGCCCTGGGTGCGCACGGGGAACCCGGCGGCGGCGACCGCTGCGGGGTTGGTCGAGGTCTGGTCGACGACGAGGTTGCTGACGAGACGTGGCTGCGAGTCGAACACCGAGCCGGACGCCTGCGCGTACGACGTCGGGTTGGCCGACGGACCGCCGAATGCCGCCGGCACCACCTCGGCCACGTCGAACTCCGGCGTGGCGAGACGGGGGAACAGCTGGTGTGCGGCGCCCCAGTTGGCCTGGCCGACCTGGAGGTTGTTGCACGAGCCGTCGACGGTGCGCAGACCGAACGACACGAGCACGTTCGGCAGCTGGTTCGGGCCAGGCCCGACGAGCGAACCGCACGGGCCGGTGGCCGAGGTGGTCGTCGCGACGTGCGCCTCGGCGATCTTGATCTGCTGGAGGATGTACGCGAGGTCGGCGGGCGAGACGGTGAAGCCCTGGCCGACGGCGTCGTCGATGGGTGCGGCTGCGGCGCCTGCGCCGGGGAGCACCATCGAGCCGGCGAGCAGCGCACCGGCTGCCACGGCGGCGCCGAGCGCCCGCCGCCCCGTTCGCGCCCCGGAACGCATCCGTCGGGTCAGGCCGGTCCGTCGACCGGAAGGTCGTCCTAGGACTGGCTCCGACCGGTGAGGCAGCTCGTGCCCCCGTGCGTGTCGATGCGGAGGAATGACCGATCCAGTCATCAGAGTTGTCCGTTTCTGCCGGCCGCCCGACCAGCATCGCCCATGGCTGGCGACACCATGAACCCTCGCGCTTCGGAAAACCTTCGAGAAACTCAGTCCTCGCCCTAAGACTTCGTGGCCCTGCGATTTCAGACCAGACCACCGGCAGCCCTCGCGGGTCGTCAGCCGTCCGTCGCACCACACCGGCAGGTCGACGCAGGCAGGTCACCGGCCACCACGCTCACCCGGCCGGCCCGGCGTCCGGACGCGTCGAACGGACCGGTCGTCGACCGGTCCGTTCGAACGTGGAACCCGAAGGAAGTTGTGCGGGACGAGCCCCGTGCCGACTCACGTCTGGCACCGCCCCGCTCCGACCGGCGCACCGATCGGTCGTCGACCGAGCGTCAGGCCGGGTCGGACGCAGCCCGGCGACGGCGGGTGACGCCGAGCACGAGCACGCCGCCGGCGGCCATGGCCGCCACGGCCCACATGATCATCGGCTCGGTGGAGTTGGAGCCGGTGGTGGGCAGGCCGGCGGCCGAGCTGCCCACCGCGATCGGCACGCTGACACGCACCGTCGCGCCGCCGGCACTCGAGCCGACGAGGACGATGCTCGCGTTGCCGCTGGTACCGGCCGGGATGGTGACAGTGGCCGACACGGCGCCCGACGCGTTCGACGTCGCCGTGCCGAGCGTGGTCGAGCCGGGCTCGAGCACGATCGACACCGGGCTGTTCGGGGCGAAGCCGCTGCCCGAGACCGTCACGGTCTGGCCGGGTGCCGGCGTCTGGTCGGACACCTGGGCGGCGCCGGTGCCGCCGCCGCCGGACCCGCCGTAGGGCGAGCCGGCCTCGGCCACCGGCGCGAGGCCGATGATGCCGATGGTGGTGAGAGCGAGGATGCCGAGAGTTCTGCGCATCGTGTTGGTGCTTCCTTCCTTGGGTCCAGGACCGTGGTCCAGGGGGTGTTTCGTCGGAGTGTCTGGTCAGGTGTCCGAGGACTTCTGACGTGGTGTGCGGCCGGTGCCGGGCGGCGTTGGAGAGACACCGCACGGCACCGGCCGTGGTCCATCCGGGACGGATCCCGGGCGGCTTGGGTCAGGGCGTGAGCGTGTAGGTGAGCGTCACGTTCGTCTGTGCGCCCCCGGTCACGTTCACGCTCTGGCAGTTCGGCGTCGTGTAACCGATCGCCTGTGCTCCACACACCTCGTACGAGCCGGGCTCGAGGTACATGTAGGCGCCGAACTGGTTGCGGCGGGTGCCGTCGATGATCACGTCGACCGGGAGGCCGGCCGGCACGACGTCGACCTTGATCAACCCGATCGGGGTGTAGGTGCCCTGGGTGACCGTGGTCTCCCCGGCGTTGACCACCACGATCCGGCAGGCCGGCGTGATGAAGCCCGGCACGTCGGTGAAGCACACCTCGCGGGGCCCGACAGGCGTCTTGGCCCAGGTGAGTCCCCAGTCGGAACGGGCGACACCGTCGACGACGATCCGGGACGGGACCGCCGGGTTGGTGGTCACCCGGAGGAAGCCGGTGGTGCCGAGGCTCGGGGCAGGCCCGGGCGTCGGGCTGACGCTCGGCGTGAAGGTGCCCGTCACCGTCGTGGTGTTGTTCGCCGTGACGTTCACCGTCTCACAGGCCGGGGCCTGGTAGCCGGGCACGTCGCCCCAGCACACCTGGTGGCTGCCGGGCTCCATGAAGGCGTAGTAGCCGTACTCGTCGCGCTCCTCGCCGTCCACGAAGATCGTGGTGGCGAGGCCCGCCGGAGCGACGTTGGCCTGGAGGAGACCGAGCGGGGCGAAGACGCCCTCGACCACGGTGGTCTGGTTGATCGTGACGGTCACCGTCTGACACGCCGGCGTGGTGAAGCCCACCACGTCGGAGAAGCAGACCTCGTGCGAACCCGCCGACACCGTCAGCCAGTCGAGACCCCAGTCGTGACGGACGATGCCGTCGACCGTGATCCGGGTGGGCACGGCGGGCGACGAGGTCACCCGCAGCAGCCCGTTGCCCAGCGGGCTGGGCACCGTCTGATCGGAGAACTGCAGGAACTCGATGTTGGTGAGGGTGTCCACACCGTTGTCGAGGATGCCGCCGGCGCCGCCGTTGCCACGAGCGTGGGTCACGACGAGCTTGCTGCCGACGACCGCGATGTCGTAGTCGCCGAACGGGCCGGAGAACACGGCGGTGTCGTTGCCGGTGCTGCCGGAGTTCTTGATCGAGCGGACGACCTGGATGTCGCCCGGATCGATCGCCCCCGACGCCACGGCGGCGCGCAGCGCCCACAGGCTGTTGACGAGCTGGACGTCGTTCGTGTCGGGCGTCGCCGGGTTCGGTGCCTGGAGCTGCACGTCGAACCAGAGGTCGCCGTCGATGATGTCGTTGCCGCCGCGGCCCTCGATGATGTCGCTGCCGAGGCCGCCGAGGATGATCTCGCCGCCGGTGAACGACGTCGCGAGCGGCGGGAGGAGTGCGGCGAGACCGTTCACCCGGGCGATGCCCGCTGCGTTCAGTTCGCTGCCCAGCATCGCCAGGGCATCGTCGTTGCTGCCGCGAAGGGTGTCGTTCAACGCATGACCCGACAGACCCTCGGTCGCATCGAAACGGTCACGGTTGGTGATGACGCCCGGCGGCAGCGGGGCGAGGTCGAGGTTGAGGTCGGCCTCTGCCGGCTGCGAGTCACCCTTGTAGATCGCCCAGTCGAAGCCGAAGGCGCCGGCATACCGCTCGACACCAGGGCCTGCGACCATGACGTCGTCGCCGCCTTCGGCGTCGTAGTCGTCGTTGCCGCCGTCACCGATGATCACGTCGTTGCCGGCCGTGTTCAGGTCGTTGAAGAACGGGGCGCCGTTGTCGCCCTGCATGAGGTCGGCGCCGCCGCCACCCTCCTGCCAGTCGTCGCCGTCGTCACCGAACACGGTGTCGGCGTCGTCGCCTGCGAAGACGATGTCGTTGCCAGGGCCGGCGAAGGTCTCGGTGATGTCGGAGCCGCCGACGACGAAGTCGTTGCCGAGGCCACCCTGGTTGAGGTCGAATCCGGGACCGGAGCCGAGGTAGTCGTCGCCGTCGCCGCCCTTCAGGACGTCGTCGCCGAAGGTGTCGGTGAGGATGTCGTCGCCGAGACCACCGATCAGGTTGTCGACACCGATGCCGCCTTCCATCCGGTCGTTGCCGTTGTTGCCGCGCAGGGTGTCGTCACCGTCACCGGTGCGCATACGGTCGCCGTTGGGCGTGCCGTGCATCGACACATGAGCGCCACCGGAGTAGCGCACCGTGCCGTCGGGCATGCGGACGAGCAGGATCGTCTCGTTGTACGGCGTGTTCGGGTCGTCGACGATCGGGCCCGCAGCGTTCTGGAACTGCAGGTCGAAGTTGTAGTCGGGACGGCTGAACACGTCGGCCGGCAGGTTGGTGGCGTCGGTGTTGCGCATGATCAGCTCGGCGAAGGAGTTGCCCTCGAGCTGCACGAGCAGGTTCAGACCCGCGGTGCGGGTGAGGTAGTAGAAGCGGTCACCGTTCTGCAGGCGCTCCATCTGCGTCTCGAAGACGTAGTTGAAGGTGGTGCCGAGCATGCCGCCGAACGGGGCCTTGGCCTCGGCGAGGCCACCCATCCAGAGGTCGATGTCGTCGAGGCCGGTGATGCTCGTCGTGCCGTTGTTCGCCCACGCACCGGTCGAGAACAGGAAGTCCTGCGCATCGGCCGGTGTCGCGAGGTTGAACGGATCGGCGGCGACGAGCAGCGCTGCGGCCTCACGCCGTGCTGCGATGCTGCCCGTGATGGTCGGGTGCGTGCCGTAGGCCGCCACGTAGTTGACGAGCGACTCGGGCGTCGACATGTTGAGACCGAAGTCGAACCAGCTCTCGTAGGGCTTGAGCTGCGTGCTCGCCGTCGCTGCGTAGAACGCCTTGCGGGCGTTGTTCAGCGTGGGGATGCCGGTGTCACGGGCTCGTGCGATGTTGAGCGTCGCGAGATCGAGCGGAAGCCCGACCAGACGGTTGCGCAGCGCATCGGTGACGAACTCGTCGATCTCGTTGCCCACCTGGGTCGTCATGCCGCGGAACACCGCGCCGGCCGCCTCGTCGGGGGTGTACACCGTGGCGCCCACACCGTCGACGAACGACGGCGGGTTGAGGAAGGCATCGAACAACGTGGTGTGGTTCGGGGTGCCGTCCGGCTCGTAGCGGAGCACCTCCTCGTTCAGCATCGAGTGGCCGAAGCGGTAGACCGCGTGGGCGAACTCGGCGCTGATGTCGACCTCGACGTTGGCTTCGTAGCCGGAGAAGACGTTGATCAGCGGCTGGACCTTGCGACCGAACTCCTCGAACACGAGGTGCTGGTACTGCATCTCGGTCACGAAGCGTGCGGCCTGGAACAGACGCTCGCCGTTCCACACGCCCGGGCTCAGCTGCCACTCCGGCAGCTGGGTGGGGTCGAGTCCGGTGATCAGGTTCTGCATGTAGGGCACGAGTCGGTTGTGCTCGGCGTGGAACACGTGGTGGATCGCCGTGAGGCCGATGTTCTCGTTGGCACGGCCGTCACCGGCGACGTAGTGCACGCCGAGCATCTCGTCGTCGTAGGTGCCGGGCAGCCCGTCGTCGGCCGTGCCGGCGAGGGTGTCGGGCGTCTGCGGGATCCTCGGCGTCGCCGGGTTGCCGTCGTGGTCCCAGGTGCCGGGAGCGGCGTGGTGTGCGATGTCGTCGAGGAAGGCATGTCCGGTGCGCACGGCGTTGGCCGGGATCGTGAGGCCGTTGCCGCCGTTGGCGAGCGGGTTGCCCTCGACCAGACCGGCCGTGGTGACGATCTGCGGGTAGCCGTTCGGACCGGGGATGAACTTGCCGTACGGATCGGTCGCCAGCAGCGGCCCGTTGAACACGTCCCGGTCGGCGAGTGCGATGCCGAGGAGGTCCTCGGACTGCAGCTGCACCGAGTCCCATGTGGCCATGCCGCCGTCGACGGTGATGAGCCGACCGGTCGACACGGGGTCGCCGGCGCCGTTGAGCGAATACTCACGCAGGAAGACCTGGTGCGACGGGTGCGACGTGTACGTCTGGTTCTGGTCGACGTACGGCGTGGTCGAGTTGTTGTGCTCGTGGACGTCGTCACTGGTGCCGAGCTGGTTGTCGGGACCCGGCTGGTTGGTCGCACGGGTGAGCACCATGAAGTTCGTCGGAGACCCGGTGACGTAGAGCGGGTCGTCGGGCAGCAACGGGACGAAGACCGTGCCGCTGCCACCCTTGCCCACGAGGTCGAGGCCGTGGTCGAAGAACTGGCCGAACAAGGTGAAGATCGAGTTGTACGGCGCCGAGAGCCCCTCGTCGGGTGCGACGTTCTCGATGAGCAGCGTGCCGGTGATCGGGTCGACCACGGGGTTCGCGCCGGCCGCCGCCTGCGCCGCCGGGTTGGCGGCGGTCTGGTCGACGATCAGGTTGCTGATGAGGCGAGGCTCGCTGTCGGCGACGATGCCCGAGGTCTGCGTGTACGACGTCGGGGTCGCCGGCGCGCCGCCGGGACCGTCGGGATCGAACGACTCCGCAGCGCGGAGGTCGAGCGGTCCGAGGCGGGGCATCAGCTCGTCGGCGGCACCCCAGTTGTCGCCGCCGGGAACGATGTTGTTGCAGGTGCCGTCGACGGTGCGGAGACCCCAGGGAAGGAGCTCACCGCCGGTCACCGCATTGGGGATCTGGTTCGGACCGTTGCCGACCAGGGTGCCGCAGGGGTTCTGCGGCGTCGCCGTGGCAGCGTGCTGCTCGGCGATCTTGATCTGGTCGAGGATGAACCTCATGTCGGAGGTGTTGAGGTTGAAGCCGGCACCGACGGGTGCAGCGGCATCGGGGCTGTCGTAGCCCTCCCAGGGGAACTGGGTGCCGTCGGCCGGAGCCGCCAAGCCGGAAGGGGTGACCACGGCGCCGCCGGCCACGAAGACCGAACTGCACAGGATCGCCGCCAACCCCACCCGGTGACGACGGTTGCCCTCCGTCGTCACGGGTCGCCCACGGGGTACACGCGAAGCGCGGACTCTCATGTCTCTTTTCCGTTTCTGCTGGCCCGCCCGAACCAGCGTCGCCTTGAGGCGGTGAGAACGGAATTCTGAACGGTCGACCTTGGGGATACCTTCGGCCGGAAGCCCCGTCGATGAGGTCGATTCCCGCTCGGCCATACTGACCGCGCGACCCTGTTCACGGTGCGAGAGTCACCTTGACGAAAGCTTGCCGATCGACGCCCTCGACGGGAGCGAACCCCCCGACGGACCGTTCAGAAACCGTCAAGACCACCGTGCGACCATTGCCGCTCGGCGAGCGACCGAAGTACTTTCGAAGGTCAACGGCGTGGGAGCACGACCGCAGTGAACGGGCGGCATTCGGATGGGCGGATCTGGGTCTCCACGTGCCGGTGACGGCGCGTCGGACACGATCGACAAGGCGGACAGGAGCGACACGGTCGGCACCGACGCGTCGCCGAGCGACCGCACGCCCGCTGCCCTGCGGATCTCGATGTTCGGCCCGCTCCGTATCGAGCGGGTCCGGCACAACGGCATCGACGGCACCGACGTGCTCGGTCCGAGCGACCTCGGCGGCGTCAAGACGAAGGAGTTGCTCGAACTGCTTCTGTTGGCCCGCGGCCACCCCGTGCGCAAGGACGTGCTCATCGAGGCGCTCTGGCGGAGCAGCAGCGACGAGCCGCGGAACCCGACGGCCACGCTCGAGAGCTACGTCTCGGTGCTCCGCAAGCACCTGTTCGACGACCGCGACGAGGCGCGCCGCACCCTGGTGACCATGAACGGCGCCTACCGCTTCGCGATCGAACGGGTGACGCTCGACCTCGACCGCTTCGACGCGGCGATGGCCACCTCCGACCGGCCCCGATCGGAGCGCCTCCCCCACCTGATCGACGCGGCCGAGCTCGCGACCGGCGATCTGCTCGAGGACGTGCACGAGGCGGCCTGGCTCGAACAGGAACGAGAGCTCACGCGCGACCGGGTCGCCCGCCTGCACCTGCTCATCGCGGCCGACCTGCTCGTGCTGGGAGACGCCGCCACCGCGGCTCGCCACGGCGAGCGGGTGCTGCGCAGCAGGCCGTACTCCGAAGAGGCGTTCCAGATGATCATGCTGGCCGAGCACGCGCTCGGCCACAGCGAGGCGGCGCGGCGCGCGTTCGAGCGGTGCCGCCGGCTCCTGGCCGAGGAGCTCGGATTCGACTGCACCAGCGAGACCGAGGACCTCTGGGGAGCGATCGACGCCGGGACCCCGGCGGCGGCCCTGATCGCCGCACGGTGGCCATCCGCGACGACTCGCCCGAACGCGTCACGACGTCGGGCCGACCGGCGCGACCCGAGCCGCATGCTCCCCTTCGTCGGACGCCGCGAGGAACTCGCTCGGGCGCGCGATCTGTGCGAGTTCGCGTCGAGGGGCTCGTTCCAGATGGTCGTGGTGCGCGGCCGTGCGGGCATGGGACGCAGCGCATTCCTGTCCCAGCTCGAGCCGATGCTCGGCGGGCCCGGTGGCCTCCGGGTCGGACGAGCGACCTACACGCCGATCGACCTCGAGCGTCCCGGCGTCCCGCTGGCGGCAGCGCTCGTGCGCGCCTTCGCCGGCACCGCCGGAGCGGACGCCGCGCGGGCGTACGCGGCGGCGCCGTTCGTCGACACCTCCGACGCGACGCTCCGCGCCCTCCGCCAACTGGTGATCGATCACGGCCCGGTCACGCTGCTGCTCGACGATCTGCAGTGGGCCGACGCGGACACCCTCACCGCGCTGGAGTGGCTCGGGCGCAATCAACCCGACCTCCCCCTCGCCGTCGTCGCCACCCTTCGGGCGTCCGTGCACGACGGTGCGGCAGGTGCGTCCGGTCTGGGCGGCCCTGGCCTGGCCACACCGGCGGTGCCGGGAGCGAGCGACGTGATCGACCTCGCCCCGTTGCAGGCCGGCCCGGCCGCCGAGCTGCGCGGCCTCGACGCCGCGCTCATCCGCGCCACCGGCGGCGTGCCGGCCCTGCTGGCCGACTCGTGGCGCTGGATTCACGCGGGCGGCGGCAGCGGCCCGTCACCGAGCCTGCGCGACGCGGTGCTCCGTCATGTCCGCGGCCTCGGCAACCCGTATGCCGGCCTGCTCCGGGCCGCGGCCACACTGGCCGAGCCGTTCACACCGGAGCAGCTCGCCGACGCAGCGGTCATGCCGATGGGACTCGTCGATCGTTCGATCGTCGAACTCTGCCGGGTCGACCTGTTCGAACGCCATGGCCGCGGGATCCGGTTCCGGGCCACCCTGGTGCGCGACGTGCTGTCCGACGCCGCCGCCTCGCGCTCGGCCTGACCGGCCCCCGCCCGATGGAGCGCGACAGCGCGGTCGCGCCACCAGCGACCGAGGATCAGCGGTCAGGGGTCAGGGGATCGGCTGGTAGGTGAGCGTCACCTGGGCGAGCGACCCGCTGCCGACGACGACGGTGGTGCACGCCGGCGTGGCCCACCCCGGACGAGCGGTGCCGCACACCTCGTGTGTCCCGGGCTCGACGAAGGCGAACGACCCGAACTGGTTGTGCGGCTCACCGTCGACGAGCACGTCGACGGGCAGCCCGGCAGGAGCGACCGCCACCTGCAGGAGGCCGAGCGGCGAGAACGCGCCGGCGACCGTCGTGGTCGCACCCTGCTCGACGAGCACCTGCTGGCACGGTGGCGTGACGAACCCGACCACGTCGGTGAAGCACACCTCGTGGACACCGACGGGCATCTTCACCCAGGTGAGTGCCCAGTCGGCGCGGGGAATGCCGTCGACGACCACGCGGGAGGCGACCGCCGGTGAGGTGCTCACCCGGAGGAATCCGGTGGGCCCGAGCTGCGGTGCCGGGCCGGGCGCCGGGGTGGGCGTCGACACGAAGGTGCCCGTGACCTGTGTGGTGGCCCCGGCGATGACCGTGACCGACTGACACGCCGGCGCCTGCCAGGGCCCGCTGACGTCACCCCAGCAGATCTCGTGCTGGCCGGGTTCGACGAAACTGAACAACCCGTACTCCTCGGCCACGTGGCCGTCGACGAAGATCGTGGTCGGCAATCCGACCGGTTGGACCCCTACCTGGAGCAGACCGAGGCGGGCGAAGGAACCGACGACCGAGGTCGTCTGACCTGGGGTGACCACCACCGTCTGGCAGGCCGGCGTGCCGAAGCCGACGACGTCGGACCAGCACACCTCGTGCGAGCCGGCGAGCACGCTCACCCAGTCGAGGCCCCAGTCGTTGCGGACGATGCCGTCGACGCTGATGCGCGATGGGACGGGCGGGTCGGTCGTGACCCGGAGCAGGCCGGTCGTGGCCGGGAGGTCGCCGCGGACGAGGGTGTCGGTCGCCGTTGCATCCGCGGCCCCGGAGGCGCTGCTGAGCGTGGCGGTCTGGGACAGCACGACCTCGTCGCCGAGGCGCACGTCGTCGACGCGCCACCCGGTGCTGGCGACACCGTTGTCGGAACCGAACCGGAACCGGATGCGCACCTGCTGGCCGATCCACGGGGTGAGGTCGGCGACGCTCTCGACGACACCGCCACTCGAGCCGGTGAAGGCCGGCCGAGGCGCGATCGGGTTGGGTCCGGAGGCGAGTTGGTGCGTGTAGCCGTTGCGCACGAATGCCGGGCCGAGGTCGGCCCAGGTGACACCGTTGGTGGACAGCTCGACGATGCCGCCGTCGCTCTGTCGTTCGGTGTCGAACTGGTGCAGGAAGCGCAGCGTGGGGTGTGCGCCGGTCACCGTGACGGGCTCGGCAAGTCCGAGGACGACGGCCGATGCCGACGTGGTGCCGTCGACGCGGGCGCCGAGCACACCGGTGTGTGCGGCGACCCCGCTCGCGGTCCAGTCGATCGTCCCGGCCGTGTGGGTGCGGAGCCATCGGTCGGTGCCGTGCTCGAAGTCCTCGTGCAACCAGACGTCGGTCGCGCTCGTGCCGGCGGTGACGGCATAGGTACAGGTGACGGCCGCGCCGGCGGCGACCGTGGGGATCGTGACGGTGACGACGCCGGCGGCGTGCGTGCCGCCGCACGTCGCCGAGCCGACGACGTAGGTGGAGCCCGCGGGAACGGTGGAGCCGACGACCACACCGGTCGCCGGGACCGTCGCGGTGTTGGTGACGGTGGAGCTGTAGGTGACGGTGCTCCCTGGTGCGGCGACCGAGGTGCTGGCGGTGGTGGTGAGCACCAGTGACAGGCACTGGTCCGGCACGTCGAAGGCAGCGGCACCGTCGGTGCGGCTCGCGGGACTGCCCTGCGAGGCGCTCTCACCGAGGCCGCGGGCGGCGAACGCCTCCCAGATCACGCACTGGTTCGCGCCGCCCGTGTGCAGCTGGTCGGCGAGGAGGATCGCATCGCGTGCGTCGACGAACCCGGGGCTGCACGGCTGGAGCTTCATGCCGTCGAGCACCAGTTGCATCGCCGTGATGTTGCCGCCCGTGCCGCCGATCCAGTCGGGGTCGAAGCCGTCCCGCTCGACGAGTGCCCATGAGAGGTCCCACAGCATCGCGGCGAACACCTCGCCGACCGCGTGAGGGCTGCCCGCTGCGGCGACGTCGGCGTACGTGCTCGGATCGACCCCGAGGTCGGTGCTGTACGGCGACGAACGCAGACCCGGACCGGTGGCCGCCTGGCCGAGCGCCCAGGTGCCGATCGGGCGCGGGTCGGTCCCGAGGTCGCCCGGCTCGAGCGTCATCATCAACGCGAACCAGTCGCTCCACCCCTCGCCCGGTTGTTCGGTGTTCTGCAGACACGTGACATTGGAGGGGCCGCCGGTGAGCCGGTTGCTGATGCCGTGGGCGTACTCGTGGGCGACGATCCCGTTGTCGAACGCGCTGTCGCGATCGGGGTTCGCAGTGGTGAACGGCATCAGCTGCATCCGGCCCGCGAACCCGTCGGGCGCCGTCGTGAAGTTGGCGTTGTCGACACCGGATCCGTCGAGCACCTCGACCAGGACGGGGTCGCCGCCGAGGGCGGCCGCGCCGCCCCTGCCGTAGTTGTTCGCCTGGAAGTTGCCGCTCGCCTCGTCGAAGCCGAACGCGTAGGCGATGTCGTGAAGTCGGTTGACGAACTGGAACGCGTTGATGACCGCTGCCGCGGTCGCCGTCGACGGCGGCTGACCGAGATCGAGCGGTGCGGTGAACACCAGGCCTGCACCACCGTCGGGCTGGCTGCTCGGGTCGGCGACGTTGTTCGCATCGACGTCGGTGTACGCGGAGACGTTGTTGCCCCGGGTGACGGTGAACTCCGCGCCGGGCACGCCGTTCGTGTCGTGCCAGCCGAAGGGCGACGCCACGGGGTCGGCGGGGTCGACGATGGTGCTGCGCGTCCCGAACGACGGTGACTCGACGGGTGCGTCGAACCCTTCGTACGTGGCGCCCGAGGTGTAGTTGATGCGGTCGAGTTCGTCGCCCGTGTCGGCGTCGACGCTGACGACCCACCAGTTCTCGCCGTCGGGCTCGCGGATGGTGACCTCCCAGGCGAGGTGGACCACGTCGGCCGTCTCGTCGGGCTGCAGGACGAGCCGGACCGGGATCGGATCGGCCGACACGCCACCTGTGGTGACCGTGGTCGCCGACTCCGCGCCCGGCTCGGTCGCCACCTGGCGGAACGGTCGGGACGCGACGAGACCGAGGGCGTCGACCGCCGACCGGACGGCGTCGAGGGAATCGATCTCCGGTGGTGGGCCGTCGGCGGTCGTGGTGAGACGTCGTTCGAACCGGTCGCCGAGCGAGCGGACCGCGCCGGTGCCGTCGACGACCACGCTCATCACACCGCCGCTCACGTCGAGGCCGTCGAAGCGTTGCTGGAGGTGGACGACCCAGGCGCCCGTGTCACCGACGGGGACGATGTCGGTGACGACGGCGCTGGCGATGTCGGCTCCCTCGAGCCCGAGCGCCGCACGTCGCTCGGCGAGATGTGCGAGCGCTCGGCTTCCTGCCTCGGCGGACGAGATCCCGCCGACGGCGGCACCGGTCGTGGTGATCGGGTCGCCGGGTGCGGCATCGACCGCCGACGAGGCCGCGGAGATCGGCAGGAGGCCCAACAGCGCGACCAGCGCCAACGACGGGGCGTCGAGGCGACGCTCCCACCGGGTGCGCTGCGGCCGTCGCCGGCCGCGATCCAGGCGGTCCAGGCGATCCAGGCGGTCAAGCCGATCCAGGTGATCGAGCCGATCGGGCGGATCGCAGGACGAGGGGCCGGTCGAGTGGTTCACGAGTTCGTCTTCACGCACCGGTGTGGCCGCAGATCTCGGTATCGGCGATGCCGTGGCCCGAGTGGGGCGCCCGGCTCAGACCGTGACCGAGGGACGGCGACGACGACGGGCCGCAGCGACCCACAAGAGCGCGCCGGCCGCGATGGCCCCGACGGCGAGGACGACGGTCTGCATCACGTCGCTGCCGGTGGTGGGGATGTCGTCGGCAGCCCCGCCGATGTTGACCGCGACCGAGAGGCTCAGCGGCGACCCGTTGGACGCGGTGCCCGACAGCACGATCGTGCGGGTGCCCGATGCGCTCGCCGGGATGACGACCGATGCCGAGACGGCACCGGCGCCCGATGCCGTGGCCGAGCCGAGCCCGGCGGCGCCGGGATCGAGCACGACGGTGACCGTGGAGTTCGGCGCGAACCCGGCACCGGAGACGGTGACGGTCTGGCCCGGGGCCGGTGTGGGGTCGGAGACCGTTGCCGAGGAACTGCCGCCGCTGTACGGGCTGGCGGCCGCATGCTGGACGCCGACGAGGCCGACGAGCGCTGCGACGATGACGAGGAACCACTGCTTCACCGCTCGACCTCCTTGGTGATCTGGACGTTGGTGATCTGGACGTTGCTGAACTGGACGTTGATGACCTTCGAGTCCGAGGACTCGACGAACGTGCGGGCCACCGGCGCCGGTCGGGTCTCGATGCCGAGCAGCGACCAGAAGAGGCTGGAGAGCACCGTCTGGAACCCGAGGATGAGGCCGAGCGTGGCGGGAGCGACGATCCGGATCGTCTGTGCACCGTCCATCTCACCGAAGCCCTCACCGCTCCATCGGGTGAACGAGGCGACCGCCAGGCCGAACCCGGCCACGATCAGCAGACCGCCGATGGCGAGGCCACGCTCGAGGCTGAGCAGCCGCTTGACCCGTTCGTACCGGTCGCCCGGTGGGAGGAACCCCTGCTGCTCGCCGTAGCGACGGGTGAGCATCGCGAACCACATCGCCTGGTACCCGAGCACCGTGGCGGCGCAGGCGTAGAGGAGGGTGCCGATGTCGAAGCCGACACCGCCGATGGTGACCGGGGTGACCACCAGGGTGGCGGCGGCCACCGCACCGACGACGAAGGCCACCAGACCCGGCAGGAGGAACAGCCACTTCGGGCTGTAGAGGAGGAGGAAGCGGAGGTGACGCCACCCGTCGCGGAACGAGCGCAGGTGCGGCGGCCGCGACCGACCGTCGGGGCGCAAGGTCGTGGGGACCTCGGTGATCTTCCGGCCGGCCAGTGCGTTGGCCACGACCACCTCGGAGGCCCACTCCATGCCGGTGGTGTGCAGACCGAGGTTGAGCACGGTCTGGCGACGGAAGCCGCGCAGGCCGCAGTGGAAGTCACGGACGGGGATGCCGAACAGGGTGCGCCCGAGCCACGACAGCACCGGGTTGCCGATCCAGCGGTGCAGCCACGGCATGGCGCCCGGCTCGATGCCACCGGCGAACCGGTTGCCCATCACCAGGTGGTCGCCGGCCCGCAGGCGCTCGACGAACTGGTCGAGCGACGAGAAGTCGTAGGAGTCGTCGGCGTCGCCCATGATGACGAACGTGCCGCGAGCGGCGCGGACGCCACCCATCAGCGCTGCGCCGTAGCCCTTCTCGGGCACGGACACCACGCGGGCGCCCTCGGCTTCGGCGAGCTGGATCGACCGGTCGGTCGAGCCGTTGTCGGCCACCAGCACCTCGCCCCGTACGCCGCTGCGCTCGAGGTAGGCCCGTGCGGTGCGCACGCACACCGCGATGGTCTCCTCCTCGTTGAGGCACGGCATCAGGATCGTGAGCTCGAGGGTGTCCTCGTCGGCCACGTTCCGTGGTGTCGTGCGCCGATCGCCATCGCGATCGGGGTTCCAGGTCCGCATGGATTCCTGGTCGGAGATCGACAGATCCGCCCGATGTGTCGCCGTCATTTCGCTCACCGCCCTGAGCTCTGTTGCACCAGCACCGCCTGCTGACGCCTGTGTCGAACGTACCAGTGGCCGTTCGAGCCGTGTCTCAAGAGAACGTCAAGGATCGGCCCCAGAACTCACGCACACCGGTCCGATCACCACCGTGTGCTGCGAGCTTCAAGAGATCGGGCACCCGACGGACGGGGTTGTCAGGTCACCCTCCGCGGTCGCCGCCACCCGGAGGATCGTGGTGGTGCCGTCGTCGTACGCGACGGCGATCCGACCGGTCGCCACCGCACGGACCAACGCAGCGTCGTCGACCCCTCCCCAGGCGTCCGGGAGCACGACCCAGTCGACCGAGCAACCCGTCAGTGCGTCGAGCGAGGTGTCGTCCGGCCACGCGCCGGCGCTGAGGAGGAGCTCGGCGACCGCGGCCGTCCGACGCTCCTCGGGGAAGAACAGCCACTCGGCCCGCGCGGCCACCCAGGCATCGACGCCCTCGGCCTCGACCCACCATCCGGTCGGGACACCGTCCACCGGCGCGGCGACGACCCGATCGCCCTCGACGACGTGGTCGTGGAGCCAGGAGGCGGCCAGCAGTGTGCCGTCGGGGGTGTAGCGGCCGTACCGGGCCACCTCGTCGTCGAAGCGTGCGGGAGTCACCGCGGCCATACAGACCACCACGACACCGGCCGCCACACCGGCCACCGCCGCAGCCCGGCGATCCCGCCGGCCGGCCGCGACCGCTGCACCCGGCCGGTCGCCGGCTCGGACGTCACCGGCGAACGCACTCGCGAGCGGTGCCAGCGCGATCGCCATCGCCGTCGGCACGACGTAGGCCGCGCGAACCTCGCCGATGGCGAGGCCGACGAACGCGGCGAGCAACAGGCCGGTCGCGACCGCTGCACCCGGCCGGTCGCTGCGCAGCACCCGAGCCGTCACGATCACGGCAGCGGCGAGCAGCGCCCACCACAGCCACGCCGGCGGTCCGAGCACCACCAGCAACGCGTCCGTACCGCGCACGGCGGTCGAACGCCCCTCCGGCAACGACTGCGCCCGCAGGATCGGCACGTACCACGGCGCGGTCAGCAGGATCGGCAGCACGGCCCACACGCCGGTCCGGACGATCGCGACGATGCGGGCGCCGACGGATCGATCCGTGTCGACGAGCACCACCGTGAGGCCCGTGGCCGCGGACGCCACGACGGCGGCGCCGGTGACGATGGTCGAGATCAGCATCGTCGCGGTCAGCCACGCGCCCCAGACGAGCGCCGCTCGTCGGGTCGGACGACGCGTCCACCGCTCTGCGGCCACGACGACCGAGGGCAGCAGGCCCAGCCCGAGCAATTGCGGCACGCCACCCCAGGCGGCGGCCGCCGACGTCCCGACCGCTGCGGTGACGCCCAGCGCGGCAGCAGCAGCGGCGACCGGGCCCGTGTGTCGACGGCAGACCGTCCACACCCCCACCGCCGGGGCGACCGAGGCGACCCCCTGGAGCAGGTGTGCCGTCCAGGCCGTCCCGATCAGCGCGCGGACACACCACGCGAACAGCGGCACGATCGGCGGGTAGACGACGTCGTCGACGTCGACCGCGCCCCACCACGACTCGGCGACCCGCAGCAGGTTGCCGATGTCGACGCCCACCGGATCGCCATGGCGTGACAGGACCACGACACGCCAGACGGCGAGGCAGATGCCGAGACCGACGACCGCAGCGATCTCAAGTCGGTCGGGCGGACGCGGGTCGATCCGGCCGTCGTGCGCGCGCTGCTCAGCCACCGTCGGCGGCGGCCACATCGACAGCGCAGTCGGCCACGCGTTCGAAGCCGACGACGTGGGTGGCCGAACCGAACTGCGCGTAGCACGGGGTGTCGAAGCGTTCGGCCAGGCCGGTGTTGCGCCACACCATCACCTGCTGCACGTCGAGGCCGTCCGCCACGCGCTGCTCGTCGAAGGTGACCACGTCGCCGTGGGCGAGGAATCCCTTCAGCGGACCGACCGTCATCTCGATCCGGTCGGCGCCGAGGATGTCGAGGTCGACGGGCTGCCCGGGTCCGTAGATCGATGCACGTGCAGGCGAACCTTCGGAGCCCGCGCCGATCGCGTACTCGTGCTGACGGCCGCCGATCGTGCTCTCGATGCGGACGAGCGAGCCGCCAAGGCGCTCGAGCCCCCAGCCGGGGCCCGCCGGGGAGAGCACGACGTGCCAGTCGTTCTGTCGACGCGACGAGCTCTCCGCCGTGATGCGGAGCCCGTCGGCGGTGAGCTCTGCCACGAGCTCGATCCGATCGCGCTCGCCGACGCCGTTGAGGGTGAGCAGGATGCCGTCGCCCTCGAGCCGGGCCGAGGCGTCGACGACGGCGAACGGCCAGTTGGTGCGGGCCGGATCGATCACGAACACCGAGTGGTACCAGTCGTCGACCTGCACCGACACCCGCAGTTCGTAGTACCCCGTCGAGGTGCCCGACGCGGCCACCTGGAACCGGCCGTCCTCGATGCCCACCTGCCCGGCGAACAGGCGCTGCATCTCACGCCCGGCGGCGGCCTCCTCGGGGATGGTCGACAGCCACGGCCCGATCGGCGACCACGCCTCGCGCTCACCGGCGGCGTTGACGAACCAGTTGGTCGGTTCGCCCTCGTTGGCGCCCCAGTAGCTCGAGGCCGTGATGCCATCGCGCCCGACGAGTGACTCGATGAGCACGATGTCGTCGTGCTCGACGCGTGCGTAGAACCGCGTGGCCGTGTCGAGGCGCTCGTGGAACGCAGCCTGCACGATGACCACGACGAGCAGTGCACACATGACGATCGACGTGTTCCGCACCGGCGTGCGCAGCCGCGCCGCCGTGAACCCGGCGATCCCCGGACCGAACTCGGCGACTGCGATCGCGATGAGCGCAGGGAGGAGGTAGACGAATCTCGACTGGTACGAGGCGTCGCCCGTGAGCGCCGACGTGCCGAGCACGAGGACCACTCCGAGCACCGCCGCCGCGGGCTGTGACGGCCGTCCGAACAGCAGCAGCGGGGTCACGATCGCCACCAGGTGGATGATGAGGACGATCGGGTGCTCGCGTCCCGCCCAGGCGAGGATGTCGAGGAGCACCGCGAGATCGGGCACCCCGATGCCGGTCTGGCCGGGTGCCTTGGTGCCGAGGTAGTAGTACGCGGATGCGGCGACGAGCGGCACCGACGTCGCGATCGCGAGCACCCAGCCGAGGAGGCGCGTCGGTCCGGTGCGGCCCGCGAGTCGGCGACGACGGCCGCTGCTCGGCCGCACTCGCGCGGCGGCACCTTGCTCGGGGTGGTGTTCGGGGTGGCGCTCGGTGTCGTGGTCGACGTCGGCCCCGCCGTGGTCGCCCCGTCGAGCGCCGGCGGGCGTGACCGGTCGCAGCAGCCCGGGGTCGACGGCACCGGTGGCGAGCGTGAGCTGGACGGGCTCGGTCGAGCGGGCCTGGTCGTTCGCCCCCGGGACGTTCGTCGTGGTCGACGTGCGGACGAGTCGCAGGGCACGGGCCGCCGTGGGCGGCCGCACCGCGGCCACGTCGCCGGACGGGTCGGTGTCGAGATCGGTGGCGCCGGTGGCATCGGTGGCATCGGTGGCGAAGGGAGCGGAACCGTCGATGTCGGACGGGACCGGTCCGCCGTCGCGTGCAGCACGGGCGCGACGCCACATGGCGAGGACGTGCCATCCGGCGCGGGCGCCGACGAAGAACACCGCGACCATGCCCGAGAGCGGGTGGGAGGCGATCGCTGCGCCGGTCGCCAGGCCGACGGCCCAGGGCCGCTTCCCGGTGCGCACCCAGGCCTCGGTGGCCGCCAGCACGAACAGCGAGGCAGCCATGCCGAGCAGGTTGGCGCCGCCGCCCCACCCGAGGATCTCCGCGAGCACGGGCGTCACAGCCGCGACGGACGTGGCCGCGACGGCGACCGCCGGACGATGCCACTGACGCACGAGGGTGTACAGGGCCACCACGAACGCCACGTAGGCGGTGACCATCGCGAAGAGCACGGCCGACCAGCGGTCCATCACCAACTCGTAGACCCAGACGAGCCCCGGGAACGCCGGCGGGTGGATGCCGGGCAGGATCTCGCGGGCGCCGCGCATCCACTCGACCTCGGCGACGTATCGCGAGGCGTCGAGCGGGAGCCAGAAATCGGTGAGACCGCGGATGACCGAGACGACGGTGGCGACGAGCAGGACCGATCCGACGAACACGAGCGACCACTCGGGCACGCCATGGCGCGCCGCGACGGTCGTCGCCGACTCGACGTCCGTGCCGCCGCCATCGCCGCCATCGCCGCCATCGCCGCCGTCGCCGCCGTCGCCGCCGTCGCGGACGGCCGTCACGGTCGGGTCGGCGTCACCTGCAGTCGCCTGCCCGCCGATCGGGTCGCTGCCCGACGCCGTCGGCTGTGTGGGCGGTGTCGGCTGTCGCGGGCTCTTGGGCTGCGTCGGAGTCCTGGGCTGGGTCGGCCGCTTCGGCTTCTTCAGTTCGGCCGGCGATCCCGTCACTGCCGTCGGTGCCGTCGGTTCGGTCGGTTCCGTCGCTGGATCGGCCGCGTGCGCGCCCGGCGCTCCGGCGTGGCCCGAGGCGCGCTCGTCGATCGGTTCGTCGACCTGATCGACCTGATCGACCGCCCCGCCGTCGGACGACGACCCGGAGGATGTCGTCGGTGCCTTCGCACCTGACACCACCCGGGGCTTCGCCCGTCGACGTGCCGCCTGAGATGCACCCGCCTTTGGCACGCCCTGGAGACTACCGATGCCCCGGGCGGCGAGGTCCCCGGGCCCGACGGACGGGCCATATGGCCCATTCGGCCCGGTGCACTGCACGAGGGGCCGCTCCCGGCGAGAGAGTGGGCGACGCCGGAGCGGCCGCTGCGGCATCCGAGGCACGCATCGCGTGCGGGATCTGTACGAGGAGCGAACACATGGTCCTGTCGGTCACCGTCGTCGGAGCCGGTTGGGTGTCCACCCATCGCCACATCCCCACGCTCCAGGCGCATCCCGGCGTCCGGGTCGCCGGCGTGGTCGACCGCTCGCCCGAACGGGCCCGGGCCGCGGCCGAGGCGATCGGCGTCCCGTGGTTCGCCGGCGATCTGCCGTCGGCCGCACCCTTCTTCGCGTCGAGCGACGCGGTCGTGTGCGGCACGGCACCGTTCGCCCACCACCGCGTGGCCACCGACGCGCTCGAGCACGGCAAGCACGTGTTGACGGAGAAGCCGTTCACCATGACCGTCGCCGAGGGCGAGGAGTTGCTCGCGCTGGCCGAGCGATCGGGCAAGCAGCTCGCGATCGTCCACAACTTCCAGTTCGCGTCCTCGTTCGCGAAGGTGGAACAGTGGATCGCCTCGGGACGGCTCGGTGACCTCCGGATGGTGCACGCCATCCAGATGTCGAACCCGAACCGCCGCCTGCCCACCTGGTACGACGATCTGCCGTTCGGGCTCTTCTACGACGAGGCGCCGCACCTGCTCTACCTGGTGCGCCGGTTGAGCGGCGACACGCTGCAGCCGGTGACGGTCGTCGCCCATCCGTCGAGCGATCCTGCGGCCAGCACGCCGAGCGTGCTCGAAGCACACTTCAGCGCACGACCGTCTCGCCGGGCCCCCGGCGCAACCGTGCCGGTGATCGTGCAGATGAACTTCGAAGCAGCCGTGTCCGAGTGGCACGTCGTGGTGTCGGGCACGAGGGGCACAGCGATCTGCGACGTCTTCCGCGACATCGCGGTCTTCCTGCCCGACGACGGTCTGCACGAGACGAAGGCGGTGCTCGGCACGTCGCTGCGCGGCACGCTCGCCCACTGGGGCGGCTACGTGCGCAACGGGCTGCCGCACCTGCGCGGCAAGCTGTCGTACGGCAACGACGAGGTCTTCCGCAGGTTCGTCGAGGCGGCCAGCACCGGTCGACCGGCGAAGGACATCGGCGGTGCCGACGCGCTCGCCGTGCTCCGCCTGATGCACGACGTGATGGACGGCGCACGGCGTTCACTCGACGGCCGGGCCGCGGGCTGACCGTTGGGCGATCACCCCACGCCGTGGACGGGCCGACGACGATGAAGATCGCGATCACGACGCACTACGGCCTGCCCCACGTCGGCGGCATCGAGACCGCCGTCGACGGGCTGTGCGACGCGTTGCGGCGCCGCGGGCACGAGGTGGTCCACCTCACCAGCGCGCTGCCGGCGGGCGTCGAACCGGCGACGGACGGCAGCATGGTCCGCATCCCGGCCTGGGGTCGGCTCGAGGCGATGCACGTCCCGTGGCCCCTGTTCGGCCGCTCGCTGGCACCCGAGCTCGATCGCCTGTGGGCGTGGGCGGACGTGGTGCACGCCCACGGCATCCTCTACCAGCCGACCATCGCTGCGGCGCGGCGGCGCCGTCGACGGACCGGCACGGGTCTGGTGATCACCGAACACGTCGGTCACGTCGACTACGACAACCCGGTCGTCGACACCGTCGAGCGCCTCGCGATCGCCGGTGTCGGCCGACGGACCGTGGGCGCGGCCGATGCGCTGGTCGCGCTGAACGCCCGTGTGGCGGACGAACTCACCCGGCTCGGACGACATCGAGACGTGCCGGTGATCGCCAACGGCATCGACACCGACCGGTTCACGCCGGCGGCGCCGGTCGAACGATCGGCGGAACGGGCGGCGCTCGGGTGGGACGACCGTCCCAGGGTGCTGTTCGTCGGTCGCCTCGTGGAGAAGAAGGGGTTGTCCACGGTGCTCTCGCTCGCCGCCCGCCGCGGCGACGGCACGCAGGTGTTGCTCATCGGACCCGGTACGACGCCGGCGGCGACCGGCGGCGCGACGGTGCTCGGGACGCAGGACCGTTCGGTCGTCGCGGCCCACATGCGGGCAGCCGACGTGCTGGTCCTGCCGTCGCGCGGCGAGGGGTTCCCGGTCGTCGCCCAGGAGGCGTTGGCGTGCGGCCTACCGGTCGTGCTGTCGGACGACCCCACCTATGCCGACATCGCGGGCGCGGCGCGAGGCGGGTTCCGGGTGGCCGACGGTGTCGAGGGCTTCGACGCAGCGATCGACGCGGTGCTGGCCGACGGCGAGGCGAGCCGGGTCGATGCTCGTCGGCTCGCGGTCGAGCGGTTCTCGTGGGCGACGTCGTGCGCTGCCTACGAGCGGTGCTACGAGCTCGCCAACGCAGCGGCGAACCGAGGCACCAAAGCGACCTGACGGAAGCGACCTGACGGAAGCGACCTGACGGAAGCGACCTGACGGAAGCGGACCGACGGGCGCGACGGAACCTCGACCTCGCGAGACGACGGGTCGTGGGGCCTGGGGTGCGGGCGGCGAGTGCGTCAGTCGTCGCTGGCGGCGACGCACGCAGCGCAACGACCGAGGAGGTCGAGGCGGTGGTGGTGCAGCTCGAACGACTGACCGAACGCTGCGTCCTGCAGTGCCCGCTCGAGCGAACGCTCGGCGGCGGCGGAGAGCGTCACGTCGCGCACCGCACCGCACGACGTGCAGACGGTGTGGTGGTGATGGTGATTGGTGATCTCCTCACCCAGTTCGTAATGGGCGTGTTCGTCGCCCATGGAGATCTTGCTCACCAGCCCTGCGTGCTCGAGCACGGCCAGGTTCCGGTACACGGAACTCTGTGCCAGCGTCGGCTGCCGCTGCAGGATCATGGGAATGGTCACGGGTCCGCTGGCCTCTTCGAGGGTGCGGAGAATGAGCTGACGCCCGGTCGTCAGCCGCTGGCCGTCCTTGCGGAGACGGTGGAGAGCGATGTCATCGATGTCGGTCACTGCCGCGAACTATAGCGAAGCAACCCAAAAGCCGAACTCATTCTCCGGTTGTCCACCCGAGGGGTTTTCGACGTCCCCCGATTCCGGGGAGCGGAGCGACCGGACGCTTCGTCTCCGTTCTGCTCCTCATCTGCTCCTCATCTGCTCCCATCTGCTCCCATCTGCTCCCATCTGCTCCCATCTGCGCGGCCCGTGCCACGACAGGCTGCGAAATGATGCATGATGTGCGCGCCACTGGGGGGCAGCACGTCAACGTCCGTCTCGACCACGGTCGATCACGGCCGAGAGCGCGCCGGCATCTCGACAACTCGACATCTCGACATCACTCGACATCACTCGACATCACTCGACATCACTCGACATCACCACGACATCAGAAGGAAGCGCCATGCAGATCCGCGTCACCGTCAACGGCACCGTGCACGACAGCGACGTCGAGCCGCGCACGTTGCTCGTCCACTACGTCCGTGAGGTCCTCGGCCTCACCGGCACCAACATCGGGTGCGACACATCGTCGTGCGGCGCCTGCAGCCTCCACCTGAACGGCGAGGCCGTGAAGAGCTGCACCGTGCTCGCCGTGCAGGCCGACGGCACCGACATCACCACGATCGAAGGCATGGCCGCCGCCGACGGCACGATGCACCCGATGCAGCAGGCGTTCATGGAGAACCACGCCCTGCAGTGCGGCTACTGCACGCCCGGCATGGTGATGGCGGCCACCAGCCTGCTGCAGGAGAACCCGAACCCGTCCGAGGAAGAGGTCCGGATCGGGCTCGAGGGCAACCTGTGCCGGTGCACCGGCTACCACAACATCGTGCAGGCAGTCCTGGCCGCCGCCGGCGGCCAGTGACCCGATCGGGAAGGGGCCCGACATGACCATGACCGACGCCGCGATGCCGGCCAGCCCGCAGACCGTCTGGAAGACCATCCAATCCGCCCAAGGAGCAATGAAGTGATCCCCGCAGCATTCGACTACGTCCGCGCCGAGTCGGCCGAACACGCCATCAGCCTCATCGGTCAGCACGGCGAGGACGCGAAGTTCATCGCCGGCGGGCACAGCCTGCTCCCGATGATGAAGCTCCGCATGGCCCAGCCCAGCGTGCTCGTCGACATCGGCCGTCTCGCCGACCTGTCGTACATCCGCGACGCCGGCGACCACATCGCCATCGGTGCCCTCACCCGGCACATGGATGTCGAGACGAGCTCGGTGCTCGCCGAGCACGTGCCCCTGCTGGCGCACGCGGCGAGCCACGTCGGCGACCCGCAGGTGCGTCACCGCGGCACGATCGGTGGCTCGATCGCCCACAGCGACTCGGCCAGCGACCTGCCGGCCACCACGCTGGCACTCGGGGCGACGTACATCGCCCAGGGCCCGAACGGCACCCGTGAGATCGCCGCGGCCGACTTCTTCCAGGGCTTCTTCACGACGTCGCTCGAGCCCGACGAGATGCTGACCGAGATCCGCGTCCCGAAGATGAACGGTGCCGGCTGGAGCTTCCAGAAGTTCAACCGCCGGGCCCAGGACTGGGCGATCGTCGGTGTCGCCGCATGGCGTCGTGGCAACGAGAGCGGGGTGGGTCTCGTGAACATGGGCTCCACGCCGGTGCTCGCGACGAGCGTCGCGAGCGCGATCTCGTCGGGCGCGTCGGTGGCCGATGCCGCCGAGCTCGCCGCAGCCGACGCCGATCCGCAGAAGGACCTCAACGCATCGGTCGAGTACCGCGTGCACCTCGCCAAGGTGCTCGTGCGTCGTGCGTTGGAGGAGTCGAGCAAGTAGCTCGACCGAAGGTTCACACCGAGGGGGTGTGCGACGGCCGGTGGCGCTCGAGCGCCGCCGGCCGTCGTCGTTCCCGGGCTCGTTCGCGGGGTCGTTCCCGGGTCGCACCGGCGCGTTCAGCGGGGCCGGTCGGCGAGCAGGTCGACCGCGAGGTCGGCCCACAGCTGCTCCATGAGCCCCAGCGAGTGCACGTCGACCCGCTCGTCCTTCGCGTGGAACATGGCGACGTAGTCGTCGTAGCTGAGCTCGCTCGAGAACAGGCCGTACCCGTAGGACGTGCAGCCGTGGTCGCGGAAGAAGCGGGCGTCGGTGCCGCCCGGAGTGATGGCCGGGACGCATCGGGCGTCGGGGTACACCGAGGCCGAAGCCCGTTCGATCGAGCGCCACAGCGGTGAATCGACCGGCGATGCGGTCGCCGTCGCCCATCGCTCGTCCATGAACTCGATCTCGACGAATGCTGCGAGCTCGCCGAGCAGGTCGGCCAGCACGGCGCGCACATGGTCGATCGTCTGGCCGGGCAACGTCCGGATGTCGACCTCGAGCTCCACACTGCCCGGGATCGTGTTGGTCTTGCCGTCGGCACGGGCGACGTTCGGCGAGATCGTGAGGTGGGTGCAGGCGTGGCAGTCGGCGGCGAAGCCGCGGTCGGGATGCGTGGTCGCCCAGTCGGTGATCGCGGTCGGGTCGAGCAGGATCGACCGCAGCTCCGGGTCGAAGCCCATCGCCTCGACATAGCCACGCCAGGTGTCGTGGATGACGCCGAGCGGCCGGTACGCGGCCAGACGGCGGACGACCTCGGCGGCGCGGACGAGGGCGTTGTCGGCGATGAGCGGCGTCGAGCCGTGACCCGACGTGCCGTGCACGACCATGCGGCACCACGCCGCGCCCTTCTCGGCGACCAGCACCGGGAGCCGCATGCCCGACGCCGTGTGCATGGGGGTGCCGCCGCACTCGGTGAGCACGTAGTCGGCCATCACCGCATCGCGGTGGTGCTGCAGGAGCCAATCGGCCCCCGCGTGGCCGCCTGCCTCCTCGTCGGCCACGGCGGCGAACACGACGGTGCCCGGCAGCGCGACGCGGCGACGGGCGAGCTCGGCGAACGCGACGGCCATCGACGCCGTCACGCAGAGCATGTCGATCGCGCCGCGACCCCACACCCACCCGTCGATCAGCTCGCCGCCGAACGGATCGTGCCGCCAGTCGGCCGGGTCCGCCGGCACCACGTCGGTGTGGCCGAGGAGCAGGAGGGTCGGCGCCGTCGGGTCGGTGCCCGGCAGCCGGGCGACCAGCGACTGCCGGTTCGGCAGCGGCCCGATCGACTGCAGCTCCACGCCGGGCAGGTCGACCACCGCAGTGAGCAGGTCGGCGGCGCGGGTCTCGTTGCCCGAGTCGGCGTGTCCGGTGTTCACGCAGCCGAGGCGGATCAGGTGCTGCACCAGTTCGGTCGACGCGTTCGGTGCGGCGGGGGCATGGGTGGTTCCGGTGGCCATCGGCCGATCGTTGCAGACGCGACGAGGAGGCGATGCCGATCGACGGGCGCCACGGGTGCCGGAGGGCCGCGCTCCCGGCTGGATAGCGTCGGCCCACATGACGGCCGAGGCAGCGACCACGAGCGACGACGCCTCGCTCGCGCCCCTCGCTTCACCCGCACCCGTCGGCTCGTCACGACTGTCGGAGCCTTCGGAGCTGTCGGAACTGTCGGCGCTGCTCCCGTTCGTCCCCCACGACCCCTGGTACCGCGTGCGGGTGGTGGCGATGGGCGCCTGCACCGTCGCGTACCTCTGGTGGTCGCGCGTCCACGGCCTCGTCACCGATCGGATCTCCGCCGGTGTGGCGGTCGGCGTGTTCCTCCTCTGCGCCTTCGCCGGCAAGCCGTGGCGCCGATGGGGCCAGGTGGCCGGCGACGCCGTCTGCTACGCCGGGATGTGGTTCGCGTACGAGAGCACGCGGGGAGCGGCCGACGGGCTGGGCATGCCGCTGCAGCTCGACGTGGTCCGCACCATCGACCGGATCCTGTTCCTCGGAGCGCAACCGACGGAGTGGGTGCAACGGCACTGGTACGAGGCAGGGGCGGTGCGCTGGCACGACCATGTGCTCTCGCTCGTGTACTACTCGCACTTCGTGGTGCCGGTCATGGCGGTCGCCGCGGTCTGGGCCGTCAGCCGAACGATGTGGGTGCGGTACATGCGGCGCTTCGCGACGGTAGTGGTGGCCGCGTGCCTGATGTTCGTGCTGCTGCCGACGGTGCCGCCGTGGATGGCGAGCGACGAGCGCTTCGGCTACGGCGTCGGCGAGCCGCTCGTGCGACACGTGCGCCGCGGGGTGCTCGATCTCGGCTTCACCGGGTTCGTGCACGACTGGAAGGTGGCCCTCGACTGGAGCAACGTCGTGGCGGCGATGCCGTCGTTGCATGCCGCGTTCTCGTTGTTCGTCGTCGTGTTCTTCCTGCCGATGGTGCGCCGCGGCTGGCGGATCCTGCTGTTCGCCTATCCCCTGGCGATGGCGATGGCGCTCGTGTACTTCGCCGAGCACTGGGTGATCGACGTGCTGGTGGGGTGGGCGTTGGTGGCTTCGTCGTTCGCCGCCTGGCACCGCATCGAACGTGCGGCGAGGACGAGGGACGTCGCGTCCGCACTCGCCGCGTCGGTCGTTCCCGACCTCGCCGATCGGGCGGTCGGCGATGGTGATGACGGTGGTGATGATGGTGGTGACGGACCGGCCGGTCCGTTCCTCGCGCCACGCGACCCGGCCGTCGTGCTGCTCGACCGCTCGATGCTCGACGCGCTCGTGCAGGGCGCTCCGGGCGGGACCGACGCCGACCGTGCGGCGATCGAGGCGTACACGCGTCTGCTCGCCCGTCATCTCGACGGCACGGTGCGGTTGGTCGCCCGGGCCGACCATCTGGCGACGTTCGACCTGCGCGCCAGACGAGGCGTGCTGGCGCCGATCCGCCCGGTGGCCGTGGCGACCCAGTACCGGCGACAGGCCGAGCGCCTCACTCATCTCGACCGGTTCGCCCCGCTGGCGGGTCGGCCCGACGACCTGCTCACGCTCGTGGTCGCACGCCGCGCCCGGGCCGGCGCGATCGAGATCGCCCCCGCCTGATCGGCGGTTCACCGACCCATCATCCATCCCTCACATCTCGAGCGCAGGCTGCGGGCATGTCACCTGCCGTCGACACCCGCCTCTCCCCCGCCGCGGCGCGCCTCGTGCGTCGGGTCGGGTTCGGTCTCCGACCGGAACAGCTCGGGATGCTCACCTCGCTCGACGACCGCGGCGTCGCCGAGCGGCTCCTCTCGGCGCCCACCCCGCCCGACCCCTGGGGCGACACCTCGTACACGGTCGGGCCGAACGACGCCGGCGGCACACGGCGCCGGACGGCACTCGCAGCGATCGCCCGCTGGACCGACGCGATCGTCGCGACCGATGCACCCCTGACCGACTGGCTGACCTGGTTCTGGCACGGCCACTTCGTGAGTGCACTGCCCGAGGTGAAGAACCCGCAGCTGATGGTCGACCAGTTGCGCCTGTTCCGCTCGCTTGGTCGCGGCGGGTTCGGCGACCTCGTCACCGCGGTGACCACCGATCCGGCGATGCTGCTGTACCTCGACGGCAACGACTCCACCGGCGCCGCCCCGAACGAGAACTACAGCCGCGAGCTCCTCGAACTGTTCACCCTCGGGCACGGCGCCTACACCGAGGCCGACATCGCTGCCGGCGCACGAGCGTTGTCGGGCTGGCGCGTCCAGCGGGCGACGGGCGTCGCATCGTTCGTCCCGCGCCGCCACGACGACACACCGCAGCCTTATCTCGGTGTGGACGGTGTGGACGGTGTCGGCGGCGTGCACGACGTGGCGTCGGTCGTCGCTGCGATCGAGGCGCAGCCGGGACTCGCGACCACGATCGCCGGCCACCTCGCCCGCGCCGTCGTGGGTCCGGCGGTCGACGACGACACCGTCGAGGCGGCCGCGACGGCGTTCCGATCCGGCGACGGCTCGATCGAGGCTGCACTGCGCACGCTGTGCATCGTCGTCGCCGACGGCGTGGACGGCGGTGGCGTGGTGTGCCCGCCCTACCCGTGGCTCGTCGCAGCCCTGCGCAGCACCGGCGCCCTGCTCGACCCGCGAGCGGCGTTCGCCCAGCTGAACGCCGCGGGTCAGGTGCCGTGGTTCGCCCCGAACGTCAGCGGCTGGCCGAGTGGCGCTGCCTGGGACAACGCCTCGACGGTGGTGGCCCGGTTCACGCTTGCGGTGGGGATCGCTGCGGCCACACCCGCCGATGCCCAGGTGCTCGCCGCCGCCGGGTCGAGCGACCCCAACGATCTGGGCGCGCTGCTCGGTCTCGCCGCGACGTGGAGCGACTCGTCGCTCGCCGCCCTCGCCGCGGTGACCGATGCGCGATCGCGCCTCGCGCTCGCGCTCACCACCCCCGAGTTCATCACCGTCTGATCCCTCCGGAGCGCACCATGAGCCCCCTTCCTCCCCCTGGTTCCCACACCCCTCCGCTGTCTCCGCTGCCCCCGCAGCGGCCGCCCGAACCGGTGACCGGGTCCCCGTCGTCGGTGTCGCGTCGCGCGCTGCTGTTCGGCGCCGGCGGCCTGGTGATCACCACCGGCGGGGTCGCGGCCTGGCTCGCGACCGGGTCGAACCGCTCGGGAAGCCCGTCGTCGTCACGCGCATCGTCACCCTCGTCCACGACCTCGACGCCGACTGCCCCGGCCTCCACGGCGCTGGTGCCCGATCCGGCCGCGGCCGCGCCCGTGACGCCGCCGAGCACACCCGCAACGGCCACCGATCGGGTGCTCGTCGTGGTGCAGCTCAGCGGCGGCAACGACGCGCTGAACACCCTCGTGCCGGTGGTGGGCGGGTACCACGACGCGCGACCGTCGCTCGGCCTGGCCGACGAGTCGCTGCTCGTCGTCCCTGGCGATGCGGCGCTCGGCCTCCACCCGGCGCTCGCACCGCTCGCACCCTTCCTCGCCGACGGACGGCTCGGCGTGGTGGCGGGCGTCGGGTTCGAGCAACCCGACCGGAGCCACTTCGCGGCGCTCGACATGTGGTGTTCGGCGGCGCCCGACCAGACCTTCCGCACCGGCTGGCTCGGCCGCTGGCTCGATCTGGCCGTCATCGACGCGGACGCCGACCTGACCGGCGCCACGGCCGGCCTGCTCTCGGCCATCGGGCTCGGTGGCGCCGTTCCGGCGCTCCGGGCCGAACGGGTGCAGGCGATCGGCGTCGGCAAGATCGACCGCTTCGTCCTCCCCTCCGGCGACCCTGGGCTGGTGGATGCGTGGGCCGGACTCGGCGGGGCGCACACCGCCGCTCGCCTCGCCACGGACATCTTCGCCGAACTCGCGGCAGCCACGGCCGGTGACGACACCGGCTCCGCACCGGGCGACGGCGATCGGGTGACCGATCGGCTCGCGGTCGCGGCGGAACTCATCGTCACGCGTCCCGACGTCCGCGTCGTCCACGTCACGATGGGCAGCTTCGACACGCACGCGAACCAACTCGACACCCACGCCGGTCTGCTCGGCGAGCTCGCACAGGGCCTCGCGACGTTCCAGCAGCGAATCGACGACGCCGGGATGTCCGATCGTGTGCTCGTGATCACCACCAGCGAGTTCGGGCGCCGCATCGCCGAGAACGGCAGCGGCGGCACCGATCACGGCAAGGCCGGAGTGCTGTTCGTCCTCGGCGGCGCAGTGCAGACCGAGGGCACCGCTGTGTTCGGCTCGATCGACCCCGGAGACCTCGTCGACGGCGACCTGCGTCCAGTGGTCGACCCCCGGTCGGCCTACGCCTCGGCGCTCGACTGGCTGAGCATCGATCCGTCGGGAGCGATCGCCGACACGGTGGTCGGTGGCGGGTTCGAGCGGCTCCCGTTCCTCACGCCGTGATCGGGACAGCGACCCGGGCCACCCGCGGGGTCACTGGAGTCCGGCGTAGGAGCCCCCGTCGACGTGCAGCTGCAGCCCGGTGACGAACCTGGCCTGGTCGCCGCACAGGAACGTGACGATCGAGCCGAAGTCGGCCGGGTCGCCGATCGGGCCGAGGTTCGACGCGTCGCCGTAGAGCTGGGTGACGCGGTCGGTCGCATGGAGCCCCGGCTGCACCGAGTTCACGGTGACCCCGTCGGCCGCGACCTCGCGGGCGACCGTCTTCAGGAAGCCGGTGACGCCGGCCCGCGCGGTGTTCGACAGGATCAGCGTCGGGATCGGCTGACGCACCGACACCGAGGTGATCGCGACGAACCGGCCCCACCGCTGCTCGCGCATCGCCGGGATCGCGGTCTTCGCCATGCCCACCACGCTCATCAGCGACAGGTCGAGCGCCGGTTCGTACAGGTCGATCGGGGTCGACTCGAAGGTGCCACCCGGCGGCCCGCCGGCGTTGGCGACCACGATGTCGAGCCCGCCGAGCGCCTCGGCGGCAGCAGCGACGAACGCCGCCCCGCCTGCGGCGTCGGCCACGTCCTGGACAACGGCGATGCAGCCGTTGCCGATCCGGGCGGCCGCGTCGTCGATGCGAGCCCGGTCGCGACCGCAGATCACGACCTGCGCGCCTTCCGCAGCGAGGGCCTGGGCAGAGGCGAAACCGAGACCGGCCGAGGCCGCGGCGACGGCGGCACGACGGCCGGAGAGTCCGAGATCCATGTGGCGGACCGTAGTCGTCGACGGACGGTGGAGACGGGCCGTCTCGGGTAGCGTGACGCCGAACGCCGCATCTCAAGGCACGCAGCTGGTTGGTGATACCTCACATGGCGATCGAAGACGACGAATCCGGCATCCGGGAGTTCCACCTGGACGCCATCGCCGATGCAGACCCGTACCCGTACTGGTACGAGGACGCCGACGAGCCCGACAGCAACCCCACGCTGGTGCGCACCGAGACGTGCGACCTGTGCATCGTCGGCGGCGGCTACACGGGACTGTGGACCGCGCTGATCGCGAAGGAACGCGACCCGAGCCGCGACGTGGTGCTCATCGACGCCCACGAGATCGGCTCGGCGGCGAGCGGCCGCAACGGCGGGTTCATGGAGTCGAGCCTCACCCACGGGGTCGCCAACGGCCAGGAGCGCTTTCCCGACGAGCTCGCCCTGCTCGAGGAGCTGGGGTTGAAGAACCTCAACGACATCGAGGCGGCGATCAAGCGGTACAACATCGACTGCGACTACGAGCGCACCGGCGTGATCGACGTGGCCACCCAGTTCCACTCGGCCTCGTATCTGCCCGAACTGCGCGACGACTTCACGCACCTGCGTTCGCTCGGTCAGAAGGTGGAGTTGCTCGACGCCGAGGGGATGCGCCGCCAGGTCAACTCCCCTACCTACACGGGTGGTCTGTGGCGCAAGGACCGGGCCGCGATCGTCGACCCGGCACGCCTCGTCTGGGGGCTCAAGTCGGCCTGCATGTCCCTCGGCGTGCGCATCTACGAAGACACCAAGGCGACGTCGATCGAGAAGGACGGCGTGGGCGTGCTCATCAACACGCCGCTCGGCCGGGTGCGCGCCGGCAAGGTGGCGCTCGCGACCAACGCGTTCAAGCCGCTGCTGAACCGGATCGGCCACTACATCGCACCGGTCTACGACTACTGCATGGTCACCGAGCCGCTCACCAACGCCCAGTTGGCCGAGATCGGCTGGACCAACCGGCAGGGCCTCAGCGACATCGCCAACCAGTTCCACTACTACCGGCTCACCGAGGACAACCGGATCCTGTGGGGCGGCTACGACGCCATCTACTTCTGGCGCGGCAAGGTGAACACCGAACTCGAGAGCCGACCCGAGACGTGGGCCAAGTTGAGCAAGCACTTCTTCGACACGTTCCCGCAGCTCGAAGGCGTGAAGTTCACACACATGTGGGGCGGTGCGATCGACACGTGCAGCCGGTTCTGCGTGTTCTGGGGCCAGGCGTGGCAGGGCCGCGTCGCCTACGCCCTCGGCTACACCGGGCTCGGCGTCGCGTCCACCCGCTTCGGCGGCGAGGTCATGCTCGACCTGCTCGACGGCAAGCGATCGATGGCCACCCAGACCAAGTTCGTGCAGGAGAAGCCCTTGCCGTTCCCACCCGAGCCGTTCCGCTTCATCGGCATCCAGGCAACGCGCTGGTCGCTCGATCGCGAGGACAAGACGGGCAAGCGCAACCTGTGGTTGCAAGGACTCGACCGCTTCGGCCTCGGGTTCGACTCGTGAGCGCCGCCAGCCTGCTCGCCTCGAAGCGGGTCACCGATCCGGCGGCGTTCGTCGACCGCCTCGTCCCGGGCGCCGAGGTGATCGTGCCGATCGCCAACGGCGAGCCCGTCCATCTGCTCGACGCGCTCGAGGCCAACGCCGATCGGCTCGAGGGCGTCACGGTGCACCAGATGCACGCCCTGCGCGACCGGCCAACCCTCCACGGTGCCTATGGCGAGCGCCTGCGCCATGTCTCGTACTTCCTGTCGCACATCACCCGCCCGTGCTTCCACGAGGGTCACGTCGACCTCGTCCCGAACCACTTCTCCGAGGTGTACGACCTCATCCGACGCCGCGCCGCACACCCGTACGTCATCGCCGCAGCGTCCCCTCCCGATCAACACGGCAACTTCTCGCTCGGGGTGAGCGCCGACTATGTCGCCAGCTTCATCGGGCGCGCGCCGTTCTTCATCGAGGTCAACGACCAGATGCCGCGCACGTCGGGTCGCAATCAGATCCACGTGTCACAGATCGACGGCTACATCGAGACCGACTACCCACTGCTCGAGGTGCCGCCCGCGCAGCCCACCGACGTCGACCGGCTCATCGGTGGCTTCGTCGCCGAGCGGGTGCGCCACGGCAGCACCCTGCAGGCCGGCATCGGTGCGATCCCGAACGCCGTGCTCGCCCACCTGAAGGACCACGTCGACATGGGCGTGCACACCGAGCTCATCTCCGACGGCCTCATCGACCTGATCGAGGCGGGCGTGGTGAACGGGGTGAAGAAGGCGAACAACCGGCTGAAGGTGATCGGCACGTTCGCGCTCGGCACGCAGCGTCTGTACGACTTCATCCACGACAACCCGACGATCGAGATGTGGTCGGCGAGGTACGTGAACGACCCGCGGGTCATCTCGCGCGACGTCGACTTCGTGTCGATCAACGCGAGCCTCGCGGTCGACTTCCTCGGACAGTGCGCGAGCGAGACCATCAACGGCCGCTACTACTCGTCGTCGGGCGGGCAGAGCGACTTCGCCCGCGGCGCCGCGTACAGCCCCGGTGGGCAGAGCTTCATCGTGCTGCAGAGCACCGCCAAGGGCGGCGAACTGAGCCGCATCGTGCCTCAGCTGTCGCCCGGCGACGTCGTCACGACGGTGAAGAACACCGTCGACATGGTGGTCACCGAGTACGGCGTCGCCGAACTGCGCGGCCGCACCATCAGGGAGCGCACCCGAGCGCTCATCGCCGTCGCCCATCCCTCGTTCCGCGACGAACTCACCGCCACGGCGAAGGCGTTGCGCTACCTCTGACATCCGCGACGGATCTCCGCGAGCAGGTTGACAACGGGCCTGGTGAGGCGGACGGTCAGGAGCCGTTCCCGTCCGGAGGATCCCATGTCGATCAGACGTTTCATCAACCGCCGGCTGGCGCGCAAGCTCACCCTCATCATCGGCGTCGTGTCGACCATCGGCCTGGCGTGCATGGTGTTGACCGTGTCGACCCGGGTGGCCGACCAGGTGCGCGAGAGCACCGAGCGCTACCAGGAGGAGGTCGCCCAGCAGACGGCTGCCGACGTGCGTGCAACGCTCGACGAGGCGCTCGATGTCGCCCGCGGACTCAGCGCCACCCTGTCGGCGCTCAACGAATCGGGTGTGCGCAACCGGTCGGCGTACGACGCGATCCAGATCAATCTGCTCGAGGAGCACCCGGACCTGCTCGGCGTGTACACCGGTTGGGAACCCGAAGCGCTCGACGGCTTCGACACCGTCTACGCGAACACCCCGGGCCACGACGCGACCGGGCGGTACGTGCCCTACTGGAACCGTGCGGGCGGCGAGATCGCCGTCGAACCGCTGTTGTCGTACGACACGGCGGGCATCGGTGACTACTACCAGCTCCCGGTCACCACGGGCGACACCTTCGTCCTCGAGCCGTTCGTGTATCCGGTGAACGGCGTCGACGTGCTGATGACCTCGCTGGTGACACCGCTGATCGTGCGCGACGAGATCGTGGGCATGGCGGGTGTGGACATCGCCCTCGACACCCTGCAGCAGCAGGTGAGCGAGCTCCGACCGATGTCGACCGGCAAGGTCACACTCGTCTCCCAGACCGGCCTGCTCGTCGCCTCAGGTGAGGGTGAGGGGCTCGGCACCCCTGTCGTCGACCTGCATCCGGGGTTCGCCCCGGCGCTCGAGGACCCGACCATCGGCGCCGCCTGGACGGGAGCGCTGAACGACGACGAGTCCGTGGCGCGGTCGATCTCCGTGCCGGTTCCCTTCGACGGCACCGACATGACCTGGTCGGTGATCGTGTCCGTGCCCGAGTCGACGGTGCTCGCCCCGGTTCGCGACGTCCAACGACAGATGGTCCTCACCGGCATCGTCGTCGCCCTCCTCGTGGCCGCGGGCTGCTGGCTGAGCGTCCGCCGCCTCCTCGGTGCACCGGTGCACCGGCTCGGTGTCGCGGTCGATCGCATCACGAACGGCGATCTGATGTCGCCGGTGGGCGACACCGATCGGCCGGACGAACTCGGCAGCCTCGCGACCGCGGTCGACCGCTACCGACGAGCGCTCGTCGACGGCGAGCAGGCGCGCGCCGAGGAGGAACGGCTCCGTGCCGAGCACGAGGAGATGCGCCGCCGGCAGGAGACGCTCGCCGAGGAACGCGCCGACCTGCTCGCCGAGCAGGTGCACGCGCGCGAACTCGCCGAACAGGACCGGCGCCGGACGTTCCAGGAGCTCTCCGACCGCTTCTCCGAAGCGATCGGCGGGATCTCGTCGATCGTGTCGGCGGAATCTGCACGTCTCAGCGCACGGGCCGACGATCTGCGCACCACGACACAGTCCACCACCGACAACGCCCGACACGCGGCATCGATCACGGAACGGGCCGCGGCCGACATCCAGCAGGTGGCCACCGCCGTCGAGCAGTTGAGCGGGTCGATCCACGACATCCGCAACGAGATGGCCGTGTCGAGCGAGACGGCGAATCGGGCGGTCGACGAAGCCAACGACATGCGGCGCGAATTCCAGTCGCTCGAGACGACCACGCGGGCGATCAGCGACGTCGTGGCATTGATCGAGCAGATCGCGAGCCAGACCAACCTGCTCGCCCTGAACGCCACGATCGAGGCCGCGCGAGCCGGCGAGGCGGGCAAGGGGTTCGCCGTCGTCGCGAGCGAGGTCCGAGACCTCGCCGGGCAGACCGCGGCGGCGACCGAGGACATCGCACGTCAGATCGCCGACGTCCAGCAGGCCACGTCGCGATCGCTCGCGGCGATCACCGCCATCGATCGCACGATCTCCTCGATCAGCCAGGCGTCCGCGACCGTCGCCGGCGCGATCGGCGAGCAGGCAGCGGCCACGGCCCAGATCGCGTCGGGGGTCACCTCGGCCGCACGCGGCATGGAGCGAGCGGTCGAGACCGTCGCGAACGTCGTCGCGTCGAGCGCCGTCGCCGGCGCCGCCACGGACGAGGTGGCCACGTCGTCGTTCACCCTGCTCGAACGCGGCAGCGACCTCGACCGGGAGTCGCGTCAGTTCGTGGCAGCCCTGACCGCCGGCTGATCTCGTCCGAGGACGCGCGACCGCGTCGGTGGCGGGTCAGGCGAAGAACCGCTCGAGCTCGTGCGGATCGTGCGGGTTCAGGCACACGAGCACCAGCCGGTTCACGCCGAGCTCGGCCAACCGGCGCCGGTCGGGGTGATCGGGATCGGCGAGGCCGCGGTCCCACTCGGCCCAGACGGACACGATCATCGGGTCGTTCGCACGGTCGCCGGCGGCACGGGCGGCGGTCGCGGCGTCGATGATCGCCGGCAGATCCTCGTGACTGCGACGCACGTTGAAGCCGTCGGTGCGCACGGCGGCGAGGCGGGCCAGCGGCTCGCTGTTCACGCCGAGGAACACCCGGGGCCGGGGCCGCGGCAGGGGGAAGTGCTCGTACGCCGACGGCCGATCGTCACCCCACATCTCGTCGAGCAGGTCGAGCGCGTCGGCGAGCCGCTGGTGGCGGGTGGCGATCGTGGGCGCGAGCTCGAGCCCGAGCGCGCGGTGCTCGGCCGACCACGCCGTGTTCGGCGCGGCGCCTGCCCCCAGGCCGAGCAGCAGTCGACCACCGCTGATCGACTGCACGCTGGCGGCGGCGTTGGCCATCACGCCGGGGTTCCGGTTGGCGATGTTGACCACCAACGTGCCCAGACCGATCGTCGTGGTGGCCGCCGCCATGGCACCGAGCAACGAGAAGCACTCGAGCATGTCGCTGCCGCCCCGGAGCACGTTCCCCGCGAAGTGGTCGAACACGTAGGCGGTCTCGAACCCGGCGGCCTCGGCGACGAGCACGCCGTCGCGGATGCGCTCCCACGGTTCGACCGCGGGGTTGAGCTGGACGTCGATGATCATCGGGTGCTGCTTTCGTCGAACAGCACCACCACCGAACGAGGTGCCACGAGGACCGTACCGTCGTCGAGGCGCCGCGACGACGGGGAGGAGGCGAACTCGAACCGCCAGTCGGCTGGGTCTCCGGGCGCCTGGACGGTGAAGGTGAGCGGCTCCCACCAGGCGTTCGCCATCACGTAGAGCGGGCCGCTGTGCCAGGCGAGCGAACGCGACTCGTAGCCGAAGTCGGGGCCGCCCTGCACCCCGTGGCAGTGGACGACCTCGTGGTCGAGGTGGCGGCGCAGCGCGAGCAGCCGCCGGACGTCGTCGTGCAGGTCGCGCAGGTCGTCCCGGTCGAGCAACGACCAGTCGACCCAATTCGTCGGTCCGTCGACGTCGTACGGATTGTCGTGACCGTCCTGGGTGCGGCCGAACTCGTCGCCCATCACGAACATGGCCGGACCGGCCGACAACAGCAGCACCGTGAACAGGTTGCGCAGTTGCTGTGGACGCAGCTCCGGCCCGCAGTCCCACGACCGGTGACGATCGGCGGTCACGATCGTCAGATCGTGGAGGGTGAGCCCGTCGTGGGCGTCGACGAAGTTGACGCTGCGCCAGGGCTGGCGGTCGAAGATCTCGGGGCTGCCCTGCACCCGTTGCACCATCGCCGGCACGAGGCCGGGCTCGGCGCGCACGAAGCCGCGCACGTCGTCGCGGAAGCGGTCGTTCCACTGGGCCCACCGCTGATCGGGGAAGCCTCGACCCACCTGATAGGCCGCGAGGTCCCACGGTTCGGCCACGAGGGTGACGCCCCGTCGCTCGGCCCAGTCGCCGATGCGCCGCACCAGGTCGCCACCGTCGCGGGTGAGCAGCGAGGCGAGGTCGAACCGGAAACCGTCGACGCCGAGGTCGGCGTACCGGCCGAGCGCCTCGAGCACGAGGTCGCGGATCCACGGATCGGCCGGGTCGGCGTCGTTGCCGCACCCGCTGTCGTCGCACGGGCGACCGTCGTCGCGCCACCGGTACGCCGACGGGTCGAAGCCGCGCAGGGTCCACGTCGGTCGGGTGGGGTCGGCCTCGCCGGTGTGGTTGAACACGACGTCGATCCACACGGCGAGACCGTGGGCGTGGGCGTCCTCGACGAAGTCGGCGAGTTCGACGGCGGCGTCGGGTCCGGCCGCGTACGGCTGGTGGACGGCGCCCCAGACGATCGGCATGTAGCCCCAGTAGTTGTCCGAGGTGTCGAAGGGGTGCACCGGCATCAGCTCGATCACGTCGATGCCGAGGTCGCGCAGGTACGGCAGCCGAGCACGCGCGCCGTCGAAGGTGCGGGCGAAGCCCCGGGGGTGCGTCTCGTAGATCACGGGGTATCGCAGCGCCGCCGTGTCGGGGGCGCTGCGGGCGAGCTGTGGCCGTGTCGGCCACGGGGCACCGCGGACCACCCCGACCGGACGGCCGTCGACGAAGGTGAGCGCCTCGGCCGACGGATCGACCAACGGCTCACCACCGTCGACGACGAGCCAGTAGTGGTCGCCGGCGGAAGCCGTCGTGGCGCCGTGCCACCAGCCGGCCGATCGCGTCGCGGTGGTCGCCCGCTGCAGCAGGGTGCGGTGCTCGCCGCCGTTGCTCCTCCCGTCGCTGCCCACCGAACGGACGACGAGCGCCACCTCCGATGCCGACGGCGCGCGGACCTCGACCTGGAGGGGCACTGCGGTCGGGGCATCGGTGCTGGTGGCGAGGGGCTCCACGGCGCACCAGCATGGCAGCGAACTGTCGAATTCCCGACCGCACGTGCCCGGCGGCCGGCCCGGTCCCGCATGGCACCCCGACACGGAACCACCTCTAGTCTGTGCTCCGATGCTCTCGCCCACCAGCACCCCGGCCGACGTCGCCAACGCGCTCACCTCGCACGGGTACCTCCCCGACGACGGCCTGGCGACGGCGATCTTCCTCGCACTGTCGTTGAAGCGACCGCTGCTGCTCGAGGGCGAGGCCGGCGTCGGCAAGACCGAGGTGGCCAAGGTGCTCAGCCGCTGGACCGGTGGCTCGCTCATCCGGCTGCAGTGCTACGAGGGCATCGACGCATCCCAGGCCGTCTACGACTGGGACTACTCGCGCCAGCTGCTGCACCTGCGCGCCGCCGAGGCGACGGGCGAGGCCCGCGGCCTCGGCACCTCGATCCTCGAGGACCAGCTCTACAACGAGCGGTTCCTGCTGAAGCGGGCGCTGCTGCGGGCCATCGACCACGGGAGCCTCATCCCGCCCGTGCTCCTGATCGACGAGGTCGACCGCGCCGACGACGAGTTCGAGGCGTACCTGCTCGAGGTACTGAGCGACTACCAGATCACGATCCCCGAACTCGGCGTGTTCACCACGACGATGCCCCCGGTGGTGATCCTGACGTCGAACCGCACGCGCGACGTGCACGACGCGCTCAAGCGCCGCTGCCTGTACCACTGGGTCGAGCATCCCGACTTCGAGCGCGAGGTCCAGATCGTGCGGATGCGCGTGCCGCACGTGCTCGCCCCGCTCGCCCGCCAGGTGGCCGGCGCGGTCGAGTCGATGCGCACCCGCAACCTCTACAAGCCGCCGGGCGTCGCCGAGACCATCGACTGGGCGACCGCGCTCGCGTCGCTCGGCGTGAGCGAGCTCGACGAGCACACCGTCGAGGTCACGCTCGGCGCGGTGCTGAAGTACCGGGAAGACCAGGACAAGGTGCGCCAGAACGGCGGCATCGCCGACATCGTGAAGCAGGCGTTCGAACGCGGCGCGTTCCACGGTTGATCCTGCGATGACCGGCACCCCCGACCCCGATGCACGGGTGGTGAGCGAGGGCGAGCAACTCGCGATCGGGTACGCCCGAGTGCTGCGCGGCCTCGGCCTCGCCGTGCCGATCGGCAGCGTGCTCGACTTCGTCGAGTCGGTCGGACTCCTCGGCATCGACTCGCGCGACGCCGTGTACTGGGCGGCGCGGAGCACTCTCGTGCGCAAGCCCGAGGACCTCGGCGTGTTCGACCGGGCGTTCGCCGTGTTCTGGGAGCAGCGCCGCAGCACCGGCGACGCAGAGGAACCCGAGGAGCCACTGAAGATCACGATCGCGATCGACGACGACGACGATCACGATGGCGGCGACGCCGACAATGCCGAGGCCAACGACGAACCGACGCTGCAACTGCGCTTTTCGACCACCGAGGTGCTGCGCCAGAAGGATTTCGCGTCGTACTCCGAGGACGAACTCGAGCTCGCCCAGTCGCTCATGAGCGATCTGCGCTTCGCCGGCCCGCCCCGCGCGTCGTTCCGCACGCAGCGGTCGAACCGGGGGCAGAACCCCGACATCCGCGCCACGATCCGGGCCTCGCTGCGCGCCGGTGGCGAGCCGATCGATCGCAAGTGGCGTGAACCCGGCGAACGGATGCGGCGGCTCGTGCTGCTGCTCGACGTGAGTGGCTCGATGGAGCCCTATGCGCGGGGCATGTTGCGCTTCGTGCACGCCGCGGTCGCCGGCCGTCAGCGCGTGGAGGCGTTCGCCCTCGGCACGCGGCTCACGCGGGTCACCCGCGAGTTGTCGAGCCGCGATCCCGACAAGGCCCTCCAGGCAGCTGCCGCCCGCGTGCTCGACTGGAACGGCGGCACCCGGCTCGGCGAGTGCCTGATGCGCTTCAACGACGAGTGGGGCGTGCGCGGCATGGCCCGCAACTCGATCGTGGTGATCCTGTCCGACGGGTGGGACCGCGGCGACCCCGCGCTGCTCGGCGAGCAGATGCTGCGCCTCCACCGGGTCGCGTTCCGCACGATCTGGGTGAACCCGCTGAAGGTGACCCCCGGGTACGCCCCGCTCGCCCGCGGGATGGCGGCGGCCCTCCCCTACGTCGACGCCTTCGTCGAGGGACACTCCATCGCGGCGATGGAGGAATTGGCGGCGACCATCTCCGCCCATACGCTCGACGGCGGCACCCGGAGCGTCTATCGCGCTGGCGCGTCGCCCGCATCCACCGCCGGCACATCACAAGGAGCACCGACCCATGCGTGAACTGCTCGACGACATCGACCGCTGGCGCGCCGACGGCAAGCGTGTCGCCGTCGCCCGCGTGGTCGACATCCTCGGCTCCGGGCCGCGCGAACCGGGCGCGGCGATGGCCGTCAACGAGGCGGGCGAGGTCGCCGGCAGTGTCAGCGGTGGATGCGTCGAGGGCGCGGTCGTGAGCGAGGCCCTCGGGGTGCTCCACGGCGAGCGCGGTCCAGGCATCGTCACGTTCGGTTACAGCGACGACGAGGCCTTCGCCGTCGGTCTCACCTGCGGCGGCACGATCCGCCTGTTCATCGAAGCGCTCGACTGGTGAGCGTCGACGTGACGACCCTCGGGAAGGGCATGAGATGAGCGCCGCTCTGTACGACATCCTGCGCGATCGGTTGCGAGCGCAGCAACCCACGGCGCTGGCCACCGTCATCGACGGCCCGGACCCGGGCTGCAAGCTGCTGGTGACCCCCGATGAGGTGCTCGGCGGACTCGGACATCCAGAGCTCGACCGGATCGTCGCCCGCGACGCGCTCGCGGAGCTCGAGGCGGGCCGGTCGGGCATCCGCCACTACGGACCCGAGGGCCAGACGACCCCCGAGGATCTCGTCGACGCGCCCACACTGGCGGTGTTCGTCGAGAGCTGGTCGCCGCCGCCGCAGATGTGGATCTTCGGCGCCGTCGACTTCACCGCCGCGCTGTCACGCGTGGCGAAGGTCCTCGGCTACCGGGTGATCGTGTGCGACGCGCGTGAGATCTTCGCGACGCGCCGTCGCTTCCCCGCAGCGGACGAGGTGGTGGTGTCGTGGCCCGGTGGCCTGTACGAACGCCGCGGCGACCAGCTCGGCCAGCGCGATGCCGTCGCGATCCTCACCCACGACCCGAAGTTCGACGTGCCGGCGGTGCAGGGAGCGCTCGCCACCCGCGTGGGCTACATCGGGGTGATGGGCAGTCGGA
Source organism: Actinomycetota bacterium (assembly GCA_026393475.1). GTDB lineage: Bacteria > Actinomycetota > Acidimicrobiia > Acidimicrobiales > Ilumatobacteraceae > VFMC01. Next base: position 55,707 of record JAPLAA010000061.1, read on the forward strand.
AGACGCACGCGAAACGGGTCGAGCGACTGCGCGAGGTGGGCGTCACCGACGCGGAGCTCGCCCGGTTGATGTCGCCGATCGGACTCGACCTGGGAGCACGGACGCCGGAGGAGACCGCGATCTCGATCTGCGCCGAGATCATCGCCCGGCGCACGGGTCGGGCGGCACCGTCGCTGCGCGACGCGGACGGTCCGATCCACAGCTGAGCAACGCTGACGAACGGCTACGCAACAGCTGAGCAACAGCTGAGGAACGGCTGCCCGACCGCCCGGCATGTGCGGGCGGCGACGAGCGATCAGTCGGTCGGGTCGCCGAACTTGAGGTTGCGGCGGGCTTTGACGACGTCGACCTCGACGGGGCGACCGGGCATCACCGCGTGCACGACGGCACGATCGACGCCGAGGTACATCATCACGTGACCGGGGTACTGGACGAGGTCACCGGCCATGGCCGTCTCGAGCTCTCGCGGCGCCGCGGCACGGATCTGCGCCGAACTCTGGCGGGTGAGATCGAAGCCGGCCTGGGCCCAGGCGTAGGAGGTGAGCCCGGAGCAGTCGAACCCGACACCGGGCTTGCTGGTGTTCCGGCGGTACGCCACGCCGAGCTGGCTGAGCGCAGCGACGAGTGCGGTCTGGTGTTCGAGGTCTGCCTCGGCCCAGGCCCGCTGCATCTCGGCGGGGTCGAGGGCGACTCGGTTGGCGATCGTGACGGCCATGAGATCGAGCTGCTGCTCGAACGAGGTGAGGGCGGCGGCGTCGCCGGTCTCCTGGTAGCGCTGGGCGAGTGCGAGGGCCTGTGCGGCCTGATCGGCGACGGCGTCGGCCTGGCGGGCTCGGCCCTGCACGGAGGCGATCGATGCCGGCGCGGCGTGGGCGGTGAGCGGGCCGGCGATCGGCAGGGCAAGGGTGGAGACCCCTGCGGTGGCGAGTGCGGCTGCCAGGACGAACCGGCGAGCTGAACGCCGGATGTACGGCTGGTTGGACATGTGGACTGACGACTCCTCGGTCTCGCGTCCGGCGACGCCGGGGCGTCGAGGACGTGGATTGTCGTGAGCGGTGGGGGGAGGACCCCTGGGTGGGATCCGGCCGACACGATCACGCAGGAGCGCCGTACGAGAGCGCAACCGCTGTCATCACGACCCGACGAGTACCCCACCGTGCTCGTCCGGCGGGCCGGCGATCGGGTGGGCCGGCGAACCGGCGGGTCGTAACGAGCGCAACTGTACCGTCACACAACCGTCATGTTCAAGCGGGTCGTCATCTTTTCGTCATGTGACCGTCGCCTCACCGTCACACCCCGGGGGAACCGGTGGAGTCGGCGAGCACGCGTTCCACGTGCCCCGGATCGCCCCGGGAGCGCCCCGGACTCGAAGATGCGGCCGCCGGTAACGTGGCCGCGTGCTCGCCGTCGCCGTGGTCCTCGCCGCCGGGGCGGGTTCGCGGTTCCTCGGCGACCGTCACAAGCTCGTCACCGACGTGACGACCGAACTCGGGACGCGACCGCTCGTCGAGCACGCGATCGAGCACGCGCTCGCCTCCGGGATCGGCCCGGTCGTGGTCGTCACCGGCGCGGCGCCGCTCGCACTGGCTCACGATCTCGCGGCACGCGTGACCGTCGTGGCCAACCCGTCGTGGGCCGACGGACAGTCGAGCTCCATCTCCGCCGGCATCGCGATCGCGTCCGACCTCGGCGCCGATCACGTCCTCGTCGGACTGGGCGACCAACCCGGCGTCGCTCCCTCGGCGTGGCGAGCGGTGGCCGACGCGCCGCCGGAGTGGCCGATCGTGGTCGCCTCCTATGATGGGCGCCGCGGTCCGCACCCGGTACGGCTGCACCGGTCCGTGTGGCCGCTGCTGCCGGTGCCGGGGGATGATGGGGCACGCACCGTGATGCGCGAGCATCCCGAACTCGTGCACGAGGTCTCGTGCTCGGGGACGGCAGCAGATATCGACACCCTGGAGGATGTGCAGCGATGGAAAAGCTCCTGAACGAGTTCGTGATCCACCGGCCGATCGCCGACGCATGGGCCGTGCTCACCGACGTGGAGCGCATCGCCCCGTGCATGCCGGGCGCGCAACTGCAGGAGATCGAGGGCGACATCTACCGCGGTGTGGTGAAGGTGAAGCTCGGCGCGATCTCCACCGCGTTCAAGGGCGAGGCGCACTTCGTCGAGCGCGACGACGCCAACCACAAGGCCGTGCTGCACGGCGAGGGCCGTGACACCACCGGCAAGGGCAACGCCGACGCGATGATCACCGCCACGCTGCAGACCATCGACGCCAACCAGACCAAGTGCGTCGTGGAGACCGACCTGCGTGTCACCGGCAAGGTGGCCCAGTTCGGTCGCGGCATCATGGGCGACGTCAGCAAGAAGCTGATGGCCCAGTTCGCGACCAACCTCAACACGATGCTCGATGCCAGCGGCACGACCCCCGAGCCCACCGCTCCGACCCCCGCCCCCACTCCCGCTGCTGCTGCGCCTGCCGACGCCGAACCGGCTGCGTCAGCGCCCGCCGATGCAGCACCCGCGGCCGCCGATGCGCCTGCGGCGACGCCTGCACCGGAGGCCCCCGCGGCGGCACCGGCCGGCGGCACCGGCGCGGCCACCAAGCGCGTCATCGACGGTCCGGCCAACGAGCCGATCGAGCTCTCCGGCCTGGCCGGCACCGCGGTGCTGAAGCGCCTCCTCCCGGCGCTCGGCGGCTTCGTGCTGCTCATGCTGGTGCTGCGCCGGTTCCGCAAGTAGCCGGCCCTTCCACCCGTCGCACCAGCCAACCGATCCCACGTCGTGCCTGCGTCCCCCGACCCGGCGCAGAGCCATGTGATCGTCGACGACGGCGCGCCCACCGCAGCCGATCGCGATCGGGTGCGCGCCCTGCTCGGGCGCGAGCCCCAGGCCGGCTACGAGATCGCCGTCCGCCGCGCCGACGGTGATCCGGTCGTGCTGCGCAACCGCCCCGTGCTCGACGACGGCACCCCGATGCCCACCCGCTACTGGCTCGTCGGCGACCGGGAGACGCTGGTGGTGAGCCGGCTCGAGTCGATCGGTGGTGTCCGCCGGGCCGAGCACGAGATCCCGCCGGCGGACGTCGCCGACGCACACCGTCGGTACGCGATCGAGCGTGACGCGCTCGTGCCGTCCGATCACACGGGCCCCCGCCCGTCCGGTGGCGTCGCCGGCACGCGCACCGGGGTCAAGTGCCTGCACGCCCACTACGCCTGGTACCTCGCGGGCGGCGACGATCCGATCGGCCGTTGGGTCGCGAACGAGCTCGCGGCACCGACCACGAGGGCCGCTGCGGCGACACCGGGCACGGGGGCGCCGACATGAGCATCCACGTCGAGCTCGGCGACCGCGACCTCGTCGTCGTCGTCGACGACCAGCGGGTGCAGCTGCCCGTCGGCGTGCTCACCCTGTCGGCCGACCTCACCACCGATCCCCCGCGGCCCGAGGACCTCACGAACGCGATCGGCCTCGTCGCCGACCACCTCGACGACGTCGTCCGCGCCCGGCCCGACCTGATCGGTGCCGAACTCACGATCAGCGGACCCGAGGTGACGGCGATGGTGGCCATCGAGGTCGGCGGCCCGGCGACGCTCCCGTTCGAGCTCGATCGCGCTGCCGCCGAGGACGTGTTCCGCACGATCGTCACCGAGGGCCGCGCCGATCGGGCGCACAACCCCGGCCTCGATGTCCTGCTCGTCGACCGGATCGTGGCAGGCTGCTGCGCCGTGGTGGCTGTGATGCGCAAGCTGCAGGTCGACACCGTGACGGTGCTGCCGTGACCGGCTCGGGCGCGTTCGGGCATCCGTCGATGCCGGCCGTGAGCGGCCTGCGGTTGTACGGCAAGCGCGTGATGATGCGCCCGCTCATGCCGTCTGACTTCCCCGTGTGGTCCGAGGTGAGGGTGCGGAACGAACAGTGGCTGGTGCCGTGGGAACCGCTGCGCTCGACGCGAGTGGCCGACCCCACCCGCTCGCGCGATGCGTTCAGTTCACGCTGTGCGGCACGCGACCGTGAACGCCAGGCCGGCACCGCCTACGGATTCGCGCTGTTCGTCGACAACGTGTTCGCCGGCGAGGTGAACCTCAACAACATCGTGCGCGGCGCGCTGCAATCGGGCACGGTCGGCTACTGGATCGACCGCGATCGAGCGGGGCACGGCTACGTGGCCGAAGGCGTCGCGATCCTCGCCCGCTTCGCGTTCGAGGAGCTGCACCTGCACCGACTGGAGATCTGCATCGTCCCGCGGAACAGCAACAGTCGCCGGGTGATGGAGAAGTTGCAGATCCGCGAGGAAGGCGTCGCGCTGCGGTACCTCGAGATCAACGGCACGTGGGAGGACCACATGCGCTTCGGCATCACCGCCGAGGAGTGGGTGAAGCGACGAGCAGAACTGACCGACGCCTGGATCTCCTGATCGGGAGATCCGGCATCGGGCAGATCCAGCAGATCGAGCGGATCGAGCCGTTCGTGTGAGCGAACGCCTACTCGCCGGCGAGGCGGAACGCCTGCGCCTTGGCCCGGCGGACCGTGGTGCGGCGCTTCCACATCTTCATCTTCCAGTGGCGCTGGCCACCGGCACGACCGGCCTGGGCCTTGGCCCGCTCGGCGTCGTGGTGGTGACCGGGCACCCACGCCCGACCCGGCTCGTGGACGTCCTCGGGTTCGTACCCGGAACTGACCTGGGTGGCCAGGGCGTGCAGCTCGCTGTTGATGCGATGCCGCTCGTTGTGGGCATGTGCCCGCAGATCCATCTTCGGTGGCGGTGCCACGTCCTGGCTGCGATGGCGCTGGCTCATCAGTACCTCCGTTGTATCTCGGAATGTACGGGTGGAAGAGCTTCCCGTGAGTCGAGAGTAGACCTCGCTGCGCGATCTGGAAAGGCTTCGCTCGTAACAGTTCTGCGCGCTTTGCGCGCACGCAGCGTGAGCGTCTTGCCGGCCCTGTGACGCCAGCGCGGACGCGCGGACGCGCGGGCTACTTCGAGGAGATCTTCTGCTGGAGCGCGGCGAGACGCTCCGCGAACCACGGCTGGCGGGTGCTCCACACCTGCGGGTCGAGCTCGCGCTTGACGGCCGCCGGGTGGGTCTCGACGTCGGCCATCGCCTGGATCGTCTTCTTCACCTCGATCACCAGTTCGCGCGGCGCGAGCGCAGCACGAGCCGCCATCGCCCCGGCTGCGGCCAGCAACTGGTCGTCATCGACGCAGCGGTGCACCAGGCCGACACGCTCGGCCTCCGCGCCGTCCATCACCTCGCCGAACACCACGCCGGCGAAGGTCGCCTGCGGGCCGACGATGCGCCGCAACATCCACGTGTGACCGCCGCCCGGGTGGATGCCGATCTGCAGGAAGCGTGTGTCGAACTTGGCGCGGCGTGCCGCGATGCGGAGGTCGCAGCCGAGCGCGAGGTTCATCCCCGCACCGACCGCCGCCCCGTTGACGGCGGCGATCGTCGGCAGCTCGCTGCGAGCGATGCGCAGGAACCCCTCGTAGATCGAACCGAGGCTCTCCTCGGTCGCCTCGGCGAGGTTGCCGAGGTTGGCTCCCGCGCAGAACGCCGGGGCGGCACCGGTGACGACGATGGCGCCGACGCGGTGGTCGGCCTCGATCGCGTCCATCGCCGCGACGATCTCGGCGACGAGCGGCGCGGTGAGGGTGTTGCGCTCACCCGGGTTGTTGAGCGTGAGGACCGCGTAGGCGCTCCCCTGGGCGTCGGCGGGAGCGGCGGGGTCGGCCGGGATGATGTCGGTGAGCACGAGGGACATGGCGCCGATTGTGGCACGGCGACCACCGGCCGCCCGCCCTCGATGCCCGGTGACCGCTGCTGCCGGTGAGGGTTCGGCTCCCGACTCGCTAGCGTCGGACCCGCATGCTCGACCACGTCTTCACCGATGCCATCGGCGCGCTGCGCGACGCCTTCGAGGCCGCCTTCCTCGAGCGCCAGGCGTTCGACGAGCACTTCCAGGTCGACGTGCTGCTCGGCGACCTCAGCTGGGAGACCAGCTACGGCCTGCCCGGCGAGGGCCAACCGCCGCGGGTGGTCGCCCACGTGAACTTCGACTGGCCGACGTGGAGCCAGACCTCGTACCGACGCTGGTACGTCGACGAGGTGCTCGACCAACTCCCGGCGATCGAGATGGAGATCGTGTTCCGCGTGCAGCGACTCCGCCACCAGCCCGATCGCTCGATCGTCGATCCAGTGGCGGTGGAGACGAGCCCGCTCATCGGCGACGGTCGCCTCGAGCGCGCCGGCACGACGATCGAGATCGCCTACCTCGACCCGATCGACCCGATCGACTCCATCGACTCCATCGGCAGGGGCGGCGCGGACGACACCGGCCCCGAAGCCGAGTACGCCATCGAGGTCACCTACGAAGGTCTCTACGAGCTCGCCGAGCAGACGCTGGCCGACGGGTCGAGCACCCTGCTCGACGAGCACTTCGGCGCCCTCGGCGGGTGGATCTCGGCGACGCTGGTGAAACTCGGCGACCTGAAGCTCGAGTTCCTGCCCGCCGACGACGGCGAGGCCTGACTCGCCCGACAGCGCGGGCCGACTGTCAGAATCGGCCACATGTCGAACACCCCTGCCGGCGACGCCGTCGTCCTCCTCGACGTGAGCGATCGCATCGCCACGATCACGCTCAACCGCCCGGCTTCGCGCAACGCGCTGTCGAGCGAGGTGCTGCGTCTGCTCCCGCAGGTGATGCAGGAGGCCGACCGGCGCGACGACGTCGACGTGGTGATCCTCACCGGCGCCGACCCGGCGTTCTGCGCGGGCCTCGACCTGAAGGAGCTCGGTTCGACCGCTGGCAACCTGGGCGGCACCGGCGCCGACGGCTCGCCCAACGCCTCGGGCGTGCGCGGCCCCTTCCCGGCGATGGCCAAGCCGTTGATCGGCGCGATCAACGGCGTCGCGATCACGGGCGGCTTCGAACTGGCACTCAACTGCGACTTCCTCGTGGCCTCCGAGCACGCGAAGTTCGGCGACACCCACAGTCGCGTCGGTGTGATGCCGGGCTGGGGGCTCACCGTCCTGCTGCCCCAGGCCATCGGCGTGCGCCGCGCACGCGAGATGAGCTTCACCGGCAACTTCATGCTCGCCGACGAAGCGCTGCAGTGGGGGCTCGTGAACCATGTCGTGCCCCACGACGAGCTGATGCCGTTCACCCGCAAGCTGGCCACCGACATCATCGGCAACGAGCAGGCCGGCGTGCGCCAGATCCGCAGCACCTACGGCGAGATCACCGCCGAGCGCCCGGGTTGGGAGATCGAGTCGCGCGACGGCAGGGCGTGGCGCACCGCGATGTTCGATCCGGAACAGGTGGCGGCTCGTCGCGCCGCGATCCAGGCGCGAGGCCGGCAGCAGTGATGGCCTCGGCCTGAGCGGCGGCGCCCGCCGGCGCTGCGGTCAGCGGTTCGCCGGACGACGGCGACCCAGCGACACCAGCGTGACACCGGCACCGATGACGACGGCACCGATCAGCGACTGCCGCCACTCGTCGGCACCCGTCGCGGGCAGTGTCGGCGCCGCGGTCCCGGCGGCGCTCGCGCCACCGGTCGAGGTGCCCGCTGCCGGGCCGGCGCTCGTCGTCGAGACAGCGGTCGGAGCGGTCGGAGCGGCCGTCGTGGAGACGGCGGTCGTGGCGACGCCGGAGGGAGCGGCCGTCGCACTGGCGACCACGGCGCAACGGCGCACGACGACGGTGACGCCGACGACGCGACGAGACGACGGCGAGGTGCTGCTCACCACCAGTTGGCCGCCGGCGATCGCTGCACCGGCGGCGGCGCGCATGCCACCGACGTGCACGTCGAGCAGGTGTGCCCCGCCGGCATCGTCCAGACCGTCGGCCGACACGCCCACGACGGTGAGCGTCGCACCGTCGACCGTGGGCACCTCGACGCCCGTGGCGTAGGACGGTGCGGCAGCGTCGAGGACGACGTCGCCACCCCAGCGGTACGTGACGTCCTCACACGACTCGGCCTCGACCCTCGCATCGCCCGCACTCCCCGAAGCACCCGCGACACCCGCCGGCGCTGCGGCCAGGCCGCCGAAGCACAGCAGCGCGAGTGCGGAGATGGTCATCGCCCGCTTCCGACTCGAGGAGTCCTCCGCATGATCTCTCCGCACCCGCACTGCCATCGGAGGAGCGTAAACGCACCACCCGGCGTGGTGCTGGCGCGCGCTGCGAGATGGGTCGGACGGCCCACCGGCCGCCCCGACGGTGAGGACGGGTCAGATCGCTGCGCCGCGGGCACGGAGATCGGCGGTGACGACCTCTGCGATGTCGAGGGCAAGGATCTCGGCGCCGACGACGTTGAGGTGGAACCCGTCCTCGGCACGCACGTCCTTGGCCTGGTTGTCGCGGGGATCGATGACGAACTCGGCCCAGCCGCCCTCGCGCCCGGAGAAGCGGTTCCACGTGTCGACGAACTTCACCTGCGGCCGCTTCGCCGCCTCGGCCCGCACGACCTCGTCCTGCACCTGGAGTCTCAAGGTCACGTCAGGGTTGTCGTCGTTGGGGATGCCCACCCACACCAGGGTGCGACCCTCCGACGACAGGTAGTCCATGACCTCGCCGACGCGGCGGCCGTACTCGGCCCGCCACTCCTCGTCGCCGTCACCGGTGGGTTCACCGATGATGAAGTTGGGCGACCCGTCGGCCTTGACCCCGTCGGTGAGCCCCTGTGGGTCGTTGCCGCCGAAGGTCACCACGACGATGTCGGGCGCCACCTGCGGCACGATCTCGCGGAAGTGGCTCGGCCAGTCGAAGAAGTCGGGACGGGCGAGGCCGGAGGACACCTTGTAGTCGAGTTGGGTGCGGGCCACGCCGGTCTCGTTCATCAGGGTCTCGAGGTACGGCCCGAACGTGCCCGCGTCCGAGTCGCCGGCGATGAGCACCACGGCGGGGTCCTCCGCCGTCGGCACCGCGGACGGCGCCTGGGTCGGTGCGGTCGTCGTGTCGGGCGCCGCGGTCGCAAGGACCGAACCGCCCGAGCCCGGGACCGTGGCGGCGGGATCGACCGTGCCGGTGGGATCGACCGTGCCGGTGGGATCGGGGCTGGCCGCCCCCTCGACGCCGGACGTCGTCGTGGCGCTCGCCTCGGCGTCGGCCCCGCCGCCGCCGAGCAGTGCGTCGGCACCTCGCACGACGCCGATCGCGACGACGGCGAGCACGACGAGTGCACCGATGCGGCGCACCATGTATCGGCGGTGGCTGATACGCCGGCGCGGCGGTGCGGGACGTGAAGGAGCGGCCATGGCGGATCGGCCCACATGCTAGGACCGCGACGGCCTCCGTCAGCGGCTTGCTGCGCCGGTCGACCCGCGCACGACGAGCGCCACCGGCAACACGCGCGCCGCGAGCGCTGGTCGGCCGCCGTCGGGCGCACCCCTCGTCGACGCAGTCGAATCGGCGTCGACGCCTCGTGCGATGAGTTCGGCGAGCATCCGCCCGGCCTCGCGTCCGAGCTGGTCGGCGGGGAACGCCACGGTGGTGAGCGGCGGCGACACGTACGCGGACAGCGGCTGGTCGTCGAACCCGGCGACGGACATGTCCGACGGCACCGCGATCCCCCGCTCGGCGCAGGCACGGAGGAAGCCGTATGCGTGGAGGTCGGTGGCGCAGACCACGGCGGTCACGCCCGCGGCGACGAGCGCCGGCATCGACGCCAACGCGGCGGCGTGCGCGGCGCCGGCATCGACATCGCTCACCAGACGGTCGACGTCGACGAGCGATGCGCCGCCGCTCGCGAGATGCGTGGCGAGTGCCGCGTGGCGCACCCGGAACGTCTCGGTCTCGGGCGTCGCACGGAGGAACGCCACCCGCTGATGGCCGAGCCCGACGAGGTGCCGGGCCAGCTGCGCAGCGCCGTCGGCGACGTCGAGGTCGACCCTCGGCCGGCCTGCCACGCTCCCCGGCGCGTCGAGCACCACCGTCGGCAGGTCGCGGGCGAGCACCTGGAGCAGTTCCGGCGACGGCGCCGCCACCAGCGCACCGGCGAGCCGCAGCCCGCGCAGGCGCTCGAGCGTCGCCATCGGATCGTCGCCCACCTCGGGCACCGAGAACACCACCTGGAACGCCCCGCCGAGCGCCGCCGCGGCGCCGAGCGACACGCGCGCGTAGAACGGGTTGGTGAAGGCCGGGGTGACCACGGCCACCGCGGCGGCACCACCGGTCGCGAGGCGGCGCGCCGATTCGTCGACGACGTAGCCGAGCCGGTCGACCTCGGCCCGCACGCGGGCGACGGTCTCGACCGCGACGCGACCCTCCCACTTGTCGTTCACCACGAGCGACACCGTGGAGATCGACACCCCGGCTGCCGACGCCACGTCGGCGGCGCGGACGCGGGCTCGCCCGGCGCCCGGTTCGCGTTCGCTGGTGGCCGACGTCACGCGCCCACCCTAGAGACTCCGGGCGTCCGATCGCCCCACGTGGAATCCCAGGTGAACAGCTGCGTCAAGCGCTTGACGCCGCACGGCCCCGAGCGCCATGCTTCACACGGCCGTCACGGAGCGCGTCCCTGGTGGGACGGCACTGCGAAGTAGGCTGTGGAGCGGATCTTCCGATCCACCCAAACAACTCCAAGGGGGAGAACCACATGCGCAAGACCAAGCGCTTCGCGGCGCTGGCACTGACCGCGTCACTGTTCGTGGTCGCGGCTTGCGGCGACGACGAGGAAGAGTCGACGTCGACCGAGGCCCCGGCCGCCACCGAAGCACCGTCGGCCACCGAAGCACCGGCTGGCACCGAAGCACCCGCAGCCGGCGCCGTGTCGGCCTGCCAGGTCACCGACGTCGGCGGTGTCGACGACAAGGGCTTCAACCAGTCGGCCTACGCCGGCCTCCAGCAGGCCGAGGCCGACCTGGGCGCCGAGATCGCCCTGCTCGAGTCGGCCAGCGACGCCGACTACGCCCCGAACATCCAGGCGTTCCTCGACAAGGGTTGCGACGACATCATCACCGTCGGCTTCCTGCTCGGTGGCGCAACGGCAGACGCCGCGATCGCCAACCCCGACCAGCAGTTCGCGATCATCGACTCCGACGCCAACGACAACGCCGGCACGCCCGACGACTTCGCTGACGACGTGAACCTCGAGAACGTCCGCGCCCTCAACTTCGCCACCGACGAGCCGTCGTTCATCGCCGGCTACCTCGCGGCCGGCATGAGCGAGACCGGCAAGGTCGCCACCTACGGCGGCATCAACATCCCGCCGGTCACCATCTTCATGACGGGCTTCCTGAACGGCGTGAACTACTACAACGAGCAGAAGGGCACCGCCGTCGAGGTCCTCGGCTGGGACGGCACCGAAGGTTCGTTCGCCGGCAACTTCGAGAGCCTCGACGACGGCAAGAAGCTCGCCCAGGGCTTCGCCGACGAGGGCGCCGACATCATCTTCCCGGTCGCCGGTCCCGTGGGCCTCGGCTCCTCGGCCTACGCCAAGGAAGTCGGCGGCATCCGCATCATCGGTGTCGACGTCGACATGTACGTCAGCAACGACAAGGAGAAGGAGGTCTACCTGACCTCCGTGCTCAAGAACATCGACGCCTCGGTGTTCGACACGGTCAAGAACGTGTCGGAGACCGGTGACGCCGGTGATGACTACGTCGGCACCTTCGCCAACGGTGGCGTCGGCATCGCCGACTTCCACGACCAGGCGGGCGACGTGCCCGACGAGCTGAAGGCGGAGATCGAGCAGTTGGTCGCCGACTTCACCGCCGGCACGATGAAGGCCGGCTGAGCGCGAGCTGAACCCTCGGGTCGAGCACCCCTCGACCCGTGTGCACAGCGCGTGCACGTGAACACCGGAGAGGGGCCTTTCGGGGCCCCTCTCCTCGTTTTCGGTCGTTCGGGCCTGTTGTTCGGCCTGTGCGCGGACCCGATGTCAGGGTCGACCAACCGGTCGCACAGACTGGACCCACGATCGCCGCCGTTCACCGAACGGCCCGCGCGATCACTGCACTAGATTCGGCGCTCGTCACGGGGCGCACATGGGGCGTCGCCCCAAGGGGGAGCGAATGGAACTGGAGCTGCGGGGGATCACGAAGCGATTCCCCGGCGTCGTCGCCAACGACGACGTCAACCTGCACGTGCGCGGCGGCGAGGTGCTCGCACTCGTCGGCGAGAACGGCGCCGGCAAGAGCACGCTCATGAACGTGCTCTACGGCCTGTACAAGGCCGACGAGGGCGAGATCCTGATCGACGGCGTGCCGCAGCACTTCACGTCGCCGCGGGATGCGATCGCCGCCGGCATCGGCATGGTGCACCAGCACTTCATGCTCGTCCCCGTGTTCACCGTCGCCGAGAACGTCGTGATGGGCGTGGAGCCCACGAGCCTCGGCGGCATCAAGCTCGACCTCGCGACCGCACGTGAGCAGGTGCGGACGATCTCCGAGCAGTACGGCATGCACCTCGACCCCGACGCCTTGATCGAGGACATGCCCGTCGGCCTCCAACAGCGCGTCGAGATCATCAAGGTGCTGTTCCGTCACGCGAAGATCGTCGTGTTCGACGAGCCCACCGCGGTGCTCACCCCGCAGGAGATCGACGACTTCTTCGTGATCGTCGAGTCGTTGAAGGCCGACGGCAAGGGCATCGTGTTCATCACCCACAAGCTTCGCGAGGCCATCAAGGTCGCCGACCGGATCGAAGTGCTGCGCCGTGGCAAGACGGTGGGCGATGCCGACCCCAAGACGGTCAAGGACACCGAGCTGGCCGAGATGATGGTCGGCCGTCCGGTCGACCTCGTGGTCGACAAGGCGCAGCACGAACCTGGCGACGTCGTGCTCGAACTGCGCGATTTCACGGTCAGCGACCCATCGGGCCGCGTGCTCGTCGACCACGTCGGCCTGCAGGTGCGCGCCGGTGAGATCGTGGGCATCGCCGGGGTGCAGGGCAACGGCCAGACGGAACTGGTCGATGCGCTCGTCGGTCTGCGGCGCGTCGCCGGCGGCACCGTCCACCTCGTCGGGCAGGACATCACCGTCGCCACCCCGCGCGACATGCACCGCCACGGCGTGGCCCACATCCCGGAGGACCGTCAGCGCGAGGGCATCGTCAAGGACTTCGACATCACCGAGAACCTGGCGCTCACCGGCTACTACGCCCCGCCGCTCAGCTCCGGCCTCACCATCGACTGGAAGGCCGCGCGCACGACGGCCGAACACCTGGTCGAGCAGTTCGACATCCGCACGCCGTCGGTCGACACCGGCGTCGGCACGCTGTCGGGCGGCAACCAGCAGAAGGTGATCGTCGCCCGCGAGCTCAGCCGCGACCTCAAGCTCGCGATCGCGTGCCAGCCCACCCGCGGCATCGACGTCGGCTCGATCGAGTACATCCACGAACGCATCGTCGCCCTGCGCGACGCAGGCGTCGCCGTGCTGGTCGTCAGCACCGAGCTCGACGAGGTGATGGCGCTCGCCGACCGGGTCGTGGTCATGTACCGCGGCAAGGTCGTGGCCGACCTGCCCCGAGCATCCACCAGTCACAACGAGGTCGGCCTCTACATGGCCGGCGCCAAGGAGAGCGCAGCATGACCGCCGCCACCGTCGACGGGAGCCCGGCCGCCGCGCCCGAGGAGAAGCCGAAGCTGGTCGTGTTCTTCGACCGCATCGATGCGTACAACAACCTGCTGCTGCCGTTCCTCGCGATCGTCTCGGCGCTGATCGTCGGTGCGTTCATCATCGGCCTCACCGACATCGACCGCCTGAAGGAAGGCGACATCGGCGGCATCCTCACCACCATCAAGGACGCCTACATCGCGCTGCCCACGGGCGCGCTCGGCAGCCTCGGTGGCATCAGCGAGACCATCGTGTCGGCGACGCCGCTGATCCTCGCCGGCCTGTGCTTCGCCGTCGCCGCCCGCTCCGGCCTGTTCAACATCGGCGCGACCGGCCAGATGTTCGCCGGCGGCATGGCGTCGGTCTGGGTGGGCTTCACGATGGACGGACCCGGCATCGTGCAGGTGCCGCTCGCGCTGCTCGCCGGCATCATCGCCGGCGGCCTGTGGGGTGGCATCGTCGGCATCCTCAAGGCGCGCACCGGCGCCCACGAGGTGATCACGACGATCATGACCAACTACATCGCCGGCCTGCTCACGCTGTGGCTGCTCAAGACCGAGGCCTTCCAGCAGCCCGGCAAGGACAACCCGGTGTCGAAGACGGTGAGCGACAAGGGGCGGCTGCCCGAGCTGTTCTTCTGGAGCGACGATCCGTCGCTGCGGGCCCACTGGGGTTTCCTCGTGGCCCTCGGCGGCGCCGTGTTCATGTGGTGGCTGTTCGAGCGCTCGAAGGTGGGCTTCGAGCTGCGGACGTTCGGTTCGAACGCCGACGCCGCCCGCTACGCCGGCATGAAGCCGGCGACGCTCACCACACTCGCGATGTTCATCGCCGGTGGCCTCGCCGGCCTCGGCGGCGCCACCCAGATCATCGGCACCCAGGGCTACGCGACCGAGAGCTTCGCCGGTTCGATCGGCTTCGACGCGATCGCCGTGGCGCTCCTCGGGCGCAACAAGCCGGTCGGCATCGTCTTCGCCGCCTTCCTGTTCGGCATCCTCGAAGCAGGCGGTCGCAAGATGCAGCTCGAGACCGACATCCCGCTCGACGTGGTGCTCGTGCTGCGAGCGCTCATCGTGCTGTTCATCGCGGCGCCTGCGCTGACGAGGCTCATCTGGCGACTCAAGAGCGAGGGCTCGACGTCGGTGCTGCAGTTCCGGGGGTGGGGAGCATGAGCGTGACCATGCCCACGACCCCCAGCACGCCGGCCAGCGGCGCACTCACCTACGAGGAGAAGCGGCACGCCCGCAACCTCGGCATCGCCTACATCGTGCTGGCCGGCATCACGATGATCTTCCTCACCGGCCACAGCGGCACGGCGACGTTCAACCTCGACGGCGGACGGTCGTTCGGCCTGCCGGCCCAACCGCTCGCCTGGTTCGTGGCCGCGTCGCTCTCGGTCGTCGCCGGCATCCAGCTGTGGCGCGGCTTCGGCAAGTGGACCAACGTCGTCCTGGCGATGGCCTCGCTGCTCATCTTCATGTCGTTCCTCTCGTGGGCGGCGGCGGGTCGCGAGTTCTCCTTCATCGGGATGCTCGCGTCGGCCGTCACCTTCTCCACCCCGCTGATCTTCGGTGCGTGCGCCGGCATCATGTGCGAGCGGTCCGGCGTGGTGAACATCGCGATCGAGGGCCTCCTGCTCAACGGTGCGTTCACGTCGGCGTTCGTCGGCTCGATCGCGAGCGGATGGCCGGGGATGGGACCGAAGAGCGGCTTCTGGGTGGGCGTGCTGGCGGCGATGATCACCAGCGCGCTGTTCGCCTGGTTGCTCGCATGGCTCGCGATCCGGTTCAAGGTCGACCAGGTGATCGTCGGCTTCTTCATCAACTTCTTCGTGCTCGGCCTCACGTCGTTCCTGTCGAGCCGCGTGCTCACCGAGAACCCCGACTACAACGACACGCCCACCTTGGGCGCCTGGAAGATCCCGCTGCTCGAACGCATCCCGGTGCTCGGCCAGATCCTGTTCCAGCAGACCGTGTTCGTGTACGCCGCCTACGTGCTCGTCGTCGTGTTCACCTGGTTCCTGTTCCGCACCAAGTGGGGTCTGCGCACCCGCGCGGTGGGCGAGCACCCACGTGCGGCCGACACCCTCGGCGTGAACGTGCTCCGGCTGCGCTACCGCAACGTGATCATGGCGGGCGCGATCGCCGGGTTCGGCGGCGCCTGGTGGACGGCCACGCTCGGCCGGTTCAACGAGAACATCACCAACGGCCGCGGCTTCATCGCCCTCGCGGTCGTGATCGTGGGACGCTGGCACCCGGTGGGGGCGCTCAGTGCAGCCCTGCTGTTCGGCCTGTTCGACTCGGTGGCCGACAAGCTCAGCCTGCTCAACACGGGCCTGCCGAGCGAGTTCATCAAGATGACCCCGTACCTCATGACCATCGTCGTGGTGGCCGGGTTCGTCGGCCGGTCGCGCGGTCCGAAGGCGGCCGGTCAGCCCTACGAGAGCCAGTAGCTCGAGGTCGGCAGGGTCGAGCGGCTCGTCCTCAACGGGCGAGCCGCGCGACCGCCTGCACCTCGATGCCGCCGCGCGGCCGCTGGGTGAGCGTCACGGTGACGTCCGACGGCTGGGCGGTCGTCATGACCTCGTTCGCGATCTCGGCGGTGAGCGCCTCGGCGAACACCGCCCGGTCGCGGAAGCCCCACAGGTAGAGCTTGAGGCTCTTCGACTCGATGCACCACCGATCGGGCGTGTACTCGATGACCACATGGGCGATGTCGGGCTGCTGGGTGACGGGGCACATCGACTGCAGCTCGTCGGTGGTGAAACGCACGGTGGTGACGTGTGCGGGCGCCGGGAACACCTCGACGTGCTCGATCGAGTGACGCACGGTGTTCCCGAGGACGGTGAGCCCGTCGGTGGGGCCGGTGGGACCGGTGGAGCGGTCGATGGTTTCCATGGCGCAACAGGGTACGGGCGTCGCGGGTCAGCCCGTACGATGTGCCGATGCCCCACGTCACCCCCGACCTGCTCCGATCGGTGCCGAAGGTGCTCCTGCACGACCATCTCGACGGCGGCCTGCGCCCCGAGACGGTGGTGGAGCTGGCCCAGGAGTACGGCTACACCTCGCTGCCCACCACCGACGTGGCCGAGCTCGCCCAATGGTTCAACCGCGGCGCCAAGCGCAACGATCTGGTGCTGTACCTCGAGACCTTCGCCCACACCGTCGGGGTGATGCAGCACCGCGATGCGATCGAGCGCGTCTCCTACGAGTGCGCCCAGGACCTCGCCGCCGACGGTTGCGTGTACGCCGAGGTGCGCATGGCGCCCGAGCTGTGCACCGAGGCCGGCCTCACCCTCGACGAGGTGGTCGAGGCGATGCTCGACGGCTTCCGCCGTGGCTCGGCCGGCACCGACCTCACGATCTACCTCATCTGTTCCGCGATGCGCACCGCTGCCCGCAGCCTCGAGATCGCCGAGCTCGCCGTCCGCTGGCGCGACGCCGGCGTGGTCGGGTTCGACATCGCGGGTGCCGAGGCCGGTTACCCGCCCACGCGCCACCTCGACGCGTTCCAGTACGTGCAGCGCGAGAACTTCCACACCACCATCCACGCCGGTGAGGCCTTCGGCCTGCCGAGCATCTGGGAGGCCGTGCAGTTCTGCGGTGCCGAGCGCCTCGGCCACGGCGTGCGGATCGTCGACGACATCACCGGCCCGGCCGGCGAGGAGCAGCTCGGCCGGCTCGCGGCCTTCGTGCGCGACCGCCGCATCCCGCTCGAGTTGTGCCCCACCTCGAACGTGGGCACGGGCGTGTGCGCGTCGATCGCCGACCACCCGATCGGCATGCTGCGCCGGCTCCGTTTCCGCGTCACCCTCAACACCGACAACCGGTTGATGAGCGCGACATCGATGACCCACGAGATGGCGCAGCTGCACGAGGCGTTCGGCTGGGGGCTCGAGGACTTCGAGTGGATGACGATCAACGCGATGAAGAGCGCGTTCGCCCCGTTCCCGGAACGGCTGCGGATCATCAACGGCTACATCAAGCCGCGCTACGCGCTCCTGAAGGCCGACGTCACCCTCGGCGCGGGCTGAGCTCGCGGGCGTACCGGGGAGCCTTTCGGGGGTACCCCGCGCGTCTGCCACACTCGTGGGCATGCCCGTCGCCGTCCATCATGTCGACCACCCACTGATCGCCGACTCGCTGGTGCGAGTCCGCGACGTGAACACGCCCAACGCCTTGTTCCGTCAGGAGATCGAGCGGATCGGTTCGCTGCTCCTGGCCGAGGCGACACGCAACCTGCCCACCGTGACCGTGCGGGTGACGACGCCGCTCACCGAGACGAACGGCCGCGTGCTGGCTGCCCAGCCGATCGTCGTGCCGGTGCTGCGAGCCGGGCTGGGCTTCCTGCACGCCGCCCAGGAGCTGCTGCCGAGCGCCGACGTCGGTTTCATCGGCATCTCCCGCGACGAGGAGACGTTCCAGCCGAAGTCGTACGTGAACAAACTGCCCGAGACGCTGGCCGGCCGGCAGTGCATCGTGCTCGATCCGATGCTCGCGACCGGCGGCTCGCTGGCGCACGCGTGCAAGCTGCTGATCGAGCGTGGTGCCACGGGCACGATCATCGTCGTCTGCGTGCTCGCGGCACCGGAAGGGATCAAGGTGCTCGAGGACGCAGGGCTCGACCTCGCGATCTACACCGCCGCGGTCGACGAGCGCCTCAACGAGAACGCGTTCATCGTGCCGGGTCTCGGTGACGCCGGCGACCGTCAGTTCGGTTCGCCCGCGTAGCGGCGAACGTCAGGCGACCGTCAGTTCGGTTCGCCCGCGTAGCGGCGAACGTCAGGCGAACGTCAGGCGACGCCGCAGAGGTCGAGGGCCAGCACTGCCAGCGCACGCGCTGTGGTGTGCACTTCGGCCAACGGGACGTACTCGTCGGGGCCGTGGGCGAGCACCGCATCGCCGGGGCCGTACTGCAGCGTCGGGATGCCGCCGATGCCGGTGAGCAGGCGCAGATCGCTGCCATACGGAGCGACCCAGTTGCCGGCCGTCGTGCCGGTGATCGCACCGTGGGCGGCCTGCACCCGATCGAGCAGGTCGCTGTCCTGGGGCAGGCGACCGCTCGCGAACTGTCCGCCCCACCACTCGACCGTGACGGGATGGTCGCGCAGCCACGGGTCGGCGGCACACGCCTCGGCGACGGCGTGCTCGAATGCACGGCGCGCGTCGGCGGGCGACTCGTCGAGCTGGACGCCGAGCCGGCCTTCGGCCTCCAGACGATCGGGCACCGACGACGCCCAGTCCCCGCAGTGCACCGTGCCGATCGAGATCGGATACAGGATCGGGAACTTCGGGCTGGCGCCCTCGCGTGATCGGTTGCGTTCGCGTTCGAGCTCGAGGATCGCGTGGTGCACCGGGACGAACTTCTCCAGCGCGCTCACCCCTTCGGTGCGGCGGGCGGCATGGGTGGCCTGGCCGGGGACGACCAGACGGAACGTGAGCGCCCCGGCGTTGGCGGCGAGCAGATCGAGGCTCGTCGGTTCGGGGATCACGCACGCGTCGGCCCGCCAGCTGCGCTGCAGCGTCGCGTAGGTACCGAGGCCACCGTCCTCCTCCCCCAGCACTGCGGCGACGAGCAGGTCGCCGTGCAGGCGGATGCCGGACCGCTTGATCGCGTCGACCGCCCAGATCGATGCGATCAGTCCGGCCTTCATGTCGCACGAGCCACGCCCGTAGAGCCGACCGTCGCGGCGCCCTCCCTCGATGCGCGGGTCGAAGGCCGTCGTCGTCCACCGGGCCGGATCGCC
Source organism: Actinomycetota bacterium (assembly GCA_026393475.1). Taxonomy (GTDB): domain Bacteria; phylum Actinomycetota; class Acidimicrobiia; order Acidimicrobiales; family Ilumatobacteraceae; genus VFMC01. The sequence goes on from JAPLAA010000061.1 coordinate 75,013, forward strand.
CTCGGGCACCACGTCGACATGGCCGTTGAGCATGAGGCTGCGCCCCTCACCGCGGCCCGATCCGGCGAGCCGGCCGACCGCACCCCACGCCTCGCGGCGGTCGACCTCGACGCCGGGGAAATCGGGGCGGGCCATCGTCTCGGCGAGGGGGATCTCCCAGTGGTCGACGTCGAGGCCGATCGACGCGAACGCCCTCGACATGTGGGCGATCGCCTCGTTCTCGGCGTCGGTGCCACTGATGCTCGGCAGCGCGACGAACTCGGCCAGCTGCGACACCATCGAGTCGTGCTGTTCGTCGACGAGGTCGAGGACACGTGAGGCCGCACCAGTGCGTGGATCGATCGAGCTCATCGAGTGGTGCCGCCGGCCGACGGGTTGATCCGCCCGGCGTCGCGCCGGACCGCAGCCAGGCCGCCCAGGATCTCCATCACGCATCGGTGCGCCACGTTGACGGTGCAGTCGGCGTGGTCGTACGCGGGCGCGACCTCCATGATGTCGAAGCCGACCAGCGGCGTCTCCATCGCCAGGCGACGCAGCGCCCGCAGCAGGTCGGCCGACGTGAGGCCACCCGGTTCCGGCGTGCCGGTCCCCGGGGCGAACGCCGGGTCGAGGCAGTCGATGTCGACGCTGACGTACAGGTGGTCGACCCCGTCCATCGCCTCGGCGATCGCGTCCGTGAGCACTGCGTCGAGGCCGCGGCGGTGCACCTCGTCCATCAGGTGCCAGCGCATGCCCTGCTCGGCCATCCAGTCCCAGACGTCCTGGCCCGGCCAGTAGCCGCGGAGGCCGATCTGGACGAAGTTCTTGCCGGGGATCGCACCGCTCTCGATGAGGCGTCGCATCGGTGTGCCATGGCTCGCCAGGTTCCCGTCGATCGTGTCGGCGGTGTCGGCGTGGGCGTCGAAGTGGACCATGCCGACGGTGCCGAAGCCGTGGTGGTCGGCGACCGCGGTGGCGGCCGGCCAGGTGACGGTGTGGTCGCCGCCGATCACGACGGGGATGATGCCGAGCGACGCCACCGAGGCCACCTTGGCCTTGATGTTGTCGAGGCTCTCCTGCACCATCCCGCTCGGGCAGTAGGCATCGCCGATGTCGACGACCTCCAACCAGTCGAAGATCTCGAGACCGAGATCGAGGTGGAACGTGCCCGGCTCGTAGGCGTCGGTGCGCAGCGCCCGCGGGCCGAACCGGGCACCGGGGCGGTTGGTGGTCCCGAGATCGAACGGGGCGCCGAGCACGGCCACGTCGGCCTGCCAGTCGGCCAGCTGCTGCAGCTCGGTGACCAGCGGCCGCTGGGCGAACGTGAGCACGCTACCGAAGACGTACCCGAGGTCGAGCTGCTCGCGCAGCCCGGGTTCCACATGACGGCGAGGAGTGGTCATGGCGCCGACGGTAGCCCGCCGACCGGCAGCCGGGCGCGGCGCGTTCAGTCGTCGCGTTCAGTCGTCGCGTTCAGTCGTCGCGTTCAGTCGTCGCGGTCGTCGAGGTCGCTGTATGCGGGGACCTCCATGCCGAAGCGACGCATGCCCTCCTCGATGCGACGGTTGAGCGTCTCGAGCACGGCGATGCGGCCGTAGCGCTTCTGCTCGGCAGGGATGACCTCCCACGGCGACGACTTGTGCGAGGTCTTCGCGAACATGTCCTCGGCCGCGGCGTCGTACAGCCGGTTCTTGTCGCGGTTGCGCCAGTCCTCGTCGGTGAGCTTCCAGCGCTTGAGCGGATCGGCAGCGCGGGCGTTGAACCGGTTCAACTGCTCGTCGTCGGAGATGTGCATCCAGAACTTCACGACGATGATCCCCTCGTCGACGAGCGACTGCTCGAAGTCGACGATGCCCTTGTACGCACGGCTCCACTCGTCCGTCGTGGCATAGCCCTCGATGCGCTCGACGAGCACCCGGCCGTACCAGCTGCGGTCGAACACTGCCATGCCACCGTGTCCGGGGAGCTCGCGGTAGAAGCGCCAGAGGAAGTGGTGCCGCTTCTCGCGCGGCGTGGGCGCGGCGTAGTTGACCACGGTGTAGTGGCGCGGGTCGAGGTGGTTGACGATCACCTTGATCGCGCCACCCTTACCGGCGGCGTCAGGACCTTCGAACAGCACGAGCAGGCCGGGCCCGACCCCGTGGTCGCCGAGCTCGCCACCGAGGTGCAGGCGGAGCTGCAGCAACCGCCGCTGTTCTTCGCCGAGGCGCTTCTCGTACTGCTCACGGTCGAGTCGCAGTGTGAGGTCGAGCTTGTCGAGGATCGTCATGTCAGCTCCGCTTCTGGATGTTGGCCCACTCGTCGCGCAGTCCCACCGTGCGGTGGAACAGCAGCTGCTCGCGAGGGTCGCGGGCGAAGTAGCCGAGCCGCTCGAACTGCACGACCTGTCCCGGCGCGGCGTCGCCGAGCGCCGCCTCCACCTTGCAGTGCTCGAGCAGCTCGCGCGACGCAGGGTTGAGGTCGTCGAACGGCTCGCCCGTGGCGTCGCCGGGGACCTCCGCGGTGAACAGCCGCTCGTACAGGGCGACGGTGGCGTCGAGCGAGTGAGCGGCTGACACCCAGTGCATGGTCGACTTCACCTTGCGGCCGTCGGGTGCGTTGCCGCCACGGGTCTCGGGGTCGTAGGTGCACTGCACCTCGACGACGTTGCCGTCGGCGTCGGTGGAGAAGCCCGTGCAGGTGACGAAGTACGCGCCGCGGAGGCGCACCTCGCGGCCGGGCGTGAGCCGGAAGTACTTCGGCGGCGCGTCGACCATGAAGTCCTCCTGCTCGATCCACAGCTCGCCGCTCATCGCGACCTCGCGCACGCCGTCGTCGGCGTTCTCCGGGTTGTTCGGGATGGTGACGTGTTCGACCTGACCCTCGGGCCAGTTGGTGATGACCAGCTTGAGCGGACGAAGGACGGCCATCCGACGCAGCGCGGTGCGGTTGAGTTCGTTGCGCACGAAGCTCTCGAGCAGCTCGATCTGGTGACGACTGTTGGTCTTGCCGACGCCGATGAAGGTGCAGAAGTCCTTGATCGCGGCCGAGGGGTACCCGCGGCGGCGAAGCGCGCGGATGGTGGGCAGCCGCGGGTCGTCCCAACCGTCGACCACACCGTCGGCGACGAGCTTGGCGAGTCGACGCTTCGACGTGACGGTGTGGGTGAGCTCGAGCCGGGCGAACTCGATCTGGCGCGGCTGGTCGAACGGCAACGGAAGGTGCTCGAGGTACCAGTCGTAGAGCGGTCGGTGGCTGTCGAACTCGAGCGAGCAGAGCGAATGGGTGACTCCCTCGATCGCGTCGCTCTGGCCGTGCGCCCAGTCGTAGGTGGGGTAGACGACCCAGGCGTCGTGGGTGCGGTGGTGATGGCCCCGCCGGATGCGGTACATGACGGGGTCGCGGAGCTGCATGTTCTCGTGCTGCATGTCGGCCTTGGCGCGCAATACCCGTGCGCCGTCGTCGAACTCTCCGGCGCGCATGCGGCGGAAGAGGTCGAGGTTCTCCTCGACCGTGCGGTCACGGAACGGGCTCTCGACGCCGGGCTTGCCGTATCCGCCACGCTGGGCCGAGATCGTCTCGCTGTCCTGGTCGTCGACGTAGGCGAGGCCCTTGGTGATCAGCAGCTCGGCCCACTCGTAGATCTGTTGGAAGTAGTCGCTCGCGTAGAGGACCGTGGGCACCGTGTAGCCGATCCAGGCCAGGTCGTCGACGATCGCGTCGACGTACTCGGTGTCCTCGGTGTCGGGGTTGGTGTCGTCGAAACGGAGGTTGCACACCCCGCCGAACTCCTCGGCGATGCCGAAGTCGACGTGGATGGCCTTGGCGTGGCCGATGTGCAGATAGCCGTTCGGCTCGGGTGGGAACCGGGTCTGCACCCGTCCGCCGAACGTGCCCTGCTCGTTGTCGGCGCGCACGAGGTCGCGGACGAAGTTGGCGGCGCTGGGCGGCGTCGGGGCGTCGGAGGCCGTGGAACCCGGGGATGTCATGCGACGTGACGCTACCAAGCCGCTCCCCGAGCCAGGAAGGTCGTTGCTGAGCTGGACCGAGCTCAGCGGACCCGTGCGCCGCAGCACCCCGGTCGGCACGGTCACCCCGGTGACGACGGTGCATCGTGACGGACCCACCGAGGCGGCGACCCACGATGCTCCGGCGCGGGTCGACGACGCGTTGCGCGACCACCTCGTGTCGTTCCTCCACAACAGCCGGTACCTGGCGCCCGCCGGCAACGCGGCCGCAGCGGTGGTCTTCGTCCTCGTCGCGGGCGATCACGTCGACCCCGCGGTGAAGGCCTGGTGGTTCGCCTGCGTCATGGCCGTCGCGGTGATGCTGTGGGCCCTGTTGCAGCGGCCGGAGTTGCTGCTGCAGCACGCCCAGCCGAAGGTGTCGTGGGCGGCGACCGGAGCGCACGCCAGCAGCGGACTGGTGTGGGGGCTGCTCCCCTGGCTCGACCTGTCGGGCGATGGCGAGTACGGGTGGATCGCCCTCTGCTTCATGTTCGCGCTCAGCGCCGGCGCAATGACAGGGATGACGGGCATCACGCCGCTCACGGCCGGTGTGCTCACACCGATGTGGCTGCTCGGCAGCGTCGCGTTCTTCCTGATGGGCGACCAGGTGGTGGCGATCGCGTGCCTCGTGTTCCTCGGGTTGGTGGTCAACGACACGCGCACGACCGGCAAGCTGCTGGTGGAACTGGTCCGGTTGCGGATCACGAGCGCCACGGCCGCGAGCAGGGCCGAGTGGGAGGCGAACCACGATCCGCTCACCGCGTTGCCCAACCGGCTCGGCCTGCAGGATCTCGCCGAGCGCCGGGCCCACGACGGCAGCGGCCACGTGACCGCGATGTTCATCGACCTCGACCACTTCAAGGAGGTGAACGACCGCTTCGGCCACCCGATCGGCGACGCCCTGCTGGTGCTGGTCGGCACCCGAGTGCGAGGTGAGGTGCGCCACGACGACGTGGTCGGACGCCTCGGCGGCGACGAGTTCCTCGTGTTGATGTTCCGCGAGGTGAGCGACGACGAGGCGACCTCGCTCGCGCAGCGCCTCATCCGGGTGCTGGAGGAGCCGTTCCGCATCGACGGCGACGAGGTGTACGTGTCGGCGAGCATCGGTGTGACCCGGTGCGCCGACCGCGGCGCCGACGTCGCCCGCCTGGTGCAGGAGTCCGACAAGGCCCTCTACGAGGCGAAGCGCAATGGTCGCCGTCAGGCGGTGCTGTTCGACGCCGACCTGCGAGCCCAACTCACCGAGCGCAGCGGCCTCGAGATGGCGCTGCGGCGCGCGGTGCGTTCCGACGAGATCGAGGCCTGGGGACAGCCGGTGTACGACCTGGCCACGGGCGAGGTGGCCTGGGTGGAACTGCTCGCCCGCTGGGAGGCCACCCCCGGCAGCTTCGTGCCCCCGTCGCTGTTCGTGCCCCTCGCCGAGGAGATCGGTGTGATCGACGACCTCGGTCGGCGGATGCTCCGCCACGCCACCGACGCACTGGCCCGGTGGGAGGCGCACCCGGTGCTGCGCACCTCGGCCGTCGGGGTGAACGTGTCGGCGTTGCACATCATGCGCGACAACCTCGTGGAGGACGTCAGCACGTTGGTGGCCTGTCACGGCCTGCAGGCACACCGACTGATCGTCGAGCTGACCGAGAGCCACCGACTCACCGACGTCGAACGGGTCGCGTCGACGTTCGAGCAGCTCGCCTCGCTGGGCGTGCGGCTCGCGGTCGACGACTTCGGCACCGGCTACTCCTCGCTCGGGCAGCTCCTCGCCCTCCCGGTGTCGATCGTGAAGATCGACCGGTCGCTCACGTCGGGCTGCGAGCGCGACGAGCATCGCGCCGGCGTGGTGCGGGCCATCCGTCAACTGGCGGCCTCGCTCGGTCACGTCGTGGTCGCCGAGGGCGTCGAGACGGCGGGCGAGCGCGCCGCGGTGGCGGCGATCGGCCTCGATCAGGCGCAGGGCTACCTCTTCTGTCCGCCACTGCCGTTGCTGCAGTTGGAACAGGAACTGCACCCGGTGCTTCGTCCGGGACCTGCCGACTCGGTAGCCTGGCGAGGATGAGTGTCAGAGCCAGGGAGAGTGCTCGAACGACGCTCGATTGGAAGTGCTACGGCCTCACGACGGCCGATCGCCCAGCGCGGCAGGCGCACGTACGTGCGGAGCTGGAGCGAACCGCCCTTCCCTTCGATGTCCTCGTGTCGGAACGTCCGCCGGATGCCGGTGGCTTCGCCAGCATGGGATTCCGCGGCTGCTTCGAGAGCCACCTGCGCGCCTTGCGCACGGCGCGCGACGAAGGGGCCGACGTGGCGGTGCTCGTCGAGGACGACGCCGTCGTCGTCAGCCGCTTCCTCGAGATGCTGCCCGAGATCCAACGCGAACTCGACGGCGTCGAGTGGTCGGTGCTGCTGCTCGGGTATCTCGGCGACCAGTCGCCGGCCCGCCACTTCCGCCTCGAGCAGATCAGCCCGCACCTCGCGCGGGCCGACCACTGGGAGTTCACGGGGTCGCACTTCGTCGCGGTCAACGGTGCCGCGCTCGACGCGCTGATCGACGACTTCGAGCGGCGCCAGCTGCCCGGCGGCCACCGCATCTCGGTCGACGGGGTGTTGAACGAGTTCCGCCACGCGTCGGGTCATCCCACGCTGGTGTGCGTGCCCAACCTGGCGCGCCAGGGTCCGTCGCCGAGCGGCATCACCGCTCAGGCCGGGCCGCGTGCGAGGCTGCTGCGTCACGGCGTGGTGCAGCAGGTGCTGCTCACCGTCAAGCGCTCGCTGTGGGATCTCGCGGCGATGCTGCCGACCTCGTGGTCGGTGCGTTGTTGGAACCTGCGGGCCCGGCTCACGGCCCGGTCGCGGCACCAGTACACGGCAGAGTCCACCGCCTGATGACGTCGCGCGAGGTCCACGTCGTCGTCGCGTCCGACGACATCTTCTCGATGCCCCTCACGGCTGCGGCACGCTCCGCGGTGTTGCGTTCGGCCGACCCGTCGATGGTGCGCGTGACGGTCATCGACTGCGGCATCTCGGCCCGCAACCGCGATCGCATCAGCCGCTCGCTCACCGTCGACGGCGCCCGCGTGCGGATCGTGCCGTTCACGCATCACGTGCCCGACAGCGCCCTCCAGGGTGGCGTCATCCCATCGGTGGCCACCTTCGCCCGACTCTTCACCGCGGACTACGTGCCCGGGGCCGACCGGGCGGTCTACCTCGACTCCGACACGATCGCGCTCACCGATGTCGCCGCGCTCGTCGACCTGCTCGAGCCCGGCATGCTCGTGGCCGGTGTGGTCGACGGCCAGGGCGACGGGCAGGTGCGAAACATCGAGCGCCTCGTGCCGTTGCTGCCGTCGACGCCGGGCGCGATCGACAGCCCGTACATCAACGCCGGCGTGCTGGTGATGGATCTCGCCGCGTGGCGCAGCGAGCGCATCACCGAGCGGTTCGGCGAGTTGGTGGCCACCACACCTCTGCGCTTCGCCGATCAGGACGCGATCAACGTGGTGTGTGCCGGCCGGGTGCAGACCCTGCCGACCGGTTGGAACACGCAGACGCACCTGTTGACGTCGACGACCCGTTCGGTGCTCGACGGCCCGGAGGTCGACGCGCGGATCGTGCACTACACGAGCCGTCCGAAGCCGTGGCACCTGCACGGCGACGTGGGGCTGGCCGAGCCGTGGTTCGACGCGGTCGACCACACCGTCTGGTCGGGCTGGCGACCCACCCAGCGTCGGCTGCTGGTTCCCAAGCTTCGTCGGGGGTGGCGCATGGTGCGCACCCGGCCCGGGCAGCTGCTCGCGAAGTACTGGCCCGGCGGCTCTCGCTCCGGCCACTGATCTCCGGCCACTCGTCTCCCGCCGGCTCAGGCCGGTTCAGCCGAACGTCGGGCCCTGCGGTGTACTCGAGAACCAGCCCGTGATGTCGACCACCACGTGCGAGGAACCGGAGCTGTTGTAGATCTCGATCGTGCCACCCGGCCCGACGCCGATCACCGCCGCGTTGGCGACGGTGGTACCGGGTTGGAAGTTGAGGTTCGACGCGAGCGGACGGCTGCGTCCCGATGGCCAGGCGGTGATGAACCCCGCTCCGGTCGGTTCGGTGACGGTGATGTTCGCCGCGACGGCGTCGACGCCGAAGGCCGGCACACCACCGACGCCCACCACCTGCAACCGCCGCGTCTCCTGGGGGCCGAGCACGATGCCGCCGAGCCCGTCCCTCGTGTCCATCACGCGCGCCGGGGTGACCGGGGTGAACCCACCGGAGAACCAGCCCGTCACGTCGACGATCATCTCGGCGGCGGGAGAGCTGTTGTAGAGGTTCACCATGCCGTTCGGCCCGACGCCGACGATGACGGCGTTGGCCACCGTCTGCGACGTCGTGAAGTTGAGGCTCGAGGCCGTCGGACGAGCGGTGCCCCCGGGCCACACCGTGAAGAAACCGGGGCCGTACGTCTTCGTGGCCGTGACATTGAGGGCCACCGCCGTCGCTCCGGTCGCGGGCACGCCACCGCGGCCGCTGATCTGGATCTCGCGTGTCTCGCCGGCCAGCAGGATGATCCCGTTGAGCCCTTCGCGGGTGTCGGCGAGGCGAGCGGGTTGGACGGGGTCGAAGCCGTCCGCGTACCACCCGACGACGTCGACGACGAGGTGGGCCGTACGCAACGTGTAGAGCTCGACACCACCGTCGGCGCCGACGCCCACGGTCACCAGATTGGGCACGGTCTGGCCGGTCCGGTAGTTCAGGTTGGATGCCACCGGACGAGCCCCTTCGGGCCACACGGTGACGAATCCGTCGCCACCGATCGGCTCGGTGACGGTGACGTTCAGCACGACCGCCGACACACCACGGGTGGGAACGCCGCCGCGGCCGAGCACCGGCAACCGCCGGCTCGTGTTGCCGACCATCACGTCACCGCCGAGGCCCTCACGGGTGTCCATGAGTCGGGCGGGCGTGACCGGCACCATCGAGGCGTCGTCGAAGGAGGCGACGTAGGCGACGTCGGTCGCGGGGATGGTGACGTCGTGGGTGATCGCTCCTTCGTCGGACCAACCGAGGAATGTGGCGCCCGCCTGAGGTGAGACCACCGACAGTGTGCGTACCGACCCGACCGGCACATCGGCGACATACGGGGTCTCGACGGCGTTGCCGTCGTAGAGGATCGTGCGACCCGACGGCATCGTGTCGAGCGTGACCTGGGACGTGTGGTAGCCGATGCGCCGCGACACCGTGGTGCTGAGGCCCACGGCGTCGGTCGCCGTGAGGTCGATCGTCAGATGGGTGTCGTCGCCGTGATCGGGCAGGACGAACGAGCCGGACGCGCCGGTGGCGCTGGTGAGGAAGTGCGTGTGGCAGTTGCCGAGGGGGCAGTGGTGGATCGTGATCTGCCAGGTGAGTCGGGTCCCCGGGACGAGACCGTCCTCGGGGTCGGTGGCCGAGCCCGAGAACGTGACCCGCTGCCCCACGTCGAACAGCGTGTCGACGGTCGGCGTCTCGATCACCGGGACGGGCGCGCCCTGCGTACCGCAGACGAACCTGGCGCTGCCCCAACTGGCATGGTCCTCGGCGGTGCCGTTGCCGCCGTCGGTGACGACGAGGCGCACCTGCGACACGGCGGTGAGCGAGACGTCGATCGCGAGCCCCGGGTCGTTGCCGGTTCGAACCCCCGAGTTGTAGAGACGTGTCGAGGTGCCGTTCCACACCTCGAACGTCACCGACCCGGCGCTGCCGACCTCGTCGTCGACGCCGATGGTGGCCTGCAGACGGCAGGGCTTGTCGAGCACGTAGCGCACCTCGCTCGCCGCGTGGACGCCGATGCCCTTGCTGTGCGGGACGCCGCCGATGCGGATCGGGACGCCGTCGCCCGCTGCGGTCGAGCCGTTCGAGCGATCGCGTTCGTACGGACCGAGTCCGTTGACCGGTGTGCCGAACGGCGTGAGGTCGGACAGGAAGGCGACGCCGAACGGCGGCGGGGTCGGCGGGTCGTTGCCCACGGCGATCCGGCGGACCTGGCCGGCCATGATCGAGACGTAGTACAGCGCGCCGTCGGGCCCGACCTTCAGATCGACGGGTGAGTCGAGTCCGGTGGCGAAGCTGACCGGGGCGCCGCTCACGTTGCCGCCGGCGTCGAGAGGGAGATAGCGGATCCAGCCGTTCGCGTAGTCGGCGTAGAACACGCCACGGTTCCAGGGGCTGGGGAAGTTGGTGAGCGAGGAGGACGGTCCGCCGACCGCTGCCGCGCCGCCGATGGAACTCCAGTCCACCGCGGCCCGACGGACCGCGCTCGACCCACGGGCGTAGAGCGCCTGGCACGTGCCGTAGCTCGCGTAGCCGGGCTGCTGGTTGGGGCCCTCGTAGCAGGGCCAGCCCAGGTTGTCGCCGGCGGTGACGATGTTCAGCTCTTCACGCGTGAGCCAGCCCACGTCGCCGACGTGCAAGGTGTTGGATCCGGGTCGGAGCGCGAAACGGAACGGGTTGCGCAGGCCGGTGGCGAAGACCCGCGACCTGATCGAGCGGGCGTTGCCGTTCCAGAACGGGTTCGACGCGAGCCCGTTGCCGTCGCGGTCGATGCGCAGGATCTTGCCCGGGTACTGGTCGATGTCCTGGGCGCGCAGCGCACGCGGATCGACCTCGTCCCAGGAGGCGCCATCGCCCATCGACACGAACAGGGTGCGGTCGGGCGCGAACACGAGCGAGCCAGGCCCGTGGCCGTACCAGTCGTTCGGCACGCAGTCGGGACTGCCGAGGTTGGCGGTGCATCCCGGGCTCGGCAACGACCCGAGCACGACGACCTCGGATGCGATCGAGGCCGTGTTGCCCGTGACGGTGAAGCGGCTCAGGCGGAGGCTCTTGATGCCGGCGTCGTCGCTGCCCGTGGGGTCGTAGGGGTAGAGCAGGTAGACGTACGGACGGCCGGTCGTGAAGTCGGGATCGACCGCGATGCCGAGCAGTCCACGGTCCCAATAGTCGCTGACGCGCGACGAGAGATCGATCAGGGGTGTCGGGAGGACGGCGCCGTTCTGCACGACGCGGACCACACCGGTCTTCTCGGTGACCAGGATGCGCCCGTCGGGCATGAACTCGAGTCCGGTGGGCAGGTTGAGTCCCGATGCGGCGACACCGTCGCCGAAGCCGCTCGGCACCGCCGCCGAAGCCGTCGGCACACCGATCGGACCGATGACTCCGACCAGACCGATCAGGCTCGAGACGACGACCAGCCACGTCGCCGTCAGGGTCCACCTTCGATTCATGCGCCGACGATGCACGCGTGTGCACCACCGTCCGCTGCGCCTCGCCCGCACGTGCCGACCTCCTGTGCCCCGCTGGGAACGTTAGTCATCCCGCTTCGGCAGCGGCCACCGAGCGCGTCGATCTGGACGATTCCTGAACACATGTCACGCCCCGTTCGCGCGCAGCGAACGGGGCCTCGCGCGTTGCGTCCGGTCCGGTCGAGTCAGGTGCGGAGGATGACCACGGCTTGACCCACGTGCCAGTTGGCCGTGACGAGATCGAGCCGCCCGTCGGCGTTCACGTCGGCGGCGATCACCGCGAACGGCGTGCCCGGATCGGCCAGGTGCGTCGGCGCCCGGAACGTGCCGTCGCCGTTGCCCAACAGGATCGAGACGGCGTTGCCGTCGGGATTCACCGCCGTCGGGTAGTTGCCGTTGATGTTCGCCGTCATCACGTCGAGGTTGCCGTCGCCGTCGAGGTCGGCGATCGCGACCGACTTCGGCGTCGGCCCGGTGCCGAATTCCTGACGGGCGAACGAGAACCCCGTCGGGTTGCGGAGCAGGACCGTGACGTCGTCGCTGCCGTCGTTGGCCGTGACGAGGTCGGTGTCGCCGTCGTCGTCGACGTCGGCGGCACGGATCGAATGCGGGCTGTCCCCGACCACGATCGTGGCCTGCGGCGTGAAGCTCATCGACCCGTTGTTGCGCATGATCGTCACGTTGTTCGAGCCGTGGTTCGCGATCGCGAGGTCGAGATCGCCATCGCCGTCGGCGTCGAGCGAGACGACCGAGTGCGGTGCGCTGCCGGCGAGCGGTGTCCCCGCCGAACTGAACACCCCCGACCCGTTGTTGGCGAGCACCCGGATGTTGGAGCTGCCCCAACATGCGACCGCGATGTCGATGTCGGAGTCGCCGTCGAGGTCGGCGAGCGTGGGCTCGTGCGCGCCGGTGCACGCCGTGTACGACACCGCCGCGGCGAACCCGCCGCCGCCGTTGCCCATCAGCACTGAGACCGTGCCGGATCCCTGGTTCGCCGTGACGAGGTCGAGCACCCCGCCGGCGTTCAGCTGCCCCGCCATCACGGCCTTCGGCTCGCTGCCGACGCCATAGGTGGTGGGCGCTCCGAACGTGCCGTTGCCGACACCGGCGAGCACCGACACCGTGCCGTCGAGCGCATTGGCGACCACGAGGTCGATCGCGCTCGTCCCGGTGACGTTCACCGCGGCCACGCCGTGCGAGTGCCCCCCACTGATGTACGGCACGGCGGCGCCGAACGTCATGGGTACCGGCGCTGCGGGGGACGTGGTGAAGGTGGCGTCGGCGGAGACCCGTTCGTTGCCGACGGCGTCGGCGCTGCGCACCCGGTAGTGGTAGGTGGTGGCCGGCTGCAGTCCC